>NZ_JAYKPK010000001.1:0-655177 GCF_035117555.1 Yoonia sp. 67-2
AACAGCAGAAAGCTTTCTGGGCTTCATCGATATCGTTTCGATCCGCCTCTGGCTGCGTCTTTTGTCAACATGACCTAGCGCCGTATTTGACATCCGAAAAAGACCTAAATATTTATTTTGAGAAAATGAATCATGACTACGATGCTATGCGGCGATTTCTTGTGAAAGTGAGAGATAAGCCAGTTTACTCACACTCTCTATCCCTTAGGAGCTTAAATCCATTTGGAATTTCGACTTTAAAAAAAGGTGAGAATGATATGCTGGAGATTGCTGATTTTGTTGCCCACGCGGTCTATCAGTGTGCAAACCTAACTGACTCAAATTTTGGAATTCCAGAGCCAAGATATTTTTTGGAAATTTCGTCTAGATTTGCCGGAGATGAACGCAACTGCCCAAATGGGGTTGGGCTGAAGTTTATTCACGACTTGAAAAGCATGAAGTTTGAGCCTGAAATTGAGACCATGTTCCGGAGTGTAAAGGTTACACCACCGGTGAAGTTAAGGTAGATGTTTGCGCCTGATCTGGAGGTCGGTGTTCTTCCCGCCCTTCCGCAACATTTTCACTACTGATTGCGCCTATCGTGGCACTGGCGGGGTGAACCCCGCCCTACGGGTTCATCTTCCCCGCGGGGAAGGTGGTATGCCGGACTCTGTAGGTCGGGGTTTTCCCCGACACACCGGGAGCTTTCTAAATACGACGGGTGATTGAGTGCGGGGGGCGGCGGGGTGAACCCCGCCCTACGGCGATCTTCCCCGCGGGGAAGGTTTGGTGGATTGTGGTGCGCAGGATGCGCACCCGACGTTGCGGAAATTGTGACCTTCCCCGCGGGGAAGGTTTTCATTGCGCACCGCCCCGGTCCCGGAATGACGTGTAGGGCCAATCCGCAGGATCATCGACAAGGCCGTGTTTCACCGGGTTGATCCGGCAGTAGTCCATATGGGCGGCGAAATCCCTGTCGTCGCGGATGTGATGTTCCCAGAAACGTTTTTGCCAGATCGGTGCTTCGGCGCGTGGGTCGGGGTTTTCCCCGACCCGGATGCGCCCAGCGACGACGCCGTGGGGGTTGTAAGGGTGGGGTGTCGGGGTGAACCCCGACCTACGGACAGCGCGGGAAAAGCGGCCTTTGATGGCGCCCATGCGGGTGGAGTAATCGGAATCGCCGTCCGGCAGGGTCCAGATGCAATGCATGTGATCGGGCAACACGACCCAGGCGTTGACGGTAAACGGGCGCTCGGCCCGGGTTTGCATCACCGCAAGCCGCAGCGCGGCCACCTCGCGCACAAGCAAGACACAAGAACGGTCCGCCAGATTGACGGTAAAGAATATGGTTGCGCCGGGGCGCTGGGGGCGGTGATAACGGGGCATAGCGCAATATCGCGCGACAGGATGAAGATCCGGTTAATCGCAAGGACGTTGCTCTATGATCCTCTATGGCCTGCCGACCTGTTCGGATTGCAAAGCGGCGCTGAAGGCGCTTGCGGATCAGGGGGTGACCTTTCGTGATATCCGCGCTGATCCATTGAGTGCCGCAGAATGGGCGCCGCTGATTGCGGAATTTGGCGACAACCTTATTGACCGCAAATCGCAGACCTATCGCAACCTCAATGCCTGGCTGCGGGAATCGGAGGCGGAAGCGCAGTTGGAGGCGCAGCCCGCGCTGATGGCCCGTCCGGTGATTACGGACGGGAACCGCTGGACGCTGGGCTGGGGCGCGGAGGCGCAGGCGGTCTGGCTGGGTTAATCGGCTTTCGCCAGATTGCCGGCCATCTTGCGGCCATCGCGGCCTTCGATCAGGTCGAAGCTGACCTTTTGGTTATCGGCAAGCCCGGTCAGCCCGGATTGTTCCACGGCGGAAATGTGCACGAAAATATCGTTGCCGCCGTCATCGGGGGCGATGAAACCGAACCCTTTGGTGGTGTTGAACCATTTTACTGTGCCGTTTGGCATGATCTTGTTCTCCTTTTGTCGCCAGCGCTTGGGCTCCGCGACAGGCGGTCTTCCCTTGGCCTTGTATTCTTAGAGTTAAGTGTTTTATCCAAAAGGCAATTGACAGGACGTCGCAGCGAAGGGGATGGAAGATGCGTTTTTTCGGGCTGAAAAGCTGCGATACCTGCCGCAAGGCGCTGGCCGCGTTGAAGGCGCAGGGCATCACGCCAGAGGTGATTGATGTCCGTGCCGATGGGTTAAGCGTGGATGATATCACCGCGATTGTGCAGGCATTCGGTGATCAGGCGATCAACCGTGCATCGACCACTTGGCGTGGATTGTCGGAAGATGCGCGGGGGCAGGATACGGCCGCTTTGCTGGCGGCGCATCCGACGCTGATGAAACGCCCAGTGATTGCGTCGGATGATGGTTGGACGATCGGCTGGAAACCGGATGTGCAGGCGAAATACCTTGGCAGTTGAGGCAGTTGCGCCTATCTGACCCCGATGAATGAAGGAATATAAGATGCGTAATGCTGCCGCTGTATTGGGCCTGATCGCCGGGCTGATCGGGATTGTCGTGGGGATGTTCGGCTATGGGTTTGCCGAATTATCCGAACGCAATGCCGAATTGGGCGAGGTTTTCGGCGTGCTGGAAAACCCCGGGTTCATCCGCTTTGCGAGCTTTATCGCGCCCTTGCTGGCGATTGCGGGCGGAGCGATGGCCAAGACCCGCGCGCTGTGGGGCGGTATCCTGATGCTGCTGGCGTGTGGGTTCTTTTACACCGCATTCGGGTTCAATGTGGGCACGATGTTCCCGATTGGCTTTGCTGGCTTGGGTGGTATCCTTGCCATCGCCGCAGGCAAGCCGGATGAGGAAAAGGCGCACTTTTAAAGCGCGCCTTTCCTAGGTTACAGCAGGTCTGGCGGCGTGGCGCGGGTTTTGAGTTCAGCCACAATTTCGTCCATCGTCACCACGCGGGTCTGGTTTTCGCCCAACTGCCGTGCGGTCGCGGTGCGTTCTTCGACTTCGCGCGCGCCGACCGCCAAAATCACCGGCACTTTGCCGACGGAATGTTCGCGGACCTTGTAGTTGATCTTTTCGTTGCGGGTGTCGGCTTCGGCCCGCACGCCAGCCGCCGTCAGCGCGGCGACCAGTTCATGCGCGTAATCATCGGCGTCGGATACGATGGTCGCGACGACGACCTGACGCGGGGCGAGCCAGAAGGGGAGTTTGCCGGCATGTTCCTCGATCAGAATCCCGATGAACCGCTCGAATGACCCCAAGGTCGCGCGGTGCAGCATGACGGGGCGGTGTTTTTCGCCGTCCATGCCGACATATTCCGCGTCCAGCCGTTCGGGCAGGTTCGCGTCTACCTGCAAGGTGCCGCATTGCCAGTTGCGCCCGATGGCATCGGTCAGGGTGAATTCCAGTTTCGGGCCGTAGAACGCGCCTTCGCCTTCCAGCAGTTCATAGTCATAGCCTGCGGCGCGGCAGGCGTCGCCGAGGGCTTTTTCCATCATATCCCATGTCTCATCCGAGCCGATCCGCTGTTCGGGGCGGGTGGAGAGTTTGATGGTCCAGTCGTGGAAGCCGAGGTCTGCATAGATTTTTGACAGGAAGGCGATGAAGCGGGCTGTTTCCGGTTCGATCTGGTCTTCGCGGCAGAAGATATGACCGTCATCTTGGGTAAACCCGCGCACCCGCATGATGCCGTGCAGCGCGCCCGAGGGTTCGTAGCGCGCGCAAGAGCCGAATTCGGCCATGCGCAGGGGCAGGTCGCGGTAGGATTTCAGGCCTTGATTGAAGATCTGCACATGGCAGGGGCAGTTCATCGGTTTCAGGGCGTTGACCGCTTTTTCGCGGGCGTGCTCTTCGTCCACTTCGACGATGAACATATTTTCCTGATATTTGTCCCAGTGACCCGAGGCTTCCCAGAGCTTGCGGTCCACGACCTGGGGTGTGTTCACCTCCACATAGCCGCCCGCGCGTTGGCGGCGGCGCATGTAATCCTGCAATTCGGTATAGATAGTCCAGCCGTTGGGGTGCCAGAAGATCTGGCCGGGGGCCTCTTCCTGCATGTGGAACAGGTTCATTTCGCGGCCCAATTTGCGGTGGTCGCGTTTGGCGGCTTCTTCCAGACGGTGCAGGTGTTCTTTCAGCCCTTCCTTGTTGGTGAAGGCGGTGCCGTAGATGCGCTGCAGCATCGCGCGGCTGCTGTCGCCGCGCCAATAGGCCCCGGCGATGGACATCAGTTTGAAGGCGTCGGCAGGGACCTGACCAGTGTTCTGCAAATGTGGACCACGGCAGAGGTCCTGCCAGTCGCCGTGCCAATACATGCGCAGGGGCTCGTTACCGGGGATCGCCTCGATCAATTCAACCTTATAGGGCTCACCCCGGTCGGTGTAATATTGCACGGCGCGGGCGCGGTCCCAGATTTCGGTGCGGACATCATCGCGTTTGTTGATGATTTCCTTCATCTTTTTCTCGATCAGACCGAGGTCTTCGGGGGTGAAGGGTTCCTTGCGGTCGAAATCGTAATACCAGCCATCCTTGATCACGGGGCCGATAGTGACCTGTGTGTCGGGCCAGATTTCCTGCACCGCGCGGGCCATGATATGCGCCAGATCGTGGCGGACGAGTTCCAGCGCGGGACCTTCATCCTTCATCGTGTTGATGGCGATTTGCGCGTCGGCGTCGATGGGCCATTGCAGGTCCCAATGCGCGCCGTTGACGGTGGCGGAAATCGCCTTTTTGCGCAGGGATGTGGAAATATCGCTGGCGACATCAGCGGCGGTGATCCCGGATTCATATTGGCGGCTGTTGCCATCGGGAAATGTCAGGGAAATCTGTGCCATTGGCAAGCTCCTCGTCGGTTTGGCGCCCACGGAACGCCCGGTTGCGGGTTATGATGGCGGTGTGATGCCGCCAGTGGGGCCTATCGTCAAGAGGATTGCGCCTGTATGCCCAGATATACGTTGACTGCGACCAGTTGCAGGATAAAACCGACCTTAGTTTCCGATACGAAACCATGGCGCGAGGATGCACGATGCCCAGTTACAACCGCAGCTTTGACCTGAACATCGCCGATATCGACCTGATCGAGGAGGCGCTGCGCGCCCGTGGCCGGGAATTGTCGCGGATGCGGCTGGCGCTGACGGATGGGAATCCGGCCCATGCGGAACAGATCCGGGTGATCGAGGATGATCAGCGCGCGGGCGAGGCTTTGCTGGGGCGCTTGCATGATCAGAAAATCTTTTACCGTCCGCGCAAAGCGGTCTATGTCGGGGGGTAAGTCCCTTTCATAGCCACTTTGACGCCTGATCCCGATCCGGCGGGAGCCAGCCATTGACCACGCCTGCCGCGCAGAAGATTTTCGATACCCTTACCCGTAAAACTGATCCTGACCCTGATTTGCCCGATGCCGCGCAAGCGGCAGAGCCGGGCAATTTTCTGCGCCATATCTGGTCGCTGGGGGCGAGCAAGCTGGCAGATGGGTTGATTGACCCCAAGCTGGTGCTGAGCTGGCTTTTGTCGCAACTGGGTGCGGGCGCCTTCTGGGTCGGGCTGCTGGTGCCGGTGCGCGAGGCGGGGGCGTTGCTGCCGCAACTGCTGGTCACGCCGGTGATTTCGCGCGCGAAACTGCGCAAATATTTCTGGGCCGGTGGTGCGCTGGTGCAGGGTGCTGCGGCGGCGGGGATCGCGCTGGTTGGGTTGACGCAGGAGGGTGCCGTTGCGGGCGGGCTGATCATCGCGCTGCTGGCGCTGTTGGCGGTGGCGCGGTCGGTCTGTTCGGCGAGTTACAAGGATGTCCTGGGCAAGACCGTGGGCAATTCCCGGCGCGGCACGGCGATGGGGCTGGCGAGTTCGACCGGCGCGGTGGGCGTGATCCTGTTCGCGCTGGTGCTGATGTCGGGGTTCGGTGATCGCTATGTGATTGTGATCGCGGCGATCTTTCTGGCGGCGGCGTTCTGGCTGGTGTCGGGTCTGGTGTTTTTCCGGCTGGATGAGACACCGTCGGAACCTGCGGAGATGGATCTGAAACGCGCGTCATTCGGGTTGCTGCGCGCGGAGCCGCAATTGCGCCGGTTCATCCTGACGCGGTCATTGCTGATCGGGACAGCCCTTGCGCCGCCCTATCTGGTGTTGCTGGACGCGGCCGGGGGCTTGGGGGAATTGGGCGCTTTGGTGCTGGCCTCGGCGCTGGCGTCGCTCTTGTCCTCCTTTGTCTGGGGGCGGTTGTCGGATGTATCATCACGCCTTGTGCTGATCCTTGCGGGCTGCGGCGGGGGCGGGGTGTTGGTGGCCACGGTCGCCCTGCATCTGGTGGGGTTGACGGCGGTGCCTTTGGTGCTGCCTGCGCTGCTGTTCGGCCTGATGATCGCGCATCATGGCGTGCGGCAGGGACGCAATACGCAATTGGTCGATATGGCCGATGAGGATCAGCGCACGGCGTTTACCGCGCTGTCCAATACCATCGTCGGGCTGGTGCTGATCGCAGGCGGTGCGCTGTTTGCCGGGATCGCGGCGTTCAGCGTGCCCTTGGTGCTTGGTCTCTTTGGGGGGATGTGTTTTGGTGCGGCCATGCTCGCCACCGGGCTGGAAAAGGTGCAAAATGACTGAAGACTTCATGACCCCCGAAGGGCGCAGGATCGCCTATCATCTGAGCGACGGGACCGGGCCTGCGGTCGTGTTCCTTGGCGGGTTCAAATCTGATATGGGCGGGACCAAGGCGGTCTATCTGGAAGACTGGGCGCGCAAACGCGGGACGGCGTTTTTGCGGTTCGATTATTCCGGCCATGGCGAAAGCGGCGGGGAATTCACCGATGGCGCGATTGGGGATTGGTTTGAGGATGCCAAGGCCGCGCTTGGCCTGATCGCGGGGCCGGTCATTCTGGTCGGGTCGAGTATGGGCGGCTGGATATCTTTGCTGATCGCGCGGGCCATGCCGGAACGGGTGGCGGGGTTGGTGACGATTGCCGCAGCACCTGATTTTACCGAGGACAGTATGTGGGCGAATGCAAGCGCGGCGCAGCGTGAGGCCTTGATGACCGAAGGCCAGATCGCCTTGCCGTCGGATTATGGTGAGCCCTATATCATCACGCGGCGGTTGATCGAGGATGGGCGCGGCCATCTGGTGCTGCGCGATCCGTTGCACCTGCCGTGTCCGGTGCGGTTTTTGCAAGGGACGGCGGACCGCGATGTGGATATGGCCGTGGCGCTGCGCCTGCTGGATCATGCGCAGGGGCCGGACATGCGGCTGACGCTGGTTGATGGCGCGGATCACCGGTTTTCCGACGATACCTGTCTTGACCTGATTGCGGCCTCAATCGCGGATGTCGAAAGCCGCATCCGGCGGGTTTAAGCGGGCTTGTGCCGATGGCCCTTGTGATAGGGGGGCAGAGCGGCCAAAAGGGGGTGCCGTCGCAAAAGGCGCCCAGGAAACAGGTCATCTGATTTATGCCGCGTGAAACTTTGGTCCTTGTGCCCCCGATGCTCTGTGATGCAGAGATTTTTGCGCCGCAGATGCGCGCCTTGGGCAATGATCATGCGGTGATGTTCGCGCCGACGACGCAGGGCGAGCGGATGGAGGAAATCGCCTCGCAGATCCTGACATGGGCGCCCAGCAAATTCGCGCTGGCAGGGATGGGCATGGGCGGCATGGTCGCGCTGGAGGTCTTGCGCCGTGCGCCTGACCGGGTGACGCGGATCGCGCTGATCGCGACCTCTGCGCAGGCCGATACGCCTGATGCGGCGGCTGAGCGGGAAACCCATATCGTTGCCGCCAAAAGCGGCGGACGCTGGCAGGAGGTGCTGCAGGATGAGATCAAATCAAGCTGGATGGCCCCGGCGACCGACCGTGTCGCGCTGACGCGGCAATTGATGCAGATGGGGCAGGGGCTGGGGCCTGCGGTCTATATCGGCCAGTCGCGCGCGTTGCAGCGGCGTAAGGATCAGCAGGCGACGTTGCGTCAGATCAAACAGCCCGCGCTGGTGATTGGCGGACGTCATGACGGGCAATATCCGGTGAAACGGCAGGAATTCACCGCCGAAATGATCCCCTATGCCAAGCTGGAAATCATCGAAGAGGCCGGTTACCTGCCGACGCTGGAAGCGCCGGATCAAGTATCCGATGCGCTGCGGCGCTGGATGAAAGCGCCGCAGATGTCGCGCGCTTAGGCGGCGACGTTTTTGTTTGCTGCTTTGGCGGTATCGCCGGAATGCGCATCAATGAATTCCAGCACCAAAGGCCGGATATTGTTGCGCCAGCTGCCGCCCGCGAAGATCCCGTAATGTCCGGCACCCGGTTCAAGATGCGCGAATTTCTTGCTGTCGGGCAGGCCGGTCAGCAGATCAAGGGCGGCAAGACATTGGCCGGGGGCGGAAATATCGTCTTTCTCACCCTCGACGATCTTGACGGCGACGGTGGTGATCTTGCCCATATCGACAGGTTTGCCATTCACGGTAAAGCAATTGCGGGCGATATCGCGGTCTTTGAAGATGCGTTCGACCGTGGACAGGTAGAATTCGGCGGTCATATCCATCACCGCCAGATATTCATCATAAAACAGGTTATGCTTGTCGTAATCCGAGGCTTCGCCTTTGGCGGTCTTGATGATCTGGTCCTGAAACGCCTTGCTGTGGGTTTCCATATTCATCGAGATGAAAGACGACAGCTGCAACAGACCGGGATAGACCTGCCGACCGACGCCGGAATATTTGAAACCGACGCGCTGGATCATCGTCTGTTCCAGCTGGCCCATGGTGACAGAGCGGCCGAAATCGGTGACTTCGGTCGGGTTGGCATCGGGGTCGACAGGACCGCCGATCAGGGTCAAGGAGCGGGGCTGCGCCTTGGGGTCTTCTTCCGCCAGATAGGCGGTGGCGGCCAGCGCCAAAGGCACGGGCTGGCAGACCGCAATCACATGGATGTCAGAGCCGAGTTCGCGCATGAAATCGACCAGATAGAGCGTGTAATCATCGACGTCGAACTTGCCTGCGCTGACGGGGATGTCGCGGGCATTGTGCCAGTCGGTGATATAGACATCGGCATCGGGCAACAGGCTGATCACTGTCTTGCGCAGCAAGGTCGCGTAATGGCCCGACATCGGCGCGACCAGCAGAACGCGGCGTTTGCTGGCTTTGCGGCCCGGTGTGGTGAAATGCAGCAAATCGCCGAACGGGCGCTTGAGGATGCGTTCAATGACCACAGGATAATCGCGGCCTTTGTCGCCCGCGATCGGCGGCAGGTTCCAGTCAGGTTTGACGACCATGCGGGCGAATGTCCGTTCCGTCACATCGCCCCATGCGCCCAGCCAATCCATCGCCGGGTTCGCGGCCAGCGACATCATCGGATAGGATGCAAAAGCTCGCGCCGTGGCACCAAGCCACTGATTGGTGTTACGCATGCTTTCCATCAGGTCATAGGTCATCATATACTTCATACCAATACTCCGACGGGTTACGCAAAATGCTGCACTCGCAGCATAGGCATAGGTGAGGGACCATGACAACCAACGATTTAGACTCCGTAAAAGAAACGGGCGAAGGTGTTGCAAAGCTGGAAGCCAACCTCGCGCGGGTCGAGGAACTGACACAGCGTTTGTTGAAAGTCATGGGCCAGTCCCGCAAAGTCCCCGCCGCCTTGCAGGGGCCTAGTCAGGAGCTTTATGTCAAAGCGGCCAGCGCCTATATGAATGAGATGATGCAGAACCCGGCCAAGCTGATCGAACATCAGCTGGCGTTCTGGGGCAAATCGGTGAAACATTACGTCGAAGCGCAGCATCTGCTGGCGCAGGGCAAGCTGACCCCGCCGAGCGACGAGACGCCCAAGGATCGCCGGTTTGCGCATGAATTATGGGATACCAATCCCTATTTCAATTTCATCAAGCAGCAATATCTGTTGAATGCCGCTGCCGTGCAGCAGGCGGTGGAGGATATCGACACGCTGGATGAGGGTGAGAAAAAGCGCCTGCGCTATTTCAGCCAGCAATTGGTCGATATGATCAGCCCGACCAATTTCCTGCCGACAAATCCCGAGGCGCTGGCCCTGGCCGCAGAGACGGAAGGCGAAAGCCTTGTCGCCGGTCTGGAAAACATGATTGCCGATCTGGAGGCCAATGGCGGCGATCTGGTGGTGACATTGGCGGATAAGAAGGCGTTCAAACTGGGTGAAAATCTGGCCACGACGCCGGGTTCGGTGGTGTTTCGCAACCATCTGTTCGAACTGATCCAATATGCGCCCAGCACGGATGAGGTGCATGAAATCCCGCTGCTGATCTTTCCGCCATGGATCAACAAATTCTATATCCTTGATCTGAAACCACAAAACAGCCTGATCAAATGGGCGGTCGATCAAGGTTACACCGTTTTCGTCGTGTCCTGGGTGAACCCGGATGCATCCTATGCCGATACGTCGATGTCGGATTACATCGAGGATGGCTATCTGACCGCGATGTCCGAGGTCAAAAAGATCTGTGGCGTGAAAAAGATCAATGCGGTGGGCTATTGCATCGCGGGCACGACCCTGTCGCTGACTTTGGCGCTGATGAAGCAGCGCAAGGATACATCGGTGAATGCTGCGACCTTCTTTACCACGCTGACGGATTTTTCCGACAGGGGCGAGGTGGGGGTGTTCCTGAACGATGATTTCATCGACGGGATCGAGGCGGAAGTGGCCGAGAATGGCATCCTCGATTCCTTTTTCATGTCGCGGACGTTTTCGTTCCTGCGCTCCAACGATCTGATCTATGGACCCGCGATCAAAAGCTATATGATGGGCAAGGCGCCACCGGCGTTTGACCTGCTCTATTGGAATGGTGACGGCACCAACTTGCCAGCGAAAATGGCAGTCGAATATCTGCGGGGCCTGTGTCAGGACGACCGTTTCGCCAATGGTGACGGGTTCGAGATTTGCGGCACCACTGTCCGACTGAAAGACGTGACCGTGCCGCTCTGTGCTGTGGCCTGCGAGACGGATCACATCGCCGCCTGGAAAAGCAGCTATGCGGGAATTCAGAAGATGGGGTCGAAGGACAAAACCTTCATCCTGTCGGAATCCGGCCATATCGCGGGGATCATCAATCCGCCCAGCAAAAACAAATATGGACACTATCTGAACCCCGAACTGGGTCTATCTGTCAACGACTGGCGCGAATCGGCAACGCGGCAGGAGGGGTCATGGTGGCCGCGCTGGGATGCGTGGCTGGCGCCGAAATCGGGCAAATCAGTGCCTGCGCGCACAGCCGGTGATGCGGATCATCCTGTCCTTGCCCCAGCACCTGGCACCTATGTTGCCGCTAAGTAAGCCATATGACAGCACAATCTGGGGTTTACAAAAAATTCATGCTGCGGTGCAGAAAAAAGACTTGAAATGCTGCAGTGCAGCATTCATATTGGTGTCAGACGAAAACAGCGGATGTTGATCCGCAAACACAAAGGATTACTCCAATGGCTAAGACCCAAGATTTCACCGCCGTCTTCAAAGACATGATGGGTTCATTCCCAGTTGACACAAAGTCGATGGAAGACAGCTTCAAGAACCAGACTGCTCTGGCAGAAAAAATGTCCAGCGTTGCCATCGACGCAGCGACCAAATCGACCGAATTGTCGGCGAAATGGGCGCAGGACACGCTGACCAAAATGCAGGCGATCACCACCGCCAAGACAGAGCCTGCTGATTACGCGAAAGCGATGACCGACTTTGCAACCGCAGCGTCCGAATCCGCAGCCGAGCATATGGCTGCTTTCGCTGAGATCGCGAAAAAAGTGCAGACACAGACCATGGAACTGGTTCTGGCTGCTGGCAAAGATATGTCCGAAGAAATGTCCGCCGCTGCCAAAAAAGCCACCAATGAAGTGACTGCTGCTGCGAAAAAAGCAACAGCCGCCAAGTAAGGTTGATCGACATAACCCGGATTTCGTCCGGGGATTGTTTCAGAAACGGCTCGCGTCACGCGGGCCGTTTTTTCGTTTGAGGTAGTGCTTTCCTTTTCGGCAGACGCGTCCTAGGCTTGCCGCAGTGCAACATTCCCCGGGGAGGGCGCGTTTTGGCTGACACCAACAAACCACTACTGATCAAGCGATATGCAAGCCGCCGTCTGTATAATACGGAAACCAGTGATTACGTGACGCTGGAGGATATCGCGCTGTTCATCCGCGAAGGCCGCGAGGTGCAGATCGTCGATCTGAAATCCGGCGATGACCTGACCCGGCAATATCTGCTGCAAATCATCGCCGAACACGAAAGCCGCGGCGAAAGCGTTCTGCCCGTCGACGTGCTGACCGATCTGGTGCGCAGCTATACCACACAGGCCGCTTCGGTGGTGCCGCAATTTCTGCAAGCCAGTTTCGAGATGCTGCGCGATGGTCAGTCCAAAGCGATGGAAAACATGACCAAGGCCAGCCCGATGACCGCGATGCCCGGCTTTGACGCGATGCGCGCGCAGCAGGCGGCGTTTTTCAAGGCGATGACGGGTGGTCTGGTCGGTGCCAGTTCCGGCCCTGCCAAGGACGGCGATGAATTGCGCGAGATCAAAAGCGAATTGGCCGCTTTGCAGGACAAGCTGGCGAAACTGAATAAATAGGCGTCAGATCCCCAGCCGGTCGCGCAGGGCATACCATGTCATTGCCAGCGTCAGCAGTGGCGCGCGCAAGGCGGGACCACCGGGGAAATTGGGCACTTTCAATCCGGCGAGCGTGTCGAAACGACCGGCTTGACCCGCCACAGCCTCTGCCATCACTTTGCCTGCGAGGCCTGACAGGGCGACGCCATGGCCGGAAAATCCGGCACCTGACAGCACATTGGGTGCAACACGCTGGATCGCGGGCAGGCGGGTCATGGTGATGCCAAGCGTGCCGCCCCAGACATAATCCACCTTCACGCCTTTCAACTGCGGGAACAAATTGGTCATCCGCTGGATCAACGCGGTGCTGATATCGCGGGGGTAGCCGATGGAATAGCTTTCACGCCCGCCGAACAGGAAACGGTTATCTTCGGACAGACGGTAGTAGTTCACCACGAATTTGCTGTCGGCCACCGCGATATCGCGCGCCAGCACGTCGTGCGCGCGATCTCCCAATGGCTCCGTCGCGCAGATGAAGCTGTTGATCGGCATGACCTTGGCCGCGACCTTGCGGTTGATGTCGGACAGATAACCATTGCCCGCCATGATCACATGGCGCGCTTTGACCTGCCCCTTGGCGGTGCGGATTGTCGCGGGATCGCCCATGGTGATATCGGTCACTTCGGACAGATCATATAGCTGTGCGCCCGCTGCTTCGGCCAGCCGCGCGAGGCCAAGCGCATAGCGTAATGGGTGGATATGCCCCGCACCCATATCGAGCAGGCCGCCCTGATAGAGCGGTGATTTGACCAGATCGCGCATTTCCTCGGGGGCGAGCTTTTCAATCTGGTCATAGCCATAATGCTGCGCCAGATAATCGGCATCGACGTAATAGTCGCGCGCTTCACCGGCGGAATAGAAGCCATGCGCCACGCCGGGGCGATAGCGCGCCTCGGGGATATGAGTGGCGCAGGTTTGGCGGACATCCTCTTTGGCCTCTTCTGCCAGAACCCAAAGCGCGGTCGCCTGATCCTTGCCCAGCTTGCGCGCCAGACTTTGCTGGCTGGCGTTATAGCCTGACCCGACCTGACCGCCATTGCGCCCCGACGCGCCGAACCCCGCGCGATGCGCATCCAGCACCACAACGCTAAGGCCCTTTTGCGCCAGATGCCATGCCGCCGACAGGCCGGTATAGCCCGCGCCGATCACGCAGACATCGGCGGTGATATCACCCGTCAGGGCCGGGCGCAGGGGCGGCAGGTCGCAGCTCGCGGCATACCAGCTGGGCGGCATTTCACCGGCGCGGTCGTTGCGATACAGCGGGTTCATACGTTCAACAACAAATGTTCGCGTTCCCATGGGCTGATGACCTGCAGGAATTCCTTGTATTCCAGCCGTTTGACGATGGAATAGACCCGCGCGAAATCTTCGCCTAAAACCTCACGCAATTCTTTCGCCTCGTCGAAGAGGTCCAGCGCGTCGGACAATGACCCCGCGATTTCGGATTCGGAATCGTAAGCTTCACCGACCCAGCGTTTTTCGGGGCGCAGTTCATTCTTCAGCCCCAGATACCCGCAGGCAAGCGAAGCGGCGATGCACAGGTACGGATTGCAATCCATCCCCGGCAGACGGTTTTCGATCCGCCGCGCGTCGGGGTCAGAGATGGGAATGCGAATGCCGGTTGTGCGGTTGTCGCGGCCCCATTCAAGGTTCACGGGGGCGGCCGAATCCGGCACATAGCGACGATAGCTGTTCACATAGGGCGCGATCACGGCGATGGCGCTGGGCATATGTTTCTGCAAGCCGCCGATGAAGTGGAAAAACGCATCGGTTTCGCCGCCGCCCGGCCCGGTGAACATATTGCGGCCTTTGCTGTCCAGCACCGAATGGTGGACATGCATGGCGGAACCCGGTTCGCCCTCGATCGGCTTGGCCATGAAAGTGGCGAAGCAATTATGCTTCAAGGCCGCTTCGCGGATCAGGCGTTTGAAGAAGAAGACTTCATCGGCGAGTTTGATCGGGTTGCCGTGGCGCAGGTTGATTTCCAACTGGCCTGCGCCGCCTTCCTGCGCGATGCCGTCGATTTCAAACCCCTGAATTTCGGCAAATTCATAGATATCGTCGATGACCGGGCCGTAATCATCCACCGCCGACATCGAATAGGCCTGCCGTCCGGCGGCGGGGCGTCCGGTGCGGCCCATCATTGGTTCAATCGCCTTGGCAGGGTCGATGTTGCGGCCCACCAGATAGAATTCCATTTCGGGGGCGACAACCGGCGTCCAGCCTTCGGCTTTATAGAGGTCGACCACCCGACGCAGCACGTTGCGGGGGGAAAAGGCGACAGGATTGCCTTTCTGGTCATAGGCGTCATGGATCACCTGCAATGTGCCATCGGCGGCCCACGGCGCGGCAGTCGCGGTCGAAAGGTCTGGTTTCAGGATCATATCGGGTTCAAGGAAACCGTCCGGGCCGGAAGCTTCACCCCATTCGCCGGTGATGGTCTGGAAGAAGATCGAATTGGGCAGGTGGAAATGGCTTTGCTTTTCCCATTTGCCCGCTGGCACGGCCTTACCGCGCGCGATGCCGGGCAGGTCGGCAATGACGCATTCGACCTCGTCCAGACGGTTTGCCTCCAGATAGGCGGCGGCGGCGGCGGGGATTTTTGTGGTCCAGCTCATGCGAGTGTTCTTTCCTTGAAGAACCGCGCGATCTGCGCGGCAAGGCGGGGGCTATCCACCGGTTTGTCCAGATCGTCACGCACCTGTTCCAGCTGCGCATCGGGCACATTGCCGGGGCCGCGATATTTCAGCAGCCCGTCAATGACCGGCGTGTCGAATTCAGGATGCGGCTGCACGGTGAAAATCCGGTTGCCATAGACCAGCGCGGCATTGGTGCAGAAATTATTGCTGCCTACGACAGTCGCATCATCGGGGCGGGTGACCACCTGATCCTGATGCCAGGCGTTCAGGGCGTATGCGGTGCCGTTGATGTCATATTCCTGCCGCCCGACAGCCCAGCCGCCCGCGAATTTTTCGACCTTGCCACCCAGCGCCTGCGCGGTGATCTGATGGCCGAAACACACACCCACCAAGGGGATATCAGCGGCATAGATGTCGCGGATCAGCGCCTCAAGCGGGGGGATGAAGGGATGGTCTTCATAGGCGCCATGTTTGGACCCGGTGATCAGCCAGCCGTCGCAATCGCTGACCGCCTGCGGGAATTCCATGTCCACGACATTATAGACGATAAAGTCAAAGCCATTGCCGCTTAGAAGCCGTTGGAACAGGTCTGCGAAATCACCAGTGGTCGGGCGCAATTCGTCCGGCGCGTGCCCTGTTTGCAGGATGCCGATTTTCATCATTTCACCATATGTTGGGTTTCGCCGCCAAGCTAACCCGCCATTGATGTGGCTGCAAGCAGACAGCGTCAGACAGTGTCGAGGTAAAGTTCCAGCTGCTGTTCTTCGGACAGTTCGGCGAAATAGTGGAGTTCCTGCCGCTTGGTCATCACGAAGTTATCGACCAGTTGATCGTCGAAAATCCGCCGCGCCAAGGGGCTGTGTTCGAAGGCATCAATCGCGGCGGCCCAAGTGTCGGGGATTTGCGCGAGATCCTGATCATAGGCATTGCCGGAAATCGGCTTTGGTGGGGTCAGATCATCCTCGATCCCGATCAGGGCCGATCCCAGCACGGCGGCAAGGAACAGATAGGGGTTCACATCGCCGCCCGCGACGCGGTGTTCGACACGGCGCGCCTTGAAACTGCCACCCGGCACCCGGACCGAGGCGGTGCGGTTATCATAGGCCCAGCAAACGCCTGTTGGCGCATGGCTTTCGGGGACCAGCCGTTGATAGGAATTGCCATGCGGCGCGAAGATCAGCGCGAGGTCGGGAATGCCTTTGAGGCAACCGGCAATCGCATTGTGCAAAATCCGCGTGCCTTCAAATGTGTCATTGGCCATCAAATTGTTGCCTTCGGCATCGACAACCGAAAAATGCGTATGCAGACCGCTGCCCGCATATTCCTCATAGGGTTTGGCCATGAAACTGGCGGCCATGCCGTGGTTGCGGGCAAGGCCGCGCACCAGCATCTTGAACAGCCACGCATCATCCGCCGCTTTCAGCGCATCGGGGACATGTTCGAGGTTGATTTCGAACTGGCCCATGCCGACCTCTGATATCGCCGCCTCGGCGGGGATATTCATCGCGTCGCAGGCATCGTAAAGATCGTTGAAGAACATATCAAAGGCGTCAAGCGCGCGCAAAGACAGGATTTCCGCACCGGGGCGGCGTTTGCCCGACCGGGGCGAGCGGGGTTGGCGGATGCCATCGCCGCTGTCATCGACCAGATAGAATTCCATTTCCGTGGCGACCACAGGTGTCAGCCCGCGCGCCTCGAACCGTTCGACGACGCGGGCCAGCGCCTGACGCGGATCACCGGCGAAGGGGGTGCCGTCTTCGTGAAACATCCACATCGGCAGCAGGGCGGATGGGCTGGACAGCCAGGGCATCGGGACATAACCACGTTCGGTGGGCATCAGCAGACCGTCGGGATCGCCTGCTTCGAACACCAGCGGGCTGTCTTCGACATCTTCGCCCCAGATATCGAGGTTGAGGATCGAGAACGGGAACCTTGTGCCTTCTTCTTCCAGCTTGGCGGCGAATTTGCGCGGCACGCGCTTGCCCCGTGCCTGACCGTTCAGGTCAGCGGCACCACAACGTACATTGCGCACTTCGGGACGATCGTCGATCCAACTCATCTGATTACCTGTGGTTTGAAACGCAGCTTTGCGCGGACGTTTTGCGGAAGATGGCGGTTCAACCGATTATTGACCAGCCCGAATATGGCAATAATCACAAGCGTCAGCAGAATGAAATAGCCCGCGAGGATCGGATAGGGGATGAACGGGTTGAAGGTCTTATCGGCAAAATAGCGGGCGTAATACAGCGCATCGCCCTTTTGCTGGATCGCCGGGAAGCCGGAAAAGAACACCAAGGTGGTGGCGTGAAACAGAAAGATCGCTTCATTCGTATAGGCGGGCCAGGCAAGACGCAGCATCGTGGGCCAGGTGATCCGCCGGAACCGCGCCCAGCCGGACAGGCCGTAAGCATCGGCGGCGTCCAGATCGCCTTTTGGGATGGATTGCAGCGCGCCATGGAAAATCTCGCCCGAATAGGCGGCGGTGTTCAAGAACAATACCACCAGCGCGCCCAACCATGCAGAGGTGAACGGGTCAAAGAAAGGCGAGACATTCTTGAGGCTGAGAAACAGGAAATAGGCAAAGAAGAACTGGATGAAGAGGGGCGAGCCGCGGAAGATGAAGATGAACCATTCCGAGGCTTTGCAGATCACACGGTTCTGTGCCGCTTTGCCAAGGGCAACCGCGGTGGCAAGGAAAAACCCGCTGCACAGCGCAAAAAGCCCGAAATAGATGTTCCAGATCATCCCCGAGCCGATCAGGGTGAATTGCTGACACAACGTGAAATCGCGCTGCGGCAGCAGGCGTTCGCCGATGCCCTGACTGCGCAGACCGTAGTCGAGGATGGTTTCCCAACAGCTCATATCTGCGCCTTGCGTTGCGCTTCACCGGCGGCGGTGGCTTGGCCATAGGTCAGGCGGGCCATGATCCGGTCCAGCACAACCTCCGACACTTTGGTAAAGCAAAGATAGAAAACCAGCAGGGCAAGGAAGTACCACATCCGCCAGTCAGGATGCGGGTAATCGGTGAAACGCGGCTGTTTTGCGCCACCTAATTCACGCGCCCAATAGACAATATCCTGAATGCCGAGCAAGAACAGCAATGGTGTCGCCTTGATAAGCACCATCCACAGGTTCGACAGGCCGGGCAGGGCAAAAACCCACATCTGCGGCACCAGCACGCGCCAGAAGGTCTGGCGCTGGCTCATGCCATAAGCCTCGGCTGTTTCTAATTGGCCGCGCGGCACCGCGCGCATCGCCCCGAACAGGACGTTGGCGGCAAAAGCGCCAAAGACGATGGCAAAGGTCAGCGTCGCGATCAAAAAGGCATAGGTGTCGTGGACTGACTGCGGCGCATTGCTCAAAGGCATTTTGGCGATGTCACAGACAACGAAATCACTGCCTTGCCAGATCGGGCCTTCCCAATCGGGGCATTTGAGCCGGTGGCGGATATATTCAATTGCCTGATCCAGTGCGATCACGAAGAACAGGAAAAACGCGATATCGGGCACGCCGCGCACCACCGCGATATAGGTTTTGCCAAACCAGCGGAATGGCGCAAAAGCGGCCCGCGCCGCCGCCGCCCCGGCAAAACCGAAGGCCAGCGCCAAAGGCGCGGTCAGTGCCAGTAGCAAAAGCACGGTAAAGACGGCGGTATAAATCTCCATATGCTTGCCGGTTGTCAGGTAACAGGCAAACCATTGCAGACCGTCAAGGGTCGCAGGATCTGTGCAAAAGCTGAATATGGCGTAACCCGCGTGTCAGGAATGGGTGGGTGAGGCCCCGGCGCAGTGGCCGGGGCGCTCGGTGTTCAGAACGTTGCCGAACCGGGAAGCCATTCGGTGATCAATTCGTTCAACGTGCCGTCATCCTTCATCGACTGGATCGCGGCGCTGAATGTGTCGCGCAATTCGGTATCCGACTGACGTATGCCCAGACCGATGCCGCCACCGAGCAGAACGTCTTCGCCCACAAAGGACACCTCTGCGTCGGATTCCGCGATTGGTTCAAGGAAAGCCTTATCGGCCAGAACGGCGTCGACCTCACCGCTGCGCAAGGCAGAGACGGACTCGTCAGGGGTGGCGAATTCCAGCAAGGTCGCACCTTCCATCGAGGTTACATAGCTGGCTTGAATAGTGCCGGTCTGTGCCGCGATCAGGGCATTTTCCAGATCAACTTCACCAAGTGCGAGGAAGGCAGATGGATCAGGCTGTGTATAGGGGTCGGTGAAATCGATGACCTCTTTGCGTTCATCCGTAATCGACATGCCCGCGATGATTGCGTCGTAATTGCCGGACACGAGGTTTGGAATGATGCTGTCCCAGTCGGTGACGACCCAGGTGCAGTTCAGTTCGGCGCGCAGGCAGAGCTCATCACCAAGCGCGCGTTCGAACCCGTCGACTTCACCGGCGTCGTTGATGAAGTTGTACGGAGGGTAGGCACCTTCGGTCCCCAGACGGATCACGTCCTGGGCCATGGCGGCGCTGCCCAGAAGGGCGGCGGTGACACTTGTCACGATCAGTTTGTTCATCTTTTCTCTCCTGTTAGATGGTTATGCGGCTGTCGCGGACAGAAATCCGCGCAGACGGTCGGTTTTTGGGCTGCCGAATAGGATATCCGGCGGGCCTTGTTCTTCGATGACCCCTTGATGCAGAAACACGACATGGTCGCTGACATCTGCGGCAAGGCGCATATCATGGGTGACGATGATCATGGTGCGGCCTTCGGCGGCCAGATCCTTGATCACGCGGATCACTTCCTGTTCCAGTTCAGGGTCAAGCGCGCTGGTCGGTTCGTCAAACAACAGCGCCTTGGGTTCCATACAAAGCGCCCGCGCGATAGCGGCACGTTGTTGCTGGCCCCCGGATAATTGCGCCGGATAAGCATCGCATTTATCGCCGATGCCGACCTTGTCCAGATAGGCGCGGGCTGATGCCTCGACCTCTGCCTTGGGTCGTTTCAGCACCGTCACCGGCGCTTCCATCACATTTTGCAGAATCGTCATATGCGCCCAGAGGTTGAATTGCTGGAACACCATCGACAGATTCGTGCGGATGCGGATCATCTGCGCGTGATCGCCGGGGCGGCGGTTCAGGCCCGCGCCTTTCCAGGTCACCGCCTCACCACAGAACAGAACATCGCCTTGCTGGCTGTCTTCGAGCAGATTTGCACAGCGCAGCAGGGTTGATTTGCCCGAACCCGATGATCCGATCAAGGATACGACATGACCGGCGGGCGCGGTGATATCCACACCTTTGAGAACCTCAAGCGCGCCGTAAGATTTATGCAGGTCGCGGATTTCAATCACAGGTGTAGTGCTGGACACGTTTTGACTTCTTTTCTTGTTCCGCTGCTGATTAGGCCCGGTTTTCGCGCGGTTTGCAACGCTTTGGTGACAGATGACGCTGTGTCAATCCGCAACTGCCTGCGGAACAGGCAGCAAGCAATCCAAAGCTGTCGGCCTGTCAGGACCGGCCTACACTGACGCGCAGACGTGCGGCATGGCTGTCCTGATCGGAGACGCCCAGCAGCGATGCGGTCATCCGCATCATGCTGTCCTCGGCATCGTCACGGACACCATCGGCCATGGCGACGCGCCACAACGCCTCGATCACGCCAAGGCGGTTGTCGTAATCGACCGCATCCTTGATCGCGCGGGTAAAACGGACAGTATCGGGAGCTTCGGATTCCAGCACTTCGCAATCAAGGCGCAGGGCTGTGGCCTCGGCTGCGGTCAGGCCATAGCGGGCGATCAGCGCCTGATCGATGGTGGATTGTTCTGCCGGATCATAATGCCCGTCAGTGCGCGCGATGCGCACAAGTAAAGCACCCAGCGCCAGACGCGCATCAGGGTCAGGCAGGGTTTGTGGGGCGGGGGCGGTCATGCGCCGGATCAGATCTGCAAACATGGGACTGACATAAGACCTTTCTGTGTCAGAGCAAACATCACTTCTGCTTGAGCTTGGTGTCAAACAGGGCCGAGAGGCGCTGTGCCTCTTCCGTCAGACCATAAGGCGGGTTCACGACAAACAGACCTGAACCCACCATCCGATGGCCGGGGCGGGCAGGGGGAAAGCCGACCTCGTGCCGCAAGCCATCGGGGAAAGCCTCCCGCAAGGCGCGGAGCATCGGCAGATGCGGGTTGTCGGTCAGCAGGGGATACCACAGCACCAGAATCCCCACGCCCCATTTGCGATGCACCTTGGTCAAAAGCGGCGGAATCGTGTCGTAATCTGCCTTCACCTCGAAACTGGGATCGATCAGCATCAACCCCCGGCGGGGATCGGGCGGGCAGACGGACAGCGCCATTTCAAACCCGTCGCGTTGGCGAAAGACGCCGCCATAAGGGCCCATATGGGTCGCAAGGGCCTGATATTCCTGCGGATGGAGTTCGGACAGTTGGATGCTGTCCATCGGGCGTAGGCTTTCCGCAGCGACAATTGGCGACCCGGGATAAGCATTGGTGCCGTATTTCGCGTGGATACGGCCGAGGACGCGGGTATAGGGATGATCCGCTGCGAACCAATCCGCCGCGATGGCGATGCCTTTCGCAGCTTCTCCTGTCTTTACAGCAGCATCATCGGTCAGATCATAAAGCCCGCGCCCGGCATGGGTTTCCAGATAGGACAGGGCTTTGTCCTTTTGCGTCAGATAATCCAGCATCCAGGCCAGCAGGCTGTGTTTGTGGACATCGGCAAGGTTACCGGCGTGATAGGCATGTTGATAGGACAGCATTGGCAGGGCCTTTGATCAGGTGCGATCCCTGCCTAACTGGCCGCGCGGGCAGTGCCAAGTCATTGCCTTGTGCGCCTGATGCGATATGGTCCGCGTAGTCTGAAAATCTGAAACGAAACATTTGAAAAGGTGCCTTATGCGTAAATTGATGATCGCGGCCCTGTGCTGCCCGTCCTTTGCCTTTGCACAATCCGGGAATGAGGTTGGTGTGACCTTTGGTCTGGGCGTGAAATCGGCGCCGTCCTATTTCGGGGCTGACAGCAATTCATTCGGCCCGACAGGCAGCTTTGCGCTGGAACAGCTGGATTACAACGGCCTGTCCTTGGGCAGTGGCGAAGCCAGCGGTTTTGGTATTGGCGGATCACTGCGGTTTATCGGTGCGCGCGAGGCGTCTGAAAACAGTGAATTGCAGGGGCTGAATGATATCGACGCGACGTTGGAACTCGGCGGCGGTCTGCGCTACGGCCTGCCCGGGTTCAATGCTTTTGCCAATCTGCGCTATGGCATCGGCGGGCATGAAAGCCTTGTCGCCGATTTCGGCGGTGACTTCATCCACCAGATCACCCCGCAATGGGAATTGCGCGCCGGTCCCCGCGCGCTTTGGGGCAGTGAGGATTATGCGCAGACCTATTTCGGCGTGACCGAGGCGGAAAGCATCAGCAGCGATTTTGCGCAATATGACGCGGATGCGGGTTTCGTCAGCGCCGGGCTGGCGGCGAGCCTGACCTATCAGGTGACCCCGGACTGGGGCGTCGTGGGCAAGATCCGCTATGATCAATTGCAGGGCGATGCTGCGGACAGCCCGATTGTGAAGAGTGATGATCAGGTGACCGCCGGTATCCTGATCACACGCCGGGTGAATTTCCGGTTCTGATCTGCCGCGTCAAGGTGATGCCCCGCGCCGGTCAAAACCGGCGCGGGGCTTGTTACTTATGGTTCCAGCTTGATGATCTCACCGGAATCGAGCGCGGTATAAAGCGCCCCATCCGGTCCCTGCACCAGTGACCGGAACCGGCCCGGTTCCATCGGCAAGGTCATCTCGATCACATCCACCACTTCAGTGCCGTCATCGTTCAGTGTCATGACATCGATCCGCTGACCCAGCGGCGTGCCGCCAAAGCCGATGCCCATCAGGCTGACAGCCAGCGCGCCATCCCAGTCGCCCCATTGGTCGCCGGTCAGGAAAGTCGCCGATGATGTGCCCTGCGAATAGCCATTGTTGGTCCAGATCGGTACCATCGCATCGGGGTAGGTTTCCAGATCGGTCATCGGCATGAAGGCCGCCCGTTCAAAGCGGTTCATCCCATCCATCTGGTTCGGGCTGTAGCCGCAATAATCATCGGGGCAATCCTCGCGGCCGGCCATATTGGGGCGCGGGTCCCAGCCACCATTGCCGCCATTGATCAGCACAGTGATTTCATCCGAATGCCATGGGCCATGTTCGGCCACAATCGGCGTGCCGGTGGCAGGGTGAAACGCGATGCCTTGGACGTTGCGGTGACCATAGGTGTAGGTACGCGGGTCGAAACCTTCAGGCGGGCTGTTGTCTTCGGCGGCATTGCCGTCAATGTCGATGCGCAGCACTTTGCTGCCCATGCTGGTCGGGCTTTGCGGGATTTCGGAATTATGGTTGTCGCCGGTGGTGACATAAAGGAACCCGTCGCCCGGATTGAACCTGATCCGCCCGCCGTTATGCGCCCCGGTATCGCCGAAAGGATGGTCCGACGCTTCGGTTTTGTACGGGATATCATCGACGATATCGGTCCGGTCAGCGACCGCGGTGAAATCATCACTGACGGTCAGGCGCATGACGCGGTTGGTCTGCGGATCGGACATTTCCGACAGGGAATAGACATAGACACGGCGGTTGGTTTCAAAATCCGGGTCGAGCGCGACACCATTCATCCCGCCTTGCCCGTCGCAGAACAGATCGCTGGCGGCACTGTCGTAGCCTTCGCTGTCTTTCATCCCGAGCAGTTTATTGACCTCGCCCGAGGGCAGCATCACCGACAGGCCAAGGCATTTTTCGGTGAAAAACATCGTGCCATCATCAAGAAAGGCCATGTCCCAAGGATTGTCGAGCCCTTCGAGCACATAGGTTTCGGTCAGGCTGGTGGTATTGGTCTGCGCGAAGGCTGGCGCGGTCAAAGCGGTCGTCGCGGCCAGAACGGCGGCGATGAGCGCAGCATTGCTTTTGGTGGCGTGGGTCTGCATGTCGTATCCTCCCATTGATAAGTCATGACTTTTCGTGTCGCGCGCGTAGTGCGGCGATCACGTGCAACCAGCATGAGCGTGGGCCAAAGGGATGGCAACCCGATTCGAAATAGGTTGCGGAGGGCGAAAATATTTCGACAGCGTCGCGGTGGTTACACCAGCCGCGACATCTCGACCGCTGCCCTTACGAAATCCGCGAACAGCGGGTGTGGCGCGAAAGGTTTCGATTTCAGCTCTGGGTGGAACTGCACGCCGATGAACCAGGGATGGTCTTTCCATTCCACGATTTCGGGCAATTTGCCGTCCGGTGACATACCCGAAAAGATCAGCCCGCCAGCCTCCAGCACATCGCGGTATTTGACATCGACTTCATAGCGGTGCCGGTGCCGTTCTTCGATCGCGGTGCTGCCATAGATCGCCGCAACCTTGGAGCCTTCGGTCAGGGTCGCGTTATAAGACCCCAGACGCATCGTACCGCCTTTGTCGTCGCCCGCGCTACGGGCGATGGTGTGGTTGCCCTGCACCCATTCTTTGAGGTGATAGACCACGGGTTCAAACCGCTTTGCGCCCGCTTCATGGTCGAATTCCTCGGACCCGGCAGTGGTCAGCCCGGCGACATTGCGCGCGGCCTCGATCACGGCCATCTGCATGCCAAGGCAGATGCCTAGATAGGGGATTTTCTTTTCACGCGCGAATTGCGCGGCCTTGATCTTGCCTTCTGTCCCGCGTTCACCAAAACCGCCGGGGACGAGGATGGCGTGATAGCCTTCCAGATAGGGGGCGGCATCTTCGCGGTCGAAAAGTTCGGCATCGACCCATTCGATCTTGACCTTGACCCGGTTGGCCATGCCGCCATGGGTCAGCGCCTCGGCTATCGATTTATAGGCATCTTCCAACTGCGTATATTTGCCGACGATGGCAACTTTCACATGGCCTTCGGGATTGTGGATACGGTCATAGACATCATGCCACATCGCAAGGTTCGGGGCAGGCGCGGGCGAGATTTCGAAGGCATCCAACACCGCCTGATCGAGGCCCTGCTGGTGATAGGCAAGCGGGGCCTCATAGATCGATTTCAAATCATAGGCAGCAACCACGGATTCCTTGCGCACGTTGCAGAACAAGGCGATCTTTTCGCGTTCTTTGTCGGGGATCGGATGTTCGGAGCGGCACACAAGGATATCGGGCGCGATCCCGATAGATTGCAATTCCTTGACGCTGTGCTGGGTCGGTTTGGTTTTCAACTCACCGCTGGCCGCCAGATAGGGCAGCAGGGTCAGATGCATGAAAATGCATTGGCCGCGTTTCTTGTCATGGGAAAACTGGCGGATCGCCTCGAAAAACGGCAGGCCTTCGATATCGCCGACGGTGCCGCCGATTTCGCAGAGCATGAAATCAACCTCATCCTCGCCGATATGCAGGAAATCCTTGATCTCATTGGTGACATGCGGGACGACCTGAATCGTCTTTCCCAGATAATCGCCGCGGCGTTCCTTTTCCAGAACGTTGGAATAGATGCGCCCGGAACTGACCGAATCCGTCTTGCGCGCGGGCACGCCGGTGAAACGCTCGTAATGTCCAAGGTCCAGATCGGTTTCGGCACCGTCGTCGGTGACAAACACCTCGCCATGTTCAAAGGGCGACATCGTGCCCGGATCGACGTTCAGATAAGGGTCCAGCTTGCGCAGCCGCACCGAAAATCCGCGTGCCTGCAACAGCGCCCCAAGGGCGGCGGATGCCAGCCCTTTGCCAAGCGAAGACACAACGCCACCTGTAATGAAAATGTAACGCGCCATAGGCGAATGCCCCCGTGAAAAGTCCAAAATTTGTGGAAAAGCGACCCGTTAAAATCGCATCATCACGGGGTTTGACCCATAGCGGATTCGGCGCAGATGCGCAACCTCGTGACGCAAGATCATGTTGCTGACCGTTGCCGATCAGCCATGGATTGTGGTCAGTCGCCCGACGGCACCAAAGGTTCATCCGATGCCGATGGCGGCAACAGGCTGTCGCCAAGGTCCGGCGTGCTGACAGGCGCGCTCAGATCGGACCCGCCGACGCGGTCAGCCACAGATGACCCTGCGGTATTGCCCGCCGCGATCAGCGTCAGCGTGATCGAGGTCGCAATGAAAGCCGCCGCCAGCATCCAGGTGAATTTGCTGATCGCCGAGGCCGGTGGCCGGCTGTTCGCTGTGCTGCCACCGCCGCCCATGCCCAGACCACCGCCTTCGGACCGCTGCAACAGAACGGTGCCGATCAGGCTTAACGCCAGGATCAGGTGGATGATAAGGACGACGTTTTCCATAATGGGCCTTTCGGGGCTTTCAGCGCTTGGGCGTATCTAAAAGCTGTCTGGCTGCGCCGCAACCCCTTTGTCCGCCCGCAGGGCCCTATTCATCCACATCATCGACATCGGCCTGCCCGGACAGCTTGCGCCGCACGATGGACCAGCTGAGCCCGATGGCCAGCACCATCGACAGCGCAAGGATCGCGATCCAGGTGTTCAGCGTCGGGTTATCAAGGCTGATCAGCCCTTGATCGAACAGCACCCAAATCACGGTGCCGACGACAGCAAGGATCAGGATCATCCCGAACAGCCCGATGGATCGCAGGGTCGCGCGCAGATAGATGATATAGCCCACCAGGAGCACCAGCCCGGCCAGCACGGTGAGCGACAATTGCGTCTGATAATTGGCCATGCCCCAGCGGATAAAGTTCCACTCGGTCGGGTTATAGGTCAGCGCCAGCAGGCTGAACGCAAAGACCCAGCGAAGAATAAAACCCATGATCCGCCTTTCCCATATTCGCGCGGACAATGCCTGCGGCATCCGCCGCTGTCCAGCAGGGGTGGCGCAACTTTGCGGTTTCGCGCGGGCCTGCGCATCGCTATAGGGGGTATGGGTTAAAACAAGGACAAGATTTATGGCAAATGTGGTGGTCGTCGGCGCGCAATGGGGCGATGAGGGCAAAGGCAAGATCGTGGACTGGCTGTCCGAACGCGCCGATGTGATCGCGCGCTTTCAAGGCGGCCATAATGCGGGCCATACTCTGGTCATCGACGGCACCGTTTACAAATTGCATGCGCTGCCTTCGGGTGTGGTGCGGGCAGGCAAATTGTCAGTGATCGGCAATGGTGTTGTGCTGGACCCTTGGCATCTGCTCAAAGAGATCGAGACCCTTCGCGGGCAAGGCGTGGAGATCACGCCGGACACCTTGATGGTGGCCGAAAATACGCCGCTGATCCTGCCGTTCCATGGTGAATTGGACCGCGCCCGCGAAAGCCAGAATTCCGTGGCCAAGATCGGCACCACCGGGCGCGGCATCGGGCCGTGCTATGAAGACAAGGTTGGCCGCCGCGTGATCCGTGTCGCTGATCTGGCCGATGATGCGACACTGGAATTGCGGCTGGACCGCGCGCTGGTGCACCACGATGCCTTGCGCCGGGGTCTGGGGCTGGAGCCGATCGACCGCGACGCCGTGCTGGCGCAATTGCGCGAGGTGGCCCCTTTGCTGCTGCCCTATGCCGCGCCGGTCTGGAAAGTGCTGAATGAAAAGCGCAAGGCAGGCAAACGCATCCTGTTTGAGGGCGCACAGGGCGCGCTGCTGGATATTGATTTCGGCACCTATCCCTATGTCACCTCGTCCAACGTCATCGCAGGGCAGGCGGCGACAGGTGTGGGCATGGGGCCGGGCGCGATTGATTTTGTGCTGGGGATTGTCAAAGCCTATACCACCCGCGTGGGCGAAGGGCCGTTCCCGACCGAATTGCATGATGCCGATGGCGAACGTCTGGGCACGCGCGGCCATGAATTCGGCACGACCACCGGGCGCAAGCGGCGTTGCGGTTGGTTCGATGCCTGCTTGTTGCGGCAGACCTGTGCGACATCGGGTGTGAACGGCATCGCATTGACAAAGCTTGATGTTTTGGACGGGTTTGACATTCTGAAAATCTGCGTCGGCTATGATCTGGATGGTGAGCGTCTGGATTATCTGCCCACCGCCGCCGATCAGCAGGCGCGTTGCACCCCGATCTATGAGGAAATCGAAGGCTGGACCCAATCCACCGAAGGCGCGCGGTCCTGGGCCGATCTGCCGGCGCAGGCGATCAAATATGTCCGCCGGATTGAAGAGTTGATCGATTGCCCGGTCGCCCTAGTTTCCACCTCACCAGAGCGCGAGGATACGATCCTCGTGACCGACCCTTTCGCTGATTGAGGCTGATGACCTATAAAAACCGCAAACGTCTGGCCCTGTTCGTGCTGGTGGTGGGCCTGCCGGTCTATATCGTGATCGCCGTCACGATCATGAGTCAGGCCAGCCGGTTTCCCATGGTGCTGGAATTCCTGACCTATGTCGTGCTTGGCATCGGTTGGGTGTTTCCGCTGAAATGGATTTTTGTGGGCATCGGCCAGCCCGACCCGAACGGCGAGTAGGGGCGCGGCCTTCTGCTAGCCTGCGGCCTGTTTGCAGTCTTGTCCGTAGTGAGGCCGCTTCGCTAGCTGGAAGCGACAATGTCGCCGCCAGCCGCCGCAAGCGGTGATATTAGCCGCGCGCAACTTTGCTGTCGGGCCGGTAAGGTGTATCCGGTGCCGCCTGAAAACGGCCATTGTCGAGCCGGATGATCCGTTCTTCACTGACCAGGCGGCCAAACATGCGGACACCGTTTTCGCGCGCCACCGCATCCGGGGCATGGGCGCGGACAAGACGCATCACCTCGGGGCGGGAAAAATCCTGTTTGCCTTCGACAAAATTCACATAGGCGGCTGCGGCAAGGATCATTTCCTCGACCTCGGTCACGCTGTGATGGGCAACAAACTCCGGGTAAGTGACCGGATCTACTGTCTTTCCTTCGATCCGCGACACGATCCGGCGCAGCCGCTCTTCGGCGCCATCGGTCGGGATGATCGGATCAACCACGCGCTGCGACGCGACCAACCGTAGCGGCGGCAAAGGCGATGGGGCGATGGGTGCGGTCAGCACCAAGGGCCGGGTGAGGTCATCATATTGATCCGTCGCGTCCAGATCGGATTGAACTGGGGCGGCCTGTGGCGCGGGCTCTGCCGATTGGGTCGCTGCGATGTCGTCGAAATCTTCGCGATAGGCGTCGTTGATATCTGCGTTGCTGTCAGTCTCGTCGCCCAACTGGCGGGCGGCGTCGATGGCAACAGAGGCTGCCTTGAGCTGCGCAAAAGAATCGCGCTGGCGGCGCAGTTCGGGCGCGTTCAGATGATCATCGGTTTGTGACAGGATCCGCTGGATGGATTCATCTGCGCTGCGGGAAAATGCCTGCCGCTTTTGGCGGTCGTCACTTGCGCGCCCGCCTTCGGCCAGGTCATCCTGCAGGTTCAGATCATCATCGGCGCCCCAAAGTGCCGGATTCATCGTGCTGTCGTCTGACAGGGGCTCTGCCGCAGGTGCAGATTCATCCTTTACGTCCTGCGCTGTTTCCGGCTGATCAGCGGTGTCACCACCCGCTTTTTCGGCGGGATCATCATCCGTCTTACCATCATCATGTGGGGGTGCGGTGTCGATCAACCCCGCTTTGCGCAAGGCCAGATCGGCCAGCCTTTGCGCCAAAGGGGTCATGCCAGTGCGGGGCTGTTCTGGCGTCGGCAGATCCTCTGTGAAGTCATCATCAGCAGCCTTAACGGCGCCGCGTCCGACCACCGCGCGGATGCGGTCCAGCTTGGCCGCCACGCTGTCATTGTCTTCGTCGGCATCGTCCTGCGTCACAGCCAGATCTTGCCGCAGATTGGGGGATGTCGCCGGTTCCGCGTCATATTTGCGCAGCCGCAATTGCACCTTGCCATCGGATGTGCCGACATCCTCGACTGATCCGCCGGTCAGCGCGGCCAGTGCCGCCATGTCGGAGGCTGTGGTTGACCTGTCAGTGATATGACCCTGATCGGACAGGTTATGCAGATATTCCGCCACCAGTTTCATGGTTGCGACACTGTCTTCAAAGCCTTCAAGCCGACAGGAAAACGTGCCATAGGTCACGTCAAGAATTTGTCTGTTGTCGCTCATCAGGCGGGTCCTCACTCAACAATCTGATCATCACGGCCGGTGGCATCGAACGAATCTTGGTTCTGTGCAAGGCATCATAAGAATATGTCGGTATTGAGGAATGATTATGAAAAGACAACTTGCGCATGTGCAACACTGAATGCGTCACCTCTGACCGCACGATCTGTCTGATTGGCGGGGGTCCGGTCGCCGAAGCCGCCTTTGCGGCAGTCCTGCCGTTGATCGCCGGGTTTGTCGGCGTCGATGGCGGTGCGGATGAACTGCTGGCACGGGACCTGATACCCAAGGCGGTGATCGGTGATCTGGACAGTGTCTCTGATGCGGCGCGGGCCAGATTTGTGGATTGCCTGTGGCATATTGCCGAACAGGACAGCACCGACTTTGAAAAGGCGCTGACACGGGTGAATGCCCCGCAGATCATCGCGCTGGGCTTTACCGGCGGGCGGATGGATCATGCCTTGTCGGTGCTGAATGTCATGGCGCGGCATCCCGACAGGCCGGTGTTTCTGGTTGATGCCGATGACGTGTCTTATCTCGCCCCGCAAGGCAGCAGCACCATCACATTACCCGCAGGCGCGCGGGTGTCTTTGATGCCTTTGGCGGATGTGCGTGCCTCGGTGTCGGGTGTGCGTTGGCCCTTCACCGATTGGGCGCTGCATCCGACAGGGCGCAATTCCGCCTCCAACATGGCGGCAGGCGGGCCGGTGCGGATCAGCGCAGAGGGACCCTTGCTGGTCACACTGCCGCTGGCACATCTGGTGGAGGCCGTGACAAACGGCGTTCGCGCAGGATGACGTAAAGCCCTGCCGCCACCGTGATGCAGATCCCGAAGGCCGCCAGCCCATTGGGCAGATCGGAAAAGATCAGCCAGCCAAACAATGTGCCGACCGGAATTTCGAGATATTGCATCGGCGCGAGGGTGGAGGCCGGGGCGAACCGCAGGCTCCATGTCATGAACAGATGCGCCAGCGTGCCGATCCCGCCAAGGGCTGCGATCAATGCCCAGCCAGTCGCATCCAGCGAGACATCAAAATCACCGCGCGCGACCGGCAGCAGCGCCAGCACCGGTGCCATGATCAGCACCGCCTGTATCCCGCTGATCGCCTGCAACTGGATCGGGTCCAGCGCGCGGGCAATCTGTCTTGTGACCATCATGAACAAGGCAAAGACCACGGCGACACCCAAGGGCAGCAGCGCCGGTGCGCTGACATCGACGAAATTTGGCTGGATCACCAGCAAGGTGCCGCCAAAGCCCACAGCACAGGCGGCCATCCGGTGGCGGCCAACCTCTTCACCCATGAAAAAATGCCCCAGGATCAGCAGGATGAAGGGCATCACGAAGGCAATCGCCAGCGCATCGGCCAAAGGCAGATAGCGCAAAGCCGAAAACATCAGCCCGATCCCGCAGATATGCAGCAAGGTGCGCAGCAGCGTCAGCCCCAGCAAACCGGGCGGCAGGCGCAGGCCTGTCCCGCTTGCCAAGACCAGCGGGACCAGCATCAGCGCCTGAATAGCAAAGCGCGCAAACACCAGCACGCCAAGGGCGACCATGCCGCCCAACAGCTTTGCCATGCTGTCACCCAAAGGGGCCAACACGCAAAAACCCAGCATCAACAATATGCCCAGAAAAGGCCGGTCTTCATTCATGGCCGCAGGCTAGCCCGCAGCCAATCACAAGACAACACCATCGTCAGAGTATAAATATCCCCGCGCGGCGCGCTTTCCCAATTGCTTAACAATTGGGAACATTCACCGCCAACCCACCCAAGGCTGTCTCTTTATACTTCACACTCATATCCGCCCCGGTCTGACGCATCGTCTCAATCGCCACGTCCAAAGCCACCAGATGCTGCCCATCACCGCGCAGCGCCAAGGACGCGGCCGAAACCGCCTTGATCGCCCCCAGCCCGTTGCGTTCGATACAGGGTACCTGCACCAGCCCTTTCACCGGATCGCAGGTCATGCCCAGATGATGTTCCAGCCCGATCTCTGCCGCGTTTTCGATCTGCTCTGGCGTGCCACCCAAAACCGCCGCAAGCCCGGCTGCGGCCATGGCGGCGGCGCTGCCGACCTCGGCCTGACAGCCGCTTTCGGCACCGGAGATTGAGGCATTGGTCTTGATCAACCCGCCCACCGCTGCGGCTGTCAGCAAAAACTCCGGCACGCGCGTCGTGGTGGCCCCCGGCACGTGATCCAGCCAATAACGGATCGTCGCAGGCACAACACCTGCCGCGCCATTGGTGGGGGCGGTCACGACCTGCCCACCGGCGGCGTTTTCTTCATTCACCGCCATCGCATAGGTGGACATATAATCATTGATCGTATGCGGCGCGGTCATATTCAGCCCGCGTTCGGCCAGCAGGGCGGTGTAAATCCCCTTCGCCCGCCTGCGGACCTGCAAACCGCCGGGCAGGATACCGTCCGTGGCCAATCCGCGATCAATGCAGGCAGTCATCACGCCCCAGATCCGCATCAGGCCGCGGTCAAGATCAGCGCCTGACATCCGCGTCAGCTCATTGGCGCGTTTCATCGCGGCGATGGTTTTGCCGCTGGTCTGCGCCATCTGCAACATCTGCGCGGCATTGCGGAACGGATAAGGCACGGCAGGGCCATTGTCGGGGCTCTGACCTGCGGCCAATTCCTCGGCTGTGACGACAAAGCCGCCGCCGATGGAATAATAGGTGACCTCGGTGATCACATCGCCTTGGGCATCGACACCGCGCAGGATCAGCCCATTGGCATGGCCGGGCAGGGCGGGGCCGTAATCGAACAGGATATCTTTTGCCGGATCAAAGCGCAGCGCGCCCAATCCCTCGGGTTGCACATTTTGCGCGAGTTTGATCCGCGCCAGTTCCGCCGCGGCCAAGGTGGCGTCATAATCCTCGGCGCGGAACCCCGCGAGACCCAGAACGACCGCGCGGTCAGTGGCATGGCCCACACCCGTGAAGGCCAGTGACCCGTGCAAGGACGCCCGCAATCCGGTCACTGCAAAGGGCAAGGCGCGCAGATGGTCCAGAAACCGCGCTGCCGCGACCATCGGGCCGATGGTGTGGGATGATGACGGGCCGATGCCGATCTTGAACATATCGAAGACGGACAGAAACATGATGGCACCTCTTTTGTCATTGCTACCCCATCCCCCTTGCTCTGGGCTATCAAAACCGACAGCCACCCTGCGGGTTGCGGCATTTGTGGTCTCGCACCTTGGTGCCAAACCGCCTATAAGCGCCGCAACAAATCGGAGCCCCCAGATGTCCCACGAATTGTCACCGATCGAGACTGCCAAATTCGTCGCCGCGAAACAGGCGACACAATATGTCAAATCCGGCATGAAAGTCGGGCTTGGCACCGGCTCTACCGCCGCCTGGCTGGTGCAATGTCTGGGCGAGATGGTCCGCAACGAAGGGCTGAAGATCAAAGGCGTGCCGACATCCAACCGCACGGCAGAGATGGCGCGCGAGGTCGGGATCGAGATCATCACGCTGGACGAGGCGAAATGGCTCGACCTGACCATCGACGGGACCGATGAATATGACAGCCATCTGAACCTGATCAAAGGCGGCGGCGGCGCGCATCTGCGGGAAAAGGTCGTGGCCACAGCCAGTGACCGGATGATCGTGATCGCCGATGCCTCCAAACAGGTGGCGGCGCTGGGGGCCTTCCCGCTGCCGGTCGAGGTGTTGCCCTTTGGCATGCATACGACCCGGACGCTGATCGAAGATGTGCTGACCGGCGCCGATGTGCTAGGCCGCGAAGTGACCCAGCGGATGCAGGGCACGGACCCTTATATCACCGACGAAGGCAATTTCATCCTTGATCTGCACCTCAAGCGGATCGGCAATCCGCAGCATCTGTCGATTGCACTGAACCAGATCCCGGGTGTGGTTGAAAACGGGCTGTTCATCGACATCTGTGATATGGTCATCGTCGGTCATGGCACTGGCCGGGTCGAAGTGCGCGACATCAGCAACAACGCCAGTGAAGTGCTGCAATATGATGTGCGCGACGATGAGAATATTTTTGCGCGGCTGGCTGATTAATCTTCAGGTCACACCGCAACCCAAGGAATTAAAATGACTTTTGACTATGATCTTTTTGTCATCGGCGGCGGTTCTGGCGGGGTGCGTGCCGCGCGTGTGACCGCAGCAACCGGCGCCAAGGTCGCTTTGGCCGAAGAATTCCGCATGGGCGGGACCTGCGTGATCCGGGGCTGCGTGCCCAAAAAGCTGATGGTTTTTGCGTCCAGCTATTCCGAAATGTTCGATGATGCCCGCGCTTATGGCTGGGATGTGGAGGATGGCCCGTTCAACTGGCCCCGGTTCCGCACGGCCTTGCACAAGGAGCTTGACCGGCTGGAAGGGATTTATCGCAAGATGCTGGCCAATGCCGGGGTCGAGGTTTTCGATGCCCGCGCCAGTCTGAAAGATGCGCATACGATTACCCTGTCCACCGGGCAGGAATTGACAGCAAAACATATCCTGATCGCCACCGGCGGGCGGCCTGTGCTGCCCGATATTCCGGGCGCGGAACTGGGGATCACGTCCAACGATATCTTCCTGTTGGAAGACTTGCCGAAATCGATCCTGATTATCGGCGGCGGCTATATCGCATCAGAATTCGCAGGCATCCTCAATGGCCTGGGCGTTGACGTGACGCAATTCTACCGCGGTGCGCAGATCCTGCGCGGCTTTGATGACGAAGCCCGCGGGCTGGTCGCCGAAGGCATGCGCGACAAAGGCGTGAACCTGCATCTGGGCACCAATATCGTCGAAATGCGCGCCGCCACTGAGGATGATCTGCAAGGTGAAGGGATGAGCGCCCCGATTGAAGAGGGCAAACCCACCTCGGTCGCATCCGGCAAACCCGCCAAGGGAATCTGGGTCAAGGCGACCAATGGCAAAGAAGCGATCTATGATCAGGTCCTGTTTGCCACTGGCCGTGCGCCCAATACCGAAAACATGGGGCTGGATCAGGCCGGTGTCGCCACCGGGCGGCATGGCGAAATCATCGTCGATGATTACAGCCAGACCGCCGTGCCCTCGATCTACGCTATCGGAGACGTGACCGACCGTGTCCAGCTGACCCCTGTCGCGATCCGCGAAGGTATGGCATTCGTAGAGACTGTGTTCAAAGGTAACCCGACCAAGACCGATTATGATCTGATCCCTTCGGCAGTCTTTACCCAGCCCGAACTTGGCACCATCGGCCTGACCGAAGAACAGGCGCGCGAGATTGAACCGGTCGAGATTTACTGCACGTCCTTCAAACCGATGAACCATGCCTTTGCCGGACGCAGCGACCGTGTCATGATGAAACTGGTCGTCAGCATTGAAACCCGCAAGGTTCTGGGCTGTCATATCGTCGCAGACCACGCAGGCGAGATGATCCAGCTGGCCGGCATCGCGATCAAGATGGGCGCAACAAAAGAAGACTTTGACCGCACTGTCGCCGTTCACCCCACCATGGCGGAAGAACTCGTGACAATGAAGGACCCCGTCCGCAGCGCTTGATAAAGCATTTGCAGGACACACATGACCAATCAAGGCCCGGTTCGCCGGGCAAGGCTGAAAGGAAGCATAGGGAAGAGATGGCAGGAAATTCAGGAGGCCCCTGGGGCGGCGGCGGAAACAACGGCGGAGGCGGCAATGACGGCGGTCGCAACGATGGTGGCCGCAACAATGGCGGCGGGCGCAGACCCGGCAGCGATGGCCCCAACATCCCCGAGATTGACGATCTGGTCAACAAAGGCCGCGAACAACTGCGCGTCCTGATGGGTGGCGGCGGAAACCGTGGCAATGCCAATGGTACTGGCGGCGGCGGCAATGGCCCGAAACTGACGCGCGGCACTGTCGGAATCGGGATTCTGGCGCTGGCCGCATTGTGGCTGTTTGCGTCTTTCTACACCGTTCGTCCGGAAGAACGCTCTGTCGAGCTGTTCCTTGGCAGCTATTACAGCACGGGTGAGCCGGGCCTGAACTTTGCGCCTTGGCCTATCATCACCCGCGAAGTGATTGCAGTCTCGACCGAACGGACCATCGACATCGGTGAAAGCGCCACCCGCCGTGATCCGGGGCTGATGCTGACCGGCGATGAAAACATCGTCGATATCGATTTCCAGATCGTGTGGAATATTGTTGATCCGCAGCTTTATCTCTTCAGCCTTGCTGACCCGCCCCAGACCATCGCGGCCGTGTCGGAATCTGCAATGCGTGAAATCATTTCCCAATCGGAACTCGCACCTATTCTGAACCGTGACCGTGGTGCCATTGCCGACCGGCTGCAGGAGGATATTCAAGCCTCTCTCGACAGTTTCCAGTCCGGCGTGAACATCATCCGTGTCAACTTTGACAAGGCCGATCCGCCGGAACCTGTCATCGCGGCCTTCCGTCAGGTGCAGGATGCGCGACAGGAACGTGACCGTCTGCAAAACGTCGCTGACGCCTATGCCAACCGCGTGGTTGCGGAAGCACGTGGTCAGTCAGCACAGGTCCTTGAACAGGCCGAAGGCTACCGTGCCCGCGTCGTGAACGAAGCGGTCGGTGAAGCCAGCCGCTTTACCTCGGTGCTTGCAGAATATGTGCAGGCCCCGGATGTGACGCGCAAGCGGATCTATCTGGAAACGCTGGAAGGTGTTTTGGGTGATGTCGACATCATCATGATGGATGAAAGCGCAGCAGGCAGCCAGGGCGTCGTGCCTTATCTGCCGCTCAATGAAATGCGGCGCACACCCGCCGCAGCAGAAGGAAGCAACTAATGCGGAAAACAGCTCTACTTATCCCCGCGTTGGTCGTGATCATCGTCGTCGCGTTTTCGTCGGTCTTTATCGTCGATGAACGCGAAAAGGCGCTGGTGCTGCAATTCGGTCAGATCGTGAATGTGAAGGAAGAACCCGGTCTTGGGTTCAAACTTCCGCTGATTCAGGAAGTCGTGAAATACGACGACCGTATCCTCAGCCGTGATCTGGACCCGATCGAGGTGACGCCCGCCGATGATCGCCGTCTGGTGGTCGATGCTTTCGCCCGGTTCCGGATCTCTGATGTTGAGCAGTTCCGCCGTGCTGTCGGTGCCGGTGGGCTTGCAGCCGCGTCGCAGCGGCTGGACAGCATCCTGCGCGCCAACACCCGCGAAGTGTTGGGTTCGGTATCGTCAAACGACATCCTGTCCACTGATCGTGCCGCTTTGATGCTGCGCATTCGCAACGCGGCCATCACAGAGGCCGAGGCGCTGGGTCTGCAGGTTCTGGACGTGCGGCTGAAACGGACTGATCTGCCAGAGGCCAACCTCAACGCTACTTACGAGCGGATGAAGGCCGAACGTGAACGCGAAGCGGCCGATGAAATCGCCCGTGGTCGCGAAGCGGCCCAGCGGATTCAGGCGCAGGCCGACCGCACCGTGGTCGAACTGGTGTCCGAGGCTGAACGTGAAAGCCAGATCATTCAGGGTGAGGCTGATGCCGCGCGAAACGAAATCTATGCAACGGCCTTTGGCGAAGACCCGGAATTCTTTGAATTCTATCGGTCCATGACCGCCTATCAGCGGGCTTTGCAGGGTGGGAATACGATGATGGTGATGTCGCCGGAAAGCGAATTCTTCAACTACCTGCGGTCTGCCGAAGGCGCATCCTCGCTCAGCGCGGGCGCCGATACCGGCACCGGGACGGCTGTGCCTTCCCTGCCGCAGCCGGAAGAAGAAGCAGCGTTGCAGTGATTTCTGCGCAAACTGAAACAAAGGGCCAGCCGTTGTGCTGGCCTTTTGCATTTGAAAAGGCCCAATGATCACTTGGCAGTGAGGGGGATTGCAGAGTTTTATTCCGGCTTTAACTTCATATTATGTTTTCGGTGAGATGTTCTGATCATCCCGCCCAACCTGAGGGAGATTTTTCGTGAAATCCAAGGCTGTCGCTATCCAACAAGACACGGGTCGCCTGCGCATTCTGGTGACCGCATTTTTCACGACGCTGGCATTGGCGCTGGCGTTCGTGGTGATGCAGGCCAATGCCGTGCTGTCGCAGGAACGTCCCGCGACTTTTGCCGATCTGGCCGAACAGGTCAGCCCATCGGTCGTCAATATCACCACCAGCACAACGGTGGCAGAACGTGTCGTCCCGCCGGGCATCGTGCCCGAAGGCTCGCCGTTTGAAGAGTTTTTTAACCAAGGTCCACGGGGTGGTCCGCAACGGTCATCCGCGCTGGGGTCTGGTTTCGTGATCTCTGATGACGGGTTCATCGTCACCAATAACCACGTCATCGAGGGCGCCGATGAAATCCTGATCGAATTCTACTCCGGCGAAGAACTGCCCGCAGAATTGATCGGCACCGACCCCAACACCGATCTTGCCGTGCTGAAAGTTGATGCCACCGATTTGCCATTCGTCACATTTGGCGACAGCAATGGCGAAGGCGCGCGCGTCGGCGATTGGGTCGTCGCAATGGGCAACCCGCTGGGCCAAGGGTTTTCGGTCTCTGCCGGGATCGTGTCCGCACGCAACCGGGCGCTTTCTGGCACCTATGATGATTACATCCAGACCGATGCCGCCATCAACCGGGGCAATTCCGGCGGGCCGCTGTTCAACATGGATGGTGAGGTGATTGGCGTGAATACCGCGATCCTGTCGCCCACCGGCGGATCGATCGGGATCGGCTTTGCGATGTCGTCTGAGGTTGTGACCAATGTTGTCGATCAGCTGATCGAATTCGGTGAAACCCGCCGTGGGTGGCTGGGTGTCCGCATTCAGGATGTGACACCGGATATGGTTGCGGCAATCGACGGTTTGGACACAGCACGTGGCGCGCTGGTCACTGATGTGCCCGCCGGCCCGGCAGAGGATTCGGGGATGCTGTCCGGCGATGTCATCCTGATCTTTGAAGGGGTCGAGATCGAAGATACCCGCGAACTGGTCCGTATCGTCGGCAATTCGCCCGTTGGCAAGGAAGTCCCGGTGACTGTCCTGCGCGACGGCGAAATGGAAGAGCTGACCGTGGTGTTGGGCCGCCGTGAAACGTCAGAAGCGACAGCTTTCCCTGCTGCCGCCCCGGAAGAAGCACCCGCCGAGCCATCCGAAGTGCTGGGCCTGTCGCTGTCCCCGATCACACCGGAGCTGAGCGAGCAATTCTCGCTGAGTGTCGAGGAGGGGCTGGTTATCACCGGTATCTCCCCTGATTCGGACGCCGCATCCAAAGGCCTGATCGAAGGCGATGTGATCACCGAAGCCTCGCGTCAGCCGGTCAGTTCTGTGGCAGAGTTGCAGGAGCAGATCGACGTTGCGGTCGATGCCGGACGGACATCCATCCTGATGCTGGTCCGTCGTGGCGGCGATCCACGGTTTGTGGCGCTGGTGCTGGAAGAGTAGGCTTTGCTGCTCATCATTCGACAAAGGGCGGTCCGGTGGACCGCCCTTTGTGTTTGGTGTCTGCGCTATCCAAACGCCGGGCCGCCAAGTACAAACGTGGCAATGATGTAATGAAAGACCACCACCATGGCCATTGAACCGATCCATTTGTCGGGCAGATATGTCACACTGGCGCCCCTGATGCGCGATCATCACGACGGGCTTGTCGCCGCAGTGCAGGATGGTGCGCTTTGGCAATTGTGGTACACGACCATCCCCACACCCGATGCGATGGAAGCAGAGATTGATCGGCGGCTAACCCTGCAGGCGGCCGGGACGATGCTGCCCTTTACCGTGCTGGAGGCGGCCACCGGCAAGGTGGTTGGCATGACCACCTATATGAACATCGACGCTGACAGCCCGCGGGTGGAAATCGGGTCCACATTCTATGCCAGCAGCGTGCAGCGCACGTCGCTGAACACCGAAGCGAAATTGCTGCTGTTGTCCCATGCGTTCGAAGACCTGGGGTGTCTCGCCGTTGAATTCCGCACGCATGTCATGAACCAGCAAAGCCGCCGCGCGATTGAACGGCTCGGGGCCAAGCTTGACGGTATCCTGCGCCAGCATATGCGGATGCCGGATGGCAGCCTGCGCGACACTTGCGTCTATAGCATCATCGCCTCCGAATGGCCGATGATCCGCCGCGCGCTGACCTATAAGCTCGATCAATATAGCGCGCCATGACGCGCGCCCTGCGGCAAGATTTACGCTGGCCCCGCAGGGTCGCGTCATTTAGGAACGCAGGGAACATCATTCTTACTGCAAGGGACCGGAAAATGGCGAAAATCACTTATGTCGAACATGGCGGCAAGGAACATATCGTGGATGTGCCCAATGGCCTGACTGTCATGGAAGGTGCGCGCGACAATGGCATTCCGGGGATTGAAGCGGATTGCGGCGGTGCCTGCGCCTGTTCGACCTGCCATGTCTATGTTGATGATGCATGGGTCGACAAACTGCCCGCCAAGGACGCGATGGAGGATGACATGCTCGATTTCGCCTTCAAGCCCGATCCCGTCAAATCGCGCCTGACCTGCCAGTTGAAGGTCAGCGATGCGCTGGACGGTCTGCGGGTGCAGATGCCGGAAAAGCAGATTTAGGGTCGATCGCGTCTGACTGAACTTGGGCAATCCGGGGATTTTCCGGCTGTCGCCTATTTCAAGTAAGGCTTTGATAACATAGCACATATCGCAGAATTGCCAATTGGCAACTTTTTCGCCACGGCAGTTGCACAGCGGATTGCGCGACGCTCTATGCCAGCATGGATGCCACGGCGACCAGCAACGCGACTTCGGTCAGTTGCTGGATCGCGCCAAGGATATCGCCGGTCTGTCCGCCGATCTTGGCCTTTGCAATCAGGGCGCAGAGCGTTGCCACGATGGCGGCGAGGATCACTAGCGGCAGATAGCCGGTGACCACTGCCAACCCGGCCCCCAACCCGATGGCGAGCCAGACCGTGCGCGCCGCAGGTCGCCCGACAGCGCGTGACAGCCCGTCACCACGCGCATGGGGCAGGGCAGCCATGACGCCCACCATGCCTGCCCTGCTAAGCCCTGCGATGACGATCAGCACCAGCGCAAAGCCATCAGCCCCGGCAATCGCGACCAGCCCGAGCCAGCGCAATAACAGCGTCAACGCCAGCGCGATCACACCATAGCTGCCGATATGGCTGTCTTTCATGATGGCCAGTCGGCGCGCCTTGTCCCAGCCGCCCCACAGCCCGTCCGCGCTATCGGCCAGCCCGTCTTCGTGCATCGCCCCGGTCAGCACCACCGCCAGCGCCAGCGCCAAGGCGGCGCTGATCGCTGCTGGCACACCGAGCCACAAAAGCAGGGCCAGCGTGACCGCCTGTTTCAGCCCGATCACCATGCCCGCCAGCGGATAGGCCCAGGCCGCCGCCGCGCCGCGCGCTGCGGCCTTGTCGCTATCCACCCGCACCGGCAACCGTGTCAGCAAGCCAAGGGCGGCGGGCAGGTCGATTGCGGCGATCAGTTTGGTGTCGGGATTGGTCAAGGTGATGCCCTTTGCGGCTCTTTCCATCTCTGCGCTGATCGTTAGACAGTAGAGGCAACTTTCGCAACGAGGACCTGATGCGCGCAGCTTTCACCACCCTGTCTGAATTCCGCAATCTGCTGTCACAGATGCCCGTCGCGGATGCCGCTGCGGCCGCCAAGGCGGCTGACCGCAACCGGCAATTGACCAAACCGCCCGGCGCCTTGGGCCGCCTGGAGGATCTGGCGATCTGGTATGCCGGCTGGCGCGGCAATCCGCGCCCAGTGATCGCAGCGCCGCAGGTGATCATTTTTGCGGGCAACCACGGTGTTTGTGCGCAGGGCGTCTCGGCCTTTCCGGCAGAGGTGACGGCGCAGATGGTCACGAATTTCGAACATGGCGGGGCGGCGATCAATCAACTTGCCAAGGCGGCGGGGGCAAGGATGGATGTGCATGCCTTGTCGCTGGATCAGCCGACAGCGGATTTCACCCAAGCGCCCGCGATGACCGAAGCTGAATTGCTGGACGCCTTGCAGAAAGGCTGGGATGCGGTTGATCCGCAGGCTGATCTGCTGGTCACCGGCGAAATGGGTATCGGCAACACCACATCGGCGGCGGCGCTGGCGGCGGCTTTGTTCGGTGGCAGCGGGGCCGACTGGGCCGGGCGCGGCACGGGCGTGGATGACGCGGGCCTCGCGCGCAAGATCGCGGCGGTCGATGCCGGGCTGGCGCTGCATGCGCCGACAGATCCGCTGGAGGCCCTGCGCTGCCTTGGCGGGCGCGAATTGGCGGCGATGGCCGGGGCGATGGCTGCGGCGCGGCACTATCGCATTCCGGTGATCCTTGACGGGTTTATCTGTTCAGCCGCAGCGGCCGTGCTGGCAAAACTGACACAAGATGCGCTGGATCACGCGGTTGCGGGCCATCTGAGCGTGGAAGGCGCGCATGAGCGGCTGCTGGACGCTTTGGGCAAAACACCATTGCTGTCGCTTGGTCTGCGGCTGGGCGAGGGATCAGGCGCTGCCGTCGCCATCAGCATTTTGCAGGCCGCCGTCGCGTGTCATTCGGGCATGGCGACCTTTGCAGAATCAGGTGTCAGTGACGCCTGATTTGATCAGCCGGACGGGATCTGCAAGGCATAGGTCGTGCCGCGTTTGACGTAATTCAACGCGTTTTCTCCGATGGCAGTGACCTGACCACCGTCAAGTTCGCTGCCAACCTGAACCCGGATATATTGCCCATTGCCCAGCCGGACCAGCGCGCGGCGGGCATTGGCCTGACCGTAAACGCCGATCAGATTGACATCGCGCATCCGGATTGCATTTTCCTGTGTCGCCGCGCGCGCAACGCCGCCGGGAACGGGGGCGTAGTTTTGCGGCGCGACGGGTGCTGCGACCTGTGCTGGCGGTGGCGCTGGTGCGGGCGCCGCGGGTTGCGGTGTGGCAGCAGGTGCTGCGGCCACTTGCGGTTCTGGTTCTGGTTCCGGCTCTGGCGCGGCGGCTGGTTGCTGGCGGCTGCGGGCGGCAGCGACAACCTGATCAAAATTGGTTGGCCGCAATGTCGGACGCAGCGAGGCGGCAACCGCAAGGGCAGAGGCCCCTTCCAGCGGGTCAGGCTCTGCAAATGCGATGCCCCCCAGCAGAGCGTTCACTTCGTCCGGATTGGTTGCCACCTGCGGCAGATCAGGCCGGAGCCTTGGCCGGATCGCCCCGGGCGGCGGCGCAAGGCTGGCTGTCGCGCTCTGGGTGCTCTCGGCGTCGGGCAGCAGGCCATTTAAGGCGACACCGCCGGGGGTGGGGGCGTCCGCATCTGCCTCGGCCACGTCTGCGGGGCTGGCCGTTTCAGGGCGCACGGGCGGCACAACGGGCGGTCGCCCTTCGATGACGGTGATGGTGTCATCAGAACTTTGCGCCAGATCGGTGGTGGCATCCTCTTCTGGCACCTCTGCTGCGGTTGCGATCTCATCAGCGGCGACAGCTTCGACTGACCCAGGACGTTCCCGGAACGGCAGATCAGGCAATCCGGCATAGACCACCGCGCCGTCGGGCGTGACGGCACCTTCTTCCGTGGCGCGCACAAAGCCTTCGTCATCAAGGTCAAACACGACATCGGCGGCAGGCGGATTGACCAGCGGTACAAAGCTCAGATCCGTGGACAAAGCCCCGATCGACGGCAGGGCAGGCAGCGCGATCTGGTCCGGGGCTTCGACACTGACAGGCCAAATGACGCTGTCATTGACCGTGGCCTCAGGCAGATCGACAAAGCGTGGGGCGCGTTGCCACACGCCGGTCGCTGCATAGACTGCTGCCGCTTCATCCGGGGTCAGGACACGGCCAATTGCGCGCGGTTCCGCCGGTGTCTCCGGTTGGATGGCAAGCTCTGCATCGGCGGTGTCGCTGACCAGCGGGGCAGGGGCCGTGTCCAGCGCCAGACGCGCATCATCGTCAGGCAAGGTCGCCGGGGGCAAGCTTTGATCCGGTGCGGTCAGGGCCAGATCGACAACCCCCGGTTCGGGGTTTTCCGCGCTGCTGATCGCGGCGGTTTCAACCGGCGTGTCGATTGGAGTGGTGGGGTCATACAGAGCCCAAAGAGCCAGACTCAGCGCGGCGACACTTGCCGCAATGGTGCCCGGTATGGCGAAAGACCGGCGCTGTCTTGCAGGCGCAGGCACATCAACGACGCCGCCCAAAATCACCGGGCGCGGTGATCCGGCCATCGGCACGGCGATCAGCGGCACCTCAGTCTGGAGCGGGCGCGCGTGATATTCGCTGATGACCCGGTCCAGATAAACCGGGGCAATTGGTGCGACTTCGTTGTGGGTGGCAGGGGCCTGTTGCGGCTGGGCCGGTGCCGCATCCGCGCCCTGATCCACGACCAGCAGATGTGACTTGATCCGCGTGCCGACCAGCAGCACCGGCAGTGTATCACGGTCAATCGCGCTATGCGGGCCAAGGATACGCGGCGCGACAGATGTTGGCCCGAAAAAGATTTCCTGCCGGAAGGTGAAAGGTTCCGGCACAGCAACAAAGCACACGGGATTAAACCCATGCGTCTGCGCGAAATCTTCGGCCTCTTTCAGCGTTTCGCGCGCGACAGCCGCGATATGTGTGCGCCCGCCAAAGCGTTCAAAGTCAATGGCCAATTCTTCTGGCTGGTAAGGTGTGGCACCGTCAAGCACGGCCTGAACATCGGCAAGCGTGGTCTGGGTGGAGTCAATCGCCAGATATTTGATCTGCTCGGACGGAATGACAATCTTGGTTTTCAAGCCTTCGGGGGCCAAAGCCTCGCCTTTCGCGCGCAGACGGGCCAAATCGGCTGCCAAATCGGCCGATAACAGCGAGGCCGTGCCCACGCGGCGCCAGCCGTCAGGACTACGTTGCAACAGGTCAATGCCTGCATAAGTCAGCGAAAGCGCAAAATTGATTGTCATATATAGCGTTTAGCAGGCTTCGGCGCGGGGGCAAAACCGATTTATTGCTTGGCTGGACACAATAGCATGATCCCGCGCACGGTCTGACATCATGATCTGGGGCTGGTTTCGCCGGATGTGGTTTTGTAATCCTGCCGGGGACGGTGTAAACGACTGCAAGCAACCCCTGACGACCAAAGGAAAACCTGATGCCTGTGCCATTTCACTTTGCCTTTCACGTGACCGATCTGGATGAAGCCCGTGCCTTTTATGGTGGCGCTTTGGGGGCTGTCGAAGGGCGCTCCACAGACACCTGGGTCGATTTCGACTTTTTCGGCCATCAATTGAGCCTGCATCTGGGCGAACCTTTCGCCAATGCCCCGACAGGCAAGGTCGGCGACCACATGGTGCCGATGCCGCATTTCGGCGTGGTGCTGCCATTGGACGACTGGACTCAGCTGGCCGGACGGCTGGAAGAGCGGCAGACAGATTTCATCCTTGCCCCTTCGGTGCGGTTCAAGGGCGAACCGGGCGAACAATGGACGATGTTCTTTCGCGACCCGTCAGGGAACCCGATCGAGGTGAAAGGGTTTGCATCAGACAGTGGCGTGTTTGCAAAAGGCTGACGCCTGCGCTGCGCCAGCCATGCAACATCTCTGCCTTTGGTGCGGGTCCTGCTGACCAATCGCCCGTCTGGGCATCATTGTAGGACCTCGCCATGTTTCAAGAAATCGGCACAACAATCGCCGCTGAATTTTCGGACCTGCCGGATGTGGCGACGATCACCGTCATCACGGTCCGGCTGGTGATTGCCGCACTTCTGGGGGGCGTTCTGGGGTATGAACGCGAACGCAAGGCGCGCAGTGCCGGTGTGCGCACCCATATGCTGGTCGCCGTAGGCGCGGCGCTGTTCGTGCTCGGGCCGGTGCAGGCGGGGATGGAGATCGCCGATATGTCGCGTGTCATTCAAGGCGTGGTGCAGGGGATCGGCTTTCTGGGCGCGGGGGCGATCATCATCCGTCAGTCGCGGCATCAGGTCGAGGGGCTGACCACAGCCGCCAGTATCTGGGCCACGGCCGGGATCGGCGTGATCGTCGGTCTGGGGCTGGAGGCGACAGCGATCCTGTCGACCGTGATTGTGCTGATCATTCTGGCCGTGGTGCCGATTGTTGTGCCGCAAGCGGCGCTGCCGCGTCAGACCGAGGATGAGACGCGCAGGCGATCATAGCCAGGATTTGCGCCTGATACCCAGATTGAGGGTTCATCGCACCCAGAAACCTGCGGCCTTGATCCGGTTGCGGATCGCCTGTTCGCGCCGGGGCAGGGCATTGCGGTCGAACAAGGCGCGCACTTTATGGCCTTGGCCCTGATACACCATCCGCTTGAACGGCGTGTGGTTTTTGAGAATTTTCTTGATCTTGTTGGGCGCGCAGATGTCTTCCAGCGTCGCAATCTGGTCATCGGTGCCGCGTGCGTAAAGCAGCGGCAGAAGCCGGTAATGGCAGGTCAGATCACCGTCAAGCCCCGCCAGTTCCGGCCCCGGCCTGCCGCCACCGAAACGATGGATCACCAGCGGCAAAGCCACCTGATCAAGCCATGGGTCCAGCGGCTGGATCACCAGTTCGGGCGGTGCATCATCGCGGATAGCCACCGCATATTCGGTGAACTTTTGCCCGAAGGCCGCAGGATCAGCCCCAAAGAACCATCCTGCGTTGAAATAAAGATAGCGCTGCCAGAATTCATCGGGCTGCGAAAGATCGAGCGACGTCTCGAAATCCAGACCGAATTTATCGTAAAGCGATTTCCAGATCGCGGTATAGCCGGGCCAGTACAGATCTTCGACCGGCCATGTGCCCGTCCGGTTCATGGATGCGGCTGGACGGGTGAAATCGAAACTGACCGCGCTGACATCGCCGGTCATCAGCGTGTCACTGTCAAAAAATACAAAAGGCTCGCCTGCGGGCAGCGTTTTCAACCCTTCGATCTTGTTGCCTTGCGGGTAGCTTTGGCCGAAATGATCATTGGTGAAAGGCCGCACCTCGGCGTCCAGCGCAGCCAGTGCTGCCTTGATATCGGGCGACATCCGCGGATCGTCATGCCACAGCGGCCCCGGCTGCGGTTCGGCCACGATCACGCGGCCGGCAAAGCCCGGTGCCTTGGCGCGCAGGCTCGCGACAAACAGCAAAGCCTCGAACTGCAACCTGCCGTTCTGGCCGACAATCATGATGTTGTAAGGCACGGGCATTGGGTGCTTTTCCATGTTCCATGGTATCGTGACCGCTGTAGCGCAAAGCAGGCCTGTGGTGCAACAAAGGCGATGATGAATGCCGCAGCTGCCTCTTTCTTGGTTTGGGCATTTGCGCCATAATCGGCGTGGGTCTGGTTCCATCTGCTGTATGCGTTGACGGGTATATGTTGTGACAAAGCCGAATGTGTTGTTGGTCAGCTTTGATGATGCGGTCGCCTATTGGCCTTATAAGACAGCGTTCAATGAACCGCTTCTGACGCCCCATCTGGACCGGATCTGCGCGGTTTCCACCGCGTTTCACGCCGCCTATAGCCCCGCGACGGTCTGCAACCCGGCGCGGGCCAGCTTCATGTCGGGCCGATCGACCCATCAACTGGGTGTTTTTTCCAATCAGGACAATGTCTTTGACAAACACGATCCGCGGATCATGTGGCCTTACCGGCTCAAGCAGGACGGCTATTTCTGTTCCTCCGGCGGCAAGGTGCATCACGGACATGCGCCGCTGCCCCAGCCGGTCCATGATATCCTGTATTCGGATGCGCAGAAGGATTTTACCTATGCGATCTCCAAACCTGTCAGAACGACCCATTTCGGTGGCTACAAGAACGGCGCCGCGACGCTTGATCCCGCTGATGACGATGTATTCTATGACATGCGATCAGCGGAATCGGCGATCACCTTTCTGACCGGCTATGACGGCGACGCGCCGTTTTACCGTGAGGTGGGCTTTCACAGTCCGCATAGCCCCTTTACGACACCGGCACGGTTCAAGGAAATGTATCGGCTGTCGCGGTTCCGGGAACCCGCAGACTGGGCCGGGGGATATGACAGCAACGCCTATGCCGACCGGGCCTTTCCCCCTCGCAAGGAACTGGTGAATGGCCGCAGCCGCTGGTGGAAACAAAGCCTGCGCAATTACTTTTCCGCCTATTCGCTGGTGGATGATCAACTGGGCCGGGTCTGGGACGCGTTGAAAGCGTCGCGGCATGCGCAGAATACGATTGTGATTGTCCTTGCCGACCATGGGTTTCACCTTGGCAATAAAGACCGGTTGCAGAAAAGCACCCTGTGGGAACAGGTCGCCAATGTGCCGTTGATCATCCATCTGCCGGGCCAGACAGAGGCACAGGTGATCACCGACCCGGTCAGCATGATCGACATCGGCCCGACTGTGCTGGATTATCTGGGCCTGGGCGAGATTGCAGGAACTGTCGGTCAGAGCCTGCGCCCCTATCTGGAACGCCGCGGCGTTACGCCCCGCGCGATTCCGACATTCTTTTACAACAACGCCGCGATCAGACAGGGCGACTATCGGATCATCCGCTATGATGACGCGACCACGCAATTATACAATCTGCGCGAGGATTACTGGCAATTGCATGATCTGGGAGAGGGGCACCCGGCCTATGCGGCACTTTACGCGTCGCTGGTAGTGACAGCGCGGCTGTGGGGTTTGCAGGTTGAGGGTGGGACATTCCCACAGGCCCAATAGCGCCGTGTCTGGCGAGCCGCATAGCAAAATGAGAAAATGGTGGGCGACCCAGGAATCGAACCTGGCGTGCGTCTCCGCGAGGGAGTTACAGTCCCCTGCCACACCTTGCGGCCTGTCGCCCACTGGCGCGGTGATTACCTGTGGCCCCCTATGCCGTCAACAGCAAAAACGCCGATTTTGTGCGCCCCTTCACAGCGGCGCCAATGTCGCGTATCGACGGGGCAAATGTCAGGACAGGTCGCGATATGAAAAAGCCGGATTGGGTGATTGCCAAGGAACAAGCCAAGCGTGTGGCTGCCAATGAAACCATCTGGCTGTTCGGTCTGCATGCGGTGCGCGATGCGCTGGAAAACCCCAAGCGTGAAAAGCTGCGCCTTGTCGTGACCCGCAACGCGCTCGAACGTCTGGGCGATGCCGTGCCGGCCAGCGGGATGGAGCCCGAAATCAGCGATCCGCGCAAATTCGCCGCGCCGCTTGATCCGCAATCGGTGCATCAGGGCGCGGCGTTGGAGGTCAAACCGCTTGATTGGGGCAGTTTACAGGATGTCGCCCTGCGTGAAGGCCCGATGCCGCCGCGTATCGTGCTGCTGGACCGGGTGACCGATCCGCATAATGTTGGCGCGATCCTGCGGTCGGCCGAGGTGTTTGGCGCGCGCGCAGTTGTGGCGATGCAGCGCCATGCCGCGCCTGAAACCGGGGCCCTGGCCAAGACTGCGAGCGGCGCGCTGGAGCGCCAGCCCTATCTGCGAGTGCGCAATCTGGCCGATGCGATCACAGAATTGCAGCAGATGGGCTATCTGGTGCTTGGCTTGGATGGTGAGGCGGATCTGACAATTGAAGCCGCGGTCGAGGGCAAGCGTGACCGCGCCATCGCGATCGTCATGGGGGCCGAAGGGCCGGGCCTGCGCGACAAAACGCAAGAAACCTGCGATGCTTTGGTGCGGATCGATGCGGCGGCTGCTTTCGGATCGCTGAATGTGTCAAATGCAGCGGCTGTGGCGCTTTATGCAGCGCGGGGTTGAGCGGGGCTGCGGTGATCGCGCGCATCACGATACTATCACGATGTGATGAGGGAACTTTTTGTTGCCTCATGCGCTTACCATATACCTCCCATGAGGCAGCTCTTGGAACCGGCTGTTTCAAAATCACTGTCCCTCGTTCCATACCTTGCGCCCGGGCTTAGCCTCGGGCGCTTTTTTTTACCAAACCACGATTGGATGCAGTCATGAGCGATGATCTTTTGCGCGATATCCTGACCCGGACCAAGGTGATTGCTTTGGTCGGTGCCTCGGCCAATCCTGCGCGCCCGAGCCATCAGGTGGCGCGCTATCTGGGCCAGCAAGGGTATCGTGTGATCCCGGTCAATCCGGGGCTGGCCGGGCAGGAACTGCTGGGCGAGGTGGTTTATGCCACGCTTGCCGATATCCCGGATGATGTCGATATGGTTGATATCTTCCGCCAGCCGGATGCTGTGCCTGCGCTGGTGGATGAAGCCTTGGCGCGCTGGCCTGACCTGCAGACGATCTGGATGCAGATTGGCGTGACGCATGAAGCGGCGGCGCAAGTGGCCCGCGCACGTGGTGTCGATGTGGTGCAGGATCGCTGTCCCAAGATTGAACTTGCGCGGTTATTCGGGCGGTAGGTTTCAGGGGCTCCGCCCCTTACCCCGGAGTATTTGCAGAAATAAGAAGTTACCTTTTGGCTTTTTCAGCGATGCCGGATGTGCCTTGGCGGCGGGCCAATTCGGCGATGACGTCCGACAATGGCACGTCGCGCGCGGTCAGCATCACCAGCAGGTGGTAGAGGACGTCTGCCGCCTCTGACGTCAGCTTTTCACGGTCGCCTTTGACGGCTTCGATGATTGCCTCAATCGCTTCTTCGCCGAATTTCTCGGCGCATTTTTCCGGGCCTTTGGCCAGCAGTTGTGCTGTCCAGCTGCTTGCCGGGTCCGCGTCTTTACGTGACGCAATCAGTGTGGCGAGATCGTCGAGGGTCATGGCCGCACCGCAATGCCTGCGGCGGCCATATGCGCCTTGGCCTCAGCAATCGTAAACGTCCCGAAATGGAAGATGGAGGCGGCGAGCACGGCAGAGGCGCCGCCTTCAAGAACCCCTTCGACCAGATGGTCGAGTGTGCCAACACCGCCCGAGGCGATGACCGGCACATCGACCGCATCCGATATCGCGCGGGTCAGGGGCAGGTTGAACCCCGATTTCGTGCCGTCGCGATCCATCGAGGTCAGCAGGATTTCACCGGCACCTTTTTCCACGACCGTGCGGGCAAATTCCACCGCGTCGATCCCGGTGGCGCGTCTGCCGCCATGGGTGAAGATTTCCCATCTGCCGGGGGCCACGGTTTTCGCATCAATCGCCACGACGATACATTGCGAGCCAAAGCGCATCGCGGCCTCGGCCACGACATCGGGGTTGGCGACAGCGGCGGAGTTGAAGCTGACCTTATCCGCCCCCGCCAGCAGCAGGTCGCGCACATCGTGATGCGTGCGCACACCACCGCCGATGGTCAGCGGCATGAAACATTGCTCTGCCGTGCGGGTGGCGAGGTCGAACATCGTGCCGCGGTTTTCATGGGTGGCTTTGATGTCGAGAAAGACCAGTTCATCCGCGCCCGCCGCATTATAGGCCATCGCCTGTTCCACAGGATCGCCTGCATCGATCAGATCGACGAAATTCACGCCTTTCACGGTGCGCCCTTCGGCGACGTCAAGGCAGGGGATGATGCGGGTTTTCAGCATGGCTTTGTTTAGGCTCGTCGCGCGGGTTCGGCAAGGACGCGCAAAGCCTCTGCCAGATCCAGCGCGCCGTCATAGAGCGCGCGGCCCGAGATTGCGCCAGCGATGACGCCGGTGTCGCGCAGCGCGGTCAGATCGGCCAGCGATGAGACGCCGCCAGAGGCGATGACGGGGATGCTGACCGCGCGGGCCAGATCGGCGGTGGCGTCGATATTCGGGCCTTTCATCGCGCCATCGCGCATGATGTCGGTATAGATGATCGCGGCGATCCCGGCATCCTCAAAGGACCGCGCCAGATCGGTGACCATCACATCGGTTTCCTCGGCCCAGCCACGGGTCGCAACCCGCCCGTTACGCGCATCAAGGCCGACGGCGACCTGGCCGGGGAAGGCGCGCGCGGCTTTGCGCACCAGATCAGGGTTTTCCACCGCAACGGTGCCCAGAATCACCCGCGCGAGGCCCTTGTCCAGCCAAGCCTCAATCGTCGCCATGTCGCGGATGCCACCGCCCAATTGCGCGGGGACTTTGCAGGCCTTCAGGATCGCCTCAACCGGGGCGGCATTGACCGGCGTGCCAGCGAAAGCGCCGTTCAGGTCCACAAGATGCAGCCATTCACAGCCAGCATCCACGAAAGCACGCGCTTGCGCGGCGGGGTCGTCGTTGAAGACTGTGGTCTGATCCATATCGCCATGCACCAGCCGCACGGCTTGCCCGTCTTTGAGGTCGATGGCGGGGTAAAGGATCATGGGCCGGGCCTTTCTGGTGGTTCGCGCCCGTTATGCATGGTGCGCGCGGGAATGCAACGCAGCGTCAGACTTGATTGCGCAAATCACTCGCGCGCAATCTGGGCCGAGTATTCAAGGGGGAGGAGACCCACATGAGACATCTTATCTTGGCCGCAGCAGCGGCCTTCGCAATGGCCGGTGCGGCGGCGGCGCAGGATGCGGCCATCGGCACCTGGCAGACCGAGGTGGATGAAGGATCATTCGCCTATGTCGTGATCGAACCCTGCGGTGCGGCTGTCTGCGGCAATATCGCGCGGACTTTCAATGCTGATGGCGAATATCAATCGCCCAATCTTGGGCGGCAGATTGTCGTCAACATGGCACCCAACGGTGACGGAACCTATGACGGGCAGGTCTGGCGGCCATCCAATGACCGGATCTATACCGGCAAAATGGATGTGGAAGGTGACGCGCTGCGGTTGCGTGGCTGCGTGGCTGGCGGCTTGATCTGTGCCAGCCAGAACTGGGTGCGCGTGCAGTAACCAAGATGGCCCCACCTGTCGGGGCCATTCTTTCCTTAAGCTGACCTCAGCCCGGTTTCGACCAGCAGACCCCGGCGGCGCGCCTCGTAATAATAGCCGCGCGCATACCAGCCGACGGCAGTCGCCTCGCTGCCGTCAGATACCAGCCATGCGCCGCGCAGATATTTGCCCGCATATTTCAGGTTCGTTTCCGCATCCAGCAGGTCGCGTGGTTCGCCCCGGAAACCCATCGTGCGGGCGGTCTGCGGAAGGATCTGCATCAGCCCGTAATAGGGCCCGTTGCGCGCGGCGGGATTATGCGTGCTTTCGCGGATGATGACCCGGTGCAGCAAGGTCACGGGCATGTCGTATTCATCGGCATAACGGTTGATCAGAGCGCGTAGCTGCGGTGTTTCATTAGGATAAAGCGGCAGATCGCGCGACGCAAAGGCCGCGCGCGACCCCATGTCGTTGTCGCGCCGCTGCACATCAGGGCTGGCGCAGGCGGCGGTGGCGGCAAGACCGCCCAGCAGGATCAGGCGGCGGGTCAGGCGTGAGGAAGTCATCACTAAGGTCTCCATGTCAGGAAATTGCCGATGATCCGCAAACCTGCGGCCTGGCTTTTTTCGGGGTGGAACTGGGTGCCGATGATATTGTCACGCCCGATGATCGCGGTGACATCACCGCCATAATCCACATGGGCCAGTCTTTGTGCAGGATCGGCGACCTGCATCGCATAGGAATGGACGAAATAAGCGTGTTCGCCGGTGGTGATCCCGTCCAGCACCGGATGCGGATGGTCGATCACCAGATCGTTCCAACCCATATGCGGGATCTTCAGCGCCGGATCATGGGGTGCGATCCGGCGGATATCGCCTGCGATCCAGCCAAAGCCTGTGGTTTCTTCATATTCATGGCCGGTGCTGGCCAGCATCTGCATGCCGACACAGATGCCGAAAAATGGCACGGCGCGCCTCGTCACCGCCTCGGTGATCGCCTCGGCCAGACCGCTTTGCGCGTAAAGCTGGGCCTGGCAATGCGGGAAAGCACCGTCCCCCGGCAGCACGATCCGGTCGGCGCGGGCCACGACATCAGGGTCAGAGGTGACGATGATCGGGCCTGCACCGACCTCTGACGCCATGCGTTCAAACGCCTTTTGCGCCGAATGCAGATTGCCGCTGTCGTAATCGACCAAAGCTGTGGTCATAGGCTGCCCTTGGTCGAGGGGATTGCATCCGCCATGCGCGCATCAGTCTCGACCGCCTCGCGCAGGGCGCGGGCGACCGATTTGAACGCGGCCTCGGCGATGTGATGCGCGTTGAAGCCGTGCAGCCTGTCAATATGCAGCGTGATGCCGCCATGGGTCGACAGGGCCTGAAAGAATTCGTGCACCAATTCAGTGTCGAATGTGCCGATCTTGCCGAAGGGCAGGTCCAGATTGCAGATCAAATAGGGCCGCCCCGACAGATCGAGCGCGGTGCGCAGCTGCGCATCATCCATCGCCAGATGACAGGACCCATACCGCTTGATTCCGCGTTTGTCACCCAAAGCCTGAGTCAGCGCCTGACCAAGGGCGATGCCCACATCCTCGACCGTATGGTGGTCATCGATATGCAGATCGCCTTTCGCGCGGATATGCATGTCGATCAGCGCGTGGCGCGACAATTGATCCAGCATATGGTCGAAAAAGCCTATGCCTGTGTCATTGTCATAGATCCCGGTGCCATCCAGATTGATGGTGACCGTAATCTCGGTTTCCGCGGTTTTGCGGGTGATTGTGGCTGTCCGCATAGTGCTGTCCCTTGCCTGTTGGCCATGTCTATAGGCGCAACGAGGGCCACCGCCAAGCCTGTCGGTCAAGCGCCAGCGCTTTTCAGCATATTTTAAGGTTTCTCTGTCAGTTTTTGCCTATTGCAGCCTCATTCAGGAGAATCCGATGAAAGCTCTGGTTTTGCGCGACTGTGCCGTGGCGGCGGCGGAAACTGCCGATGCGCTGGCGGAACGGGGGTTCCAGACCTATTGCGTCACCAGCCGCGATCTGGCGCAGGCGATGATCCGCGCGGTGGTGATTGACCTGATCATCATGGATGAACGTGTGGCGGGGCGGTTGACGCATGCGGTTGCTCTGTCAGCCGAACGGCGTAATCCCTATGTCAGCACGATCATGCTGGCGGATCAGTTTGGTGCGGCCAAGGGTGAGCTTCCTGATCTGATCCCGAGCCTTCACGCCCTGCTGGACCCGGATGCGAGCGCCGGAACACTTGGCAGCGTAGCCCTGTCCGCTGCCGCCAATATTCAGGAAACCGCGTTGCGGGTTGCGCAGAACAAGGCGGCGGATGCTGCCGAAGCGACCTGTGATGATATGGCCGATCTTGGTGCGCTGCTTGATGATCTATCTGATGCGGAACCCGATGAGTCGGCTTTTGCCTTGCCCGGTCTGATCAGGCTTGCCGCCATGCCCCGGCCAGGCTGGGGTGATCTTGCTAATCTGGCACCCCACCGTGCCAGTATCTGCGCCTGAGCAGGAATGCAAAAGGCCGCCCTGACAGGCGGCCTTTGCAGCTGGGTTTGACCCAGTGAACCAATTGGAGCGGGCGAAGAGATTCGAACTCTCGACCCTAACCTTGGCAAGGTTATGCTCTACCCCTGAGCTACGCCCGCATCCGTTGGTAGGGCGTGGATTACAAATAAGCCGGGTGATCCGCAAGGCCAAAATCAACGAGTGGTGCATTTTTTCTTGGTGGGCGGTGAATTGCATGGGAATGGTATGGCGGGGTTCACCCCGCCATATTGGCGGGCCGCGGTCAGGCGGGGTGAACCCCGCCCTACGGTGTGACGGCGGGGGCCTCCGGCGGGAGTATTTTGGGAAATAAGAAGCGGGGGTGGCGGGGCGCAAGGCAGTGATCCCCCTTGCGCCCCGGTGTTTATTCCAGCTCGATCAGCAGATCCTTGGCATCGATCTGGCTGCCGGGCTGTACATTGACCGTCTTGACCACCGCGTCACGTTCGGCGTGGATGCCGGTTTCCATCTTCATCGCCTCGATCGTCAGCAACAGATCACCGGCTTTCACCGATTTGCCCGCGACAGCCGCGACACTGGCCACCACGCCGGGCATCGGCGCGCCGATATGATTGGCATTGCCGTTTTCCGCCTTGGGCCGCTGCACCTTGTCCGCGGAGGCCAGCCGGTTCATCACCCGGATCGTGCGGGGCTGGCCGTTGAGTTCAAAGAACACTTTGACCTCGCCATCATCGTTCATGTCGGCCACGGCCTGCATGCGGATTTCCAGTGTCTTGCCGGGGTCGATTTCGGCGGCGATTTCCTCGCCCGGTTCCATGCCGTAAAAGAAGGTGCGCGTGGGCAGGGTGCGGACCGGGCCATAGATTTCATGGCGCGCGGTGTAATCGAGAAAGACCTTGGGATACATGAGGTACCCGTTCAGATCCTCATCATCGATGATGACATCTTCGAACTTCTCTTCCAATTCCTTCTTGGTCTGCGCCAGATCGACAGGGGGCAAGGATTTGCCGGGGCGGTCTGTTTGCGGCGTCTCACCCTTGAGGATCTTTTTCTGCAAGGCGGCAGGCCAGCCGCCCGGAGGTTGCCCCAGATTGCCGCGCATCATGTCGATCACGCTGTCGGGGAAGGAGACATCGACCTTGGGGTCCTCGACCTGCTGGCGGCTCAACCCCTGACTGACCATCATCAGGGCCATATCACCCACCACCTTTGAGGATGGCGTCACCTTGACGATATCGCCGAACATCTGGTTCACGTCGGCATAGGTCTGCGCGACCTCGTGCCAGCGTTCTTCCAGCCCCAAGGATCGCGCCTGCGCCTTGAGGTTGGTGAATTGCCCGCCGGGCATTTCGTGCAGATACACCTCTGACGCGGGTGCCTGCAGGCCGGATTCGAACGCGGTGTAATGCGCGCGGACCTGTTCCCAGTAATTGCTGATCTCGCGGATCGCCGCGATATCAAGGCCGGTGTCGCGGTCGGTGCCGCGCAAGGCCTCGACAATGGACCCCAAGGTGGGCTGTGATGTATTGCCTGACAGCGCGTCCATCGCGGCATCGACGCAATCCACGCCAGCGGCAGAGGCGGCCAGCACCGTCGCAATTGCCGCACCAGACGTGTCATGCGTGTGGAAATGGATCGGCAGGCCGATTTCATCCTTCAGCGCCTTGATCAACACGCTCGCGGCGGCGGGTTTCAACAGACCCGCCATATCCTTCAGCCCTAGCACATGCGCACCTGCGGCTTCCAATTCCTTGGCCATGCCAATGTAATACTTCAGGTCATATTTGCTGCGCGCGGGGTCCAGCAGATCGCCGGTGTAACAGATCGTGCCTTCGCAGACCTTGTTGGCGTCAATCACCGCATCCATCGCGATGCGCATGTTTTCAACCCAGTTGAGGCTGTCGAACACCCGGAACACATCGACACCCGATGTGGCGGCCTGCGCGACAAAGCTTTGCACAACGTTGTCGGGGTAGTTCGTATAGCCGACCCCGTTTGAGGCGCGCAGCAGCATCTGCGTCATGATATTGGGCATCACCGCGCGGATATCGCGCAGGCGTTGCCAAGGGCATTCCTGCAGGAAGCGGTAAGCCACGTCGAAGGTCGCGCCACCCCAGCATTCGACGCTGAAGAGGCCATGCATCTTGGCGGCATAGGCGGGTGCGGCGTTGATCATGTCGATCGACCGCATCCTTGTTGCCAGCAAAGATTGGTGCCCGTCGCGCATCGTCGTGTCGGTGATCAGCACCTGTGGCTGGTCTAGCATCCATTGCGCCACGGCGGCAGGCCCTTGTTCATCAAGGATATTGCGGGTGCCGGGGGTCAGGTTGCTGGTGGGTCGCACCGGCGGGCGCGGCAGGCGGATTTCGGCGGCAGGGCGCGCACGGCCTGCGGTTTCGGGATGCCCGTTGACGGTGATATCCGCGATATAGGTCAGGATTTTCGTCGCCCGGTCACGGCGCTTGGTGAAGGTGAACAGCTCCGGCGTCTCATCAATGAATTTGGTGTGGTATTCATTGTTCAGGAATGTCGGATGTTTCAGCAGGTTTTCGACAAAGGCGATATTGGTGGACACACCGCGAATACGGAATTCACGCAAGGCGCGGTCCATCCGTGCAATCGCCATTTCCGGCGTGGGCGCGCGGGCGGTGACTTTGGTCAGCAGGCTGTCGTAATAGCGGGTGATCACGGCACCGGAATAGGCTGTGCCGCCGTCAAGGCGAATCCCCGGCCCGGTGGCCGAGCGATACATCTGAATACGCCCGTAATCGGGGATGAAATTGTTCTGCGGGTCCTCGGTTGTCACCCGGCATTGCAGGGCGTGGCCGTCGAGTTTGACATCATATTGCGACGCGCAGCCCGTTGCTTCCACAATGGATTTGCCTTCGGCAATCAGGATCTGGGCACGGACGATGTCGATGCCGGTGACTTCCTCGGTCACGGTATGTTCGACCTGTACGCGGGGGTTCACCTCGATGAAGTAGAATTCGCCATTATCCATATCCATCAGGAATTCGACCGTGCCCGCGCATTCGTAATTCACATGGGCGCAGATTTTCTTGCCCAGATTGCAGATCTGTTCGCGCTGGGTGTCGGACAGATAGGGGGCAGGGGCGCGTTCCACGACCTTTTGATTGCGGCGCTGGACCGAACAATCGCGTTCCCACAGGTGATAAATCTGGCCGTGGCTGTCGCCCAGGATCTGCACCTCGACATGGCGGGCGCGCATGATCATCTTTTCCAGATAACCTTCGCCATTGCCGAACGCTGCCTCGGCCTCACGCCGGCCTTCGCGGACTTTTTCTTCCAGTTCTTTCTCGTTCATGATCGGCCGCATGCCGCGCCCGCCACCGCCCCAAGAGGCTTTCAACATCAGCGGATAGCCAACCTCGGCGGCCTCCTTGCGGATCGCGTCCATGTCATCGCCCAGCACTTCGGTCGCGGGGATGACCGGCACGCCCGCTTCCATCGCGACGCGGCGGGCAGAGGCTTTATCGCCCAATTGCCGCATGGTTTCAGCCTTGGGGCCGATAAAGGTGATCCCGTTCGAGGTGCAGGCATCAACGAAATCAGGGTTTTCAGAGAGCAGGCCATAGCCCGGATGGATAGCATCCGCGCCGGACATTTTGGCCACGCGGATGATTTCATCAATCGAGAGATAGGCGGCAACCGGCCCCATGCCTTCACCGATGCGATAGGCTTCATCGGCTTTGAAACGGTGCAGGCCCAGCTTGTCTTCTTCGGCAAAGACGGCGACGGTTTTCTTGCCCATCTCATTGGCGGCACGCATGATGCGGATGGCAATTTCGCCGCGGTTGGCAATCAGAATCTTCTTGAAATCGGTCATAATGGTTCCTTTTGCAGTTGCAGCAACGCTATGCGGCAAATTTCCCAAGGTCCAGAAAGATTAGCGGTTTTCGCGCAGGCATCCTGGCAAATCCTTCAGGCTGCGCGCCCCCAATTGCCCCATATTGCTGATCATATCCTGCCGCAGGATATCCAGCACATGCGCCGCCCCCGGCTCTCCCATCGCGGCCAGCCCGTAATGGAACGCGCGGCCCAGCATCACGAAATCCGCGCCTAATGCCAGCGCGCGCAGCACATCCAGCCCGCCTTCGATCCCGCTGTCGAAAATCACCGGCAGATTGGTGGCCGCCCGGATCGCGGGCAGGATTTCGATACTGGCAGGGCCGCCGTCGAATTGCCGCCCGGCATGATTGCTGACCCAGATCGCATCGGCCCCTTCATCGGTCAGCCGCGCGGCATCATCGGGGCGACCGACGCCCTTGACCACCAGCGGGCCGTCCCAAGCATCGCGCAGGGATTTGAAATAATCCCAATCGGGTGAGGTGCGCAGCAGATAACCGATATGCTGATTGGCGGGCAGGGTGGCCTTGATATCGCTGTAGCTTTCCATCAATCGCAGCCGTGGCATCCCGGTCTTGCGGATGCCCATCAGCCAGGCCGGACATTGCGCCGCCTGCAGCGCCAACCGTGGGGTCAGACGTGGCGGTTGCGTCAGCCCGCCGCGCGTTTGGCGTTCGCGGCGCGAGGCGACTGGCACATCGACCGTCAGGATCAGCGTATGGAAGCCCGCGTTTTTGGCGCGGCTCAGAATATCGTCACGGATTGTGGGATCGCGCGGCGGGTAAAGCTGGAACCAGCCTTGATCCCCGGCATGCGGCCCGACAGATTCGGGTGTCTGGCTGGCAACGGTGGACAGCCCGTAAGGGATGTTTTCACGCGCCGCCATCCGGGCCAGCATCTGTTCCGCCCCGGGCCAGATCAGGCCGGACATACCCAAAGGCGCGATGCCAATGGGAATGGGGTGGGTTTTGCCCAGCAATGTCGTGGTCAGATCGGGGGTGAATTCGCCATGCAGGATTGATGGATTCATCAACACCTGATCCAGCATGGTGCGGTTGCGTTTCTGTGTCGCCTCTACCCCGGTGGCGCTGTCGAGATATTCCCAGACGAAATGCGGGATCCGTCGGCGAGCGCGGGATTTCAGGTCGGCTATGGCGGGGTATCTTGCATGGGCGTTCATGGGGTGGACATTAGGAGGGAATTCCCGCCATTTGCAATGGCTGGAAGCCTCCGGCGGGGATATTTATGCTCGGACGATGCGATGGAACGGAAGTAGAACAAGGGTTTTCTTGGCAGGCGTTAGGCGGTATGGATAAGGGATGAATGATTTTACCGAAGATGATGCCTTTGAAGCCGCCGCAATCCCGCTGAGCCAGCGCGCGATGGCGCGGCCTGCGATAGTTGCAAAGATGGATTATCTTGCAGGACTAAACCCGGCTCAGCGCCAAGGAGTCGAGACGCTTGACGGTCCTGTCTTAATGCTGGCTGGAGCGGGAACAGGTAAAACCAAGGCGCTGATGACGCGTATTGCCCACCTTGTCTTTCAAGGGCGAGCAAATCCTGATCAAGTTTTGGCCGTTACCTTCACCAACAAAGCCGCGAAAGAAATGCGGGCGAGGCTTGAGAAAGATCCGTTTGGCATTGAAACGCCCATGAGGTGGATGGGCACCTTCCATTCGGTCAGCGCCAAGCTGCTGCGCCGCCATGCCGAACTGGTCGGGCTGCAATCGAGTTTCACGATTCTCGACAGCGATGATCAGTTGCGCCTGCTCAAGCAATTGGTCGTGGCCTCGGGTATCGACGAAAAACGCTGGCCGCCGCGGATGTTGGCCGGGATCATCGATGGCTGGAAGAACAAGGCGCTGACGCCCGATAAAGTGCCGGTCGCGGAAAGCGGTGCCTTTGATGGCAAGGGGATCGATCTTTATGCCGCCTATCAGCGCCGGTTGCGCGATCTGAATGCCGTCGATTTCGGCGATATCCTGCTGCATATGGTGACGATTTTCCAAAAGCACCCGGATGTGCTGCAGATGTATCAGAACCGGTTCCGCTATATTCTAGTGGACGAATATCAGGATACGAACGTGGCCCAATATCTGTGGCTGCGCCTGCTGGCGGCGGGGCATAAGAATATCTGCTGCGTCGGCGATGACGATCAGTCGATCTATGGCTGGCGCGGCGCAGAGGTCGGCAATATCCTGCGGTTCGAGGCGGATTTTCCGGGTGCCCATGTGGTGCGGCTGGAAGAGAATTACCGTTCGACGCCCCATATTCTGGCCGCTGCATCCGGCGTGATTGCCGCCAATAAGGGGCGTTTGGGCAAGACCCTGTTCACCTCGGTCAAGGAGGGCGAGAAGGTCCGCCTGATCGGCCATTGGGATGGCGAGGAAGAGGCGCGCTGGATCGGTGAGGAGATTGAGGCAGGTCAGCGCGGCAGTCGCGGCATGGCACCCTTGGGGCTTGATTCGATGGCTATTCTGGTGCGCGCCAGCCACCAGATGCGCGCCTTCGAGGATCGGTTTCTGACCATCGGTCTGCCGTACCGCGTCATCGGCGGGCCGCGTTTTTATGAACGGATGGAAATCCGCGATGCGATGGCCTATTTCCGGCTGGCGGTGTCGCCCGCCGATGATCTGGCCTTTGAGCGGATCGTGAATACGCCGAAACGTGGCTTGGGAGATAAGGCAGTCCAGACCATCCAGCGCACCGCGCGGCCAAACGGTGCCTTGGAGAATGAGCGCATGCCGCTGCTGGAAGGTGCGCGACTGGTTTGTCAGGAGCGGCTCTTGGGCGGCAAGGGTCTGAAAGAACTGACCGAATTGGTTGCGGGTTTGGATCGTTGGAAATGGTTGCAGGGAAGCATCGGTAACGCGGAAGAGATTAATCGACTAGAACTGGAGATTGCAGACCTTAATGCCTCTAAGGTCCTATCTTCAGAAGAAAGAGAAGACCTGCAAGCTGAGTTAGCTAGGCTTTCTTCGGGTGAGGTGGTCGAAGACGACAAGTTAGAATTGCAAAAAGCCGATCTGTTTAAAAAGATAGAGCAAATAAACGCTGAGGTGGAGCGACTATCATCACGCATCAGATTGCGGGAAATTTATCTAGGCGTACTAACCGAAGGTCACGTGCGACTTGCAGAAGTCATATTGGACGAATCCGGCTACACCGGTTTCTGGCAGAACGACAAAACGCCAGAGGCGCCGGGGCGGCTCGAAAACCTCAAGGAACTGGTCAAGGCCTTGGAAAATTTCGAAAATCTGCAAGGCTTCCTCGAACATGTCAGCCTGATCATGGATAACGAGACCGAGGAACAGGGCGAAAAGGTCAGCATCATGACCCTGCACGCCGCCAAAGGGTTGGAATTTCCTTCCGTGTTCCTGCCGGGGTGGGAGGATGGTCTGTTCCCGTCGCAACGCTCGATGGATGAAAGTGGGCTGAAAGGCCTCGAGGAAGAACGCCGCCTTGCCTATGTCGGCATCACGCGCGCCGAAGAGCTTTGCACCATTTCTTTCGCGGCCAACCGTCGTGTCTATGGCCAGTGGCAATCGCAGATGCCCTCGCGCTTTATCGACGAATTGCCTGCCGATCATGTTGAGGTGCTGACACCCCCCGGCCTATATGGCGGCGCTTATGGGGCTGCGGGCATGGCGGCCAGTGCCTCGCCCGCGATCATGGGGGCGATGGGCTCTGACCTGCATCAAAAAGCGCATGATGCCGATGTCTATAATTCGCCCGGCTGGCGGCGGCTGCAGACCCGCAGCCAGCAGCGCGGCATGAGCGTGCCATCCGAGGCGCGGCATATGACGATTGACGCGACGGCTGTTTCGGCCTTCAGCGTCGATGACCGGGTGTTTCATCAGAAATTCGGCTATGGCGCGGTGCTGGGGATTGAAGGCGACAAGCTGGAAATCGCCTTTGACAAGGCGGGCACAAAACATGTCGTTGCACGCTTCATCGTCAGCGCCGATGCGGCGGATGATGTGCCGTTCTGACCAAAGCGGCTTGAGCTTGCCCGCCTGACCCCGCCATACTGGCAGCGACCAGCAAAAAGGACGGCACAGTGGCAAGCGGCGGATCTGTCAGAACCGGTTTCAACAAAGCCGTCAGCCATGTGATCCAGTCCAGCCGCAGCGCATTGGCGGTGATCAAGGCCAAGGGGCCTACACAGATCCAGTTCTGGTTCATCGCTTTGGCCATTGGCGTCGCTGCGGGCGGGGCCTCGGTCCTGTTCCGGCTGGGGATTGAGCTTCTCCAGACGACGGTTTATGGCACCGATGATATCCTGACCTTACACACATTCGCCGCCGGTCTGATCTGGTATCAGGTGCTGCTGATCCCAATCTGCGGCGGGCTGGTGGTGGGGCTGATCCTGCACAATTTCACCGATGACGGCCGGGTGCGGTCGGTTGCGGAAGTGATCGAAGGTGCCGCCCTTGCGCAAGGCCGGGTCGAGGTGCGGCGCGGTTTCGCCTCAACCGCTGCCTCGCTGATCACGCTGTCTACCGGCGGGTCCAGCGGGCGCGAAGGCCCGGTTGTCCATCTGGCCGCCGTGCTGGCGACGATAGTCAGCCGCCTGATCAAGGCCAATGGCATCACCGGGCGCGATCTTTTGGGCTGCGCTGTGGCGGCGGCGGTTTCAGCCAGTTTCAACGCGCCGATCGCTGGGGCGCTTTTCGCGCTGGAGGTGGTGCTGCGCCATTTCGCTGTTCACGCCTTTGCGCCCATCGTCATCGCCTCTGCCGTGGGGACGGTGCTGAACCGGCTGGTGTTCGGCGATGTCACGGAATTCGTGCTGCCGGTGCAGAATGCGCTGGCGTTTTATGTCGAATTGCCGGCGTTTTTGATGCTCGGGCTGATCTGCGGTCTGGTCGCGGTGGTCTTGATGAAGTCGATCTTCTGGGCCGATGATTTCGCGAATTTTGTGCAGCGCAAAATCCACTTGCCACGCTATCTGCGCCCGGCGATTGCGGGGGCGATGCTGGGCGGTTTGGCGATCTGGTTTCCGCATATCATCGGGGTGGGCTATGAAACCACGACTGCCGCGCTGACCGGGTCACTGCTGCTGCATGAGGCGATCATTTTCGTCGTGCTCAAGGTCATTGCCGTCGCCATCACCATCGGCGGGCGGATGGGCGGCGGGGTATTCTCGCCCTCGCTGATGATCGGCGCGCTGACCGGGCTGGCCTTTGGCCTGATCGCGACGGCGGTCTTTCCCAATGTCTCGGGTGAAGGCTCGCTTTATGCGCTGGCGGGCATGGGTGCGGTTGCCGCCGCCGTGCTGGGCGCGCCGATTTCCACCACGCTGATCGTGTTTGAACTGACCGGCGACTGGCAGACCGGGCTGGCGGTCATGGTCGCAGTATCCCTGTCCAGCGCCTTGTCATCGCGGCTGGTGCATCGGTCATTCTTTCTGACGCAACTCGAACGGCGCAATGTGCATCTGGCGGCAGGGCCGCAGGCCTATCTGCTGGCGACGATCCCGGTGACTGACAATCTGCGCGACGCCCCGGAAGAGGCCTGTTGGGACCTTGTCCAACAGGGCCTCTACCTCGACCGGATCGCTACGCTCGAACAGGCCATGCCGGTCTTTGACCGCAGCGGAGAGGCGTTTTTGCCGGTGGTTTCTCTGGGTGGGGAAAGCGACGCGCCCGCATTGCTGGGCGCGCTGTATCATGTCGATGCGCTGCGCGCGATGAACCGCGCGCTGTCAGATACGGCGGCAGAGGAACATTCCTAGACTTCCTCGACCGCCACTTTGTTGGTGTAAAAGGCCAAATAGCCTTTGATCTGCGCCACGGCGGCCTTGGGGTCCTCATAAGACCAGACCGCATCCTTGATCAGCCCGCTTTTGGCGGCGATCCCGTAATAGGTCGCCTGACCTTTGAACGGGCAGGTGGAAATCGTCTCGGATGGTTCCAGAAATGCGGTGGCGATATCGGCGCGCGGGAAATAGATCACCGGGGGATAATCACCCTCGGTCAGTTCCAGCGCATCGCTGGTTTCACCCAGCACGGCACCACCGGCGCGCACGACCCATGTGCCGGTCGCAGGACGGATTGAAATGTGATCAGGCATGAGTGATCCTTTTGGTAATTGATAAATGAGATGACGGAATGGTCACAAAGGGGCGCAGGCAGCGATCAGCCAATCCTTGGCAGCCTGATCAAGGCGCGGGCCAACAAGGTCGAGTGTATCGGCATGATAGCGATCAATCCAGTCCCGTTCTGCGCGGCTGAGCAAATCACTATCGATCAGGCGGCGGTCAAATGGCACATAGGTCAGCGTGTCAAACGCCAGCATCGCGCGGTCATCCGCGCCTTGCAGGGCAGGGGCATCGACCGTGACAATCAGGTTCTCGATGCGGATGCCGAAATCGCCGGGCCGGTAATAGCCCGGTTCATTCGACAGGATCATACCTGCCTGCAAAGCCACCTCGGACCGGCGCGACAGGCTTTGCGGGCCTTCATGCACGCTGAGGTAGGACCCAACGCCATGCCCGGTGCCATGGTCATAATCCATCCCCGCCAGCCACAAAGGCGCGCGCGCCAAAGCATCCAGATGCTGCCCGCCGACCCCTTTGGGAAAGCGGATATGGCTGATCGCAATCATCCCCTGCAACACACGTGTATAGCAGGCGCGATGATCGGCGCGCGGGGTGCCGATCACCATGGTGCGGGTGATATCAGTGGTGCCGTCCTGATATTGCCCGCCGCTGTCGACCAACAGCAATTCATCGCGGCCCAAGGCGCGGTTGGTTTTCTCGCTGACCCGGTAATGGACGATGGCAGCATTGAGGCCTGATCCGCAGATCGTCTCGAAACTGATATCGCGCAGTTCATTTGTCTCGCGCCGGAATCCTTCCAGCGCGCGGACGACATCGATCTCGCTCAAACCACCGTTTGGCGCTGTGGCATCGAGCCAGGCCAGAAACCGCACCATGGCAACCGCGTCGCGCTGATGCGCGGCCTTGGCCCCGGCGATTTCCACGGCATTCTTGCAGGCTTTGGGCAGGATGCAGGGATCGCTGGCATGCACGACATTGGCGGCACCTTCCGCCAAAGTTGTCGCCACCAGTTCAGGGCAGGATTTGGGATCAATCTGCACTTTGCCCGTCAGCGCGCGCAAAGCAGGCAAAAATTCCGCCACATCGGCGGTTGTCACATCCGGCCCCAGATGATCCTGCACCGCTGCCGCCTTGCCCGCGCCCGCAAACAGGGTCACTGTGCCGGTTTTATGCAGGACCGCAAAAGCCTGCGGCACCGGATTACGCGCGATGTCGCTGCCACGGATATTCAACAGCCAGGCAATGGAATCAGGCAAGGTCAGCACGCAAGCCTCTGCTGCCAGATCCTTGGCCAGCCGCGCGCATTTCGCCGCATGATCCTCGCCCGCCAAAGCGACAGGATGGGCCGCAAATGGCGCATCCGGCGCGGCAGGCTGATCGTCCCAGATCCGGTCGACCAGATTATCTGTGGCACGCAGCTCAAACCCCGGCAGCGCCGCGCGCAGGCGCGTGACCTCATCAACTGTATGCAACCAAGGGTCAAAGCCCAGCACGCCACCATCCGGGCGCGCCGCTTTCAGCCAATCGGCCAATTGCACTTCGGGCCAATGGACCGGCGTGTAACATGCGGCCACTTCGGCCAGAACCTGCACCCGGTAGCGGCCATCGATGAACACGCCCGCCTGATCGGCCAGCACCACAGCAAAGCCAGCCGAGCCGGAAAACCCCGTCAGCCAACGCAACCTTGCATCACGCGGGGCGACATATTCGCCCTGATGCGCATCCGCGCGCGGCACCAGATAACCATCCACGCCTTCCGCCGCCATGATGTCGCGCAAAGCCACCAGCCGCGGCGGCCCTTGATCCGGCAAAGATTGTGCCTCAAAACTCTGAAACATCAAGGCTATTCCCTTCAACTTCTTTTTTCCAAAAATACTCTCGCCGAAGGCATCCGGTTTGCAAAACCGGATCAGCTGACCTTGCGCATGCCCAACACCCGCGCCCTTTTGCGCGGATCGGAATCAAACAGGCTGGCCAATTGTTCGGTCATCGCCCCCGCCAATTGTTCGACATCGGTGATCGTCACCGCGCGTTGATAATAGCGCGTCACATCATGGCCGATCCCGATGGCGCATAATTCCACCGCCTTACGCTTTTCGATCATCGCGATCACATCGCGCAGGTGTTTTTCGAGGTAATTCGCCGGGTTCACCGACAATGTGCTGTCATCCACCGGCGCACCATCGGAAATCACCATCAACACCTTGCGCTGCTCATAACGCGCCGTGATCCGCCGATGCGCCCATTCCAGCGCCTCGCCATCGATGTTTTCCTTCAACAGTCCCTCTTTCATCATCAGCCCCAGATTGGGCCGCGTCCGCCGCCAAGGTGCATCGGCGGATTTATAGATGATATGGCGCAGGTCGTTCAAACGACCCGGCGTCGCAGGGCGCCCTTCGGCCAGCCATTTTTCGCGGCTTTGGCCGCCTTTCCACGCTTTCGTGGTGAACCCGAGGATTTCCACCTTCACATCACAGCGTTCCAGCGTGCGGGCCATCACATCGGCACAGATCGCCGCAATAGAAATCGGACGGCCCCGCATCGAGCCGGAATTATCCAAAAGCAGCGTGACCACTGTATCGCGGAACTCCGTATCCTTCTCGACCTTGAACGACAGCGGCGTCGTCGGCGATGCCACCACCCGCGCCAAGCGGCCCGCATCCAGAATCCCTTCCTCACGGTCAAATTCCCATGACCGGTTCTGCTGCGCCTGCAAGCGGCGCTGCAATTTATTCGCCAGCCGTGACACAGCACCTTTCAACGGCTCCAATTGCTGGTCCAGATAGGCGCGCAGCCTTTCCAACTCGACCGGTTCGGCCAGATCCTGCGCGCCGATTTCCTCGTCAAACGCAGTATAGGCGACCTTGTAATCCGGGTCGGCATCCGACACGGGTGCTGGCTGGGGCGGGTCATTCGGGGCCTCGCCCTCGGGCATCTCGGTCTCTTCGCCCATGTCGGCATCGGCCTGATCATCCATGCTGACCTGCGCCTGGCTCGCATCCTGCTGGCTTTCCTGGCTCTGCTCGGGCGAGGCTTCAGCCTCATCACTGTCGCCGTCCTCATCGCCGCTGCTGTCCGGCTCTTCCTGATCGTCGCTGCCATCCTCGGCGGCATCATCCTGATCATCATCGAGCTGATCGGGGTCATCGCCCAGCTGATCGCCATAGCCCAGATCGCTGATCAACTGCCGCGCAAATTTCGCGAAAGCCTGCTGATCCTTCAGCGTCGCCGACAGGTTTTCCAAGGTCCCACCGCAATGATCCTCGATGAACCCGCGCCACAATTCCATGACATTATCAGCACCCTTTGGCAGATCGCGCCCGGTCGCCAGATGCCGGATCAGATAGCCTGCGGCGACCGGCAAAGGCGCGTCAGAGGCTTGGGTGATCTGATCGTAGCCTTTACGCTTGGCCTCATTGCCGATCTTGGCGTCGATATTGCCTGCAGTGCCGGGCATATATTGCGCGCCCACCGCCTCGATCCGCGCCGTTTCCATCGCGTCATACAAATCCCGCGCCATCTGCCCTTGCGGCATATAGCGCGCGGAAAGCGCCGCATCATGGAACTTATGCCGCAGGGCAAAAGCATCCGCCGTCCCGCGCGCCAGTAACACCTCATCCCGCGTCAACCGGCGCGAGATTTGCGGCAGGCGCATCGTATCCGCCGTCTGGCCGGACGGATCGACCGAAAAGGTCACCGACAGATCGGGATCATCGGCCATGACTTTGGTCGCCTCGGCCAAGGCTTTTTTGAACGGATCGGCGGGATTGTCACTGGGTTTTTGCATGGCAAAGATAAAGCACCGGACGGGGTCAGGGGCAAGGGGGCAAGGCTCTGCTTATTTTTGCACAGGCGCTGCGCTGATGTGCCTGTTTCAATGCGCGACCATTTCGCGCATCTTCCCACCATACGCATTTTCACATCTGGAGAGATGACATGACCAATAAACCAAAAATCGCCCTGATCATTGGCTCGACCCGCGAAACCCGCTTTGCCGACAAACCTGCCGCATGGATGCTGGCCCAAGCGCAAAAGCGCGACGATATGGAGGTCGAACTGGTCGATCTGCGCGATTTCGATCTGCCCTTGTTTGACGAAGCCGCGAGCAACCTCTGGATGCCCTCCACGGATGAGCGCGCCGTGAAATGGCAGCAGAAGATCGGTGAATTCGACGGCTTCATCTTTGTCGTGGCGGAATACAATCGCTCGATCACCGGCGCGCTGAAGAATGCGCTGGATCAGGCCTATAACGAATGGAACCGCAAGCCGATGTCGGCGATTGCCTATGGCTCTGTCGGTGGCACCCGCGCGCTGGAGCATCTGCGCACGATCGCCATCGAATTGCAGATGGTCCCCACACGCAATGCCGTCCACATCGGTGGTGGTGATTTCTTTGCCGTGCACCCGCTGGGGTCCAACAACGAGATCGACACGATTGCCGATCACCTGCTGCCATCGGTCGAAGCGACCTTAGACGATGTCGTCTGGTGGGCAAATGCGACCAAAGCGGCGCGTGGGTAAAAAAATGTCGGGGATAACCCCGACCTACATATCGGCCACCGTAGGGCGGGGTTTTCCCCGCCTTATTTCATATCGACTAGCACCCTAGGTCGGGGTTAACCCCGACCTACTTTCACCCCAAAGACAAGCTCGCCGCACTTTCCGGCAATTCCTCGTCAAAACACCGCTGATAGAATTCCGCGACAGTCTGACGTTCCAGTTCATCGCATTTGTTCAGGAACGACAGCCGGAACGCATAGCCGACATCCTTGAAAATGCGCGCATTTTCGGCCCAGGCCAGCACCGTGCGGGGTGACATCAGCGTGCTCAGATCGCCATTGATAAACGCCGTGCGCGTCAGATCGGCGACGGTGACCATTTGGCTGATTGTCCGGCGACCCTTTTCATTATTGTAATGCGGCGACTTGGCCAGCACGATCGCAGCCTCTGCATCGTGGCTCAGATAATTCAGCGTCGCGACCAGCGACCACCGGTCCATCTGCGCTTGGTTGATCTGCTGGGTGCCGTGATAGAGACCCGTGGTATCCCCCAGACCCACCGTATTCGCCGTGGCGAACAGGCGGAAATAAGGGTTCGGCGTGATGATTTCATTCTGATCCATCAGTGTCAGCTTGCCGTCGGTTTCCAGCACGCGCTGAATCACGAACATCACATCGGCGCGGCCTGCGTCATATTCGTCGAACACAATCGCCACAGGGTTCCGCAAGGCCCAAGGCAGGATGCCTTCGTGGAATTCGGTGACCTGCACACCGTCGCGCAGCTTGATCGCATCCTTGCCGATCAGATCGATCCGGCTGATATGGCTGTCAAGGTTCACCCGCACGCAGGGCCAGTTCAGCCGCGCCGCAACCTGTTCGATATGCGTCGATTTGCCGGTGCCGTGATAGCCCTGAATCATCACCCGGCGGTTATAACCAAACCCGGCCAAAATCGCCAAAGTCGTGTCGGGATCGAATTTATAGGTGCTGTCAATCTCGGGCACACGGTCGGTCCGCTCGGCAAAGCCTTTGATCTTCATGTCGCTGTCGATGCCAAAGACATCCCGGACAGAGATATCCTCGGTAGGTTTCGCATGCATATCAGTGGTGCCGTCGGCCATGTGCCTTGCCTTTTCGTTTAGATCGTCAGTTTCAAGCTGTGAGGCAACATAACGCCCCACGCGCCAAGCGCCAGCCCCGGTTCAATCCGCGTCGCGGAAATTGCGGCTGACTTTGATCTGGTCCCAGGCCCAGACCACTTCGGACAATTGTTCTTCCTGGCTGCGGTCGCCACCATTCATATCGGGGTGCAGCACCTTGATCAGCGATTTATAGGCTTTGCGGATCTCCTGTTTGGACCAGTTATCCTTGGCCTCCAGAATATCAATCGCACGGCGCTCGGTCGGCGGCAGTTTGCGGCCCACGGCAGCACCGCGTCCCGGGTTGCGGGTGGCATTCTGGCCCAGCACCTCATGCGCGTCATTGACGCCAAGCCGTGCCCAGGCGCGTTCTTCGACAGACCGTTTGAATGGTTTGGTGGGCCGGTCCCAGACCCTATCATTGGTCATCTGGGCTGCCAGTTCCGCCTCTGACGCGGTGTCGAAGAAATTCCATTTCAGGTTATATTCGCGGACATGCTCCTGACAGAACCAGAAATAATCATCCAGCACATCGGGGGCCTTGGGCGCGCGGAACGGGGCCGGTTCCTGACAACCTTCATGATCGCAGACGCGTTTGGACGTCTCGGAAGCGCCCGACATCCCCCGCCGTCCGCGCGGATTTTTCTTCTTGGAGGACGACACGGACATATCGAAACCAAAGGGATCATCTTTTTTCATGGTGCTTCTCTTCTTTCCGACTCGGACGACAGACTGTAGACCTCTGGGACGCAGATAGAAGAGGGCACAGGGAAAATAATGGCATTACAGGCTGAAATTCACGCAAGACTGATGACACTGGCCCCTCAAACGCTCGATGTGATCAACGAAAGCGATCAACATGCTGGCCATGCCGGTCATGACGGCAGCGGCGAAAGCCACTTTCGCGTGGTGATCAAGGCCGCCGTGCTGGACGATATGTCGCGGATCGCGCGGCACCGGGCGGTGCATGACGCGATAGGCCCGGATCTGATGGCGCGCATTCATGCGCTGGCCATCGAGATGCGCTGATTATTCTGCCGCCTCTGGTTTATCCTCGGCACTGGTGATCTTTTTCTCGACCTTGGGCGCAGACACCGCAGGCGCGCTGACTGACGGGGCAGGGGGCGTTTGCCGCTGCGCTTTCATCTTGGGCGCGCCGCTGGCAGGTTTGGCGCGGCGGAACACCAGCATATTCTGGTAAACCGTGGTTTTGCTCATCAACCCCTCGCGCTGTTCGCAGGGCAATGTATCGGCGCGGATATATTCCCAGCCATCTGCCGCCGCCTCATTGATCGCGGTTTGCAGCGCCAGCGCAAAGCGTTCTTCATTGGTCTTGGCACCCGGCGCCTTCAGCCCGCGTATCGGGGCCGGAACGACCTTATATTCATGTGTCATCGCGCTTTCCCCCATGATTGCCGCGCCGTTCTACCAAAACCGGCGCAGATAGGAAAGCACCCCTCACAGCCCCAGTTTTGCCGCGACCAGCTGATTGACCGCCGCCGGATTGGCCTTGCCGCCGGTCGCCTTCATCACCTGACCGACAAACCAGCCCGCCAGTTTCGGATTGGCCTTGGCCTTTTCGACCTGATCGGGGTTGGCGGCGATAATCTCATCCACCGCAGCCTCGATAGCGCCGGTGTCGGTGACCTGTTTCATGCCTTCGGTTTCGACGATTTCTTCAGGGTCACGGTTTTGCGTATAGGCGATGTCAAAGACGTCCTTGGCCATCTTGCCGGAAATCGTGTCGGACTTGATCAAGCCGACGATCTGGCCCAGACGTTCGGCAGAAATCGGGCTGTCGGCGATATCCTTGTCGTCTTTCTTCAGACGGCCAAACAATTCATTGATGACCCAATTCGCCGCCAGCTTGCCATCGCGGCCATCGGCGACTTTTTCGAAAAACGCCGCATTCTCGCCCTCTGCTGTCAGGACCGAGGCGTCGTAATCCGACAGCCCGAAATCCGCGATGAACCGCGCCTTTTTCGCATCCGGCAATTCGGGCAGGGCAGCGTTGATATCATCGACCCAAGCCTGTTCAATCTCCAGCGGCAGCAGGTCCGGGTCAGGGAAATAGCGGTAATCATGCGCCTCTTCCTTGGACCGCATCGACCGTGTCTCATTGCGATCCGGATCATAAAGCCGGGTTTCTTGCGTGACGCTCTTGCCATCTTCCAGCAGGGCGATCTGGCGGCGTGCCTCATACTCAATCGCCATCTGGATAAAGCGCATGGAGTTCATGTTCTTGATCTCGCAGCGCGTGCCAAGATGGCTGAAATCCTGTGTCGCCTGATAGCGTTCGTAATTACCCGGCCGACAGACCGAGACGTTGACATCGGCGCGCAGATTGCCGTTTTGCATATTGCCATCACAGGTGCCCAGATAGCGCATGATCTGGCGCAGTTTCAGCACATAGGCGGCAGCCTCTTCCGGCCCACGGATATCGGGGCGGCTGACGATTTCCATCAGCGCGACGCCGGTGCGGTTCAGGTCCACGAAAGACATCGCCGGGTCCATGTCATGGATCGACTTGCCCGCATCTTGTTCCAGATGGATGCGTTCGATCCGCACCAGACGGGCGAGACCGTTGCCCATTTCCACCAGCACTTCGCCTTCACCCACGATAGGGTGATACAACTGGCTGATCTGATAGCCTTGCGGCAGATCAGGATAGAAATAATTCTTGCGGTCAAAGGCCGATGTCAGATTGATCTGCGCCTTCAGACCCAACCCGGTGCGCACGGCTTGTGCCACGCATTCCTCATTGATCACCGGCAACATGCCCGGCATCCCGGCATCCACGAAAGCCACATTGCTGTTGGGTTCGGCACCGAACAGGGTGGAGGCACCGGAAAACAGTTTCGCATTGGTCGCAACCTGCGCATGGACTTCCAGCCCGATCACCAATTCCCAATCGCCGGTCGCCCCGGCAATCACTTTGGGGGCAGGGGTGTCATAGGTCAGATCCAGCATGGCGATATCCTTGGTTCAGCTTTGCGCGATCTTTACGGAAACGCGCAGCCCGCTTCAAGGTGCGGTGGACGCATCTTTGGACAGCCAAGGGCGGGTCGTGGCGATCAGATTGACCACCGGGGCATATTCGCCCCCCAGCGCGAGCGTCGCACGGCGCAGCATATTGATCCCCTCTTCCGCATCGCGCGGAATCGCCGAGGCTGAAATCGGCTCGCCCATCGTCACGACAAAAGGCTGACGATCCTTGTTCAGCGTCTCATGAAACAGGGTGATGTCGCGCAATGTCGGGTGGATGCGGTCGAACAGGTAAAACAGCGCCGAATTGCGTGCCTGAATATTGACCGGGATCACCGGCAGATCGAATTTGCGCGCCAGCATCGCGGCAGAGGCCATCCATGGGCGTTCATGCAGCGACAGCCAGCGGCGTTTCGCCAACCGGCCCGATGGAAAGATCACGCCCAACCGCCCGGCTTCCGTCGCTTGCCGGACAAAGGCCATGGTTTCGCGGGTCTTGCCGTGGCTGCGCAATTCCTTGCGCCATTCGACAGGGGCGATCATATCGTCCATCTGCGGAAAGACGCGCAAAATGTCGCGGTTGGCAAAGAAATAGGCATCAGGCCGGGATTTGGCGATCAGATGGTTGAGGATGATTCCATCTGCGATTCCCGTCGGATGATTGGCCACAATCAGTGCAGGGCCATGTTTGGGAAGATTGCCGAAACCTTTGGCTGTGACCATACGCGCAAGCCGTTCTGCCATATCCTGCATGATCAGCGCGGAATCGGCATCCTCCAGCCTTTCAGCAATTGTAATGGTCTTGTTGTAGCCCAGCATCTTGTGCAGCAAACCACGGGCCAGACGCGTGCCGGGACGGGTTGCGTAGAGCCATGGTGCACGTTCGGCGATCAACGGGTCGATACGGTCTTTCATAGGATCCCTCTGATCACGCGCTTGTAAACATTCAACGACACCATAACCCCGGTTGCACAAAACGGAAAGACCGGCTGCAATTTGGTCACTGGACAACGCATGACCCGCCTCTAGGTTCCCTGCCATGCCCAAGATGCGTAAAAAATCCGACTTGCCCGAAAAGATCTGCGCCACCTGTGGCAGGCCTTTTACATGGCGCAAGAAATGGGCCAAGGTCTGGGAGTCTGTGCGCTATTGCTCGGACAAGTGTCGCGGCACACGCAACTGAATCCGGTCAGCCGTGTTGCCTATCGGAAACTTCTGTTCTAATTCGTGGCAGAGGAAGATTTTGCCGTCGCCGGCCGGAATTGTAAGGGAGCACAGCCATGAATGATCGCGTCGAGAAACAAGGGCTTCAGGTCGCCAGTGAACTGGCGAGCTTTATTGAAACGCAGGCCTTGCCCGGTACCGGCATCGATGCGGATATATTCTGGTCCGGGTTCGCCGGGCTGATCAGCACAATGACCCCGCGCAACCGCGCCTTGCTGCAAAAACGCGAAGACCTGCAATCGGCGATTGACGCCTGGCATGTGAGCCAGCGCGGTAAAGTGCATGACCGCGTGGCCTATGAACATTTTCTGAAAGATATCGGCTATCTGGTCGCTGAAGGCGATGATTTCGAGATCGAGACGCAGAATGTCGACCCCGAGATTGCAACGATCCCCGGGCCGCAATTGGTCGTGCCGATCACCAATGCCCGTTTCGCGCTGAATGCGGCAAATGCGCGTTGGGGTAGCCTCTATGACGCATTTTACGGCACCGATGCGATGGGCGTGCAGCCCCCCGCCGGTGGGTATGAGCGTGGCCACGGCGCCCGTGTCGTCGCCCGCGTGCGGGTGTTTCTGGATGAGGCGTTTCCGGTCGAGGGCAAAAGCCATGCCGATGTGACGGAATACCGCGTGCAGGATGGCGCGCTGTTTGTCGATGACCAGCCTTTGCGCGATCCGGCAAAATTTGTGGGCTACCGCGGCGATCCCGCAGCGCCCGAGGCGGTGCTGCTGGTCAACAATGGCTTGCATGTCGAACTGGTCTTTGACGGCAACCATCCGATCGGCAGCCGCGATCAGGCCAAACTGGCCGATGTGCGTCTGGAAAGCGCCATTTCCGCGATCATGGATTGCGAAGATTCTGTCGCCTGTGTCGATGCAGAGGACAAAGTCCTCGCCTACAGCAATTGGCTTGGCCTGATGAAAGGTGATCTGACTGCCGATCTGGTCAAGAACGGCAAGACGATGACCCGTAAACTGTCCGCTGACCGCGACTACACCACCGCTGACGGCAGTGTCACGCTGAAAGGCCGCGCGCTGCTGTGGATTCGCAATGTCGGCCATCTGATGACCAACCCCGCGATCCTTGATGCGGATGGGGAAGAGGTGTTCGAGGGTCTGATGGACGCCATGATCACCACTTTGGTCGCCATGCATGACCTGAAATCCAAAGGCGGCAATTCGGCGCTTAGGTCCGTATATGTCGTGAAACCCAAAATGCACGGGCCGGAAGAGGTCGCCTTTACCAATGACATTTTCGCCGCCGTCGAAGATGCGCTGGGTCTGCCGCGCGATACCGTCAAGATCGGCATCATGGACGAAGAACGGCGCACGACCGTCAACCTCAAGGAATGTATCCGCGCCGCGAAATCCCGTGTCGCCTTTATCAACACCGGCTTTCTGGACCGGACCGGCGACGAAATCCACACCTCGATGGAGGCGGGACCGTTCAGCCGCAAGGATCATATCAAGCGCAAGCAATGGATCGGCGCCTATGAGGATCAGAACGTCGATATCGGGCTGGAATGTGGTTTTTCAGGCCGCGCCCAGATCGGCAAAGGCATGTGGGCCATGCCCGATCTGATGGCCGCGATGCTGGAACAGAAAATCGGCCATCCGCAATCGGGTGCCAATTGCGCCTGGGTGCCCAGCCCGACCGCCGCGACCCTACACGCCTTGCATTACCACAAGATCGACGTGCTGGCCGTGCAAGCCAAGATGCGCAAAGGCGGGCGGCGCGCGCATGTGTCCAGCATTCTGGACATCCCGCTGGCGCAATATCAGCGCTGGTCCGATGCGCAGAAACTGCGCGAGGTCGAAAACAACGCGCAGGGTATCCTTGGCTATGTGGTCCGCTGGATCGATCAGGGTGTCGGCTGCTCCAAAGTTCCCGACATCAACAATGTCGCGCTGATGGAAGACCGGGCCACCTGCCGGATTTCTTCTCAGGCGCTGGCCAATTGGCTGCATCATGACGTCGTCAGCCGCGATGCGGTGATGGAGGCGATGCAGAAAATGGCGCGCGTGGTGGATGAACAAAACGCCGATGACCCGGCCTATCGCCCGATGGCCCCCGATTTCACCAGCATCGCCTTTCAGGCCGCCTGCGATCTGGTCTTCAAGGGCCGTGAACAGCCATCCGGCTATACCGAACCTGTGCTGCACCAGCGCCGGTTGGAACTCAAAGCACAACGCAATCACTGATACCGAAGGACAGACCAATGGCAGATATCTCGATCAGCAAGGCCCGCATGATCATCCGCAAGGCACTGGCAACAGGGCGCGAGATGGAATTCAAACCGCTCTCTGTCGTCGTGCTGGACGCAGGCGGGCATGTGAAAGCCTTTGAACGCGAAGACGGCGCCGCACCGGGCCGTTTCGCGATTGCCCATGGCAAGGCTTATGGCTCCGTCATGCTCGGCATGGCCGGCAAGGCGCAGATGGCCCGGGCAGAGGCGCAGGCCTATTTCATGGCTGCTGTGAATGGCGTCTATGGCGGGCAGGTCGTGCCGGTGCCGGGTGGCGTCTTGCTGCGCGACAAGAAAGGTGCCGTGATCGGTGCGGTCGGCGTGACGGGTGACACATCCGACAATGACGTGATCGCCGCCATGGCCGGGATCGAAGCTGCCGGGCTGACCGGCGAGGCCTAAGCCTCAATCACGCGCGATCACCATGGAAACCGCCACAAAATCGGGCATGTGCGCCAGCGCATGCCCGTTTGTGCGTTTGGCCTCTCTTCCATTGGTCAGCCTGCCTGACTATCCTTTGTCCAGCACAAACAGGAGAGTCTCATGCCCCGTCCCGTGATCGGAGTGATCGCAAGTTCGTATCTGATCAATGACCAATACCCCGCCCATGCCTCTGGTGCGATGAATGCCGAGGCTTTGGCCGCCGTCTCTGGCTGTCTGCCGCTGATCGTGCCCTCACATCCCGGCATGGTCTGCCTTGATACCTTGATGGACACCTGCGACGGTTTCCTGTTCCCCGGTGCCCGCGCCAATGTCCACCCAGAGGAATATGGCGAGGAAGAAACCCCCGCCCATGGCACGTTTGACCGCGACCGCGACCGTCTGACCCTGCCGCTGATCCGCGCCTGTGTGGCACGTGGCCAGCCGATCCTTGGCATTTGCCGTGGCTTTCAAGAGGTGAATGTCGCCATGGGCGGCACACTTTTCCCCGAAATCCGCGACCTGCCGGGGCGTGACAATCACCGCATGCCGCCTGACGGATCGCTGGAGGAGAAGTTCGCGTTGCGCCACAAAGTCACCTTCCGCCACGGCGGTGTGTTCCACCGGCTGATGGACGCGCCCAGCGTGATGACCAACACCTTGCACGGGCAGGGGATCAAACAACCCGGCCCCCGCGTGATCGTCGACGGCCATGCCCCTGATGGCACGCCAGAGGCGATCTATATCGCCGATGCCCCCGGTTTTACCTTGTCGGTGCAATGGCATCCCGAATGGAATGCCGATGCTGATCCGGTGTCACGCCCGCTGTTCGCCGCCTTTGGCGATGCCTGCCGCGACTGGGCCGCGCGGAGCTTGCGCAAGGCATCGTAATCGATTACGTGGGGGTTATGAAAAGATCACGCATCAATGATATCATGGCCGAAGCGGATGAGATGATCCTGTCACACGGTTTCGTCCTGCCGCCTTGGACCTATTGGACCCCCGACCAGTTCAAATCCCGCGCCAAAGATGCCCAAGCGGTGATCGACGCGCGCTGCGGCTGGGATATCACCGATTACGGCGCGGGCCGTTACGACGACATGGGCCTGTTCCTGTTCACCCTGCGCAATGGCCGCCTTGCCGACCTGCAACGCGGCGGCGGGATGTGTTATGCCGAAAAGCTGCTGATCTCCAAACAGGATCAGCTGTCGCCGATGCATACTCATGTGATCAAGGCCGAAGATATCATCAACCGGGGCGGCGCGACGCTGGTGGTGGAACTCTACGGGTCAGACCCGGATGGTCATTTCGACGAAACGGCGGGCGGCACGGTCATGTGCGATGGCATCCGGCGCCCCTTTGCCCCCGGCGACAAACTGCGCCTTGCGCCGGGTGAAAGCGTCACGCTGATGCCGGGTGACTGGCACGCCTTCTGGGGCGAGGGGGGCGATGTGCTGATCGGCGAAGTCTCGACCGTGAATGATGACGAGACCGACAATATTTTCCGCGACCCCATCGGGCGGTTCGCACAGATCGAGGAAGATGTGGCACCAACCCATCTGCTGGTCAGCGATTACCGGACATGGCTGGCCAGCCACGGCCCGTTACAAGATTAGATCATAGGTCTTGATCAGCGGCAATTCCCGCGCCCGGACGCCCGTCAGATCAAACAAAGCATTGCCCAACGCAGGCATCGCAGGCGGTGTGCCGGGTTCGCCGATGCCGCCGATATGCGGGTTTGTTTCCAGAATACGCACCTCAAACGCCGGGGTATTATGCATCCGCAGCGCATCATAATCGGTGAAATTATATTGCTCTGCCTGACCATCGGCAAAGGTGACCTCTTCCTGCATTGCCGCTGAAAAACCATAGATCGCGCCAGAGATCATCTGCGCCTCGATGATCGCAGGGTCCAGCGCGACACCGGGATCGCAGGCGATCCAGCATTTATTGATGCGGATGCCGTTGCCGGTATCCTCGACCTCGACAATCTGCGCTGTCGGCGTGCCGAAAGAATAGCAAAACCCGATCCCGCGCCCGATGCCCTCTGGCGTCTGCCCGGTCCAGCCCGCCATTTCGCCCACGGCACGGATCACACCGGCCGAGGGCGCATGTTCCCGTTCTGCCAGCGTCAGCCGGAATTGCAGCGGATCAGCACTCGCCGCATGGGCCATCTCATCGATGAACGTATCCATGAAGAACCCGTTGAACGACGCGGCGACCGACCGCCAGAAGCCGATTGGCACCGCCAGATCGGTCAGATGGCCGGTGATGCGGAAATTGGGGATGCCGTATGGCTGATCCGCCGCCCCTTCGACATGCGCACGGTCGGGGCCGGGCGGGACCTGCCCCATCTGGCGCATGATCGATTGATGCGACACTGAGGGTGCCGCGATCTGCCCGTCAACCAGCAAGGCTGTGCCATCCGCCACCACACCGCGAAACCGCGCCATCGCCGCAGGGCGATAGAAATCGCGCTGCATGTCTTCCTCGCGTGTCCAGGTCATGCGGATCGGCGTGCCGGGCAGGGTGGCGGCAATCTTGGCCGCTTGCACCGCATAATCCGTCTCACCCCGCCGCCCGAAACCACCACCCATCAAAGTGGTATGGACCGTGACCATCTCCGGGTCGATCCCGGCGGCAGCAGCACATTTGTCGCGCGTCATGACGGGTGCCTGATTGCCGGTCCAGATCTGCAAAGCGCCATCCTGCAACAGTGCCGTCGCGCTCATTGGTTCCATCGTCGCATGGGCAAGGAAGGGGACGCGATAATCGGCCACAACTTCGGTGCCTTCAACGACAGCCGTCACATCGCCATCGTTGCGCACTGTGCTGTCGGGTGGTGCATCCAATGATGCGGCAATCGCCGCCATCATCGCAGCCGTGTCAGCGGGGTAGGGCGCGTCGTCCCAGATGATCTCAACCGCCTCTGCCGCCTGCATGGCGAGCCATGTATTGCTGGCAACAACGGCGATCCCGTCGCCCAGATCGACGACAGCCTGCACCCCAGCCATATTGCGCGCGGCAGTATCGTCATAAGACACCATGCCCGCCCGTTTCGGGTTCATCCGGACCGTGGCAAATTTCATCCCGTCGAGCACGACATCCGTGCCGAATTCTGCGGTCCCGGTGACCTTGCCCAGCATATCCACGCGCGGCATGGATTTGCCCAGATATTTCCATTCCGACCGTGGCCGCAGTGCAACGTCAGGTGGGGTGATGTCGCGCACCGCCTCGGCCAGCGCGGTATAGGCAAGGCGCGTGCCGTCTGGCGCGATGACATGGCTGTCGGCGGTACGCAGATCACCCACAGCAACGCCCAGCTGATCCGCCGCCGCCAGTTTCAGCGCTTCGCGGGCCGAGGCTCCGGCATGGCGCATCCGCTCATAAGCATCCTTAATCGAGGTTGACCCGCCGGTCACCTGCAGATGCAGCAATTTGCCGACCAGCCCGATATTCTGGCGCAGACTGTTGCGGAATTCCGTATCGGCATAATGCCGGAACGGCAGGGCGATCCCCAGCAAGGCCTGATTGTAATAGGCCTGCGCTGGCGGGCCATGCAGGACGGTGATATCGTCCCAGGCGACATCCATCTCATCCGCAACCAGTGCCGCCAGCGTCGTATGCACGCCTTGCCCCATTTCGGCACGCGGCGCGATGATGGTCACCCCGTCCTGATTGAGCAACACATAAGGCGTCAATGCGACCTCGCCGTCGCCTGTGATCAAAGGATTAGGCGCGTCCTTGCGCAGCTGATAGATTCCAAAGGCCGCGCCACCGGCGATTGCCACCGACCCGACCAGAAACGTGCGCCGCGCGATTTTCCCGATGCTGGCCATGATTACACCTCGCCCAGACGCTGTGCTGCGTCTTTGATCGCGGCGCGCATGCGTGGATAGGTCCCGCAGCGGCACAGGTTCCCCTGCATCGCATCATCGATATCCTGATCCGTGGGTGTAGGTATGTCCGCCAGCAAGGCCGCCGCATTCATGATCTGCCCGGACTGGCAATAGCCGCATTGCGCGACCTGATGATCGATCCAGGCCTGCTGGATCACGGCCAGATTGCCGGGCTGGCCCAAGCCTTCAATCGTAGTTACCTCACCCCAGACATCGGCCAGCGCCACCTGACAGGACCGCACCGCCTGCCCGTCGATATGCACGGTGCAAGCGCCACAGGCGGCGATACCGCAGCCGAATTTGGTGCCGGTCAACCCGATCTCATCCCGCAAGACCCAGAGCAGCGGCACATCCTCGGGCAGGTCAACGCTGTGCTGCCTGCCATTGATCGTCAGTGAAATCGCCATGATCCGCCTCTGAAATTTTCTGAACCGTTTCGTTTAGAATAGGGCGCGGCACCCCCTGTATCAAGCAAATTGGCAGGAATCTTTCGCATCGTCCGAGCCTAAATATCCCCGCCGGAGGCTCCCAGATCGCCCCACGCGCCGTCGGTTGCTTATTCACGCCCCGGTCGCCCGCTTCTTGACACCGGCGCGGGGGCGGGCCAACGCTGCGGCATGTTTGATCTGCGCCCTGTCGGATATGTGATCGGTCTGCTTATCGCCTCTCTTGGGGGGACGATGCTGGTGCCTTTGGCAGCAGATCTTTTCGCGGGCAACGGCCATTGGTTCGTGTTTTTCGAAAGCGCGATCATCACGATCCTGACCGGCGGGCTGTTGTCGCTGGCCTGTGCCAATGGGGTGACTTCGGGGCTGACTTTGCGGCAGATATTTCTGCTGACCTCGCTGGTCTGGCTGACCTTGCCGTTTTTCGGCGCATTGCCTTTCATCCTTGGCGCGACTGACGCCAGCATCACCGATGCGTTTTTTGAGGCGATGTCAGCCCTGACCACCACCGGCTCGACCACCTTTACCCAATTGGAGACCTTGCCGGTGGGCCTGCTCTTGTGGCGCGGTTTGCTGCAATGGCTGGGCGGGATCGGGATCGTTGTTGTGGCGATGGTTTTTCTGCCGGAATTGAAGGTCGGGGGGATGCAAATTTTCAGGTCAGAAGCTTTTGATACAATGGGGAAAATCCTGCCGCGTGCAGGTCAGATCGCAAGACAGATATCCGAGATTTACGTGGCCATCACCATCGCCTGCGCCCTGGCATATTCCGCGCTGGGGATGAGCAATTTTGACGCTTTCGTTCATGCGCTGACCACTGTGTCGACCGGCGGAATGGCCAATACCGACAATTCCTTCGCCCTCTACGGTGCAGGCATCCATTACGCCGCCGCGTTTTTCATGTTCCTCTCGGCCTTGCCTTTCGTGCGGTTCATTCAATTGATGGCAGGCACGGCGCAGCCTTTGCTGCGCGACAGCCAGATCAAGACCTTTTTCGGCATTCTTGGCACGGCGATCCTGCTGATCACTGCCTGGCTTTGGGCGCGCGAGGGGGCCTTTACTGAAATCGCCCTGCGTGAGGCGGTGTTCAACGTCGTCTCGATCATTTCCGGCACCGGCTATAGCAGCGCCGATTACATGACATGGGGCACATTTCCGGTGGTGATGTTCTTTTTCATCGGGTTGATCGGCGGTTGCGCCGGATCGACAAGCTGTTCGATCAAGGTGTTCCGCTATCAGATCCTGTTCGCCGCGATCAAAAGCCAGATCCGCCAGATCCACAGCCCGCATGGGCTGTTCACGCCGCGCTATGACGGCAGGCCGGTGGGGGAAGAGGTGCTCAATTCCGTCGTCGCCTTTTTCGTGGCCTTCGTCTGCCTGCTGGGCGTGATCACGGTGCTTCTGGGGTTGACCGGGCTGGATTTCATCACCTCGGTCTCCGGTGCGGCGACGGCCATCGGCAATATCGGCCCCGGTCTGGGGCCACAGATCGGGCCAGCGGGCAATTTCGCCGAAATCAATGATCCGGCGAAATGGATTCTGGCGATTGCGATGTTCGTGGGCCGTCTGGAAGTCATGGTGGTGCTGACCATCCTGTCGGTCCGGTTCTGGCGGAACTGACAAAACCTTCCCCGCGGGGAAGGTTCCGGTGATCTTCCCCGCGGGGAAGATTGACCCTCGCCGCGCCGGGGCCTATGTGTCGCGCAACATGATCACGAGGGTTCCGATGTCCGACAAACCACGCAGTTTTCAGGAAATCATCCTGCGGCTTCAATCCTATTGGGCCGCCAAAGGCTGTGCGATCCTGCAGCCATATGATATGGAGGTCGGTGCCGGTACGTTCCACCCCGGCACGACATTGCGGTCGCTGGGGGCAAAACCCTGGGCCGCCGCCTATGTCCAGCCGTCGCGCCGCCCGACGGATGGGCGCTATGGCGAGAACCCTAACAGATTGCAGCATTATTATCAATATCAGGTGCTGATCAAGCCCAGTCCGCCGGATTTACAGGATCTTTACCTTGGATCATTGGCCGCGATTGGAATCGATGCGCATCTGCATGATATCCGCTTTGTCGAGGATGATTGGGAAAGCCCGACCTTGGGTGCCTGGGGTCTGGGCTGGGAGGTCTGGTGCGACGGGATGGAAGTCAGCCAGTTCACCTATTTCCAACAGGTCGGCGGGCATGACTGCCGCCCTGTGTCGGGCGAGCTGACTTACGGCTTGGAACGTCTGGCGATGTATGTGCTGGGCGTGGATCATGTGATGGACATGCCGTTCAATGATCCGCAATCGCCCAGCCCGCTGACCTATGGCGATATCTTCCGCCAGACCGAACAGGAATATGCCCGCTGGAATTTCGACGTGGCCGATACCGACATGCTGTTGCAGCATTTCAAGGATGCCGAGGCTGAATGTCACCGTATCCTGTCCGCCCCGGCGCATGACCCGAAAAAGGACATGGCCATCATCATGGCCCATCCCGCCTATGACCAATGCATCAAGGCGAGCCATCTGTTCAACCTGCTGGATGCGCGCGGCGTGATCTCTGTCACCGAACGGCAAGCCTATATCGGCCGGGTGCGCGCGCTGGCTAAGGCCTGCGCCGATGCCTTTGTGCAGACCGAAGCTGGGGCCGCCGCCTGATGGGCCGCGTGTTGATTGTGGGCATGCTGGTGCTGGCGCTGATCTTTGGTGCGGGCATGTATTATTTGCAGGTCTATGCCTATTACGAGGATGTCACGGCAGAGGTCGGCGATATCACCCTGCCGGTGGCGCTGGAAGGTGCCGATCCGCTGGTCGTGCCTTTCACCAATTTCCGCGGGATTGATTCCATCTCCAGCCCCCTGCGCTATCGCGCCTGTTTTGACACCGACATCAGCATGATCACGCTGGCGGCCACCGCACAGGCGCTGCCCTTTGTTGAACCACGCGTCGCACCGGGCTGGTTCGATTGTTTCGATGCCGCACAATTGGGGGCCGATCTGGAAAGCGGGGCGGCCTCTGCCTATCTCAGCATTCCCAATATCCAATATGGGATCGACCGTGTCGTTGCCTTCTACCCCGATGGGCGCGGTTATATCTGGCACGAGATCAACGCCTGTGGCGATGCCGTGTTCAACCGCAATCCCGCGCCTGAAAATTGCCCCGAACCACCCGAAAGCCTCCAATAATGCCTGATCTGCTGATTGAACTCTTTTCCGAGGAAATCCCGGCCCGGATGCAAGCCCGCGCCGCCGATGATCTGAAAAAACTGGTCACTGACGGGCTGGTCGAGGCTGGTTTGACCTATGCCGGTGCTGCTGCCTTTGCCACGCCACGCCGCTTGACGCTGGCGATTGACGGGCTGACCGGGGAAAGCCGTGCGGTGCGCGAAGAACGCAAAGGGCCAAAGGTCGGCGCGCCCGACGCGGCGATTGACGGTTTCCTGCGCGGGGCGGGGATCAGCCGCGAGGCGCTGGAAATCCGCGATGATAAAAAGGGCCAGACCTATTTCGCGGTGATCGAAAAGCCGGGGCGCAAGGCGGCAGAGATTATCGCCGAAGTGCTGGACGCGACCGTGCGCAATTTTCCTTGGCCGAAGTCCATGCGTTGGGGGACGGGCAGTCTGAAATGGGTGCGGCCGCTGCAATCGATTATCTGTCTCTTGTCGGATGAATCCGGCGCAGACATCGTGCCGCTGACCATCGACGGGATCACGGCGGGGCGGACCACCTATGGCCACCGTTTCCTTGCGCCTGCGGCGATCACCGTCAACGGCTTTGACGATTATGAGGCAAAGCTGAAACGCGCCCATGTCATCCTGCGCGCCGAAGAACGCGCGGAAACCATCTGGAACGACGCGACGCAGCAAGCCTTTGCGCGCGGTCTGGAACTGGTCGAGGATCGCGGGTTGCTGGCCGAGGTTGCCGGGCTGGTCGAATGGCCGGTCGTGTTGCTGGGCCGGATTGACGATGCCTTTCTGGGTCTGCCGCCCGAGGTGCTGCAAACCTCGATGAAGGAACATCAGAAGTTTTTCTCGGTCCGTAACCCCAGGACGGGGCGGATCGAATGTTTCGTGACGGTTGCCAATATGGAAACCGCCGATAAGGGCGCGACCATTCTGGCGGGCAATCAAAAGGTGCTGGCCGCGCGCCTGTCGGATGCGAAATTCTTTTGGGAGAATGACCTGCGCACGGTCAAGGCCGAGGGTCTGGAAGGCATGGGGGCAGGGCTGGCCAATGTGACCTTCCACAACAAGCTGGGGTCACAAGCCGACCGGATCGCGCGGATTGCCGCCTTGGCGCGAGAGATCGCGCCGCATGTGGGCGCTGATCCTGATCTGGCGGAACAGGCGGCGAAGGTCGCCGAATCCGATTTGCAATCAGAAATGGTCGGGGAGTTCCCCGAATTGCAGGGGTTGATGGGACGATATTACGCAACCGCTGCGGGCCTTGATCCAGCAATCGCCGCCGCCTCTCAGGAGCATTATGCGCCGCTTGGCCCGTCGGATGCCGTGCCGACAGCGCCGGTATCGGTCGCCGTGGCGTTAGCTGAGAAGATCGACAAACTTGCCGGCTTCTGGGCGATTGACGAGAAGCCGACCGGGAGCAAGGACCCCTTCGCGCTGCGCAGGGCGGCGCTGGGGGTTACTCGGTTGGTGTTGGAGAATGGGTTGTCAGTTGAGATTGATAAACTGTTACGATGGGCATTCCACCAACATCGCGACCAGACAAGCTGGCGCGCTGGTATGGTTCAAGAAGAAAAACTGTCGGCTATTGCGCGCGAATATGACGTCTCACCAGTTGATCTTGGGAAGGCACTTGATGAAGCTCGTCGAAACCCGACTAACCCGAAAGGGATTATTAAGAATATCCTAGAGAAGATAAAACCATCACTTGATAAAGCGCTTGAAACGCTCGGGTTCCTCGAGATTTGGTCTAACGCAGACGACCTCCTCGCCTTTTTCCACGACCGCCTCAAGGTCTACCTGCGCGACCAAGGCATCCGTCATGACATCATCGACGCTTGTATCGCGATGCCGGGGAATGACGATCTGACCTTGCTTGTCAAACGCGCCCGCGCCTTGGCGGAAACGCTGGCCACGGATGACGGGGAAAACCTGATTCAGGGGTTCAAGCGGGCCAATAACATCCTGACGCAGGCCGAGGCCAAGGATGGGGTGGAATATTCCTATGGCGCGGACCCGAAATTTGCCGAAGATGATGCCGAAAAGGGCCTGTTTGCCGCACTTGATGCTGCAGATGCGAAGATCGCACCCGCGATGAAAGAGGAAGATTTCAGCACGGCGATGACTGCTATGGCGGCATTGCGTGGCCCGATTGATGCTTTTTTCACCGCTGTGCAGGTCAATGACGACCGGCAGGTGATCCGGCGCAACCGGCTTAACCTTTTGTCACGCATTCGGAAAATCTGTCTGTCCGTCGCTGACCTGACGAAAATCGAAGGCTAGGTCACCCGGCTGTCAACTTCGCTTTACGCAAAGCCGGATTCTGCTCTATGCTGCAGTCACATAATGGAGTGATGCCGCAGTGCAGCAACAGATCACCTTTGCCCCCGTGACGCAGATCACGCCGACTGCCCCGATGAAGGTCGCGGTTTACGGTGAGCGTGCGAAATGCCTGCAACGGCTGATCCGGCTGGAGTTTCCGATCCCGGTCACGGTGGCTTTATCATTTGATGCGGTGCGTGATGCCTCTATCGGGCAATTGCCCGATATGAAGGCGCTGATGGCACCGTTTGGCCCACAGCCGTTGCTGTCAGTGCGGCCGTCCAGCGAAAACCCCGATTGGGGCGGGCCATCGACGATTTTGAATGTCGGCATGAATGACGCGCGCTTTGCCTCTATGGCGCTGGCGATGGGCGAACAGCTTGCTGCGCAATTATATCTGCATTTCGTGCAATCCTATGCGGTGCATGTCGCGCGGCTGGACCCGGATGAATTTGATCTGCCCGATGTGGCGGACAAGGCCAGTGTGCAGGCGATGCTGGCGAATTATGAGGCTGAGACTGACGCGCCTTTCCCGCAGGACCCTGCGGTGCAATTGGCCGAGGTGCTCCGGTCCATGGCGCGGGCTTGGGACGGCACCAGCGCACGGTTGTTGCGGCAGGCCAAAGGCGCGCCTGCGGATGCGGGGCTGGGGCTGGTCGTGCAGGCGATGGCGCTGGGGCTGGGGCAGGGCGAATGCGGGTCGGGCATTGTGCAATTTGTCGATGCGGCCACCGGCGCGCCAAAGGTCGTGGGTCGCTATGCCGCGCAAAGCATTTCCCAACTGGTCCGGGCCGACACGGAAGGCGCGCTTTATCTGACGCGCGATGCACGTGGCCCGTCGCTGGAGGAGCGCTGTCCCGATACCTATGCGCATCTGCTGGATTGTGGCGCGCTTTGCCGCAAACATCTGCGCGAAGAGATGCAGATCAAATTCGCGATTGATGCAGGGCATCTGTATATTCTGGATGCGGTGCGGGTGCAGCGGTCATCGCGCGCCTCGGTCCGTATTGCCGTGGCTTTGGCCGAAGATGGCGTGATCACACGGCAAGAGGCGGTGATGCGCGTCGAACCTGTCGCCTTGGCGGAATTGCTGCACAGGCAGGTCGATCCCAGTGCGATGCGCGATGTGCTGGTCAAGGGCATCGCCGCCAGCCCCGGTGCGGCATCGGGCCGGATCGTGCTGACTGCCAATGAGGCGCAGGCAAGTGCGGCGCGCGGCGAACCTTGCGTACTGGTCCGCCGCGAGACGACGCCGGAGGATATTCGCGGGATGCATGCCGCCTCCGCCGTGCTGACGATGCGCGGCGGGATCACCAGCCATGCTGCTGTGATCGGGCGCGGGCTGGGTGTGCCTTGTGTCGTCGGTGCGTCTGACCTGCTGATTGACCGCAAGGCGAACCGGGTTGTTGCGCCTGACGGGCGGGTTTTTGCTGCCGGTGATATCATCACGGTGGACGGCACCACGGGGCAAGTTCTGGCCGGTGCGCCCGCGATGCTGGAGGCGTCACTGGACGGTGCCTTTCAGACCTTGCTGGAATGGGCTGATATGTTCCGCGATATCGGGGTGCGCGCCAATGCCGATACCCCTGCCGATGCGCAGACCGCGCGCAATTTCGCCGCCGAAGGCATCGGGCTGTGCCGGACCGAACATATGTTCTTTGAAGGCGACCGTCTGGGTGTCATGCGCGAGATGATCTTTGCCGAAGGGTCAGAGGATCGCCGCGCCGTGCTGGACCGTCTGCTGCCGATGCAGCGTGCGGATTTCGCGGAATTGTTCAGTATCATGGAAGGGCGCAGCGTCTGTGTGCGCCTTTTCGACCCGCCTTTGCATGAATTCCTGCCCTCGGATAAGGCCGGATTGCGTGATCTGGCGGAACAATTGGCGCTGCCTTTGCCGGATGTGACGGAACGGGTTGCCGCGCTGAGCGAATATAACCCGATGCTGGGGATGCGGGGCGTGCGACTCGGCATAGCGATTCCCGAAATCTATGACATGCAGGCGCAGGCGATTTTCGAGGCGATGGTCGCCGTGGGCCGGAAAGGTATCGCACCTGCGGTGGATATCATGCTGCCGCTGGTCTCTGCCGTGCGCGAGGTCGAGCTGATGAAATCGCGTATCGAAGGTGTCGCCAATATGGTGGCGGGTCGCGCGCGCGCGGCGCTGAATTACCGGCTGGGCGTGATGGTCGAAACCCCGCGTGCCGCGTTGAGGGCGCAGGATATTGCCGCCCATGCCGCGTTTTTGTCTTTTGGTACCAATGATTTGACCCAGATGACCTATGGTCTGTCACGCGACGATGCCGGGCGGTTCATGTCGACCTATGTGCAGCAAGGCGTCTATGCCGAGGACCCGTTTCACACGCTTGATATAGAAGGTGTCGGCGAGCTTGTCGCCATGGCGGCAGAGCGTGGCCGCAAGGGGCGGCCAGATGTCGTGCTGTCGATTTGCGGCGAACATGGGGGTAGCCGCAGCGCGATTGCCTTTTGCCGGGATCACAAATTTGACTATGTCTCCTGTTCGCCGTTTCGGGTGCCCGGGGCCCGGTTGATGGCCGCACAGCTGGCGTTGAAGGACCTGGTCAATAAAGTGTGAACTACTAAATGTAGGGGCGCACCTTTTTGGTAAGGCATCATATAGATCAGTTTTAAGATATTTTTAACGATTTTCGGCAATTCTCCGCCGTGTGCCCTACTAGGGGTAGACGGGTCGGAAACTTTACCCTAACCACCGCGAGGCCTGCGTGGGGCTTTCCGCGTGGTTGCTTTGGTTTGAAATATGTCGCCGATAAGAACAATTGTGGCTGCCTGCGTCGCAGCACAACTGGCTTTTGCAGCCGCCCCCGCATCTGCGGAAGAAACAATGGCCAGCCGTCTGGGTGCGGTGTTGAGCCAAGAGCGTGCAGCGCTTTCTGTGGTCCCTGATGCGCGTATGGCGCAGCTGACCAGCCTGCCCCCGGCGAGCGAGCGGGGCATTCCAACCGAACCTGTCGTGATCTACGACGATTCCTATCTCGCCAGTCTGCCCGCCGCCTCTGGCGATGATCAATGGCAATGTCTGGCCGAAGCTTTGTATTTTGAGGCCCGCGGTGAATCCGTGCGCGGCCTGTTCGCCGTCGGTGAAGTGATCCTGAACCGTGTCGATAATGCAGCCTATCCCGGATCGCTCTGTGGTGTGATCAATCAAGGCACCGGGCGTCGTTATGCCTGTCAGTTCAGCTATACCTGCGATGGTAAATCCAAAGCGATCCACGAACAGGCTGCTTGGGAACGTGTCGGCAAGGTGGCCAAGCTGTTGCTTGATGGCACGCCGCGTGAATTGACTGGTGGTGCCACTCATTTCCATACCAATGCGGTCAGCCCGTCATGGTCGCGCCGCTTTACCCGGACCGCGACGATTGGTGCGCATCTGTTTTATCGCGAACCCGTGCGGACAGCCTCGAACTAAAGACGCTTTCGCCGGTGCGGCTTGTCCTGCGGGCAGGCGCATTGTAACGCTGGCGGCATGATGCCAGTTGACCGGACCCCGCGATGAGTGATGATATCCGCCTTGCCTTTGCCCATCCCAGCGAACGGGCAGAGGCCAGCGCCACCAATCCCTGCGACCGGATTTCCCTGCGCGATTATATCGTCAGCGTCGAGATCGGCGCGTTTCAGCAGGAACGCGGCACGTTGCAGCGGGTGCGGTTCAACGTGGTTGTTGAAGTCCCGCGCCTGACCGGCCCGATTGACGACGATGTCGACCGCATCCTGTCCTATGACCGTGTGACCGAGGCGATTGCCGCAGAATTAGAGGCGGAACGGCTGAACCTGCTGGAAACACTCGCCGCCCGTGTCGCGGATCGCATTCTGCTGGAACCGCAGGCGCAAAGGGTCTTCGTGCGGATCGAAAAGCTCGATCGCGGGCCTTTTGCCTTGGGGGTCGAGATTATGCGCGCCCGCGACGGGCATAGCCCCAGCGGACAAGCGCATGTGCCGGTGCCGCATCCGCGCGTGGTGTTCTTGTCCAATGCAGCACTTGCCGCGCCGCATTTGACGGGTTGGATCGACCAACTGTCCGCAATGTCGGCCCCTTTGATCCTTTGCGTCGGCCCCGCCGATATCCGCGCGCCGCAGGTGGCCAATAGGCTGGCGCAGCGCCGGATTGATCTGCTGGCGATTGAGCAGAATGCCTGGTCCTTGGCCGCGCGTGATCCGCGCTGCGTGGTGGTGCAGACAAGGACAGAGCTGGATTGGGCGATGAAAAACGGCCAGATCAGCCTTTGGGCGCCGTCCAAGATCGTGCTGGATGCAGTTGATGGGCCTTCGGCCAGCCCTGCGGATGCGGCGGCTTTGGTGACATGGTTCGCAGGCCAGATGCAGGCGGCGGAACTGGTGCTGATCGGGCATCCGGCACCGGTGACGGATTTACCCGTGCAGGTCTATCCGGTGGACAGGGAGGTGCTGTGATGAAGCTTTATCACCGCCCGATCATTCTGTCCGAACCAACGCGCGATGCCCTGTCGCTTGCCGGTGGGCCGTGCTGGTTTCGCGAAGTCGCGATTTTTGAGCGTAATATGCCGTCCTTCATTGCGCCTGCGTCGGATTTGCCTGCTGACATCCTGACCCGCCTGACCGCGCCGCGCGCGCCTGTTGCGGGGCTGAACATGGACCGGCCCCGGATCATGGGGATTCTGAATGTCACGCCTGACAGTTTCTCTGACGGTGGCGATCATGCGGGGTTGGACAGCGCTATGGCCCATGCGCGCAGGATGCAGGTGGATGGGGCCGAAATCATCGATATCGGTGGCGAAAGCACGCGCCCCGGTGCGGTGACGGTGCCGGATTCTGAGGAAATCAGCCGGACCAGCCCGGTGATTGCGGCGATCCGGGCGCAATCGGATATCGCTATTTCTATCGACACCCGCAAAGCGGCTGTCGCGCAGGCGGCGATCACGGCAGGGGCCAGCATGGTGAATGATGTGGCGGCGTTCAGCTATGATCCCGCCTTGGCACAGGTCACAGCGCAATCGGGCCTGCCGGTCTGCCTGATGCATGCGCAGGGCGATCCCGCGACGATGCAGGATAATCCTGTCTATGAGGACGTCTTGGCCGATGTTTATGATTTTCTCGAAAGCAGTGTCCAGCAGGCCGAGGCGGCGGGCATTGCGCGCGACCGGATCATCGTCGATCCGGGGATCGGTTTTGGCAAGACCGAGGCCCATAACCTGATCCTGCTGCGCCATCTTGCGCTGTTTCACAGCCTTGGTTGCCCGATCCTGCTGGGTGCTTCGCGCAAGCGGTTCATCGGCACGATTGGTGGCGGTGATCATGCCAAGGATCGGATGGCCGGATCGGTTGCAGTGGCGCTGCATGCTGCAACCCAGGGCGTGCAAATCCTGCGCGTGCATGATACGTTCCAGACAAAACAAGCGCTGGCTCTGCAGGCCGCGATCAAAGGGACGGAGATCAGATGACACGTAAATTCTTTGGCACGGATGGCGTGCGCGGCACGGCCAATACCTATCCGATGACCGCCGATATGGCCTTGCGCATCGGGGCTGCGGCGGGTCGCTATTTCCGCAATGACGGATCGAATGGGCACCGCGTGGTGATCGGCAAGGATACCCGCCTGTCGGGCTATATGTTCGAAAGCGCGCTGACCGCTGGCCTGACCAGCACCGGCATGAATGTGCTGCTGCTGGGGCCGGTGCCGACCCCTGCGGTGGGGTTGTTGACCACCTCGATGCGTGCCGATGTCGGGATCATGATTTCCGCGAGCCATAACCCGCATCAGGATAACGGGATCAAATTCTTTGGCCCGGATGGGTTCAAATTGTCGGATGAGGCTGAGACGCAGATCGAGGCGTTGATCCAATCCGACATTGAACCCGCGCAGGCCAGCAATATCGGCCGCGCCAAGCGGATTGACGATGGCCGGTTCCGCTATGCGGAACGGCTCAAGGCGACTTTCCCCGCAGGGATGCGGCTGGACGGGCTGAAGGTGGTGATCGATTGCGCCAATGGCGCAGCGCATCGCGTCGCACCCGAGGTGTTGTGGGAACTCGGCGCCACTGTGATCAAGATGGGGGTGGACCCGGATGGGTTCAACATCAACGATGGTTGCGGCTCGACCCATCCTGAACAGGCCGCCGCGCTGATCCGGCAGACGGGTGCGGATGTCGGTATCTGTCTGGACGGCGATGCCGACCGGGTGATGATCATCGATGAAACCGGCAAGGTTGCTGATGGCGATCAGATCATGGCGCTGATGGCGGCGCGTTGGGCGGCACAGGGCCGGCTGCGTGGCGACACGCTGGTCGCGACGGTGATGTCCAATCTGGGGCTGGAACGGTTTCTGGCGGCCAAGGCGTTGCACCTGCACCGCACCAAAGTCGGCGACCGCTATGTGGTCGAGGCCATGCGCGCGGCTGGTTTCAACCTTGGCGGCGAACAATCGGGCCATATCGTGATGACCGATTATGCGACAACCGGCGATGGCCTGCTGGCGGGGCTGCAGTTTCTGGCGGCGATGATCGATACCGGGCAAAAGGCCTCTGCGCTGACCCATCAATTCGATCCTGTGCCGCAGCTATTGAAGAACGTGCGCTATCAGTCGGGTCAGGTGCCGTTGGAAGATGCGCAGGTCAAAGCCGCCATCGCGGATGCCGAGATCAGGCTGGCGGGCAATGGGCGGCTGTTGATCCGTAAATCTGGGACCGAACCGCTGATCCGGGTGATGGCCGAATCCGAGAACCCGGCGATCCTGCAAGCTGCTGTGGACAATGTGGTGGACGCCGTCCAGACTGCGACGGCCTGAAGTGACAGCCGCGCCTTTGGTTGGCATTGGCCTCGGATATCCTGAATAGCCGGGGCGGGCGGTCAACGCCGGAGGCTCTTTCAGCGCTGTTCGCTTGCGAACAGCCGCTTCAGCCCGGCCCATTGGCTGACGGCGAGGCCCAGAAGGATCAGCGCCAACGCGGCGAAGAACCGCACGGGCAGGACTTCGGACAGAACCAGCACACCGAACAGCATCGACCAGAGCGGGACCTGATAATTCACCAGCGTCAGGAATACCGTGCCGGCGCTGCGGATCGTCGCGACGCGGATCAATGCGGCAAGGGCGGTGGGCACGACACCCAGAAAGATGATCGCGACGGTCGGCCGGGTGGCGGCGATATCGGGGATACCTTCGATCAGCAGCATCGCAGGGATCAGGGCGGCCGAGCCGACGGCGAGCAACAACGCGGTCATACTGATCGGGTCAATCGGCGGGCAGCGGCGGGTCATGATGCTGGAGACGGCATAGGACATCGCGGCACCGATACAGGCGATCTGGCCCAAAGGTTCCCACCCGGTGCCGATGCGCAAGACGCCGGGGCCGATCAGCACCAGCGCGCCGGTGAAACCGATGATGACGCCAAGCGCGCTGCGCCATTGCATCCGCTCATCCGTGAACAGGTGCGCGAGCGGCAGCACGAAAAGCGGCAAGGCGGCCATTGAAATGCCAGCGAAGGCAGAGGGCACATATTGCTGGCCCCAGCTGAGCAAGGCAAAGGGCAGGGCGGTGTTCATCAGCCCGATTGCGACCAGATAGCGGCGCATCAGCGGGGTGAAAACCGGTAGCGGACGCCGCAGGGCCAGCATCAGCGTGAGCATCGCCAAAGCCCCCAGCGTCGTGCGGGCGCAGGCGACGGTCAGCGGGCCGTAGCCTTCCAGCGCGATGGAGACGACCATGAAAGTGGCACCCCAGATCAGGCCGAGGGCAAGGATCGAGATCCAGTTTAACGCGGTCGGCTGCTGCGGCATTTCGGGGGCTTTCGACAGGAAAAAGGCCCGGAGGGTGCCGGGCCTTTGGTCGGGGGAGGCGGGGCGAGCCCCGCCCTACGGGTTTAGTTCTTGGCTTTGTCGACCATGCGGCCTGCGGAAATCCACGGCATCATCGCGCGCAGTTTTTCGCCGACCTGTTCGATCTGATGTTCGTCGTTGATCCGGCGGGTGGCCTTGAAGTAAGGCTGACCAACCGCGTTTTCCTGCATGAAATCACGCACGAATTTGCCGGTCTGGATGTCGGTCAACACGTCTTTCATCCGCTTTTTGGTTTCCTCGTAAGGCAGGATGCGCGGGCCAGAGACATATTCACCATATTCGGCGGTGTTCGAGATCGAGTAATTCATGTTGGCGATGCCGCCCTCATAGATCAGATCGACGATCAGCTTGACCTCATGCAGACATTCGAAATAGGCCATTTCAGGCTCATAGCCTGCTTCGACCAGCGTCTCGAACCCCATGCGGATCAGTTCGACCAGACCACCACACAGCACGGCCTGTTCGCCGAAGAGATCGGTTTCGCATTCCTGACGGAAGTTGGTTTCGATGATCCCGGACCGGCCACCACCGATGGCAGAGCAATAGGACAGGCCGATTTCCATCGCCTTGCCGGTCGCGTCATTATGCACGGCCACAAGGCAAGGCACGCCGCCGCCTTTGGTATATTCGCCACGCACGGTATGGCCGGGGCCTTTGGGCGCCATCATGATGACGTCGACGCCGGGCTTGGGCTCGATCAGGCCGAAATGCACGTTCAAACCATGGGCGAAAGCGATGGCGGAGCCTTCTTTGAGGTTGTCATGGACGTATTTTTTGTAGGTTTCAGCCTGCAATTCGTCGGGCATGGTGAACATGATGACATCGCACCAGGCGGCGGCTTCGGCGATGCCCATGACTTCGAGGCCTTCGCCTTTGGCTTTGGCTTCGGAAGGGGAGCCTTCGCGCAGGGCGACGACGAGGTTTTTCGCACCGCTGTCGCGCAGGTTCAGCGCATGGGCGTGGCCCTGAGAGCCATAGCCGAGGATGGCGACTTTCTTGTCCTTGATCAGGTTCACATCGCAGTCACGGTCGTAATAAACGCGCATTTTCTTGTCCTTTGGTTGATCTGTGGTGGTTATAGCGGGCTTGGCGCGATGTGGCAGGGGTGTTCTTTGAGTATTTGGGGAAATAAGAAGCTTGTTATGCGTCAGATGTCAGAATATGGCGTGATCTATGCTTGATGATGTTGATCGCCGTTTGTTGCGCCTGTTGCAGGTTGATCCGGGGCGGGGCGCGCCGGATCTGGCCGAGGCTGTGGGCAGCACGCCTGCGCGGGTGACCCGCCGTCTTGATCTGATGCGCGAGGCGGGGGTTCTGTTGGGCAGCCGGATCTCGATTGATTGGCGCGCGCTGGGATATGCGGTGGCGGTCAGTCTACGGATCACGCTGGATAAGACCGCGTCGCGCGCCTTTGATGAATTTCTGGCAGCGGCGCGGTTAGTGCCCGAGGTGATCGAGATTCAGACCTTTCTGGGCCGGGTTGATGTGCGGCTGTCGCTGATCGCGCGTGATCTGGCGGATTATCAGCGGATCTATCGCGAGCTGATTCTGGAGCTGCCGCATATCGCCGATATCGAGGCGCTGATGAATGTCGCAACGATCAAGGCCGATGAAAGCCTGCCACTATGAGCCTTGATGATCTGGACCGCGCCATTCTGCGGGCGCTGGTCGCGAATGCCGATCAATCGACGACGCGGCTTGCCGCCAAGCTGGGGTTGAGCCAGCCTGCCACATGGCGCCGGATCAAGCGTCTGCAGGAGGCGGGCGTGATCGCGGGCCGCCGTTTGCAGCTTGACGCGGCTAAGGCGGGTTTTGGCGTGACTGTGTTTCTGGGTGTGAAACTGGCCACCAAGGGCCGGGTGTCGCTGGAAGATTTCGAACGGGCGGTGGGGGCGATCCCCGAAGTGCAGAGCGTGGAACATGTGCTGGGGCTTTATGATTATCGCCTGCGTGTGGTGGCCCGTGATCTGGCGGATTTCGAACGGGTCTTGCGCCGCCGGTTGATGACCCTGCCGGGGGTCGGCGCGGTCGAGGCCAATGTGCTGTTGTCCGAAGAGCGTCGTCCGGGGCCGATCTGACGCGGATCGGAAACCTGTTGCGGGTAAAATCACGCGATACGCGCCAGATAGCTTTTGATTTCGCGGCGGCGGCACTTTAGCAAAGCTTAACCAATCGAGGGAGAGTGGCATGGATGGTGCAGTCAAGGCGATTGATCCGGATGGATTGATGGAATTTTCGGTCGTGTTCACCGACCGGTCGCTCAACCATATGTCCAAGGTGTTTCAGGGGGTGATGAATGATATCTCATCCATGCTGAAAGAGGTTTATGCCGCCGATCATGTGGCGATTGTGCCGGGCGGCGGGACCTATGCGATGGAAGCTGTGGCACGCCAGTTCGGGGCAGGGGCGCATGCATTGGTCGTGCGCAACGGCTGGTTTTCCTATCGCTGGAGCCAGATTTTTGATGCCGGTCAGTTCACGGCCCAGACCACAGTGATGAAGGCGCGGCAGGCGGGCAATGACAGCCGTGCCGCTTTCGCGCCTGCGCCGATTGACGATGTCGTTGCAGCGATCCGCGATGCGCGCCCGGATGTGGTGTTTGCGCCGCATGTGGAAACCTCTGCCGGCATCATCCTGCCGGATGATTACCTGACGGCTTTGGCCGCTGCGGCGCATGAGGTTGGCGCGATCATGGTGCTGGATTGCATCGCCTCTGGCTGTGTCTGGGTCGATATGAAAGCGACCGGTGTGGATGTGCTGATCTCGGCCCCGCAAAAAGGCTGGTCATCCACGCCTTCTGCCGGGTTGGTGATGCTGTCGCAGCGCGCTGTGGATCGCATGGCCAGTACCGCGTCCAATTCCTTTGCCGTTGATCTGAAGAAATGGCATGGCATCATGCAGGCCTATGAAAACGGCGGTCACGCCTATCACGCGACCATGCCCACCGACGCCCTGCGCGCATTCCGCGATACGATGGTCGAGACGCGGGACTACGGCTTTGACCGGCTGAAGGCGGCGCAATGGGAATTGGGGAATGCCGTGCGCAAGGTGCTTGCCGACAAGGGCATCCTGTCGGTTGCAGCACCGGGATTCGAAGCTCCGGGTGTTGTCGTGAGCTATACCGATGATCCGGGCGTGCAGAACGGGTCAGTGTTTGTGGCGCAGGGGATGCAGATCGCCGCCGGTGTGCCGCTGCAATGCGATGAACCGGTCGATTTCCGGACGTTCCGGCTTGGTCTGTTTGGGCTGGACAAGCTTTATGATGTGCCGGGGACTTTGGGGCGGCTGGTGCCGGTGCTGGAAAGGGTTCTTTAGCCAGCTCCGAGGCCGAGTTGCATCAGGCTGCGCCGTACCGGGGCAATGCCGTAAAGCGCCGCGATCCCCCTGGCGCGCAGATCCTGCGCCATGGGATTGCCCAGCATGGAGGCGCGGTTCAGCGCGTCGATCCCGGCGACGCGCAGTTTGATATCGGGGTGGCGCTGGCGGGCATAGCTGTCGAGCATCGTCTGGCTGCCCAGATCGGCGGGCTTGGCCGTTGCCAGATCCAGCAGACATGCCAGATCCCGCAGTGACATGTTCAGCCCCTGCGCACCGATGGGCGGCATGACATGCGCAGCCTCGGCGACCAAGGCGGTGCGCGGGCCGATGATCTGGTCGGCGGTCTGGCTGATGATCGGCCAGACCAGGCGTTTCGAGGCCAGTTTTAGCGGGCCATAGTGCCAGGCGGAACGGTCGTTCGCCTCAGCCTCAAAATCCTCCGGATCAAGGCCCGCACGGCGCAAGGATTCCGCCCCGTGATCCATCCAGACCACGGCAGAACAAGGCTTGCCGTCATGATCCGGCAGCGGAACCAGCGTGAAAGGGCCACCGGCGCGGTGGATCTCGGTCGAGATATTGTCATGCGGGGCGTCATGGGTGACGGCGAAGGTCAAGGCTTTTTGCCCATAGCGCATGGTGGTCGCGGAAATCCCTAAGGCTTGGCGCACAGGCGAATTGCGCCCGTCAGCGCCGATCACCAGCCTTGCCGCGACTTGTGTAGCGTCGGTCAAATTCACCAAGGCCGCATCAAGGCGCGGTACCATGCTGGCAAAGCCGGTGCCGGGGCGGAAATCGACATTGGGCAGGTCGTGCAGCCGCGCCACAATCTCGCGCCGCAGCAGCCAATTGGGCAGGTTCCAGCCAAAGGGCAGGTCGGAAATGTCGGAGGCATCAAAATCATGCTGCACCGGCGGATGGGCTGCGGCATCTATGATGCGCATGATCTGCAAAGGGGTGGCGTGATCAGACAGGCGCGGCCAGATGCTAGCAGTCTCCAGAAAGGCCTGTGCCGGTTGCAGAAATGCCGTTGTGCGCAGATCTGCGCCGTCGCTGGCCGCATCCGTGATCGGCGGCGCGGGATCGACGATCACGACGTCAAAGCCGGCAGAGCCAAAGGCGGCGGCGGCGGTCAGCCCGGCGACACCGCCCCCGGCGATCAGAATATCAGCGTTTTTGCGTTCCATGATCTGCACATAGTCCGCATCTGCCAGCTTGAGAAGGATCAGCGCGCAAGCTGCGACAAGAAAGCCGTCAGATCAGGCGCGCCATGGTGGATATGCGGGGCGGTTTCGGGGCTTTCATGCACATGCACCGTGCGCATCCCCAGATCATGCGGCACGGCGAGGTTTCGCGCCTCATCCTCGAACATCGCGGCTGTGGCGGGGGTGACACCATCGCGCGCAAAAATCGCGGCAAAGGCCTCTGCCGTTGGTTTCGGGCGGTAATTGGCATGTTCAACGCCGTAAACCGCATCAAAATGCTGCGTCAGCCCGCGCGCGGCCAGCACCCGTTTGGCATGGTTTTCCGACCCGTTGGTATAGACGATCCGCCGTCCCGGCAGGGCCGCGATCGCGCCGGACAAGGCCGGATCGGGCATCAGATGGGTGATGTCGATATCATGCACATCGGCCAGAAAATCTGTGGGGTCTATATCATGGTCCGCCATCAGCCCCGCCAATGTTGACCCATGATCGACCCAATATTCATGCGCGAGCCGCAGGGCGCGGTCACGGTCCAGCCCGGTGATCCGCATGACATAGGCCGCAAAGCGTATATCCATCTGCGCGAAAAGCCCGGCTGATGGATGGTACAGCGTATTGTCGAGGTCAAAGACCCAAGTGTCGATATGTAAGAAATGCTGTGCAATCATGGCGGTGTTTTAGCGGCCTTGCCGTGCTGGCACAATTGCTTTGGCTTGCCTGCCGGGGGGCAAGCGGCGTAAGATCACCTGATCATATGACAGGCCCCCCCTATGCAAGATCCGCGCCATGCCCAAAAAGACGCCTATGCCCTGATATTGGAGGCGATCGACAGTCACCTGTATAAACCGGGCGACCGGCTGGTCGAAAGCGAACTGGCCGAAAGGTTCGGCGTGTCGCGCACCCCGATCCGCGAGGCCTTGCAGCGGCTGGAAACCCAATCGCTGTTGACCCGCGATGGGCGGTCGTTGATCGTGGCGTCCTTGGATCATTCGCAATTGTCCGAACTTTACGTTGTGCGCGGTGAGTTGGAGGGTCTGGCCGCGCGACTGGCCGCGCGTCATGCCGCACCGGAAGAGGTCAAGGTGCTGCAAGACATGCTGGAGGCGGATAAACGGCTGATCAATGATCCTGCCGCCTTGTCCCGCGCCAACCGGCGGTTTCACAAACAGATCCATCTCGCCTCGCATAACCGGTTTCTGGTGCAGCAGCTTGATCTTGTGCATCGTTCGATGGCTTTGCTGGCGACCACATCGCTGGCAGCCGAAGGGCGCGGGGTGCAGACCTTGCAGGAACATACGCAGATCGTCGAAGCGATTGCCGCAGGCGACGGCGATGCTGCTTATAAAGCCTTGCGCGACCATATCTCTGCCGCTTTTGTCACAAGGCTGAAACTGGACGCGGCGGCGGTCGAGGCGGCGGAATAACCGGCCCCGGCCGCGCGACATTATGGGCGGTCTTGTCCCAGTAGAACGGGCGGATCACCAGCTCGACCAGACCACGGCAGGCCGCCAGCGCCCCCAGCGGGAAATAGAATGGCAAGGTCAGCGCCCAGGCCCAGAGATCGCGGCGACCCGCCTTGCGCAGCCCGATCAGATTGACGAGCAAGGCGATGATTTCCGACAGGACAAAGAAGGTCCCGACCGCCTGTAAAACCGCTGCTGGCAGCCAGATCTGTAGCGGATGGGTAAAGCCGAACGGGATGAGCCAAAGCGTCCAGAACAGCGGGATCAGCAGATATAGGCTGAGCGCACCGGCGAAGATCACCTGTATCCCGAAAAACCGCCAAAACCCCAGATCCTGCAACAAAGCCAAAGGGTTGCGCATATGCACGAGGTAGGTGATCGCATAGCCTTTCAGCCAGCGCGCGCGTTGTTTGACCCAAGGCCAGCCGCGGCTGTTCGCCTCTTCCAGCGTGACGGTGGGGATCAGTGCGGTCCGGTAGCCATGGCGCGCCAGCCGTAGGCCCAGATCGGCATCTTCCGTGACATTATGCGCATCCCATGCGCCCAATTCTTCCAATGTCGTGCGGCGGAAAAACAAGGTGGTGCCGCCCAAGGGCACCACCACCCCCAGCCGCGCCAGCCCCGGCAGCACCACGCGGAACCATGCGGCATATTCAATGGTGAAACAGCGCGTCAGCCAATTGGTAGAGGTGTTGTAATAATCCAGCACCCCTTGCAGGCAGGCAACATCAGGGGCGGCAGCCGCAAAATGCCGGGCCACCACATGCAATTGATCGGGCGCGGGCGCATCTTCGGCATCCCAGACCCCGATGAGAGAGCCGCGCGCAAAGGGCAGCGCGTAATTCAGCGCGCGCGGTTTGGTGCGTACCTGCCCCGGCGGCACGGTGATCGCGCGTATCCAGCCCGGCAGTGCGGTGCGCGCAAGCGTCGCGCGGGTGGTGTCATCATCTGCTTCCAGCACCAGACAGACATCGAGCAAAGCGCGTGGATAGCGCAAGGCCGCCAGCCGCACCAAAAGATGCGCGGCAATGGCGGTTTCGCGGTAAAGCGGGACCAGCATGGTGATCACTGGCAAATCCGCCTCTGTCACCGGGGGTAATTGCGCGGGCGGTCCGCGCAGGGCCAGCACGGCAGAGGCGAGTTTCAGTGCGGTCGTCGCCGCCAGCATCGTGATCGCCCAAAGCAGCACCGCCATGGCCAGCAGTTGTGGCGCAATGATCGCCGCAGCGGTCAGCAGCACGGCGATGCTTGCAGCAATCCGGCGCGCGCGGGACGTGGTCCAGCCACGGCAACTGTGCTGCGCCGCGACGCAATTTTCGGCCTGCGCTTTCATGGCGGGGCCGTAAAGTGTTTCAATCGCGCCGGTCAGCTCCGTCTCGGTCGTGATGCCGATGTCGACCGGGCCGAATATCTGTTCCAGATCATGGCGATGGCGGGCGAAGCTGTCAGGCCGACAGGTCAGGATCACGGGCCTGCCGCCCTGCGCGCGCCATGGTAAAAGACCCGCGCGCAGGCAATGCGCAGCGTCAAGCCTTGCGACCAGATCCGCCGTTGGGACATCAATGCGCGGATCGACCACAGTGGCGGCAAAGATCTGCCCCTGATGTCGGGCCAGCACTGCCGCGTCCAGATCAAACTGCCGCAGCAGAATATCAGCCAGCGGCAGGCCCAGATGCTGCGCGCTGGCCTGCGCGCGATTTGCCGTTGGTGCCGCAATCGCCCCTTCAGCCAGCAACCCTGCCAGCAAAGCAGCGTCACTGCTGGCAAAGCGCGGCAAAATCGCCCTGTCATCATGAGAATCAAGCATCAACCAACCCGCCTGTAACGAGTTGATCTTGCCGCTAACCGATTAAGGAAAGGTTAAGCCGTCACGCGGTCCATCGCCTCGGCAAAGCGTTCGAACAGGTAATAGCTGTCCTGCGGGCCGGGGCTGGCCTCTGGGTGGTATTGCACGCTGAACACGGGGCGACCGTCAAGGCGGATGCCGCAATTGGAGCCGTCAAACAGCGATACATGGGTTTCGATCACACCGGCGGGCAGGGTCTGGCTGTCGACGGTAAAGCCATGATTCATCGAGGTGATTTCTACCTTGCCGGTTTCCATATCCTTCACAGGATGGTTGGCACCGTGGTGGCCGTGGTTCATCTTGACCGTGCGCGCGCCCAAAGCCAGCGCCAGCATCTGATGGCCCAGACAGATCCCGAAAACCGGGATTTCCGTGGCCAGCACGCCTTTGATCATCGGCACGGCATAGGCACCCGTCGCCGCCGGATCGCCCGGACCGTTGGACAGGAACACACCGTCGGGGTTCAGTGCCAGCACATCCTCTGCCGTCGCCGTGGCGGGCAGAACGGTGACATCGCAACCGGCAGAGGCAAGGCAGCGCAGGATATTGCGTTTGGCACCGAAATCGATGGCGACGACCTTGTGCTTGGCCTCGGTCTGCGGCTGATGCCCTTCGGGCCAGGCCCAGCGCATTTCATTCCAGTGATAGGATTGTGCGCAGGTGACATCCTTGGCCAGATCCAACCCTTCCAGCCCGGCAAAGGCGCGGGCTTTGGCGACAAGGCGTTCCAGGTCGAAGTTGCCGTCCGGATCATGGGCGAGCGCCACATGCGGCGCGCCTTGCTGGCGGATCGCACGCGTCAGGCGGCGGGTATCGACGCCTCCCATGCCGATGCGGTTGCGGCTGGCAAGCCAGCTTTTCAGCTCGCCCGTGGCGCGCCAGCTGGATGCATCGGTCGGGTCCCATTTGACCACCATGCCTGCGGCGACAGGGTCAGCGGTTTCATCGTCATCGACGTTCACGCCTGTATTGCCGATATGGGGGAAGGTGAAGGTGATGACCTGCCCGGCATAGGACGGGTCGGTCATGATTTCCTGATAGCCGGTCATGGCTGTGTTAAAGCAAAGCTCTGCCACGGTTTCGCCGGTGGCGCCAAAGCCCATCCCGTAAAAGATCGTGCCATCCGCCAGTGCAAGGCAAGCCGTTGGTTTCTGCGTCATGATCCGAACTCCATCCGTCAAATTGGTCCGGGTGTACGAGGGCAGGGGCCAAGGGTCAAGGGCCGATACCCGCCATGCAAACAAGGCAGAGCGTGGCGTCACGGCTGCTTGTCAGCCCAAGCGCGAAACGATATGGTGCGGGTTCTTTGATGCAATAATCACAGGATATTCCATGCAATTGCGCGACCGGATCACGGCGGCTTTGAAAGATGCGATGCGGGCGAAAGAGGCGGACAGGCTGTCCACCCTGCGCCTGATCAATGCCGCCATCAAAGACCGCGATATCGCCCTGCGCGGCACTGCGGAGGAGAGCGCAGGCCTGTCGGATGCCGATGTGCTGGCAATCATGGGCCGGATGGTCAAACAACGTCAGGAATCTGCGCGCGCCTATGAAGAAGGCGGCAGGCTGGAACTGGCGGAAAAGGAATTGTCCGAGATCAAGGTGATCGAAGAATTCCTGCCGCGCCAATTGTCCGAAGCCGAGGCTGAAGCCGCTGTCGATGCGGCGATTGCCGCCGTGGGCGCGGAAAACATCCGCGACATGGGCAAGGTTATGGCCGAGTTGAAAGCCAATTACACCGGCCAGATGGACTTCGCGAAAGCCGGGCCGCTGGTCAAATTCCGTCTGGGGTAACCCCCCATCTTCCGAGTATAAATATCCCCGCCGGAGGCATAAAAGTTTTTGCCCCCGGCCATGCGCTTGACCAGCTACGGCGCGCCATCCCCGCGCAAGGCGCGTTTGAGGTCGCCATAAAGTGCGAGCCTTTCCGACACATCAAGAAACGCACCAATTTCGACCTCGCGGTCGCCACCGCGCAGGGTGATGTAGTTCTCTACCGGCCCGCCCTTGGGATGCAGATGCACGGTGACCCAATAGCGGTTGGCCTGCCATTCCTGCCGGTCGCCTTTGGGATTATAGCGGGTCAGATGCGCGGTCTGGTCATCGACCACCAATTCTTCCAACACCTCGCCCCGCTTGTAGCTGACATTCAGTGCAGTCCAGAGCCCCCAGAACATCAGACCGAAGAACGGCAGCAAGGCCCAGAGCACGACTGACCCCAGCAGCGTGATCAATGGCAAGGCGACCAATGCCGCGGTCGCCCCCATGAACAGCACGAAATCCTTGCGCAGCAAAGACCGGTACGGCCAAAGGCTCAACTGCCAGTCGGGGCCGTCATGTGGGTGTTCGGGGGTCCATTCATAGGGCATCTGTCCATCCTCGCTGGCGCGCAAATTGCGCCTGTGCGGGACATAGGTCCATGCGTGAAACTGTCACTGTCCGCCGCGCGGATTTCCAATAGCGCATGAAAAAAGCCCCCGGAAACCGGGGGCTTTTTATCTTGTCAGCCAAGGCTAGTGGGAATGTTGCTTATCCCAGTCTTCGCGCTTGGGCAGCGTTTCGAACGTATGCTCTGGCGGTGGGCAGGGCAGGGTCCATTCCAGCGTATCGGCATATTCGTTCCAGGGGTTGTTCTCTGTCACCACGCGGCCGCGCAGCAATGTCCAGGCCAGGATCCCGATGAAGAACAGGAATGAGGCAAAGGACAGGAACGCCCCCCAGCTCGACACCAGGTTCCAGAAGGCAAAAGCCTCAGGATAGTCGATATAGCGGCGTGGCATCCCCTGACGACCCAGAAAGTGCTGTGGGAAGAAGGTTACGTTGGCACCGATGAACATCATCCAGAAATGCAGCTTGGCCGCCCATTCAGGATACATCCGGCCCGACATCTTGGGCAGGTAGAAATAGATACCTGCAAAGATCGCGAAGACCGCACCAAGGCTCATCACATAGTGGAAGTGCGCCACGACATAATAGGTGTCATGATAGACCCGGTCGATGCCCGCCTGTGACAGCACGATCCCGGTGACACCACCAACGGTGAACAGGAACAGGAAGCCAAAGGCCCAAAGCATCGGCGCTTTGAATTCAATCGACCCGCCCCACATCGTGGCGATCCAGGAGAAGATTTTCACGCCTGTCGGCACCGCGATGACCATGGTTGCCAGCATGAAATAGCTTTGCTGGGTCAGGGACATGCCCACGGTATACATGTGGTGCGCCCAGACAACAAAGCCCAGAACCGCAATCGCCACCATCGCATAGACCATCGGCAGATAGCCAAAGATCGGCTTGCGGCTGAAAGTGGCGATGACATGAGAGATAATACCAAAGCCGGGGATGATGATGATGTAAACTTCGGGGTGACCGAAGAACCACAGGATGTGCTGGTAGAGCACCGGATCGCCGCCGCCTTCTGGTTGGAAGAAGGTCGTGCCGAAATTCCGGTCTGTCAGCAGCATGGTGATCGCACCGGCCAGAACCGGCAGGGCGAGCAGGATCATCCAGGCGGTCACAAAGATCGACCAGGCGAACAGCGGCACTTTATGCAGCGTCATGCCCGGTGCGCGCATGTTCAGGAAAGTTGTGATGATATTGATCGCGCCAAGGATAGAGGAAGCACCCGACAGGTGGACAGCGAAGATCGCCAGATCCATCGACATGCCAGCCTCATTCGTCGACAGCGGCGGATACATGACCCAACCCACGCCCGACCCAAGCTGACCATTGCCACCCGGTGCGAACATCGAAGCCACACCCATGGCGCCACCAGCAATGAACATCCAGAACGACAGGTTGTTCAGACGCGGAAACGCCATATCCGGCGCGCCGATCTGCAACGGCATGAAATAATTGCCGAAACCACCGAACAGCGCCGGAATGACGACGAAGAACATCATCAGCACGCCGTGATAGGTGATCAGCACGTTCCACAGATGCCCGTTGGGCGTGCAGGGATCGGTCATGAACCCTTCGGTACACATATATTGCACACCGGGATACATCAGTTCGAGCCGCATATAGACGGTGAATGCGACCGAAACGAACCCTAGAATACCTGCGGCGAACAGATACAGGATCCCGATGTCCTTGTGATTGGTGGACATGAACCAGCGGGTGAAAAAGCCCCGGTTGTCTTCATGTGCGTCGCCGTGGATGGCTGCGTCCGCCATGTGGCTCTCCTCGTATTGGCTACAGATCGACGCCGCCGATTCAAGCGTGGGCGGTCGTTAAGCCGGGTTCTAGTCGCTTGCACCGCGCGGGGCAACTGCGGATACACGCGCGAGGTTGGGTTATATTGGCGCAGGGGTGGGCGGATTACCCCGTCATCGTCGCCGCAAATGTCTGCCGCAGCGCCACGTCGAGATCATCCATGCTGACCGGCAGGCCCAGATCGACCAAGGATGTCACGCCGTGGTCGCGGATGCCGCAAGGCACGATCCCGTCGAAATGCGACAGGTCCGGGTCCAGATTGATAGAAATCCCGTGAAACGACACCCATTTGCGCATGCGGATGCCGATAGCGGCGATCTTGTCTTCGGCCAGCGTGCCATCGGCATTGCGCGGCTTTTGCGGTCGCTGCACCCAGACACCGACGCGGCCTTGCCGGATTTCACCTTTGACGTTGAAAGTCTCCAGCGTGCCGATCACCCAGTTTTCCAGATCCTGCACGAAACGGCGCAGGTCATGGCCGCGTTTGCCGACATCGAGCATGACATAGATCACCCGCTGGCCCGGCCCGTGATAGGTATATTCGCCGCCGCGCCGCGCGTCATAGACCGGGAAACGGTCCGGGCTGATCAGATCGCCAGCCTTGGCCGAGGTGCCTGCGGTGTAAAGGGGGGGATGTTCCAAAAGCCAGATACATTCATCCGCCTCGCCCGCGATGATCGCATTCACGCGCTCTTCCATAAAGGCCAGCGCCTGCGGATAATCGGTCGATCCGTCGCTGATGATCCATTCTACCATGAGTCCGGATTAGCCCTGCGGCGGCGCGATGAAAAGAGGCATGATTTCCCCTTGGCATCGCAAATCCGCTCGTCTATGAGAGCGGCACTTACCTGCCTTGAGACCTGCGGTCGTGGCGGAATTGGTAGACGCGCAGCGTTGAGGTCGCTGTGAAGTAACATTCGTGGGGGTTCGAGTCCCCCCGACCGCACCACGGCGCCTTTATGCGTCACGCCAGATCCCCGGCGCCAGATCCCCCAGATCCCATTCCCCGATCCGCCAGCGCACCAGCCGCAGGGTGGGAAAGCCGATATGCGCAGTCATCCGGCGCACCTGCCGGTTGCGGCCTTCGCTGATGGTGACCTCCAGCCAAGAATCCGGCACTGATTTGCGGAACCGCACTGGTGGGTCGCGCTGCCACAGGGCGGGGGGATCGATCCGCCGCACCTGCGCGGGCCGCGTCGGGCCGTCGTTCAGCGTCACACCTTTGCGCAATAGATCAAGATCGCGCTCTTGCGGTGCGCCTTCGACCTGCACCAGATAGGTTTTGGTCAGTTTATGTTTCGGGTCCGCAATCCGCGCCTGCAAGGCACCGTCATCCGTCAGCAAAAGCAAGCCTTCGCTGTCGCGGTCCAACCGGCCTGCCGGATAGACACCCGGCACAGTAACATAGGCCGACAGCGTCGGGCGCGGCGAGGGGCTGCGCGCATCGGTGAATTGCGACAGCACGCCAAAAGGTTTGTTGAACAGGATGATCCGGGCCATAGTTATATTTAGACCGCGAGAGGCATAAACGTCCATCGTATACCTTTGTGTGCGACTAAGTGATTAGAAATTAACACTTTTCCTGTTTACAGCGGGGATTGGTGCGCTAGTGTAAAGCAGAGTTGAAAGTGAAAGTTTCGTTTGATGCCACCGATTGCTGATCATCCTTTGCGCTACACGCTGGCGAATGAATTGCATGCCCGCCCGTTTCCGGCGGTCAGCGCACCCAGCCGTGCGGCCTATCTTGCGATCAAACCGGCCAGCAATGCCGCTGGTCGCGACCGCGCCGCTGATCGCGCGCATCTGATTGATTTGCTTGACCGTTTCGGCGCGCAACATCCGCAGCCCGATGCGACACATTACTTTGGCACCATCGGCAAGCATCAGCTGAAATGGGAAAGTCATACGGAATTTGTGACTTATACCGTCTTTGGCGAAGGCGTGGCCAACCGCCCATTCGATGTCGCGACTTTTGAGGTGTTTCCGGATGATTGGCTGTCCAAGGCCCCCGGCACCCGCGTCACCTCTGCCCTGATCCGGGTCGAGGTGGTGGATGGCGACGATGGCATTCTGCAGAAAGCGCATGACTGGTTCGTGCCCGAAAGTCTGGCGATCAGCCGTGTTGTCGAAAATGATCTGATCATCGCGGGTGATTTCCGCATTGATACGGCAGGCCATATGCGGTTTGCCGTTTTCGCCCGGCCGCAGGTCGATGACCGGCGGATCGGCCGCGTCGTGCAGCGCCTGTGCGAGATCGAGACCTATAAGGCGATGTCGATGCTGGCCTTGTCCAAGGCCCGGTCGCTGGGTCCCAAGATGGGCGAATTTGATACAACGCTGACCGGACTTCTGGCCGATATGCGCCAGTCGATGACAGATCCTGCCAAGGTCTTGCAATCGTTGCTGCAAGTCTCTGCCGAGATTGAAAATACCATTGCTGAAACGACATTCCGCTTTGGCGCTGCGGGCGCCTATGAAACCATCGTCAATCAGCGGATTTCGGTTCTGCGTGAAGAACGCTTTGCCGGGCGGCAGACCTTTGGTGAATTCATGATGCGCCGCTTTGATCCTGCGATGCGGACCGTCAAATCGACCGAGGCGCGGCTTTATGCCATGTCTGAACGCGCGCTGCGCGCGGGTGATCTGCTGCGGACAAGGGTCGATGTGGAAAGGTCGGCGCAGAATCAGGAATTGCTGACCAGCATGGACAAACGCGCCGATCTGCAATTGCGCCTGCAACGCACCGTCGAAGGTCTGTCAGTGGTTGCGATCAGTTATTATGCCGTCAATCTCGCGCTCTATATGGCGGCACCCTTGGCAGAGGCTTTGGCGATCACCAAGCCGGTGCTGACCGCGATTACCACGCCTGCGGTCCTGCTTTTGGTCTGGCTGCTGGTGCACCGCATTCGCAAAAGCATGGAATAAGGCGATCTTGCCAGAACCCATGCAAGTGATAGCATGGTGATCTGGGGGGATCAGATGCGTTTCATCGTCATTTTTGCCGCGCTTGCCAGCAGTGCTGCGGCGCAGGATTTGCCGCGCGCCTTAACCGATGCGGATTTTCACCCGGTTGACCGGGCCGAAGCTGAATTAGGCCAGCTTTTGTTCTATGACCCGATTCTATCGGGCAATCGCGATGTGTCTTGCGCGACTTGCCACCACCCGGCCTTCGGCACCTCTGACGGGTTGTCGCTGGGGATGGGCGATGGCGGCAAGGGGCTGGGGCCTGACCGCGTGGCGGACCCGGCAAATCTGCCTGAACAGCGTATCCCGCGCAATTCACCGGCTTTGTTCAATCTGGGCGCGCGCGAATTCACCGTGTTGTTCCACGATGGACGGATCGAGGTGGACCAGACCCGCCCCGGTGGCCTGCGTACACCCTTGGCGGATGATATGGTCACCGGCTTTGCCTCGCTTTTGTCGGCACAGACGATGTTTCCGGTGCTGTCGGGCGATGAAATGGCCGGGCATTATAGTGAAAATGATGTGTCCCAGGCGGTGCGGCGTGGCATGATCACGGGGCCGGGCGGGGCTTGGGATATCATTTCGCGCCGGGTGGCGGATATCCCGGCCTATGCGGATGCATTTATCGCGGTTTATGATCATATCGACGATCCCGCGCAGATCGGGTTCACCGATATCTCCAACGCCATCGCCGCCTTTATGGAACTGGAATGGCGGTCTGACAACGCGCCTTTCGATGCTGTGCTGCGGGGCGAGGCGAGCTTGCCCGCACCCGCCGCCGCTGGCATGGCGCTGTTTTACGGCGAGGCTGGCTGCAGCAGCTGTCATGCCGGTCCTTTCCTGACCGACCATCAGTTTCACGCGATGGGTGTCCCCCAGATCGGGCCGGGCAAGGCGGAACGGTTCGAAAGCCATGCCAGTGATCTGGGCCGGTTCCGGGTGACGGGGGACGCAGCGGATATGTTCGCCTTTCGCACGCCAAGCCTGCGTAATGTCGCGCTGACCGGGCCTTATGGGCATTCGGGTGCCTATGCCGATCTGCGCGCGTTTCTTGTTGCGCATCTGGACCCGGTGACCGCGCTGGACAGCTATGATCTGGATCAGGCCCTGCTGCCGGATCTGGCGGTGGATGATGGGCGCGGGCTGGCGGATAGCCCCGCCATTGCCGCTGCTGTGAGTTTGGACCCGGTCAGCTTGGATGATGCTGGGTTAGACGCTTTGCTGGCCTTTCTGGACAGCCTGACCGACCCGAATGCCAAAACCGGCGTGCTGGGCATCCCAGATACTGTGCCGAGCGGCCTATCTGTCGCGCGGGTGCCGGAGGGTTAAGGGCGCATTCACCTCCGCCTGATCAGTGCTTTGCGTGCCATCGGGCCAGGTGACGGTGATCGTGACGTCGGTCGCGTCACCCAGCCCGAAATGCAACGGCAGCGCCTTGCCACCCGCATGACCGCCGCCGATGGTGTTTTGCTGGCTTTGGCGCAGATCACCGCTCTGCACCACCACCACCGCGCCAATCGCATTGCGGTTGCCGCTGGATTGGTCCAGCGCAACGGATAGCCAATTGCCGGTGTCTTCGGTCACATTGCGGTACATCTCCAACGGTGCGCGGCGGTTGACCACGATCAGGTCCAGCCGCCCGTCGCCGTCGAAATCCGCCAGCGCCGCACCGCGTGACCTGTCAGTCGTGGCGATGCCTGCGCTCAGGGCGGCCTCGGTGAACGTCCCGTCCTCCTGCTGCATCAGCAGGTTATTGGGATCGGCCATCGCCAGCCCCGGCATCTGTTCGACATTGCCTTTGGCGATGAACAGATCAGGCCGCGCGTCATTATCCACATCGGCAAATTCCGCATGCCAGCCGGTCGATGGCCGCCCGTCATCGCCGGTATGCGGGCGCTGGGCATAGGTGCCGATGCTGAAGGGGGCGGCCTGATAAGTGCCATCGGCTTGGGCGATCTGCAGCACCTGATCACCCATAGAGGTCAGCATCACCTCATCCCTGCCGTCACCTGTCAGATCACGGCTGGCGATCCCCATGCCCCAAAGTGCCACATTGGGCCAGCCATCCGCCTCACCCAGAAAGCGTTGCTCCGCGATATCCCACATCTGTTCCGATCCACCGCGCACGTAATAATGCCGGTCATTCGACAGCCGCAGGGTCATGCGCCCACGCGCATCATGGGCGGCAAGGATCGACAAAGGGCAAAAGCCGGGGGTCAGGTCACTGCTGGTATAGCCGCCATCCGTGGGCGTCAGGATTTCATTGGTATCGCAAGCCTCGAACGGGCCATCGGGATTGGCGCGGTCAACATAATTGCCAATCGCCATGACCGGCTTGCCATCGTCTTCCCACCAGGCGGTAAAGGCGGTGGTCCAATGATCGCCCATTGGCACGCCCCAATCAGCGGTCACATCCGTGAAACCGCAAGCACCATCGCCGCGCAGCACGACATTCGGCCCGACGCGCAGCACGAACAAATCCATCGCGCCATCTGCATCAATGTCGATCGGATAAGCGCCTGTTACCCCTGTCATTTCCGGGGCGGGCATAGGCGTGAAATTGAACTCCCCGTCATTGCGCAGCAAGAGCGCCGGGTTCTCACCGCCCGCTGCGAAGACGTCCGGCAAACCATTGGCATTGCAATCGAAAACGGCCACACCTCCACCAACGAAATGTTCCCAGCCGCCGGCATAGATATGGCCCGGCAGCGCGGCGGAACGATCTTCGAAAATAACCTCTGCACTGGCAGATGTCGCGATCAGGCACAGGGCGAGCGCGCGGATCATGCCCGCGCCTCGCCCAGCACTTTGTCGGTGACCGCCGCCAGTGCCAATGCCGAAGCGCCGCGCGCCCAGACCATATCGCCCCAGGCATGGGTTTCGATCCGGCAGGGGCTGCGGCCATCGTTCAGGGTCAGTTTGCGCATCTCGGCCAGCACCTCATCTGCGTAAAGGTAATCATATTGCATCCGCTCACCCGACAGGATGATCAGTTCAGGGTCGAACAGCTGGATCACATTGGCCAGCCCCACCGACAGATAGCGCCCGGCGCGGCGAAAGATCGTGCGCGCCGCCTGATTGCCCGCTTTGGCCTGTGCGAACAAGGCATCCAGCATCGCATTGGGGCTTTGCAGGTTGCGGGGGTTGCGGTGCAATGCGGTCGCGGCTTCGCGGGCGAGGGCGTAATCGGCCAGATAAGCCTCCAGACAGCCGCGCTGGCCGCAGCGGCACAAGGCGCCGTCAAGCTGCACCTTGGTATGTCCCAGTTCCAGCCCCATGCCGCGCGATCCGCGGAACAGGCGATTATCCAGCACCAGCCCCATGCCCACGCCATGTTCGATGGTGACGACCGCAAAATCCGTCATCGACCGGCCCGCGCCAAACCAGAGTTCTGCCAAAGTCAGCACATTGGCATCATTGTCGAGGTAAAGCGGCAAGCCGAACCGCGCGACAAAGGCGGTGCCAAGGTCCATTTCACGCTCCGCCAGCAACGGCGACCACGGCACAGTCCCGGTCTGGTGATCAACGATGCCGGACAGGCCGATCCCGACTGCGGCGATATCGCATAATTCCTTGCCTGTGGCCTGCAAAACCTGCGCGATCAGCACAGCGATTTCATCCAACAGATCGTCCAGCGATTTGCGTGTCGGCGGGGTGGGCAGGCTGGCGTCGGCCACCATCTGACCGGAAAAATCGGTCAGCACGGCGGTATGGACCTCATCCGACAATTTGATGCCGATGACATGGCAGGCCTCAGACACAACCTCCAATGCTACGGGCGGGCGGCCGCGCCCGGTTTCGCGCGGCAGGCCTTCAACCTCGCGCAGAAGCCCTGCGGCAATCAGATCGGCGGTCAGCGTGGTGGCTGACCCGGCGCTGATGCCAAGCGCGCGGGTCACATCGGTGCGTGCGGCGCGACCGGCCCCGCGAACATGCTCGAAAATCTGCTGGCGCAGGGGCTTTGCGACTGCGCTGGCGGTCGGCAACAATGGGCCGCAACCCGACAGGGCAGGCGATTCGTTGCCATCGGAAGAGAATTCATCATACATAGTTCAGCCCCTGAATTATAAACGGGCGATAAGACGGCCAGAACCCGAAGTCTTCACAGACTGCCCAATAATTCCGCAGTCTCAAAGCCATATTTCACGAAACACAGCGATTTTTATTTTGACAAGTGAATTTAATATGGCATTTTGAAGAGCGTAGGGTCGTATGACCCACACCCTCACTGCATGAGGGCCGCATTTCTGGGAGGAATACATGCATAAATCCATTATCGCTGCCGCGATTGCTGTCGCTGGCTTTAACTCCGCTGCCTTGGCGCAGGACCTGACGGTTGGCGTCAGCTGGTCGAACTTTCAGGAAGAGCGCTGGAAAACTGACGAAGCCGCGATCCGTGCAGCGCTTGAGGCGGCTGGTGCGACTTACGTCTCCGCTGATGCGCAATCATCGTCGTCCAAGCAATTGTCCGATGTCGAAAGCCTGATCGCCCAAGGCGTTGACGCGCTGATCATTCTTGCGCAGGACAGCGCCGCAATCGGCCCCGCTGTCGAGGCTGCCGCGAACGAAGGCATCCCCGTCGTCGCCTATGACCGCTTGATCGAAGATCCACGCGCTTTCTATCTGACCTTCGACAACGTTGAAGTCGGCCGCATGCAGGCCCGCGCCGTGTTTGAGCAGATGCCCGAAGGCAATTATGTCATGATCAAAGGCTCGCCTACTGACCCGAACGCAGATTTCCTGCGCGGCGGCCAGCAGGAAGTCCTGCAAGAGGCGATTGACAGCGGTGCGATCACGATCGTCGCCGAGGCCTATACCGATGGCTGGCTGCCTGCCAACGCACAGCGCAACATGGAACAGATCTTGACCGCCAATGACAATGCGGTGGATGCGGTTGTGGCCTCCAACGATGGCACCGCTGGCGGTGTTGTCGCAGCGCTGACAGCCCAAGGGCTGGAAGGGATGCCGGTTTCTGGTCAGGACGGCGACCATGCCGCGCTGAACCGTGTCGCCCTTGGCACGCAGACCGTGTCGGTCTGGAAAGACGCCCGCGAATTGGGCCGCGCTGCGGCTGAAATCGCTGTGTCGTTGGCCAGTGCCGATGGTGACATGACTGCTGTCGAAGGCAGCGAAGCATGGACGTCGCCAGCCGGGACCGAGATGACCGCGATCTTCCTTGAGCCGCTCCCGATCACGGCTGACAACCTGACGGATGTCACCGACGCCGGCTGGATCACGGTCGAGGCTTTGTGCCAGGGTGTGACCGACGGCCCGGCCCCATGTAATTAAGTCACGGGTGGCGGGCATGGCCCGCCGCCACATAAGGGGCCTTGCCGGTTGCAGGGCCCTTCTTTTCTTTTCAAGCAAACCTGTGGCCGCTGACCCAGCATTTCTGGCTACGATGGAGCAAATCTATGTCTGATCAAACCGCCCCGGCCGCGTTGAAAACGCGCCGGTCCTTTTTCAAAACGCTGGAGGTGGACACCCGTCTGCTGGGCATGATCGGCGCGCTGCTGCTGATCTGGGTGGTGTTCCATCTGTGGTCGGGCCAGCGGTTTCTGACGCCGCGCAATATTTTCAACCTGTCGATCCAGACCGTTTCCGTGGCGATCATGGCCACCGGCATGGTATTCGTGATCGTCACCCGCCATATCGACCTGTCGGTTGGTGCGCTGCTGGCCACCACCACAGCCGTCATGGCCATCACCCAGACGCAGATCCTGCCGCAGATGTTCGGGCTGGAAATCGGCCATCCGATGATCCCCTGGATCACCATCTTTGCCGGGCTTGTCGTTGGCGGTCTGGTCGGTGCTTTGCAAGGTTACCTGATCGGCTATCAATTGATCCCGGCCTTTATTGTCACCCTTGGCGGTTTGCTCATCTGGCGCAACGTCGCTTGGCACCTGACCAATGGTCAGACCATCGGCCCGCTGGATGAAACCTATATGCTGTTTGGCGGGATCAACGGCACTTTGGGGATTTTCTGGAGCTGGGTTGTCGGCCTGATCGCTGCTGCGGCCTCTGCTGTCGGCCTGTTGATGGCGCGCCGCACAAAGATCAGCCATGGGTTTACCGTCAAACCGATGTGGGCCGAAATCGCCGTGATCGGCGTTGTGATCGCTGCGATCCTCGCCTTTGTCGCGGTGCTGAACGCCTATGCTGTGCCAGACCGCGTGGTCGAGCGTGAATTTGAACGCTGGGGCTGTGCGCAGCTTGAAGGTTGCACCGCGGGCTACGGTATTCCTTATTCCGTGCTGCTGCTGATCGCCGTCGCCGTGGTGATGACCGTGATCGCGCAGCGCACACGTCTGGGCCGCTATATCTTTGCCACCGGCGGTAACCCGGATGCGGCGGAACTGTCCGGCATCAATACCAAACTGCTGACGGTCAAGATTTTTGCCATGGTCGGCGTGCTTTGCGCGCTGGGGGGCATCGTCGCCTCTGCCCGGCTGGGATACCACACCAATGATATCGGCACTTTGGACGAACTGCGCGTCATCGCTGCGGCAGTGATCGGCGGCACGGCGCTGGCTGGTGGGATCGGCACGATTTACGGCGCGATCATCGGCGCGCTGATCATGCAATCCTTGCAATCTGGCATGGCGATGGTCGGCGTTGATGCGCCTTATCAGAACATCGTGGTGGGCCTTGTGCTGGTCCTCGCCGTCTGGATCGACATCCAGTATCGCAAATATTCAGGAGCGAAATGATGACACCCCTTGTGCAGATGAAAGATGTCTCGATCTCATTCGGTGGGGTCAAGGCGGTGGATCACGTCAGTATCGACCTGTATCCCGGTGAAGTTGTTGGCCTTCTGGGCCATAACGGTGCCGGAAAATCGACGCTGATCAAGATCCTGTCCGGTGCCTATAAGATGGATTCGGGCGAGATTTGGGTCGAAGGCAAAAAGGTCGATTTCCAATCGCCCCGCGACAGTCGCGACGCGAATATCGAAACGATCTATCAGACCTTGGCCTTGGCCGATAACCTTGATGCCGCGTCCAACCTGTTTCTGGGCCGCGAACTGACCACGCCTTTTGGTTTTGTCGATGACGGGCGTCAGGAATCCGAGACGCGCAAGATCATGGCCCGTCTGAACCCCAATTTCAAAAAGCTGAAAGAACCTGTGTCGGCCCTGTCAGGTGGTCAGCGCCAGTCGGTCGCGATTGCGCGGGCGGTCTATTTCAAGGCCAAGATCCTGATCATGGATGAACCGACAGCTGCCTTGGGCGTGCATGAGACCAAGATGGTCGCGGATCTGATCCATGAATTGAAAGCCCAAGGTCTGGGCATTTTCCTGATCAGCCATGACACGCGCGAGATGATGGAGCTTTGCGATCGTGTGTCGGTGATGAAAAACGGCCAGGTTGTCGGCACCGAACGGGTCGAAGATGTGACCGAGGATGACATCCTGTCGATGATCATCATGGGCAAGAATCCTAAAAAGGCAGCATAATGTTTATCGGACTTGATCTGGGGACCTCCGGTCTCAAAGCTGTTTTGATAGACGTCAATCAAAACATCCTTGCCGAGGCTTCGGCCCCGTTGGATGCACAGCGCCCGCAGAGCGGTTGGTCCGAACAGGACCCCGCCACATGGCTTGACGCGGCCGATGCGGCGATGCGTGATCTTGGCGCGCAGGTGTCTTTGGACGGGGTCAAGGCCATCGGCCTGTCCGGCCAGATGCATGGCACGACTTTGCTGGATGCCGATGACAACGTGCTGCGCCCCTGTATCCTGTGGAACGACACCCGCTCTGCCGTAGAAGCGGCGGAACTGGACGCCGACCCACGCTTCCGCGCGCTGACCGGCAATATCGTCTTTCCGGGTTTCACCGCGCCCAAACTTGTCTGGGTGGCGAAACATGAACCAGACATCTTCGCCAAGGTCGCCCGCGTGCTGCTGCCGAAAGATTACCTGCGCCTGTGGCTGACGGGCGAGGCGGTGGCAGAAATGTCCGACGCCGCTGGCACAAGCTGGCTGGATGTCGCCAAGCGCGACTGGTCCGATGATCTGCTGGCTGCGACCGGCCTGACCCGCGCGCAGATGCCGCGCCTTGTCGAAGGCTCCGAAGTTTCGGGGCAGGTGCGCGATCAACTCGCCACCCGCTGGGGCCTGCCGCAGGGCGTGGTCGTCGCTGGTGGCGGCGGTGACAATGCCGCAAGTGCGGTGGGCGTGGGCGTGGTCAAGGCGGGCGATGCCTTCGTCTCGCTCGGCACCTCGGGCGTGCTGTTCGCGGCCAGCGATGCCTATAACCCCGATGCTGCCTCTGCCGTGCATACATTCTGCCACGCTTTGCCGGGTACATGGCACCAGATGGGCGTGATCCTCGCTGCCGCTGATGCGCTCAACTGGTTTGCCAAAGTCACGGATAAACCCGCCGCGACCCTGACCGGCGGTTTGGGCGCGTTGCAGGCACCGGGCAAACCGCTGTTCCTGCCTTATCTGGGCGGTGAACGGACCCCGCATAATGATGCGGCGATCCGCGGCGCATTCCTGCATCTGGACCATGCGACCGATAGCCAGGCCATGGCCCGCGCCGTGCTGGAAGGGGTGACCCACGCGATCCGCGATTGCCATGACGCACTGACCAGTACCGGCACCAAGATCAACCGCCTGATCGCGGTCGGCGGTGGGTCCAAATCCGATTATTGGGTGCAGGCGATTGCCACATCGCTGGACCTGCCGATTGAACTGCCTGTCGCGGGTGATTTTGGCGGGGCCTTTGGCGCTGCACGCCTTGGCCTGATGGCCGCCACCGGGGCAGGGGCCGAGGTCGCGACCGCACCGAAGATCGCCCGCACCATCGACCCTGACACCAAACTGACAGCGGCTTTTGCCGAGGCTCATGCCCGTTACCGCGCCAGCTATACCGCATTGAAAGGACTATCATGACCGATTTCTTCAAAGACATCCCCGCCATCACCTACGAAGGCCCGGACAGCGACAATGACTTCGCCTTCCGCCATTACAACCCTGATGAGGTGGTGATGGGTAAAACGCTGAAAGATCATCTGCGATTTGCCGCTGCCTATTGGCATTCCTTCGCTTGGCCGGGTGGTGACCCGTTCGGCGGTCAGACCTTTGATCGCCCTTGGTTCGGCGACAGTATGGATGCCGCCCGGATGAAGGCCGATGTCGCGTTCGAGATGTTCCAGATCCTGAACGTGCCCTATTTCTGCTTCCACGATGCCGATGTGCGCCCCGAAGGTGCTGATTTCGCCGAAAACACCCGCAATCTGGAAGAGATCGTCGATTATTTCGGCGAAAAGATGGAAACGACCGGCGTCAAGCTGCTCTGGGGCACCGCGAACCTGTTTTCCAACCGCCGCTTCATGTCCGGTGCGGCGACGAACCCTGACCCTGATGTGTTTGCTTTCTCTGCCGCCACGATCAAGACCTGCATGGATGCGACCATGAAGCTCGGTGGTGAAAACTACGTCCTCTGGGGCGGGCGCGAAGGCTATGAGACGCTGTTGAACACCGATATGGGCCGCGAACGCGCGCAGGCGGGCCGGATGTTGCAGATGGTCGTCGATTACAAACACAAGATGGGCTTCAAAGGCGCGATCCTGATCGAGCCGAAACCGCAGGAACCGACTAAGCATCAATATGACTACGATGTCGCGACGGTTTACGGCTTCCTCAAGGAATTCGGGCTGGAAGGCGAGGTCAAGATGAACATCGAACAGGGCCATGCCATTCTGGCGGGCCATTCGTTCGAGCATGAACTGGCGATGGCACGGGAATTGGGGATTTTCGGCTCCATCGACATGAACCGCAATGATTATCAATCCGGCTGGGATACCGACCAGTTTCCGAACAATGTGCCGGAAATGGCGCTGGCCTATTACGAGGTGTTGCGCGCTGGTGGCTTCACCACCGGCGGCACCAACTTTGACGCGAAACTGCGCCGTCAGAGCCTTGATGCAGAGGATCTGATCCTCGCCCATGTCGGTGGGATGGATGCTTGTGCGGCAGGGCTGAAGGCTGCGGCGGCAATGCTGGAAGATGGCAAGCTGGAAGCGGCGCGTAATGAACGCTACGCAGGTTGGGATAGTGATGCGGGCAAAGCGCTGCTGAACTCTGATCTGGATGCGATCACCGCGCGGGTGCAGTCCGAGGGGATCAACCCACAGCCCCGCTCTGGCCGTCAGGAGCGGTTGGAAAATCTGGTCAATCGCTACCTGTGACCTTGTAAAGCCGATCCGTAAGGTGGATCATTTCCACCTTACGGGCAGGGAAGAGGTCAGACATGAACGATATGCGCAGCACCGCGCGGCGGATTTTCGAGGCGGGTGTACTGGCCGCTGACCCCGTTGCTGCTGTCACCCGGCATCTGGATGATCTGCCCAAGCCTGCGCTGATCGTCGCTGTCGGCAAAGCCGGGCGCGGCATGGCGCAGGCTGCGCTCGCGCATTTCTCTGCTGTGCCTAGCATTGTCGTCACCAATGTTGAGAACGCTCAATCGCTCGAAGGCGCCGAGGTCCATGCCGCAGGCCACCCCGTCCCGGATGAGAGCGGCGCAAAAGCCGCAAAGGCGGTGATCACCGCCTTGCAAGCCGCACAAGGCCCTGTGCTGGCGCTGATCTCAGGCGGTGGATCAGCCTTGTTACCGGCCCCTGCGGGGGCGCTGACGCTGGCCGACAAGGTTGCAGTCAATGCGCTGCTTTTGGGCTCGGGCCTTGATATCCGCGATATGAACCTGATCCGCCAGCAATTGTCCGACATCAAAGGCGGCGGGTTTCTGCGCCATGCCGCGCCCAATCCGGTGACCGCGCTGATCCTGTCCGATGTGGTGGGCGATGATCTGGCCGCGATTGCCAGCGGCCCCACGGTTGGGCCGATTGGGACAGCTGAAGAGGCGATCAAGCTGCTGCGCAAGGCCTGGCTTTGGGATCAGGTGCCGCAAGCTGTGCGTGATCATCTGACGATGGCAACCCCTGTCGGTGACCTGCCGCAGGCGCGCAATATCCTGATCGGCTCGAACAGCCAGAGCCTTGCCGCCATGGCGCAGGCAGCAGGCGAGGCTTATGTGATCCCCGAACCCATCATTGGCGATGTGGCCGATGCCGCGCGGCTGATCTGCGATCAGGCGCGGCCGGGCATCACGCTCTGGGGTGGTGAAACCACCGTGGTGTTGCAAGGCAACGGGCGCGGCGGGCGCAATCAGGAACTGAGCCTGCGCATCGCGCTGGAAGCGCAGCGGCGCGGCTGGCGCAACTGGACCTGCCTGCAAGCGGGCAGCGACGGGCGCGATGGGCCGACCGACGCGGCAGGCGGGATCGTGGATCAGGACACTTTGGGCAAGATCACGGATCTGGACGCGCTCTTGGCCAATAATGACAGCTATGCTGCACTCGCGCAGGCGGGTGATCTGTTGGTCACCGGCGCGACAGGCACCAATGTGGCCGATCTTGGCGTGTTGATCCGGCGGGGGTGACGCGCGCCGCGCGGGGATTATTTGCAACAAAGCGAGGCAGGCGCAATGGCGCAGGACGGCACATGGCTGGACAGATTTGCAGGGCTGGCGCAGCTGGAACCTGCCGTCAGGGCGCAATTACTGGCACGCAGTGCAATCATCACGGCCCCCGCTGGCGCTCTGATCTTCGGCCCCGGCAAATCGCCGGAAAACATGCTGTTTCTGCTGTCCGGCAGCGTGCGGGTGCAGCAGGTGTCGGAAACCGGGCATGATATCGTGCTGTACCGGATCGCTGCGGGGGAAAGCTGTGTGCTGACCACCGCCTGCCTTTTGGCGTTCGAGGATTATGCCGCCGAAGGCATTGCCGAGACCGATATCACCGCCGCCGCGATCCCGCGCGATCTGTTCGATGATCTGGTGGCGCAGTCAAAATCGTTCCGCAATTTCGTCTTTGCCGCCTTCTCCAAACGGATCACCGATCTGTTCCTGATGATCGATGAGGTGGCGTTCCAGCGGATCGATGTGCGGCTGGCCGACAAACTCCTGAAACTCTCCGGCGGTGGCGACAGAATCGCCACGACGCATCAGAACCTCGCCGTTGAACTCGGCACCGCGCGCGAGGTCGTGTCGCGCCAGTTGCAGGAGTTCCAGCGCCGTGGCTGGATCGCGCAAGCGCGCGGCTCGGTCACTTTGCTTGATCGCGCCGGGTTGTTGCGGCTGGCGCAGCATCATTCTTAGTCTTGGTGACATAGTCACCGTCACGGCGCGCCGGATAGGCTAGGGTCAGGGCAGAGATTTGAAGGAGTTTCAATCATGCCTGTCAATGTTGGCGATATCGACCGTGTTTTCCGCGTTGTTCTGGGGATCGTGCTTTTGGCACTGCCCTTTGTCAGCGGGCTTACCTTGTTCAACAGCCCCTTTGCCATTGTGATTTCTGTGGCGCTCGGTCTGGTGATGCTGGTGGTCGCGGCGACGCGGTCCTGCCCGCTTTATACGCTTTTGGGTGTCCGCACCTGCAAGATGTAATCTTCGCGATAAACCTGACCGCTTGCAGATTTTGCAAGCGGCACAACTGGCCAGAATAAAATGCATATCCCATTCGCCCGTTACCTGCCCATCCTGTCATGGGGGCGGGATTATTCCCGTTCCGACCTTGGCAATGACCTGACCGCCGCGTTTATCGTGACGATCATGCTGATCCCGCAATCGCTTGCCTATGCTTTGCTGGCGGGGTTGCCAGCCGAGGCGGGGCTTTACGCCTCCATCGTGCCGATCATGCTTTACGCGGTCTTCGGCACCAGCCGCAGTCTGGCCGTGGGGCCGGTGGCCGTCGTGTCACTGATGACCGCCGCTGCGCTGAGCAATATCACCGAACAAGGCACGATGGGTTATGCGGTCGCCGCACTGTCGCTGGCCGGGCTGTCAGGGGTGATCCTGCTCGCCATGGGGCTGTTCCGGCTGGGCTTTGTCGCGAACTTCCTGTCGCATCCGGTGATTGCGGGATTCATCACCGCATCGGGCCTGATCATCGCGGCGAGCCAGATCAAACACATCCTCGGGATCTCTGCCGATGGGCATAATCTGCTGGACCTGCTGGTCTCTCTCGGGCGCAATCTGGGCAACATCCATTGGATCACGGCGGTGATCGGCGTGTTGGCGACCGCGTTTCTGTTCTGGGTGCGCAAAGGGTTGAAACCTTTGCTGATCAAACTCGGCCTAGGCGCCGGGTTGACCGGCTTTCTGGTGAAACTGGGGCCAATTGTGGTGGTCGTCGCGACCACTTTTGCGGTTTGGTATTGGGCGCTCGATGCGCGCGGCGTCAAGATCGTCGGCGCAGTTCCGCAGAGCCTGCCGCCCTTTACCCTGCCCTCCGTTTCGCCCGCATTGCTGGGGCAATTGCTGTTGCCTACCTTTCTAATCGCGATCATCGGTTTTGTGGAATCAATTTCCGTCGCGCAAACGCTGGCCGCGAAAAAGCGACAGCGCATTGACCCGGATCAGGAGTTGATCGGGTTGGGTGCGGCCAATATCGGCGCGGCCTTCACGGGCGGTTTCCCTGTGACGGGTGGCTTTGCGCGTTCAGTGGTGAATTTCGATGCCGGGGCCGCGACACCGGCGGCGGGGGCGTTTACGGCTGTGGGGTTGGCGATTGCGGCTGTGGCGCTGACGCCGCTGATCTATTTCCTGCCGATCGCGACCTTGGCTGCGACGATCATTGTGGCGGTGCTGAGTCTGGTTGATTTCTCGATCCTCAAACGCAGCTGGGCCTATAACCGGGGTGATTTCGCCGCTGTGGCCGTGACGATCCTGCTGACATTGGCGCTGGGGGTCGAGGCGGGGATTTCCGCAGGCGTGCTCTTGTCAGTGCTGCTGCATCTTTACCGCTCGTCCAGGCCGCATATCGCCGAGGTGGGCCAAGTCCCCGGCACCGAACATTTCCGCAACATCCTGCGCCATGACGTGATCACCCACCCCAGCATTCTGTCGTTGCGGGTGGATGAAAGCCTCTATTTCGCCAATGCCCGCTGGCTGGAAGATCAGATCCAGATCCGCGTCGCCGGTGACAAGGCCCTGCGCCACGTGATCCTGCAATGTTCGGCGGTCAATGAGATTGATTTCAGCGCGCTGGAATCGCTTGAGGCGATCAATGACCGCTTGCGCGAAATGGGCGTGCAATTGCATCTGTCCGAGGTGAAGGGCCCGGTGATGGACCGGCTGCGCGAACAGCATTTCTTGCAGCAATTGTCGGGACGGGTGTTTTTGTCGCAATATGACGCGGTGCAGGGATTACTTCCGTAAGGCGGGGTTCACCCCGCCGCCATGAAAATAGGTCGGGGAGAACCCCGACCTACATTTCGATCAGTTCAGATCAGCCGCATAATCCCCTTCCAGACCAGCCTCGACCTCGGCGACGGCCTCTTGCAGGGCGGCAAGGATTTCCGGCCCGCCCTGCACGTTTGCGCTGAACCAGTCATGCACGGGTGCAGCGGCCTCAGCGAAGAGCGCTTTCTCCTCGGGCGTCGGCACATAGATATCACCGCCACCGGCGGTGAATTCTTCATAGGCCGCGATTGATTTGCGCTTGGGCGAGGCGAAGGTCGCCTGTTGCAAGGCATAGAACCCGTCGACAACGATGCGGCGCATATCTTCGGGCATGGCAAGGAAGGCGTCGTTGTTCATCCACCAGATCGCACCGACATAGGAATGTTCGTCCAAGGTCAGATATTGCAGCCCGGCATCGGGGAATTTCATGTTCATGATATCGGTGATGCCGTTGGCGGTGCCTTCAACAACGCCGGTCTGCAATGAGCTGAACAATTCAGGCCATTGGATCGGTGTCGCAGCAGCGCCCATCGCCTCGACCAGCTGGATCGGCAGATCGGCGACCACAGTGCGCAGTTTCAGCCCTTCCAGATCGGCAGGCGTCTGCACCCGGCGTTCAGTATTGGCAAAGCTGCGCCAGCCGCCGGTATTGCCAATGGTCATCAGGCGGATCGTGTTGCCGCTGTCGGCCAGCGCCATATCGCGCATGGTGCGGACGAAATCACCCTGCAGCACAGCCTCGGCCACGCGGTCACTGGTCATCAGATAAGGCAGGTCAAGCACCTGCACATAAGGGAAAATCCCCGCCGCCCCGCCGGAGGTCGAGATATAGACATCGATCGAGCCTTCGGAGACACCTTCAAGGCATTCCTCACCCGTTGCACAAAGCTGCGTGCCGATGAAGAGTTCCACCGCGATCTGCCCGTTAGAGGCCGCTTCAACGTAATCCTTGAACACGACCAGACCGTCGTAATCTTCGTCCTCGGTATTGGAATTGGCGGTGGCGCGGATGGTGAATTCCTGCGCGGCCAGCGCCATTGGCGTGATCAGCACAGCGGCTGTGGTCGCCAATTGGGTCAGTTTTTTCAGCATGATATCCTCCCTGTGGATGCTGTTGATTATTGTATCGGCGCAGGGCTGATACAGGCGGAAAAGCCAATCTCCGGGCCGCAGCCCAGAAAACCGGCCAAATATGGCACCGTCATCGAAATGGCGGGGACATAGGTGATCAGGAAAATAATGAAAATTTCCACCGCCAGAAACGGCAGGATCGCCTTGGCAATGGTTTCAACCCTTTCGCCCGACACGGTCGAGGCCACGAACAGCACCAGCCCCATCGGCGGCGTGGCAAGGCCCACTGTCAAATTCACGCTCATGATGATCGCGAAATGGACCGGATGCACGCCCATCTCGACAAAGATCGGCCCCAGAATCGGCCCGAGGATGATGATCGCGGGTCCCGCATCCAGAAACATGCCGACGATGAACAACAGCACATTGATCAGGAACAGCAGGACAAGGGGGTTCTCGGACAGCGACAGGATATAATCCGACAAGATTTCTGGCGCATAGGACAAAGCGACAACGGTTTTGAACGCCACCGCAGCGCCGACCAGCAACAGCACCGCCGATGTGGCAAAGGCAGAGCGTGTCAGCACACCGGCCAGATCGCTGAACTTCATCGAGCGCAGCACGAAAAACGACACGATCAGCGCATAGGCGACAGCGACGGCAGAAGCCTCGGTCGGGGTGAAAACACCGATCAGGATGCCGCCCAGAATGATGATCGGGGTCTGCAACGGGGCCACGCCCTTTTTGCAGATCATGCGGAAATCATGGCTGACGCGGCGGCGGTAACCGATCAGGATGAAATGTGATGCCACCAGCAAGGCCGCGAAGACCACCCAAAGGTTCAGCGCCTGAACCGTCTCGCCCGCCCCGTCCACGCGGGCCAGCCCGACATAGCCTGCGATCAACGTGTAAAGCCCCATCAGCAGCCCGGCGAAGTTGATCCGCAACAGCACAAAACTGACCCAATATTCGCTGGGCGAGATGGTCTGGTTCTTGCTGACGATCCGTTCCGCCTTGGGCAGGTCATAGCGGTCGGCCATCAGCCGGACCATGATCATCAAGCCCACACCGACCAGAACGCCCGGCACGATCCCCGCAAGAAACAGCGATGCGACGCTTTCGCCCATCACATAGGCATAGATGATCATGATGCCCGAGGGCGGGATGATCGGCCCGATCACCGAACTTGCCGCAGTGATGGCGGTGGCGAAGCGGCGGGTATAGCCGTTCTTTTCCATCGCGGGGATCATCGTCGACCCGATGGCAGAGACATCCGCCACCGCGGACCCTGACATGCCCGCAAACAGCATTGATGACAGGATATTCACATGCGCCAGCCCGCCGCGCAAATGCCCCATGAAGGCCTGCGCGAATTCCACCAGCCGCGTGGTGATGCCGCCGCGGTTCATAATCTCGCCCGCCAGCATGAAAAACGGCAAGGCCATCAGCGGGAACGAATCCATCCCATTGTAAAGGTTACGATAGAGGCCCGCGACGACATTGCGGGTGTCCCCTTCGGCGATGATCATCGCGAAAGGTGCCGCCATCAGCGCAAAAACCACCGGCAGGCCGACCATGATCAGGATCAGGAACAATGGCAGGAACAGGATCAGCATTATTCGGCCCCCGCCACTTCAACAGATTGCATCGGCGTCAGCCTTTCGCCTTGGCCAAACAGCATGATCACCTGCCGCAGGATCAATTCCACACTGACCGCGATCAGCAGGTTCACCCCTACCCAAAGAGAGGCATATTGATAATTATTCTGAAAACTTGCGCCGCAACGCCCGATCTCGACCCCGAAGGGCCAGCGCAAAGATGACGAACAGCCACGCCCGGACAAAGTATCCAGATGATTGTTCAGCCCGCGTTCCCAGGCGATGATCAAGACCCAAAGCGAGATGGCAAGCAGCAGCAGCGACAAAAGCCCCGACAGCAACCGGGGCAGGGCGCGTTCCAGCATATCGATGGCGACAAAGCCGCCCATCCGGTAGGCCAAGGGCGCCATCAGCCCGGTCATCCAGAGCATGCCGAACCGCGCGCCTTCTTCGGTCCAGTTCGGGGCGGCGTTCATGATATAGCGGAAAAACACCTGCCCTAGGATCAGCGCGACCATGACGACAAGGGCGGCGACCGCGATCAGCCGACCGACGGCAAGGACCGCGGTGTTGAACCGCTCCAGCGGCCACAAGATACCAAACAGGACCGACATCGGCTCCTCCCCTGTTCATGTTGCGCATATGGGCCGCGGCCCCTTGCCCCCAGCGGGACAATCCCCCCGGCTGTCCTACTCTGGCGATGGTTTTGACTGATGGAAAGTGCCGTATTTCCCGCCGTGAAAAACCAGCGGATCGCCGTCGATGTGATGTGCCTTGGTCACGCGGCCCACGACGATCACGTGATCACCGGCGTCATGGCTGGCCGCAAGGCTGCATTCAAAGGTTGCCAAGGCACCCGCGATGATCGGCATGCCGCAATGCGACAGATGCGTCGGCACATCGCGGATCGCCGTCTTGGACCCAATGATCGCGGCACAGATATCGCGCTGATCAGCGGACAGGACATGGATCGCGAACCGCTCGGCCTTGGCGAAATATTCAAAACGACGCGATGATTTGGCAGGCGACCACAGCACCAAAGGCGGGTCGAGCGAGACAGAGGCAAAGCTGTTGGCGACAATCGCCACCGGTCCATCGGCGCCGTCCGTGGTGATCACCGTCACGCCGGTGACGAAAGCCCCCAAAGCGCCGCGAAAACTGTCGCTATCGGCATGCGGATCAAAGGTCTGAATCGTGCCTTTTTCCATTACGGGACCTCCTGGCCAAGGGCTGCGGTATAAAGCGTGAACCAGGTTTCACGATCCATGCGGACTTTCAATGCGTCAGAAAGATTCTTGATCCGGGCGATATTATTGGTGCCCATGACCGGCATGATCCGCGCCGGATGCGCCAGCAGCCAAGCCACCGCGACAGCGGCTGTGTCAACGCCCTGCGTTTGCGCGACATCGTGCAGGGCATCCTGGACAGCACCCGCGCCGCTCATCAGCGCGCCGCCGCCCAAAGGCGACCAGGCCATGATCGGCGCGCCGAATTCCTGAAGATAGGCCACATCGCCATTGGTAAAGGCGTGATGCGCGCTCAGCGATGCTTCGATCTGGTTGGTGACAAGCCGCGCCTGCATCGCCGATTGCAGCAGGGTCCAGTCATGGCGTTTGAAATTCGACACGCCGACGCTGCGGACCTTGCCGGAGGTGATCAGCAGGTCAAGCGCCGCACCCGTGGCGTGATGATCCATCAGCGGATCAGGCCGGTGGATCAGCAACGTATCGATCCGCTCAATCCCCATCAGCCGCAGCGAATGATCCACCGATGCGGTGATATGCGCAGGCGTGGTGTCGTAATATTTGACAGGCGCATCAGCATAGCGCCCGGCGGGGGCGATGATATCGCATTTGGTGACGATCTCGATCTGGTCTTTCAGGGCCGGGGCCGCGCGCAGGGCATTCCCGAGCACTTCCTCGGCCTCATAGCCGCCATAGATATCGGCCTGATCCATCGTGGTGATACCCTGATCCAGACAGGCCTCGATCTTGGCCTGCACATGCGCGGGGCTGGTGTCGGTATCATCGTCCAGCCGCCACATGCCATAGATGATGCGGCTGAAAGACAGGTCTTCGTTGATCTTGATACGCTCCATCAGCGGCGCTCCCCTTTGCCCAAAGGCGTGGCTGGTGTCTCATCCGGCACACGCCCATAGGCATGTGGCAGCGAACAGGTTTTCAGATGCGGCATGACGCGGGTGCCGAAATGTTCCGCCTCATCCATATGCGGATAGCCGGAAAAGATGAAGGCGCGGATGCCCATCTTTTGATAATCTTCGATCTTGGACAGGATCTGATCGGTGGACCCGACCAAAGCCGCCCCACAGCCCGACCGCGCCCGCCCGATCCCAGTCCAAAGGCCCGGTTCGGTATAGCCGAATTGATCCGCCAATTCGCGCGCGCGGGCCTGATGCGCCACGCCCAAACTGATACTGTCATGCGCGCGGTCGCGGATCAGTTTGCCATATTCGTCGTCCAGTTTGCTGGCGATGTAGTCGGCGTATTCCTTGGCCTCGGCCTCGGTATCCCGCACGATCATATGGACCCGCAGCCCGTAATCCAGCGTGCGGCCATGGGCGGCGGCGCGGGCATGCACATCCTGCATCCGCTGCGCCAGCACATCCTTTGTCTCAGGCCACATCAGATAAACGTCGCATTGCGCACCGCAAAGCTCCAGCGCGTCAGGCGAATAGCCGCCGAAATAGAGCAGGGGTCCGCCATTTTGCTGGTAAGGGCGGGCAGGGTCGGTGGTCAGTTTGCTGATCTGATAGATCTCGCCGTCATAGCTGACCTCATCCTGCGTCCAGCATTTACGCAGGATTTCAACCACTTCATGACTGCGTTTGTAGCGATACTTGCTGTCGGCCACTTCGCCCGGAAAATCAGAGCTGATCACGTTCAGCGTCAGCCGCCCCTTGAGCATATGATCCAGCGTGGCAATCGTGCGGGCCAGCATGATCGGTTGCACCTCACCACAGCGGATCGCGGCGAGGAAATTGATCTTTTCCGTCAGCGGCGCCATGCCTGCGACGAAAGATAATGTATCCTGCCCGACCTGATAGGATGACGGGGCAAGGATATTGCGAAACCCCTGCGCCTCGGCGGTCAGGGCGATATCGCGGCAATGTTCCCATGACGAGCGCAGATCGCCGTCCGGCACGCCCAGAAACTGGTAATCGTCAGAACACAGCGCGGAAAACCACGATACCTCTGCCGCATCAAGATCGGCGCTGGTGACTGGCACGATGCTCATTGATTCCCCTCCCACGGATCTTCTGATTGCACTTGCGTAGCACGGCAATTCATGTGCAACAATCCTGTATCAATTTATGGCGCGCCGGGGAGGGGCAGGCCATGGCGACACAATCAGCCTTGCCCAAATTCGTGCAGATCAGCGAAATGCTGATCCGTGAGATTGCCGCCGGCCATCTGGCCGATGGCGCGCGCCTGCCGCCAGAGCGCGAGATGGCCGAAGATCTGGGCATCGCCGTTGGCACCCTGCGCAAGGCTTTGGCCGATGTCGAAGCCAAGGGATTGCTGGAACGTATTCAAGGCTCTGGCAATTACATCCGCCGCCGCGAACAAGTGGACTCGGTCTATGCGTTTTTCCGGCTGGAACTGACACGCGGCGGTGGCCTGCCCACGGCAGAGGTGCTGTCGGTCGATCTGCTGGAAAAACCTCGCGATGCGCCGCCCTTTGGCGATCACCGGGAAGGGCACCGGATCCGCCGCTTGCGATCTTTGGGCGGCATCGTGATCGCGATCGAGGAAATCTGGCTCGATGCTGGCGCGGCGGAGGCGATCGGGCCGGATGACCTGCTTGACTCGCTCTACCTGTTCTACCGCGACCGCCTCAAACTGGTGATCGCCAGTGTCGAAGACCGGATCGGCATCGCCGCCTTGCCCGACTGGACGCCGGATCGCTTTCACCTGCGGCCCGGTGCCATGACAGGATTTATCGAGCGTAACTCATATCTGGCAGGCCGGGTGCCTGTCGAATTTTCGTGCACATGGTTCGATGCGGACCGGGCGCGGTATATTTCACGCATGGGAAAAGGATGAAGAACGTGCAAACCGTGAACTACGGGCTGGTCGGCTGCGGCATGATGGCCCGCGAACATATCCAGAATATCAATCTGTTGCCGCATGGGCGGGTCAGCGTCGTCTATGACCCGGTGCCGGAATTGGCGCAGGCGGGGGCGGAACTGGCAGGCGGCGCATATATCGCTACCAGTCTGGATGATTTGCTGGCTTTCGCCGCGCTGGATGCCATTGTCATCGTCAGCCCAAACCATCTGCATGTCCCACAACTCCAGCAAATCGTCGCGACACGGCCCCTGCCGATTCTGTGCGAAAAACCGATCTATACCAACCCGTCCGAAGCGCCCTTGTTGGATGCATTGTTCGCGGATTACCCGCATCCCGTCTGGGTCGCGATGGAATACCGCTACATGCCCCCGGTGGCAGCGCTGATCGCGCAGGCCGAGGCCGCGACCGGTGGTGTCAAGATGCTGACGATCCGCGAACATCGCTTTCCGTTTCTGTCCAAGGTCGGCGACTGGAACCGCTTCAACGCAAAAACCGGCGGCACCTTGGTCGAAAAATGCTGCCATTTCTTCGATCTGATGCGGCTTATTTTGCAAGATGAACCTGTGCGCGTGATGGCCAGCGCTGGGCAGGCGGTGAACCATCTGGATGAACGCCATGACGGGCAGGTGCCGGATGTCTGGGACAATGCCTATGTGATTGTCGATTTTGCGCGTGGCAGCCGGGCGATGCTGGAACTCTGCATGTTCGCCGAAGGATCACGCTATCAGGAAGAGATTACTGCGGTGGGCCCGTCAGGCAAGATCGAGGCTTTGGTCCCGGGACCGGGCCGGTTCTGGCCGATGGCGCTGGGCGAGCCACCGGTGCCGCAGCTGATCATCAGCCCGCGCGACCCCAAGGGGCCATTCGTGTCGGAAATCCCGGTTGATCCCACGCTTTTGGAAGCAGGCGATCACAACGGATCAACTTTCTATCAGCATCAGCGGTTTAACGCGGTGGTTCGTGGTGAAGGGGCGGTTGAAGTCACCGTGCGCGATGGCGCGAGAGCAGTCGCTATGGGCATCGCAGCGCAAGATAGCGCGCGAAAGGGCCAAGTGATTTTGCTTTGATCTGAAGAGATGAGACTGCTGGCAGGACGCCTATCCTGCCAGCAATGTTACGGTCGCCACAAGGCGTTCGCTAACCTTAATACCTTTTAAAAACAAAAACATCGCACTGGTAACAACAAAATATACACCGAAAAACTGAACTGTTTAATGTACTCGTTACACATGCAGAGCACTCTGAAAACACGGCCACTCGCTTCTGCTGGATGCGGCATACTCCAATACATTTCGATGGGTCAATGCATGTTTTGCGTGTTCTGTGGTGCAACCTGACCTAAAGGACAGGTTACGCCGGAATGACGTGGGGTCAGGCGCTGATCTCGCGGCGGGCTCAGCAAAAATAAGTGTCGTTAACGTTTTCCATTCACGCAATTGAGAGCCACGATTCGCAATTTTCCGCCCCGCCTGTGCCAAGGCGGCAGCGAAATGCACAATCGGGCGTTGTGACGTCGAAATGGCGGGTGCAGGCAGCCCTTGACGAAGCCACCCCGGACCGAGACATTCGCCACGAAACGGCGGCATAGGGGACACGGCATGACAGGCGCACTCGATGGGATCACGATTCTGGACCTGACCCGCATTCTGGCCGGACCGACCTGCACCCAATTGTTGGGTGATCTGGGGGCCGATGTGATCAAGGTGGAAAATCCATTGACCGGCGGCGATGACACCCGTGGCTGGGGGCCGCCCAATGTTTGTGACATTGTAGGCCAGCCCACCGATCTGTCAGCCTATTTCATGGCCGCCAACCGCAACAAGAGATCGGTCAGCATTGATATTGCCACGCCGCAGGGGCAGGCGCAGGTCCGCGCGTTGGCGGCAAAAGCCGATATCGTGGTGGAAAATTTCAAACCAGGCGGTCTGGCGAAATATGGCCTTGGCGCGGATGATCTGCTGACCCGGCAGCCGGGGCTGATCTATTGTTCGATCTCGGGTTTTGGTCAGACTGGGCCGAACCGGGATAAACCGGGCTATGATCTGATGGCGCAGGGGTTTGGCGGCATCATGAGCCTGACGGGTGAACCGGATGGCGCGCCGATGAAAGTCGGCGTCGGCATCGCCGATGTCATGTGCGGCATGTATGCGACGGTCGGTATTCTGGCCGCTTTGCGCCACAAGGACCGCACCGGCGAAGGCCAGCATATCGACGTCGCTTTGGTGGACAGCCAGATTGCCTGGATGATCAATGAAGGCACCAATTATCTGGAATCCGGGCAGGTACCGCAGCGGCGCGGCAATGGGCACCCCAATATCGTGCCTTATCATGTCTTTGCCGTGGCGGATGGCCATGTGATCATCGCCGTCGGCAATGACAGCCAATTCGCGCGGTTTTGCGATTTTCTGGGCTGTGCAGAGGTGGCGCAGGATGCGCGCTTTACCACCAACATCGCGCGCATCACCAATCGTGATGCATTGATGGAGGTCATCGTGCCGAAACTGGCTGCACAGACCTTGGCGGCAGTGATTGCTGGGCTGGAGGCGCGCAAGGTTCCCGTCGGGCCAGTCCATACGATTGACCAGGCCCTGACGTCGGATCAGGCCAAGGCGCGTGAAATGGTGGTGACCATGCCGCGCCCCGATGTGCAGAAAGGGCAGGTGCGTCTGCTGGGCAATCCGCTGAAATTGTCGCGCACGCCCGTCACCTACCGCCTTGCCCCGCCGCATTTTGGACAGGACACAGATGCGGTTCTAGGCGATCTGTCCGTCGAAGATTGAACAAAGGAATATATGATGAAAGCTGTCGCCCTGACCCGGTATTTGCCTGCCACTGACCCGCAGGCCTTTGTCGATGTGGATTTACCCAAGCCTGTGCCCGAGGGCCGCGATATTCTGGTTGCGGTCAAGGCGGTGTCGGTCAATCCCGTCGATACCAAAGTCCGCAAATCCAAAGGGGCCGATGTGGTGGAAAACCCGCCGCGCGTGCTGGGATATGATGCAGCGGGTGTCGTCGCGGCTGTCGGCCCTGACGTGACGCTGTTCGCGGTCGGCGACGCGGTCTATTATTCCGGCGATATCACGCGATCCGGGTCCAACGCTGAATTCCAACGGGTCGATGAACGCATCGTTGGACGCAAGCCGCAAAGTCTCGATTTCGCGCAGGCCGCAGCCTTGCCGCTGACGACCATCACGGCCTATGAAAGTTTCTTTGACCGGCTCGGCATTGACCGCGATGGGGCGGATGCGGGTGAAAGCATCCTGATCATCGGGGCAGGGGGCGGTGTCGGGTCCATTGGTGTCCAACTGGCCAAGGCCGCTGGATTGGTTGTGATTGCCACCGCATCGCGACCGGAAACCAGCGCATGGGTGACGGAGCTTGGCGCGGATCACGTGATTGATCACCGGGGCGATATGGTGGCACAGGTCCGCGCCCTTGGATTGCATCACGTCGATCACATCACGATCTTTAACGATATGCGCCATTGGGATGCAGCGGTAGAGCTGATCCGTCCGCAAGGTGGTATCGTGTCGATTGATAATACTGATGTGCCAATGCCGATGGCGGCGATGAAAACCAAGTCGGCCAGTCTGCATTGGGAATTCATGTTCGCCCGCGCGATGTTTCAGACATCAGACATGATCGCACAGCATGATCTGCTGACCTATGTGGCCGGTGAGATCGACGCCGGGCGTATCCGCACAACGCTCGATACCGTGCTGCGCCCGATCAATGCGGAAAACCTGCGCAAGGCGCATCAGATGGTCGAAACCGGCACGGTCAAAGGCAAAATTGTGCTGGAACAATTCTGAAACTTGTCTGTTGGCGACTTGTCACACCACGAAGTTGTGTCTGCCCGGCAAGTGTAAACCCCTTGTCACAGGGGCAGGTGCCTCTTAGACGTGGCGAAAATACACTTGTTGCAACTGGATCGGACCCAATGCTGAATAGACGTCATTTTATCGTAACGGGTGCTGCTTTGTTCTCTCAGCCACTGGCGGCCCAGACCATGGTAGACCCTGAAACGCGGGCGTTGCTTGGCGGAAATATCGACATCCCGCCGAGTTTGCCAGAAGCAGCGGTGCCCGAGATTGTAGAACCCGTCGTGCGGGCACCTGTCTCGCCTCCGCATATGTGGCCTGTCTGGGACCGTCGCGTCACCCCTGCCAATTACGATCCTATGACGACCAACCCTTGGGGCTTCCACCCACGGTTTCTGCCGACCTTGGTCGAAGCGAATGCCAGCCTGCGGCCCGGCGATATCCATGTCGATGCTGTTGCCCGCTATCTTTACCATGTGCGCGGCGATGGCACCGCGATGCGCTATGGCGTGGCCATTGGGCGTGGCGATCTTTATGAACCGGGCACCTATACCGTGCAGCGCAAGGCAAAATGGCCGACATGGCGGCCCACCAATGCGATGATCGAACGCGATCCGGGGTCCTATGAGCGGCATTCCGATGGTATGGATGGCGGCCCAAACAACCCGTTGGGCGCGCGCGCACTTTATCTGTTTGTCGGCAACCGTGACACTTATCTGCGTATTCATGGCACGCCAGAGCCACGTTCAATCGGCAGCCGCGCCAGTTCCGGCTGCGTGCGGATGGTGATGCCCCATATCATCGGGCTTTACGAACAGGTGAATACCGGCGTGACCGCCGTGCTTTACCCGGCCGAAAACACCGTCACAGCACGCAGCTAGAGGTGTCGGGCGGTGCGCCTAATGGCGCACCTGATCTATCAAACCGCAGGCGCAGGCGTCGGGATCGCTTCCGGTGCTGGCCCACAGATCGGCGCACCCCGCACAGAGCGCAGCGGCAGCAATGTCGTCTCAACCGGGCCCTGATGCTGATACCAATAGCAATTGTCCTGTTCCAGCAGTACTGCCGTATTCAGATCCTGAAACGGTGCTGCGATATCGCGCACCTCCTGCGGGATGGAGGTGCTGACTGGGTCTGGCGCATTGCCAGCTGTCGGCATCGGCATCCCGGTACAGGCACCCAGAGCCATGACCGGCCCCAACAGCAGCGATTTTGTCGATAGTTTCATCCGTTTCTCCAACTCATTCTGGCCAAGGCCGCATTTGTTACTGTCGTGATTGGCAGCACCTTTGTCGATGCGCAACAGCCTGTCAGCATCATCGGCGATTTTTCCACCAGATCGCTGATCGCGCAACATGGTAGCGCCGCAGTCTTTCCGCTTGCTTTTGGGGCAAGCTGCACAATAATTGATCAAATGCTGGCAGGCTGGCGCGGATTTGGCAGGAAGAATGCGGGCAATCTGGTGTATTCGCGCGGCACAGATGACATCTGTTCGGCAATAAGATCAATTTATCAACGGGGACATTCATCATGTTTAATCGGACAATTCTGGCTTTGGCGCTGACCGGCGCTTCAGCGGTTCATGCGCAGACCGAACTGCCCTTCACTCTCGACTGGCGTTTTGAAGGGCCTGCAGCACCGTATTTCGCCGCCATCGACAACGGTAATTTTGCCGCTTTGGACCTGAACGTGACGGTCGCTGCCGGTGACGGTTCGCTTGACGCCATCCCAAAGGTTGCGACGGGTGCTTTTCCCGTGGGCATGGCCGATATCAACAGCCTGATCAAATTCCTTGACCAGAACCCCGGCGCGCCGGTCATTGGCGCGATGATGATCTATGATAAACCACCCTTTGCCATCATTGGACGTAAATCCCTGGGCATCGACACACCGCAAAGCCTTGAAGGGCGCATCCTTGGTGCGCCACCGCCCGACGGCGCCTGGGCGCAATTCCCGATCTTCGCGGCTGAGAATGACCTTGATATGTCCGCGATCACGGTCGAACCGGTCGGTTTCCCGACCCGCGAACCGATGCTGGCCGAAGGCAATGTCGCGGCGATCACCGGCTTTTCTTTCACATCTTATCTGAACACCGCCCGTCTTGGCGTGCCAGAAGATGATCTGGTCACCTTGCTGATGGCCGATTACGGCGTTGAACTTTACGGCAACGTCATCATCGTCAACACCGAATATGCCGAAGCCAATCCCGAGGTGATCTCCAACTTCCTGCAAGGCGTCGCCGAAGGCTGGGCCGCCGCGATTGCCGATCCAGAGGCGGTGATTCCGCTGCTGATGTCGCGCAATCCTGCTGCCGATGCGGAATTGGAACTGCGCCGGTTGGAATTGTCGATCGAGGATAATGTGGCGACAGACTGGGTTATGGACAACGGTTTTGGCATCATCGATGACGCGCGGATGGCGGTATCGCTCGACCAGATCGCCACGACCTATGAATTCGTCAATGAACCCGATGCCGCAATCTATTTCACCGATGCCTATCTGCCCGAGGGCGGGTTTTCGCTGGCTGAATAAGCGTGGACAATCTGATTGATATCAAAGGGGTGCGGCATGCTTATCGCACCGCTTCTGGCCCGCTTCCGGTGTTGGATGGTCTGGAACTCTCCGTGCCGGAAGGGGGCTTTGTCGCCGTTGTCGGCCCGTCAGGCTGTGGCAAATCCACCCTGACGCGGCTGGTCGCGGGCCTGCTGATCCCGGACGAGGGCGAGGTGCTTGTGCATGGCACCCGCATCACCGCGCCAAGGTCCAATGTCGGCATGGCGTTTCAGAACCCGGTGCTGCTGGAATGGCGCACGATCCTGCAAAACGTGCTGCTGCCGTTGGAAATTGTGCCAACCAAGCTGTCCAAAGCACAAGGCGAGGAACGTGCGCGCAAATTGCTGGCGCTTGTGGGTTTGGAAGGCTTTGAAAACAAACGCCCCTCAGAATTATCGGGCGGGATGAAACAACGCGCCTCGCTCTGCCGCGCGTTGATCCATGCGCCAGAGGTCTTAATCCTTGATGAACCTTTCGGCGCGCTGGATGCTTTCACGCGCGAAGACCTGTGGCAGATCATGCACCGCGTCAAGGCCGAGGAACCCTTTACCGGCGTGCTGATCACGCATGATTTGCGCGAATCCATATTCCTTGCCGATCAGGTCGTCGTCCTGTCAGGCCGGCCAGCGCGCACGCAATATGTGATGGATATCCCCGATACGGGTGTCCGCACGCTGGATCATCTTTACACGCCCGAGGCCGCCAATATGCTCAACATCCTGCGCCACCAGATCGAGGTCGCCCAAGGCCGCGTGCCCGCCGGGGTGCAGCCATGAAAGCGCAGCAAGTGGCGGTGCCGGTCGCCGCACTGGTGATCTTCCTGATCCTGTGGGAGGCTTTGGTCTGGGTCATGGGCTGGCCCACCTATAAAATGGCCGCCCCCAGCGATCTGCCGCCTGCCTACGTGAAATATGCCGAGCTTTTCCTTGTGATGGGATGGCAGACGCTGTGGCGGACGATGGCGGGCTTGTTGCTCGCTGTCATTTTTGGCACGGCGCTTGGCATGATCATGGGTTTTTCGCGGCTCATGCGCGATGCGCTTTATCCGCTGCTGGTGGGGTTCAATGCCGTGCCAAAGGCGACGGTGGTGCCGATCATCGCGCTTTTGTTCGTCGGCTGGCATGATTTCAACACGGTGCTGATCGCCTTCATGATCAGTTTCTTCCCGATTGCCGTGTCGGTTTCCATCGGCCTTTCGACGCTGGAACCCGAGTACCGCGACATTCTGCGGTCTTTGGGTGCCTCGCAATCCACGATTTTCTGGAAAATCGCCTTGCCCAAGACCCTGCCGGAATTCTTTGGCGCGTTGAAGGTCGCGGTCACGCTGGCCTTTATCGGGACGAATCTGATGGAGATTGTGTCGCCGCATGGCCGCGGCCTTGGTGCCTTGTTCGACAGCGGCAAGACCAATTCCGATTACCCTCTGATGTTCGCGGTACTGATCGCCTTGGCGCTGCTGGGGATTTTTCTCTACTACATCGTGGTTGCGCTGGAAAAAACCTTCGCCGGTTGGGCGGATCGCAGCAATATCTAGCTGCGGTCCCTGCGCCGGGCCTTGTGATATAGGTGCCGGTTAAGCTTGATGAAATCATTCAGCAGCCGTGACAACAGCCCGGTCTTGCGCCCCTTGAGATAGGCATAGCCCGCCAAGGCCCCAATGATCGCCCCGATGGCGTCAAAGATCAGGTCGCGCATCGTGTCAATTTCGCTTTTCTGCATATTGGTGCCGAAAAGCTGATCCATCGCGAATTCAAAAATCTCCCAGACCGCGCCGATGCTGAGCGCGAAGGTGAATGCCAGAAAGGCAATGGCACTGGGTGGCGCGGCGAAATTATCACCGTCAAACAGCATATAGATGAACAAAAACCCGATCATGCCGAGAGCCACGGCCGAGGTTGCATGCAACGCGATATCCCACCACCAGATCCGGTAATAAATATCAAAGACTTCGCCCATGATCAGCGAGGCGACGATGAACACCACGATACCCACGACAAAAGGCATCGGCAGAGCAATGTCATAGCGCGATGCCAAAAAATTCGGTGCCAGCGACAGGATCAGCGTCAGCGATGACATGGCGGCCAATGGCCACCAGCTTTCCCAGACCGCGACGATGATCGACAGGAGCAGGGCAATCCAGACCGGCGTCAGATATCGCAGGTTGGCGGCATTGTATCGTGATCTGTCGCTCATCGGACTGGTCTTTCATGCGGGCTGCGGAATGCCTATATCATGATGATGAAAGATGCACCCCAAGACCACAGGTCAATCCGCCTTGCCTCCTACAACATCCGCAAGGCCAAAGGGGTCGATGGGCGCTATGATCCGGGCCGGATTGTGGATATTCTGGCGGGGCTGGAGGCGGATGTCGTCGCCGTGCAAGAGGTGGATTTCCGCTGGCGCGGCAGGCCCGGTGCGCTGTCGGCGCAGATGATCGCCGCCAATACCGATTATGACATCGTGCCAGTGGGCGGTGGCGACAGCCTTGGGTTTCACGGCAATGCCTTGCTGGTGCGGCGCGGGACATTGGTGCAGCAGGTAAAACGGTTGATCCTGCCGGGGCTGGAACCGCGCGGCGCTTTGCTGGTCGATCTGGGTTTGGCGGGCGGGATCAGTATCGTTGCCACCCATCTGGGGCTGACGCGGTTTCATCGCCAGCGGCAATTGGCGGCGATCCTTGCCGCGATGGACCCGGATACGCGCGCCAGTGTCATCATGGGCGATTTCAACGAATGGTCCGCCACCCGTGGGCTGGACCCGTTGCAGCGGGATTTCACGATCCATGCGCCCGGCAAATCCTTTCACGCGGCGCTGCCGATGGCCGCACTCGACCGGATCGCGCTGAACCGGGATGTTACCTTGATCGATGGTGGCGTTGTGCAGAATGCGCAAAGCCTGAAAGCGTCGGATCATCTGCCGGTCTGGGGCGAGGTGGTGGTTCGCCGCCGAAACCCCGGCTGATTGATACAGGTCAAGCCGTGGGGGGCTATGCTATGCTATGATTGCGCATCGCCCATAGCCTGCAGGAGACGGATATGACCGACAAACACACCCATGACACGCTCGCCCCGGATGCGCTTGACGTTCTGGCCGCTGTGGCACCTTTGGCGCCGGTGGCCTGGGCCTCGAAGATCTGGATGGACAATATGGCCCGGATGACCGGCGAGATCGCGACCTTTGTCACCGCCCGGATCAAGGAAGATGTTCAGACCCGTCAAGCATTGATGCAATGCAAGACGCTCAGCGAAGTGCAGCATGTGCAGGCCGCTTTCATGCAAAAAGCAGTGGCGCAATATCAGGCCGAGACCGGCAAGCTGATCGAGATGACCACGAAACTGGCCGCTGATCTGAATGTGAAGCCCGTCTCTCACGCACAATAGCTGGCATCAGTGGCTGTTCTTCTGTCGGAGCGTCCGGCGGGGATGACCTGCCGCCCCTGATCCTGTCAATGGGCCAGCAATATGGCATGGTCTTTCTGGCCGGTCATGATCTGCGTCGTGCCGCCAAAGATCATCTGTCGCGCGCGGGAATGCACGTAGGCCCCCATCACGATCAGATCGGCGCCCAGATCGCTTGCGCGGTCAAGGATGCATTGGCCGACGTCCTGCCCGCCGCTGGGGGTTTGTTGCACCGTCACATTGCAGCCATGCCGCGTCAGCCAGCTTGCGACATCGCTGCCGGGGTTTTCGCCCTCGGGCCCATGCGGGTCGGGGTCGATGACCAGAATCGTCACCACCTCGGCCTGCCGCAGGATCGGCAAGGCGCGGTGCAGCGAGCGCAAAGCGGGCAGGCTGCCATCCCAGGCGAGCATCGGGCGTCTGGCGTGGATCACCTGATCCACCCCTTTGGCATTCAGCACAGCCGCGACGGGGGTCTTGAACAAGACCGCTTCGAGCGTTTGTTGAAACGTATGGTCAGCCGTGCTGAGCCCTGCATCAATGAACACCAGATCAGCAAGCCCGGCGCGGGCGGCGACATGGTCGCCCAGCACCTGTGCCTCGCAAAAGGCGGTGGTGACATCGCCTTCGACACCGGCGTTTTGCAGCAGCTGTTCTATGGCATCGGCGCGGGTGGTGACCTCTGTCCCGCCAGCGCGGTAGGCCTCGTGCCACGTATCGGGGAAAATGATCGGCCCGTAAGGGGCAGAGCCATAGGCCCAGATCGGCAAGGCCGGGGCCACACCCACGGCCATCACCGACAGATGCACACCCGCGTCTGGCAGGGATGCGATGTAATGTCTGATCCTGTCATCGCTGCAATCGGCGTCTACAACGATCAATGCGGTTTGTCGTTCCATCATTCTGGTCCTTTCCGATGATTACATGGTCTGGCGGGACTATCGCATAAATTTTGTGATCACGACTTGACCCAAATCAATCCCGCTGCTTGCCCGCCTCGCGTCGATATGCCACCTGTGGACTATGCTTGATCAAGATCAACGCCAGTGTCGGCGCCACGATGGTAAGGGCAAGCATCACCGCCAGAGGATATCATGTCGCGCAAAAATTTCACAGCTATTGCAGGCCGGCGCGCTGATGGGTGACGCGTCGGACACTGCCGTGCGGTTCGAGATTGCCGATGGCACCCTGCGCGTTGTCGGGCGATTGACGATTGAGGTCTTTGAAACGCTGGACCGCGACGCGACCCGGCAGATGGCGCAGGATGCGCAAGCCATCGATATCGCCGGTCTGACGCAGATGGATACCGCAGGCGGGTGGTTTCTGGTTGATCTGGAACAACGGCTCAGCACCGGCGCGATCACGGGCGGCAGCGAAGCGCAGGATCAGTTGATCGCCACGATCCGCCAGAACATGCCGCCAGAGGATGCTGCCCCCGTCAAACCTCGCCGTTTGAGCGTTTATCTTGAGAACCTCGGGCACCGTGTCGCTTTGGCTGGGCGTAACGCGCTGGAACTGATCTCTTTTCTGGGGCAGGTGATGGCGACCTTGGGACGGCTGATCCGCAATCCGCGCCAATTGCGCCTGACCTCGGTCGTGCATCACTGCCAAGAGGTGGGCGTGCAGGCCGTGCCGATCGTGGCCTTGATGGCCTTTCTGATCGGGGTGGTGCTGGCGTTTCAAGGTTCTGCCCAATTACGCCAATTCGGGGCAGAGGTTTTCGTGGTCGATCTGATCTCGATCTCGATCCTGCGCGAACTTGGTATCTTGCTGACCGCGATCATTGTGGCCGGGCGGTCAGGCTCGGCCTTTACCGCCGCCATCGGGTCTATGAAGATGCGTGAAGAGATTGATGCGATGCGCACCCTTGGTCTTGACCCTGTCGCGATCCTGATCGTGCCGCGCGTGCTGGCCCTGATCATCATGCTGCCTGCGCTGGGGTTGATTGCCAATATCACCGGCCTGATCGGTGGGGCAATGATGTCCTGGATCGAACTTGGCGTGTCACCTGCGGTTTTCCAGTCGCGTTTGGTGAGCAATACCGATGTCTGGCATTTCAATGTCGGCATGATCAAAGCACCGTTTTTCGCGCTGATCATCGGGATCATCGGCTGTTATCAGGGCATGAAGGTCGGCGGCGATGCCGAAAGCCTTGGGCGGCTGACCTCGGCCTCTGTCGTCATGGCGATTTTCATGGTGATCGTGGTGGATGCGTTATTCTCCATTTTCTTTGCGATTGTGGGGGTGTGATGACAGATGATCCGATCATCCGTGTGCGGGGCTTGGTCACCAGTTTCGGCTCCAATGTGGTGCATGAAGGGCTGGATCTGGATGTCAAACGTGGCGAGATTATCGGCGTTGTCGGCGGGTCCGGCACCGGCAAGTCCGTGCTGCTGCGCGCCATTGTCGGGCTGCTGAAACCCGATGCGGGGCAGATCGAGGTGTTCGGCGAAAATGTCCGCGACAGTAATGCCGATAATTACCGCGCCCTGCGCCGCCGCTGGGGCGTGATGTTTCAGGATGGTGCGCTGTTTTCATCCCTGACCGTCCGCCAGAATGTCGAAGCACCGATGCGCGAACAGCTTGATCTTGATGATGACCTGCGTGAATTGCTGGCCGGGATTAAGATCCGCATGGTCGGCCTGCCCGATAAGGCGCAGGACAATTTCCCCTCTGAACTCTCCGGCGGGATGCGCAAACGGGCGGGGTTTGCCCGCGCCATCGCGCTTGACCCCGAAATCGTCTTTCTTGATGAACCCACCGCAGGTCTTGACCCGATTGGCGCTGCCGCCTTTGATACTTTGATCAAGCAATTGCAACGCTCCTTGGGCCTGACCGTGTTTCTGGTCACCCATGATCTGGACAGTCTGCATGCGATCTGCGACCGCATCGCGGTGTTGGCCGATAAAAAGGTGCTCGCCGTGGGCACGATGCAAGAGATGTTGGATATCGATCACCCTTGGGTACAGGAATATTTCCATGGGCCACGTGCCCGCGCCGCCACGCCTGTGGCCGATTTGAAAGAGACTGAGTAATGGAAACCCGTGCCAATTTCATCCTGATCGGGGCGTTTACGCTGGCAGCGATCCTTGGGACGCTGGGGTTTTTCATCTGGCTCGCCTCGGTCCAGCTGGACCGGCAATATGCGACCTATGGCATCCTGTTTGACGATGTGACCGGGCTCGATGCTTCGGGCGCTGTGACCTATAACGGGATCGCCGTCGGGTCGGTGATCGAGCTGCAGATCTATGATGAAGACCCGTCCAAGGTGCTGACCACGATTCAGGTCGATGCTGGCACACCTGTCAGCAGCAATACCGTGGCGCAATTGCAGTCGCAGGGGGTGACCGGGGTCGCCTATATCTCGCTTTCGGCCGGGGAACGGCTGCCAGAACCGCTCAGCACATTCACCGACGGTTTGCCGTTGATCCCGTCAGAACGCTCGACCGTGCAGGCGCTGGTCGAGGATGCGCCCGATATTCTGGCCGAAGCCAAGCAATTGCTGCAACAGGCGCAGGTCATCACCGGGCCGGAAAATCAGGCTTTGGTGAATGATATCCTGTCCAATCTGGCGCGCACCTCGGGCCAGTTAGATCAGGCGCTCAGCGATTTCTCCGCGATCAGCGGCACAGTGCGCGATGCCACCACGCAGATCACCTTGTTCACCGACCGGCTGGAAAGCATCGGCGAAGGCGTGGAAACCACATTGCGCAGCACCGACAGCGCCTTGGTCGCAGTGCAGCAGGCGTTCATTTCCGCAGATGCGGTCCTGAATACGATGGCCCCCGCGCTGGAACGGTTCGAGGGCACCTTTGCCTTGGCCGAAGTCCTGATGCGTGATCAGATCCCTGCCGTACTGACGCAGATCGCGGTCGCCGTTGGTGACATCAGCACCCGCGCCAGCGATACGCTGGACGGGTTCGGCGAAACCGCCGGCTTGTTGAATGCACGCTTGGTCGAGATGGAAACGACACTGGCCGAGGCGACGATTGCCTTTGATGCGGTGACGACCGCCTCTGAAAGCATCACGGAAATGGTCGATGGCGATGGTGCGCTGCTGATTTCCGAGGCACGCATCGCCATTGGCACGGTTGAAAGAGTGATCAACACTGATTTGCCACTGATCGTCGCTGATGTGCGCCGTGCGGTGAATACAGCCGCGGTCGCGGTAGAGGATGTGTCTGCGGATGTAACCGGCTTTACGGCGCGCCTGACGCCTATGGCCAGTGATGCGCAGGAGACGATCACAGCTGCGACGGATCTGATCGCGCAGGCGCAGACCTCACTCGCTGCGCTGAATACGACGCTTGTCGTTGTCGATGGCGCGCTGGGATCGGCGCAGGATACGTTTGATAGCGCCAATGATGTCATCCAGACCGACATCGGTCCTGTCCTGGATGATCTGCGCCTGGCCGCCAGCCGGATCAGTCTCGCCGTGGAGGATGTTACCGCCGATGTGCCCGCCATTGCCGCCGATCTGCGGGCGCTGATTGCACGCGCGGATGAAGTGGTGGAACAGGTGCAGGCTGCCGTCGCGCAAACCAGCCCCGGCATCAGCGCCTTTGCCACGACCGGGCTGCCGGAACTGACCCGCTTTGGCACCGAAGCGCGCGGGCTGGTCGCGACGCTAAATACGCTCGCGCGCCGGATCGAAAGCAACCCGACAGGGTTTATCCTAGACAACCGCGTTCCCGAATACCGGAGATAACATCATGACCCCCATCCAACTGACCCGCCGTGTTGCCCTGCTGGGGGGTGCTGTCGCCCTGGGGGGCTGCGGTGCTGTTTCCGCGCTGAATTCCGCCGCATCGCCGCTGGATACCTATGACCTGATCCCGCCCGCAGGCAGCACAGCAGGGCGGCAGACAAGCCGCACCTTGTTGCTGGCCCTGCCTGATGCATCGGCAACGCTCAGCACCGACCGGATTATGATCCGGCCCAATGCCGTTGCGATCACCTATCTGCCGCAGGCGCGTTGGCCTGATGAATTGCCCCGCGTGGTGCAATCTTTGTTGGTGCGAAGCATCTCGGCCACCGGACGGATCGGCTATGTCGGGCGCAGCGATGGCGGGCCGGTCCCCGATTCTGCCTTGCTGACGCGGATTGATGCCTTCGATGTCTCGGTCGGCGCTGACGGCAGCTTTACCGCCGCTATCGATATCACACTGACCGTGCTGGATGACCGCGACCAACGGGTGATCGGCACGCAAAGGTTCAGCCAGTCCGTGCAGGTCGCAAATGACAACCCAGTGACCATCGTCGCGGGGTTTCAGGCGCTGGTAGATACAATACTGCCCGCAATGTCGAATTGGACACTCGCCCGCGCTTAATTGCTGTTTACAAAAGGTTCACGGAACCAACACAAATGTGAAACGCACACGACCTAGTGATCGGCCCGACAAGAGGGCTGAACATGCTGACATTTGACAAAGTGACGAAAACATTCGGGGCGAATACGGCGGTCAACGCCGCGAGCTTCACCGTTGATAAACCGATGATGATCGGGATCATCGGACGGTCCGGTGCTGGTAAATCCACGCTGCTGCGGATCCTGAACCGGCTGTCGGATTCGACCTCGGGTAAGATCACCTTTGACGGTTTGGATGTGACAGCCCTGCGCGGTGCGGCCAAGCGCAGCTGGCAATCGCAATGCGCGATGATCTTTCAGCAATTCAACCTTGTCCCACGTATGGATGTGGTATCCAACGTGCTGCACGGCACCTTGAACCGGCAATCGACCTTTGCGACGATGTTCAACCTTTACCCCAACGAAGACATCCACCGCGCCATCGATATTCTCGATCGGCTCGGCATGGCAGCCCATGCACCAAAGCGGGCAGAGGCGTTGTCCGGTGGCCAGCAACAGCGCGTCGCCATTGCCCGCGCCTTGATGCAGGACCCCCGTATCATTCTTGCGGATGAACCCATCGCCTCGCTCGACCCGATGAACGCACAGGTCGTCATGCAGGCCCTGCGCGACATCCACGAAGAAGACGGGCGCATGGTCATCGCCAACCTGCACACGCTCGACACCGCGCGCCGCTATTGTGACCGCGTGATCGGCATGCGCGACGGGCGGATCGTGTTTGACGGCACACCCGAACAACTGACCACAGGTGTCGCGCGCGACATCTATGGCGCCGATGACAGCTTCTCCGAAGCGACGACATCGACCGAAATTGAACAAAGCGCCGCTGCCGCCGAAATGATGGCGAAAGTGACGGCACTTTAATCCCTTTTCCCCCGCGTCCGCCGCAACGCGGGCGCATTTTACCCAAGAGAGAGACTGATATGAAAAAGATCATCGCAACTGCTCTGATGACATCCGCGCTGGTGGCCCCGGCCTTCGCGCAAGATGCCATCACCGAATTCCGCATCGGCATTCTGGGCGGCGAAAACGCACAGGACCGTCTGGCGTCCAACCAGTGCCTCGCCACTTACATCGAAGAAGCTTTGGGCGTGCCTGTGCGCATGTTCACGCCTGCTGACTACAACGGCGTTATGCAGGGCCTGCTGGGCGCGACACTTGACCTCGCATGGCTTGGGCCATCGGCCTATGCTGGCGTCTATGTTGACGATCCAGAGGCGATTGAACCCATTCTGGTCAAAACCAACCTCGACGGTTCTTACACCTATTATTCCATCGGTTTTGCCCGCGCAGACAGCGGCATCACCTCGCTGGAAGACATGCAGGGCAAGAAATTCGGTTTTGGTGATCCGAACTCCGGTTCCGGCTATCTGATCCCATCGGTCGAAATTCCAGAAGCCACTGGTGGCACCATGGAATCCGGCGATTACTTTGGTGAAGTCGTGTTCACCGGTGGTCACGAGCAGACCATCGTTGCTGTGGTCAACGGCGACGTTGATGCGGGTGTGACCTGGGCCGATGGTCAGGGTGACTGGGAAGACGGCTATAACTCCGGCGCACTGCGCAAGGCTGCCGATACCGGTCTGGTCGATATGAACGATCTGGTTGAAATCTGGCGTTCGCGTCCGATTGCCGAAGGCCCGATTGTGATGCGCAAGGCGATCCCAGAAGATGTCAAACAGACCGTCATCGATCTGATGATGAACCTGCATGAAACCGATCCGGAATGTGCTTACGGCGTTGCTGCCGGTGAAACCGCTGGTTTCACACCTGTCGCGCACGAAGCCTACGAGACCATCATCCAGATGCGTATGGCCGAGATCAACAACTAAGCGATCAAAAATAGAGCGCGGGTCCGGCATCAGCCGGGCCCGCCTTTTTTCGTGACAAGGCAGGGCCATGGCAGAACTATCCGCATCCAGATCATTGGATACGCAAACCACGCGCGACAATTACATGGCGATGACCCGCCGCAAACGCGCCTACGGCGGCATTTTGCTGGCAATCTTCGTGCTGCTGATGGTCACCGGCTTTAACACCGTCGATGCGCGCAGCGCCGGTGGGTTCTGGGATGGTTTGTCACAGGTCTTTGACTTTCCCGCAGGCGTCGTGCGTGAGGCTTGGGAAAAGATCGACCGGATGCCCGCCAATCTGTTGAATTTCTTTCCGGCCTTGCTGGAAACGATCAATATCGCTGCCGTTTCGACACTTGTCGGGGCTTTGCTTGGCCTGACATTGTCGCTTTTGTCGACACGTGGGCTGGCCAAATGGCCCCGGCTGATCCCGCTGTTCCGCCGCATGATGGATATCATGCGTGCCTTCCCAGAAATCGTCATTGCGCTGGTGCTGATCTTTATTCTTGGCGGTGGGCCGATCCCGGCGATGATCGCGATTGCCATCCATACCGCAGGCGCCTTGGGTAAATTGTTTTCCGAAGTTGCCGAAAACGCTGATCTGAAACCTGTCGAAGGTCTCGCCTCGGTCGGGGCGAACTGGTCGCAACGCATGCTATTGGGTGTTCTGCCACAGGTGGCACCCAATTACCTCAGCTACACTTTGATGCGGTTCGAGATCAATATCCGCGCCTCGGCCATCCTTGGCTTCGTGGGGGCGGGCGGTATCGGTTATGAATTGCGCAATGCGATGACATTCGGCACCGGGCGTTTCGATCTTGCCGCTGCAATCTTCGTGCTGCTGTTCCTGACCATCGTCTTTTTCGACCAGCTGTCCAGCTACTACCGCAACAAACTGGTGAAGGGGAACCAGGTATGACCATGCTCAGCACCGACGGCGATCTGCGCGAACAGACGGTCAAAATCTTTGGTCGCAAGAAATTCGTGGCTTTGGCCGTGCCTGCCGTGATCCTGATTTACCTGACCTATATCTTCATCAGCTTCGATGTGGCCGGACTGGCCGAGCGTGCCCGGATGGATAATGCCCGCACGCTTGTTGCCGATAGTTACAGCTATAAGACCCATGTGACCCGCGACAACCGCCGCAATGAACTGACCTTCGCGGTCGAAGGTGCGCGCGCAGGCACATATGCCGATGGCACCAGCCCCGATTGGGTTACACCGGATGGCAATAATATGGTGGTCGATCTGGGTGAAGGTCATGTCGTGACCTTTCTCGATGACACTTTGGTCACCTATGAGCTGCCGGATTACCCGACGATCACATTGCAATTGGTCGATGATGTCGTCGTGACCAACCTGCCAGAGCCTGCGCCGGATTGGGTGAATGCCTCTGACACCCGCGTTGCGATCACCACCGATGCCGGGCGGCTGAGCTATACAAGATCAAAGACCGAGATTTTCCGCTATTCCTTTGGCTGGGAAATGTTCTGGTTTACCCTTGCCAGCCCCTATCATGATGTCGGTTTCTTTCAATTGTTGACCGGCCCGCAACTGGACGCGTCGCGCAGCAATGTCGTCGGCGCTTGGCAGGATTTCTGGGGCAACGGGTTGTGGCGTCATGCGGATGTGGCTTGGGCGCTTTGGGAAACCGTGCTGATGGCCTTCCTTGGCACCTTTGGCGCGGCAATCATCGCCTTGCCGCTGGCTTTCCTCGCCGCCAAGAATTTCGCGCCAGTCGTCGCACTGCGCTTTGCTGTGCGCCGGGTGTTCGACTTTGTCCGCGGTGTGGATGGCTTGATCTGGACGATCATCCTCAGCCGTGCTTTTGGCCCTGGCCCTTTGACCGGCGCGCTCGCGATCCTTGTCACCGATACCGGCAGCTTTGGCAAAAGCTTTTCCGAAGCGCTCGAAAACGTCGATGAAAAGCAGATCGAAGGGCTGGAATCCACCGGTGCGCGGCCGATCCAGCGCTACCGTTTCGGGGTCATTCCGCAGGTGACGCCTGTGCTGCTCAGCCAGATCCTCTATTACTTCGAATCCAATACCCGCAGTGCGACGATTATCGGCGCGATCACCGGCGGCGGCATTGGTCTGTTCCTCACGCAGGCGATCCAGACCCAGAATGATTGGGAAAAGGTGACCTATTACATCGTCTTGATACTGGTCATGGTGATGGTGATGGATACCCTGTCCGGCTGGCTGCGGCGCAAGCTGATCAAGGGCGATGATGGCGGGCATTGATGGCAAGGTTATCGGCTGATGCGCCTGTCATCGAAACGGATTGTGCAATTACCGATGCGACATTCGGTGCCTATGTCAAAATCGGGCAGGGCAGCCGGATCGCACATTCCCATATCGGCGATTACAGCTATTGCGACCGTTTCGCCGACATTGCCAATACCACCGTGGGAAAATTTGCCAATATCGCCAGTTTCGTGCGGATCGGTGCCACCGACCACCCGTTGGACAAGGCGAGCCTGCATCACTTTCACTATCGGTCAGGCGACTACTTTGACGATGCAACTGACGATGCAGACTGGTTTGCGCATCGCCGGTCGCGGCGCGTAACCATCGGCCATGACACATGGTTCGGCCATGGCGCGCAGGTCCGGCCCGAGGTGACGATCGGCCATGGTGCTGTCATCGCGGGCGGGGCCATCGTGACCAAGGATGTCGCCCCCTATATGATCGTCGCCGGTATTCCTGCGGTGCCACTGCGCGCGCGGTTGAGCGATAGCATCGCCACGCGAATGATGGATCTGGCATGGTGGGACTGGCCGCATGAACGGTTGCGCGCAGCACTGGATGATTTCCGCAAGCTCAGCGCCGAAGATTTCCTCGACCGTTACGCCTGATCACTCGGCCGCATGGGCCAGACGCGCCGGGCTGGCGCTGATCCTTTCGGCCAGATCACCACATAGATGCGACCAGCGGCCCGCCGCCATTGTCCCTTCAATCTCGCGCGTCTGCGCATTGCAGATCACCAGATCGGCGCGGCGTCCGGGCGCGATCACGCCACGGTCGCTCAGCCCCATGATCCGGGCCGGATTGCTGGAAATCATCGCCCAGGCCTGCGCGAAAGGCAGGATGCCTTTATCGACCAGCGTAAAGGCCGCATTGGCCAGCGACGGGTAATGATAATCCGACACCAAAGCATCACAAAGCCCGCTGCGGATCAGATCACTCGCCGCGATATTGCCCGATTGCGACCCGCCGCGCACGACATTGGGCGCGCCCATCAGCACCGGATCGCCATTGGCCTTGGCCACGCTGGCGGGCGCATGCCGGGTCGGAAATTCGCAGACCCGCGCGCCGATCATGCCATAGTAATCGCGGGTGGCCGCATCATGATCATCGTGGCTGCCGTATTTGACGCCCAATTCGTCAAAGGCTGCCGCCAGATTGCATAGATAGCGCGGTACGCGGGGGGCCAGCGCCTTGGTTTCATGCAAGTGCCGGATAAAGCTGGCCAGATCGCGCCCGGACCGTTTTCCCCAGACGGACAGATGTTCAGGGTCAGTCTTGATCATATCAAGCGCTTCGCCCAAATGATCGTTGAAGATCACATAATCGATGCCGTGTTCACGCACTGCGGCGATCAGTTGATCTGCAGTATCAACCGTGAAAGTCTCACAGCGCAGCTGTATCCGCAGATCGGTCAGCGCGCGGGGACGGTAGGTCGCAAGGTCGCGCATGAATTGCACCGCGAATTCAGGGCCCCGCGATCCGCCTTCCCAGGACCAGCTTTGTGCCATCCACGCCGTGGTGACACCGCTTGAGGCCGCATCGCGGTCCAGCGATTGCAGGCCGATTGCCGCCGGAAACGGCGCTGAGGGGCGGGGGGCAAGGTGTCGTTCAAAAGCATCGCCATGCAGATCGATGATGCCGGGCAGCACCATGTAACCCGACAGATCGACGAGTTGATCACTGCCACTGGCCTGATCTGCCAAAAGCGGACCCGCGACCCAAAGATCACTTTGCGCCAAAGCGTCGTCGATAAGAATGTCTGCGCCGACAAGGCGCAGCTTTTGCCTGCGTGTCATGGGGACTGCTCAATCTGATAGGTTTTTGCCTTGATAATCTGTTTCTGTGTCACGGGTGTGACGTTTCAATCCTCGGCCAGCGTGAGGGTGACTTTGTCGCCTGCAAACCATGTCAGACCGGCCTCGACCGGGATGCCTTCTACATCCACGTTGATGCTGCTGGTGCGCAGGATCGGCCCACCTTCCGTGATCTGCAGATGCAAGGCCTGTGTCGCGCTGGCCAGTTTTGCTGTGATCCTTGTGCTGGCGCGGGTATAATCGGCCACACCGCAAGCGCGCAGGGCGGCAGTGACGGATGGGTCCTTGCGCAGATGATCCGGCAAATCAGCAAACCGCGCGGCCGGAAAGACCGAGCGGAACAGCGCGATCACTTGTCCGTCAGCAAGCGACAGACCTTCATAGACATGCACTGGGCCTTCGCTGATCCCCAGCGCCGTGCGTTCAGCATTGCTCGCGGCACGGGTCTCCAGCGCCAGCAATTTTTTGGCTGGGCTGCGCCCTGCGGCACGCAGGTTCTGGTGAAACCGCACGCGCTGGCCAATCGGGTAATCGGTCGGCGTGGCGGTGACGAAAACGCCCGCACCGCGCCTTGGCCGCAGCAAGCCTTCTTCGGTCAAAGCCGCCAGCGCCTGCCGCACGGTATGGCGGTTGACGCCAAAGCGGGTGGCAAGGGCGCTTTCCGTCGGCAGTTTATCTCCCGGCCTGTGCAGATGTTCGGCGATCTCATCACGAATGACATCGGCGATGGCTTTCCAGATCGGGGTGCGCGGAGTCATGTCATGGAAACTTCACAATAGCGGGGATTGGCAGGGCAGGGCGACTCGTCTATTATTTGTCTAGTTGTATAGTAAATCCGAGCAGGTGTCTAGATGCAGGCGACAAATCCCCCCGAAACCGCGCGCAAGGCCTGGCTGGGCCTGCTGGCCAAGGCACCGCCCGGTGATCTGGCCGCGCTTTGGCAGCGCCTCGGCCTTACCCCCGCGCATAAAGTCCTGCGCGCGCCAGAGATTGGCGCCGTCATGGTGCGTGGCCGCGCCGGGGCTGTGGGTGCTGCCTTCAATCTGGGCGAGATGTCGGTCACGCGCGCCTCTGTGCAACTGTCCGATGGAATCGTCGGCCACGGTTATGTGCAGGGCCGTGGCAAGGATCACGCGCTGCAAGCCGCGCTGATCGATGCGCTGATGCAGACTGACGCAGCGGGGCAGGTGGAACAGGCCGTCTTGACGCCATTGCGCGACAGCATGGCGCAGCGCAAAAATGCGCGGGCCGCCAAGGCCGCCGCGACCAAAGTTGATTTCTTCACATTGGTGCGGGGAGAAGATTGATGGAAAACCAATTGCTTGATGGCGGTTTTGCCGCCCCGCCCGTCGATGCCGCAATCGCCTTTCGCGCAATCATGAATGCGATGGCGCAGCCCGGCACGATCCAGACGGTCACGGGGGCGATGCCGCCAGCGCCACTCTCCGTCGCTGCCGGGGTTGCCCTGCTGACGCTCTGCGATCCTGAAACGCCGCTGTTTCTGGGCGCGGGCATTGACAGCCCCGCTTTACGCGACTGGATCACCTTTCACTGTGGCGCGCCTTTTGTGACGGCGGATCAGGCGCAATTTGCGCTGGGGGCTTGGAATGATCTGCCGCTCATTGATTTCCCGCTTGGCAATGCGGAATATCCTGACCGCTCCGCCACCTTGATCGTCGAACTGCCGGAGCTGACCGATACAGGCACCATTCTGCGCGGACCGGGGATCAAGGATCAGGCGCAGCTATCCTTACCCGACACCGCCGCTTTCCAGCGCAACAATGCCCTGTTCCCACTGGGTCTTGATTTCATCTTCACCTGCGGCGACCGGCTGGCCGGCCTGCCGCGCAGCACGAGGATCGGCTGATGTATGTTGCCGTGAAAGGTGGCGAACGCGCCATCGACAATGCCCATGCCTGGCTGGCCGAGGAACGGCGCGGTGATCTGTCCGTGCCGGAACTCACCACCGCGCAAATCCGAGAACAGATGGCGCTTGCCGTTAATCGCGTCATGGCCGAAGGCTCGCTTTACGACCCCGACCTTGCCGCACTTGCGATCAAACAAGCGCGCGGTGATCTGATCGAGGCGATCTTTCTGATCCGCGCCTACCGCACCACCTTGCCGCGTTTCGGTGGATCGCTGCCGGTGGAAACGGCCAATATGGCCTGCGACCGCCGCGTCTCGGCCACGTTCAAAGACGTGCCGGGCGGGCAGGTCCTTGGGCCGACTTTTGACTACTCCCACCGCCTGCTGGATTTCAAACTCGCCGCCGATGGTGAGGCAGGGCAGGTGGCAGAATCCGCACCCCTGCAAGGCCCGACGCCGCATATCATGGGCTTTCTGGACCGCGAAAACCTGATCCAGCCCGAACCGGCGGGTGCTGATGTGCCGCCTGACCTGACGCGCGCGCCCCTTGAACTGCCCGCCAGTCGCGCCTTGCGCTTGCAAGCCCTGACCCGCGCGGATGAAGGGTTCACCCTCGGCATGGCCTATTCCACCCAGCGCGGCTATGCCCGCAACCATGCCTTTGTCGCCGAACTGCGGATCGGCACGGTGGCGGTGGAAATGGAGATCCCCGAACTGGGGTTTGCCATCGAGATTGGCGAGATCACCCTGACCGAATGCGAAACCGTGAACCAATTCCAAGGCTCCAAAACCCAGCCGCCGCAATTCACGCGGGGTTATGGCCTCGTCTTCGGCATGACCGAACGCAAGGCGATTTCCATGGCCTTGGTCGACCGCGCCCTGCGCTGGAAAGAACTGGGCGAGGATAATATGGGCGCGCCCGCGCAGGATGAGGAATTCGTGCTTTATCATTCTGACAACATTCAGGCGACAGGATTCCTCGAACATATCAAATTGCCACATTATGTGGATTTCCAGTCAGAACTGGAACTGATCCGCAAACTCCGCCATGACGTCCTGCAGGAGGCCGCAGAATGACCGATTACAACTTCGCCTATCTGGATGAACAGACCAAACGGATGATCCGCCGCGCGATCCTGAAAGGGCTCGCCATCCCCGGCTATCAGGTGCCTTTCGCCAGCCGTGAAATGCCGATGCCTTATGGCTGGGGTACCGGCGGGGTGCAGGTCTCTGCCGCCGTGCTGACACCCGATGATACGCTGAAAGTCATCGACCAAGGGGCCGATGACACCACCAACGCCGTATCGATCCGCCGGTTCTTCCAGAAAACCGCAGGTGTCGCCGTGACCGAAAAGACTGGTGATGCCAGCGTCATCCAGACCCGGCACCGCATCCCCGAACAGGCTTTGCGCAGCGATCAGATCATCGTCTATCAGGTCCCGATCCCGGAACCTTTGCGATTTCTCGAACCCTCCGAGGTGGAAACCCGCAAGATGCATGCGCTGGAGGATTACGGGCTGATGCATGTGAAACTCTATGAGGATATCAGCCAGCACGGCGCTATCGCCACCGCCTATGCCTATCCGGTCAAGATCGAGGGGCGATATGTCATGGACCCATCCCCGATCCCGAAATTCGACAATCCGAAACTGGAAATGGCCGCGATCCAATTGTTCGGCGCGGGCCGCGAACAGCGGATCTATGCGCTGCCGCCCTATACGAAAGTCGTCAGTCTGGATTTCGACGATTACCCGTTCACGCCCAGCAAGGCCGATCACGCCTGCGCCATCTGCGGATCGACCACCAGCTATCTGGACGAGCTGATCACCGATGACGCAGGCGGGCGGATGTTCATCTGTTCCGACACCGATTATTGCGCGACCCGCGTGGAGGATGCGGCATGACACCCCTGTTACAGGTTGAAAACCTTGCCAAATTCTATGGCGCCCGGATCGGCTGCACTGATGTCAGTTTCGATCTTTACCCCGGTGAGGTGATGGGCATCGTCGGCGAAAGCGGATCGGGCAAATCCACCTTGCTGAATTGCCTCGCCGGTCATCTGCCGCCTGATCGCGGCGCTGTCAGGTTCGACACACGCACAGACGGTTTGCGCGACACGGTCACCATGTCCGAACCCGAACGCCGGATGCTCGGCCGCACCGATTGGGCCTTTGTCCATCAACATGCCCGCGACGGGTTGCGGATGAATGTCAGCGCGGGCGGCAACGTGGGCGAAAGGCTGATGGCGGTGAATGCGCGCCACTACGGCGATATCCGCAGCAGCGCGATCGACTGGCTGGGCCGGGTTGAGATCACGCCTGACCGGATCGACGACCGCCCCACCGCCTTTTCCGGCGGGATGCAGCAACGATTGCAGATCGCGCGCAATCTGGTCACCGGGCCAAGGCTGGTGTTCATGGATGAACCGACCGGCGGCCTTGATGTCTCCGTGCAGGCGCGGTTGCTGGACCTTCTGCGCAATCTGGTGCGCGATATGGGCCTCAGCGCCATTATCGTCACCCATGATCTGGCCGTCGTGCGCTTGCTTGCCGACCGGCTGATGGTGATGAAAGATGGCCATGTCGTGGAAACCGGCCTGACCGATCAGGTGCTGGACGATCCGCAGCATGGCTATACCCAGCTTCTTGTGTCCTCTGTCTTGCAGGTGTGAAATGATCTCTGTTGAAAATGTATCGAAGAATTTCGTCCTGCATAATCAGGGCGGCACCACGATCCCGGTGATGGCGGGGGCGAGCTTGCATGTCGCCAAGGGCGAATGTGTGGCGCTGGTCGGTGCCTCGGGGTCGGGAAAATCCACGCTGATGCGGATGATCTACGGCAATTACCTGACCGCCGCGGGCCGGATCATGGTCGGCGACGTCGATGTCGCACAGGCCGCCCCGCGCGAGGTGATTGCTTTGCGCCGCCGCACGTTGGGCTATGTCAGCCAGTTCCTGCGTGTCGTGCCACGGGTGCCGACGCTGGATGTTGTTGCCGAACCTTTGCTGCTGACCGGCACCGGGCAGGAGGATGCCCGCGCGCAGGCGGCGGAACTACTGGCGCGGCTGAATATCCCCGAACGGCTCTGGGGCCTCAGCCCCACGACATTTTCGGGCGGCGAACAACAGCGGGTGAATATCGCGCGCGGCTTTGCCTTTCCCTATCCGGCGCTCTTGCTCGATGAACCGACGGCCAGCCTTGACCCGACCAATCGCGCTGTGGTGTTGGGCATGATCAATGAGGCCAAGGCGCGCGGCGCCGCGATCATCGGGATTTTTCACGACCATGCCGCACGCGATGAAATCTGCGACCGGCAGGTCGATGTGACCCACTTTACCCCCGGTCTCGCGGCATGAGCGGGCGGTTCATCGCCATTGTTGGCCCCTCTGGCGTGGGCAAGGATTCCGTGATGGAAGCCCTTGCCGCCCGCGATCCGCGCCTTGCCTTGGTGCGCCGGGTGATCACAAGGCCCGGCGATGCGGGGGGGGAGGATTTCGATGGCGTCACGCCGGATGAATTTCACGCCCGCGCGGCACAGGGCGATTTCGCCCTGACATGGCCCGCGCATGGCTTGCATTACGCCATTCCCGCAACGGTGGTGGATGATCTGGCCGCAGGCCGCGATCTGCTCGCCAACCTGTCCCGCGCCGCCTTGCCTGCGGCGAAAGCGCAGTTTGATCCCTTTATGGTGATCCAATTGACCGCTGACATTGACGTTCTGGCAGCACGCCTTGCCGCGCGGGGTCGCGAAACTGCCGATGATATCGCCCGCAGGTTAGAGCGCGCCGATTATGCCCTGCCAGAGGGGATCACCGCCATAAACATCGACAATTCCGGTTATTTGGATGTGACCGTGCAACGCATCCTGACCCAGCTTTACCCGGTCAAGGCGTAACGATGGATCTGGTGAAACATCCCCGCCGCATCCTGCCCCATCAAGGTCACGCCGTCGATCAGCCAAGGTTCAGCGATGATCGGGTCGAGCATCGGCTGCAAGGTGGCGACAACCCGCGCGCCCTCCGCTTCGGGCAGCGACCCGCTCAGCGTCAGATGGAAATGAAAATCGTCAAAGATATAAGGATAGCCCCAGTCCAGCATCTGCCGGTCCTGCCGCAGGGTCAGGGGCGCTTGCCTGCGCCTTGCAACATCGGCGTCTGTCAAAGGCGCGCGATGCTCGTCAAGCTCGGTGACAATCGCGCTTGCCAGATCGCGCAAGGCAGGCGGGTCGCCTGCGGGGCGAAGCGCGACAAAGCCGTGGTGATGCGCCAGTTGCAGATGCCCGATAGCGACGGCGGCATGGCGTTTCGCGAAATCCGCGACGGCCTGTTGCAGCTTGACCGGGCCGGTATCGGCGGACAGCCGGAACGGCGCTTTCAACGTCCCATGTATGCCGTATTTGCGCGGCGTCGCCGTCACAGTGGCGACATCAACGCCCGGCACATCCGGATGCGGCACGAACCGCCCGCTGGCATTGTCCCAGCCGAGCCATGCGGCACCAAAATCAGCCAACGCGCCGGTCGGCGTATAGAAAATTGCAAATCTTTCGAACATATCCCACCTTTAGCCAAAGCATCGTGACACAGCCATGACAGACCCGATTATTCTTGCCAACGCCCGCCTGATCCTTGGCGATGAGGTGATCACCGGATCGCTGCACATCAAAGACGGCCTGATCGCAGATATCGACACCGGCGCTGGTGTGCCGAATAGTGCCATCGATCTGGACGGCGCCTACCTCGCCCCCGGTCTGGTGGAATTGCACACCGACAACCTCGAACGGCATCTGTCGCCAAGGCCCAAGGTCGATTGGCCCTACCGCGCCGCGATCATGGCGCATGACCGGGAACTGGCGGGGTGTGGGATTACCACCGTTTTCGATGCGATCCGGGTCGGGTCGATCACATCGGGCGGTGGCAAGCGTTATGGCAAATATGCGCGTCAGATGGCGGATGAGATCCTTGCGATGCGCGCGGCAGGTGCGCTGCGGATCAGCCACCACCTGCACCTGCGGGCTGAGATTTGTTCCGAAACGCTGACCGAAGAACTGGACGAATTCAGCACCGACGACCGGATCGGCATTATTTCGATGATGGATCACACGCCGGGGCAACGCCAGTTCAGCGATATCGCGAAATTCGAAGGTTATGTGCGCGGCAAGAACAACCTCAGCGAGGCGGAGTTCGCGGGCTATGTGGATTTCCTCTACGGCTTGCAGCGGCAATTCGGCACAGCACATGAAGCCGCCACCGTCGCTGCCGCCCAAAGATTGGGTGCGGTGCTCGCCAGCCATGACGACACAACCGCCGACCAAGTCGCGACCAGCCACGCCCATGGTGTCCGTCTTGCCGAATTTCCCACGACACTGGAAGCCGCCGATGCCTGTCATGCGCAGAATATCGCGGTGATCATGGGCGCGCCGAACCTGATCCGGGGCGGGTCGCATTCGGGCAATGTGGCAGCACTTGATCTGGCACAGGCCGACCGGCTCGATATCATGTCATCGGACTACGTGCCTGCCGCCTTGCTGCTGGCAGCGGTCCGGCTGGGGCTGATCTGGGATAATCTGTCGCGCGGGATTGCGACGGTGACCTCTGCACCGGCAAAGGCCGCAGGGCTGACGGATCGTGGCCAGATCGCGATCGGGCAGCGCGCCGATCTGGTGGCTTTCGCGATGCTGGATGATACTGCGATGGTGCAGCAAAGCTATGTGGCGGGGCAGCGGGTGTTCTGATCCCGCCTGTGAAGTTTTTGTAAAACAGCGAAAACCCGGTTGTCCGAATCTATATTTCGGATATTCGTGAAATATGGAAACTGATATCACCTCACGGCTGACGACGCTCGGCCATCCGCAGCGGCTTGCCGTGTTTCGGCTGCTGATGCGGCGCTACCCGGACCAAGTGGCGGCAGGGGAGCTTGCCACAGCACTCGATATCAAACCATCGACCCTGTCGGCCTATCTGTCGGCGCTGGTGCAAGCCGGGCTGGTCAGCCAGCACCGGATTGCCACATCACTGCAATATAGCATCGCTATGGATGCGGTCAGGCAGGTTTTTGATGACCTCTTCAACGATTGCTGTCGGGGCAGGCCCGACCTTTGCGCGCCAGCGCTTCTTGGAAACAGACCCATGACCCAGACCACCTATAATGTGCTGTTCATCTGCACCGGCAATTCCGCCCGCTCGATCTTTGCCGAATCGATCCTGCGCAAGGAAGCGGGCGACCGTTTCACCGCCTATTCCGCGGGCACTGTGCCGCGCTCGGAACTGAACCCTTTCGCGCTCGAAGTCCTGCGCCAGAAAGGCCATGACACTGCCGTGCTGGAATCCAAGAACGTCAGCGTTTTCACCGGCCCCGATGCGCCGAAGTTTGATTTCGTTTTCACCGTCTGCGATCAGGCCGCGAATGAAGAATGCCCCGCCTGGTCCGGTCAGCCGGTCAGCGCCCATTGGGGCATGCCTGACCCGGTCAAGGCGACAGGCACAGATGCTGAAAAAAGCCTCGCGTTTCAGCGGGCTTACGGCGCGCTGCACAACCGGATCAAATTGTTCACCGCCCTGCCGCTGACCACCTTGGACCGGATGTCGCTGCAAAAAGCCGTCGATGATATCGGCCGCAGCAAAGAGGAATTGAACTGATGACCACCTACGCCATCAACGGCCTTGGCCGGATCGGGAAACTGGCGCTGAAACCGCTTTTGGACAAAGGCGCGCAGATTGCCTGGATCAATGATGGCGTGGGTGATCCCGCGATGCATGCGCATCTGCTGGAATTCGACACTGTGCATGGGCGCTGGGATGCCAGTTTCGCCCATGATGCAGAGAGCGTGACGATCAACGGCACGCGGCTGCCATTCATCGGCACCAAGGACCTTGGCGCGCTGCCATTGGACGGCGTCGATGTGGTCATCGACTGCACCGGCGTGTTCAAGACAGAAGCCAAGCTGGCCCCCTATTTCGCCGCTGGTGTGAAAAAGGTCGTCGTCTCCGCCCCGGTCAAGGACGGGCCGACGGCCAATATCGTCTATGGCGTCAATAATGATGCCTATGATCCAGCGGTTCATCAGATCATCACCGCCGCTTCCTGCACCACCAATTGCCTCGCCCCGGTGGTCAAGGTCATGCTGGACGGGATCGGGATCAAACATGGGTCGATCACCACTTTGCATAATGTGACCAATACCCAGACGATCGTGGACCGCCCGGCGAAGGATCTGCGCCGCGCGCGATCCGCGCTGAATTCGATGATCCCGACGACGACGGGCAGCGCGACGGCGATCACACTGATTTACCCTGAATTGAAGGGTAAGCTGAACGGCCATGCCGTCCGCATTCCGCTGCTGAACGCCTCGCTGACCGATTGCGTGTTCGAGATGGAGCGTGAAACGACCGTGGAAGAGGTGAACGCCCTGCTGAAAGCGGCCGCCGATGGCCCGCTCAAAGGCATCCTTGGCTATGAAGAACGGCCTTTAGTGTCTGCCGATTACACCAATGACACAAGGTCGGGCATCGTCGATGCGCCATCGACCATGGTGGTGAATGGCACGCAGGTCAAAATCTATGTCTGGTATGACAATGAAATGGGTTATGCGCATCGCCTCGTCGATGTGGCATTAATGGTCGGGGCCGCGCTTTGACCGACACTAGCAAACCCGAAGGGCGCAGCGCCTATATCGCTGTCACCGCATCCTATTGGGCCTTCATGCTGACCGATGGTGCCTTGCGGATGCTGGTGCTGCTGCATTTCCACACTTTGGGCTTTTCGCCGGTGCAACTCGCCTATCTTTTCGTGCTGTATGAGATCGCGGGGATCGTCACCAACCTTTGTGCCGGGTGGATCGCGGCCCGATTTGGTCTGACGATCACGCTCTATGCCGGGCTTGGCTTGCAGGTCGTGGCCTTGCTGGCGCTCGCACAGCTTGATCCGACCTGGGCGATTGGGGCCTCTGTCGTCTTTGTCATGCTGGTGCAGGGCGCCAGCGGCGTGGCCAAGGATCTGGCCAAGATGGCCTCCAAATCCGCGGTCAAACTGATCGCGCCGGACGGGCAGGCGGGGCTGTTCCGCTGGGTCGCCTTGCTGACCGGGTCAAAGAATGCGGTCAAAGGTCTGGGTTTTCTGCTCGGCGCGGGCATGCTCGCCACCATCGGCTTTGTCGGGGCGGTGCTGGTGATGGCGGCGGCGCTGAGCGTGATCCTGATTGCGGTGCTGATCTTCATGCCATCGGGCCTGCCAAAAGGGCGCAAGGGCGCGAAGTTTTCGGAAATCATCTCCAAATCCCATAACGTCAATTGGCTCAGCGCCGCGCGCGTCTTCCTGTTCGGCGCGCGCGATATCTGGTTCGTTGTCGGCATCCCGATCTATTTCTACGCCGTGCTGTCCGATGGCAGCGTCGCGGGCAACCGCAATGCGTTTTTCATGATCGGCACCTTTATGGCGGTCTGGATCATCCTTTACGGCGCGGTGCAGGCATCGGCCCCCAAGGTGCTGCGCGCCACGACACGGCCAGCGGGTGAATTGATCAGCGCTGCCCGACAATGGGCCTGGGCGCTGGCGGCAGTGCCAGCTATCCTGACATCGGCGGCGCTGCTTTCAACCGGGCCGCAGCTATGGTTGACGATCACGTTGGTCGTAGGGTTGTTGGTATTCGGCGCGATCTTCGCGATCAATTCGGCGCTGCATTCCTATCTGATCCTGTCGTTCAGTAAGGCTGAGCGGGTCACGATGGATGTCGGGTTCTATTACATGGCCAATGCGGCGGGGCGTCTGTTGGGGACGCTTCTGTCCGGCCTGACCTATCAGGCGGGCGGTCTGGGGCTGATGCTGGGCACGGCCACGCTGATGGTCGCGATCTCGGCCCTTGTCGCCGGGCGGCTTGATCCGCGGGCTATTGAAACCGATTGACCACTTTCGCATGATGATGCGGCGCGCCATTGCCATGCGCATGTGGCGCGTCATCAACCATCAAAGGCACCAAGGCCAGACGGCCATGCCGCACACCGCGTTCAAGGAACAGCGCATTGGCGATGGCTTCGACCTCGGCAACGCTGCCTTTCAGCACCGCGACCTCGACCGAGGTGGAATGATCCACTGGCACCGATAAGGCGGCGGTGAAACGGTCGTGATTATCCTGCCGCACCTGCGGGATTTTCCGCGCCAGATCGCGCATATCGGGATCGACCGTATAGCTGACCACGCCCAGACAGGCCGCATCGGCGGGGGCGGCAGGTGTCAGCGCGCGGGCGACCAGATCGCGGATCGCCTCTGACCTGTTGGTGGCACCGGATGCATCCATATGCGCATCGACTGCGGCCAGCAGATCATCATCCAGCGTCATCGTGATCCGTTTCATGCCGGGTCCTCTCTTGCTGTGGGGAATATCGGGCAAAGCGGCGCGAAGGGCAATAATCTTTGGGAATTACGCTTTGGCAAGGATATCCAGCAAGGCGGGCATGTCCAGATCGACAGGATTGGCTTTGTAGGATGAAGCATTGCGCGCATCGCCGGCAATCTGGTCATGCGTGTCGGGCGTGTCGGGCGTGACCCCAAGATCCTGCAAGCGCGGCAAGCCGTGATCGCGCGCCCATGTCTGGAAATCCGCCAGGCTGCCATATTCATCGCTGATCCGGTCGATGACCCACGTAATCCGCGCGGCAGTGTCACCATCGGATGCTGCATGGTTCGCCTGCAACACAGGCACCAACAACGCCCCGCAGATCGCGCCATGCGCGGCCCCTGTCTGCCCGCCGATCACCCCGGCGAAACCATGCACCGCGCCCAATCCCGCATTGGCCAGCGCCAAGCCGCCAACGACACTCGTCAGCGCCATATCATCCCAAGCGCCTGTGTCGTCGTGGTCCAGCAACCGGCGCAAGGCCGCCAATCCGCGCGGGATCGCATCGCGGCAGAGCGCGTCAGTTATCGGATTGGCCCGGCTGCTGATGAAGGGTTCAATGACCTGGGTAACGGCATCTAGGCCGGAGCTAAGGATCACGCCGCACGGGCAGGACAGGCACAGATCAGGGTCAATCAAAGCCAATGTCGGGTAAAGCTGGGGGTCACGCAGGCTGACCTTGCGCGCGGCCTCCGGCACGCCGATCACGGCGTTGCGGGTGACTTCTGTGCCGGTGCCGGCGGTCGTCGGGATCGCGACCAAGGGCAGGGGGGCCTTGTCCAGCGGTTGGCCTTCGCCCACCACCTCCAGATAGCGCAGCGCGCCGTGGGGAGCGGGGATCAATGCGGCGAGTGCTTTGCCCAGATCAATCACGGCACCACCACCGATGGCGATGATCAGGTCGGGTGCAAAGGGGCGGGCAGTTTCCAGATGCGCGGTGATCGCAGGCAGGTCGGGTTCGCCCTTGGCGATCAATTCTAGTACTGCACCTGATCTGCGCAGATCACGCACCATACCATCCGCAGCGGCCACCGATGCCGAACGGACCAGCAGGACGCGGGCGTAGGGCGCGGCAAAGGCGGCAGCCTCGGCCAACACCCCCCGGCCAAAGCGGATTGTCCCCGCCGAGGCAAAGCCGAAAGGTGTGATCATCACACGCCCAGCACGGCGTTGACGGCACGTCCCCAGCGGGCATAGCGGCTGTCGCGCTGATCCTCGTCCATCTTGGCCGTGAATTGACGGTCAATCGCCCAGCCTGTGGCGAATTCTTCCATATCGGGCCAGACGCCCGCGCGCATCCCTGCCAGCCATGCCGCGCCGAGTGCGGTGGTTTCCAGCACCTGCGGCCGATCCACTGGCGCGCCAATGATGTCGGACAGGAATTGCATCGCGTAATCATTCGCGGCCATCCCGCCATCAACGCGCAGGCTCGGTTCCGCCGCGTCGCGGGACCAATCGGCCTGCATCGCTTCTAACAGGTCGCGGGTCTGATAACCGACGGATTCCAGCGCGGCGCGCGCAAATTCCGCAGGGCCGGAATTGCGCGTCATGCCAAAGATCGCGCCCCGCGCCTCGGGTGCCCAATAGGGCGCGCCAAGGCCCACGAAGGCGGGGACAAGGATCAGGTCTTGACTGTCGTCGGCTGTTTCCGCAAGTCCCTGGGTTTCAGGGGCGGCGCGGATGATCTTGATCCCGTCGCGCAGCCATTGCACCACGGCGCCGGCGATGAAAATCGACCCTTCCAAGGCATAGGTCGGCTTGCCATCCAGTTGATAGGCGATAGTGGTCAGCAGCTTGTTGGTCGATGTCACAGGCGTATCGCCGGTGTTCAAAACAACGAAACAACCGGTTCCATAGGTGGATTTCACCATGCCGGGTTCAAAACAGGCCTGCCCGATGGTCGCGGCCTGCTGATCCCCCGCCACGCCAAGGATCGGGATTTCATGACCGAACAGATCCGCACGGGTCATCCCGAAATCGGCAGCGCAATCCTTGACCTCTGGCAGCATATCGCGCGGGATGTCGAACAGATCGCAGATCGTCTGGCTCCACCGGCCCTTATGGATGTCATAAAGCATCGTGCGCGCGGCATTGGTTGCGTCGGTGACATGGCTGCGCCCGCCGGTCAGGTTCCAGATCAGCCAGCTATCGACGGTTCCAAAGGCAAGCTCGCCCTTGCGCGCCCGGTCGCGGGCACCGTCCACGGTATCGAGGATATACTTCAGTTTCGTCGCCGAAAAGTATGGATCGACGATCAGGCCGGTGCGGGCGGTGATCATCGCCTCTTGCCCGTCATCGCGCAATTTGGCGCAGAAATCGGCGGTGCGGCGATCCTGCCAGACGATCGCATTGTGAATGGGCTTGCCGGTCTTGCGGTCCCAGACAATTGTGGTTTCGCGCTGGTTGGTGATGCCGATGGCGGCGATATCCCTGGCCTTTAACCCCGCCTTCTCAATCGCGGCACGCGCGGTCGCGGCAGTCGAGGCCCAAAGATCGCTGGGGTCATGTTCGACCCAGCCGGATTTCGGATAATGCTGGGTGAATTCTTCCTGTGCGGTGGCGACAATTTTCATGTCAGGACCAAAGACGATCCCCCGGCTGGATGTCGTGCCTTGATCCAGTGCCAGAATGTAACCCATTTTGTCGCTCCTCTGCTTTGCTTGGCAGCCTGTCATAAAACTGGCGAAGCAGCCAGTGGGCCACTTCGCCAGCGGGGTCATCAGGGGCAGCCGCGCCGCCCCTGATGTTCACTTATTCCGTCCAGCGGCGGATCAGTTCTTCATAGGCGATGGTCTGCGGTTCGCCTTTTTCATCCTCAAGCGCTGGCCACGGTGCGCCGGGCTGCGACAGCCAGTATTCCGCATCCTGTTCCTCGTTCAGCGCCGGGCCGAATTCGCCCTGCACGCCGGATCGGCCCAGACGTTCCATCACCGCCTCTTGTTCAGCGCAAAGCGCATCCATGGCTTCCTGAGCAGTGCGCGCACCGGATGACGCGTCACCGATATTCTGCCACCAGAGCTGCGCCAGACGGGGATAGTCAGGCACGTTGAACCCTGTGTCAGTCCACAATTCCCGCTCCGGCGAGCGGTAGAATTCTACCAGACCCCCCAGTTGCGGCGCGCGTTCAGTGAAGCTTTCGTGGTTGACGCTGGATTCGCGGATGAAGGTCAGACCGTAGTGGGATTTGGCCACATCCACTGTCTTGGACGAAATGAACTGCGCATAAAGCCATGCGGCCTGCGCACGGTCCACGGGGGTCGATTCCAGAATGGTGGCAGAGCCCACATCCTGATAGCCGACCTTCATGCCTTCCTGCCAATAGGCGCCGTGCGGGCTGGGGGCCATGCGCCATTTCGGTGTGCCGTCCTCGTTCATCACCGGCAGGTCAGGGGCGACCATGTCGGCGGTGAATGTGGTGTACCAGAAAATCTGCTGGGCGATGTTGCCCTGCGATGGCACTGGCCCGGATTCCGAAAAGTTCATGCCGTTGGCTTCGGGTGGGGCATAGTTCTGCAACCAATCGACGTATTTTTCGATTGAATAGACAGCGGCGGGGCTATTGGTTGCACCACCGCGCGCCATGCAGGACCCGACGGTCTGAAAGTTTTCATTGACCCGTAGACCCCATTCATCGACCGGCACGCCATTGGGCAGCCCAAGGTCGGATGCACCGGCCATCGACAGCCATGCATCGGTGAAACGCCAGCCAAGGCTTGGGTCACGGCGTCCGTAATCCATATGGCCATAAACCGTTGTGCCGTCGATTTCACGCCCGGTAAAGAAGGCGGCGATATCTTCATAGGCGGACCAGTTCACCGGCACGCCCAAAGGATAGCCGTATTCCTCTTCAAAGGCGGCCATGATTTCAGGATCAGTGAACCAATCGTGGCGGAACCAATAGAGGTTGGCGAATTGCTGGACCGGCAATTGGTACAGCTTGCCATCCGGTCCGGTCGCCATGCTGGTGCCCATGAAATCATCCAGATCCAGACCGGGGTTGGTGAAATCTGCACCGTCACCTTCCATAAAGTCGGTCAGGTTCCGGGTCTGTTGATAGCGCCAATGCGTCCCGATCAGGTCTGCATCATTGATGTACATGTCGAACACGTTCTCGCCTGTCTGCAACTGGGTCTGCAGACGTTCGACCACGTCACCTTCGCCGATCAGGGTATGGGTGACGTTGATACCAGTGATCGCGCTAAACGCTGGAGCGAGGATGCTGGATTCAAATTCATGCGTCGTGATCGTCTCGGAGACGACATTGATTGACATGCCGCGCAGGGGCTCTGCCGCGTCGATGAACCATTGCACTTCTGCTTCCTGTTCTTCGCGGGTCAGGGCGGACATATCGCCGATATGTTCATCAAGAAACGCGATGGCGGCGTCCATATCGGCGAATGCCGCCCCCCCCGTCACCGATAGCGCAAGTGCCAGCGCTGTGGATGTCTTCAAAATACGGTTCATTGTGTAATTCCTCCCATGGATTGAACCTTCGTTGTCGTTTGCAAGACCTGCCGAACCTCCTACGGCGCATCTTGCGTTCACTTGCGGCGTGTCACACCCAGCGGAACACCGCTGCGGCGTAAAACGCGCAAATTCCTAAAGCCCAGTATTGCGGCTGCCCGCTCATCGCGAGCCAGCCTGCGTTGATAAAGGCCGATCCCAGCAGCGTGATGAACAACCGGTCACCGCGTGTGGTTTCAATCGTCAGAATGCCGCGCCGTGGCGTTTCGGGGTATCTGATCCCCAGAAAGGTGAAGATCACCAAAAGCGTGGCGATCACGCCGAAAAAGATTGCAGTCGGTCCGGTCCAGGCCATCCATGCCAATGACATTGCGCTTCCTCCCTTTACACGCGGCCCAGGGCAAAGCCCTTGGCGATGTAGTTGCGGACAAAATAGATCACCAAAGCACCTGGCACGATGGTCAGCACCCCAGCTGCGCACAGCACGCCCCAATCGAGCCCGGAGGCCGATACCGTGCGCGTCATGATTGATGCGATGGGCTGCGCATCCACCGCCGTCAGGGTGCGCGACAGCAACAGTTCCACCCAGGAAAACATGAAGCAGAAGAAGGCCGCGACGCCGATGCCACTGGCGATCAGCGGGATGAAAATCTTGACGAAAAAGCGCGGAAAGGAATAGCCGTCGATATAGGCAGTCTCATCGATTTCCTTTGGCACACCGCGCATGAAGCCTTCCAAGATCCACACGGCCAGCGGCACGTTGAACAATGTATGCGCCAGCGCCACAGCGATATGGGTGTCGAACAGCCCGACAGATGAATAAAGCTGAAAGAACGGCAGCGCGAAAACGGCGGGCGGCGCCATGCGGTTGGTCAGCAGCCAGAAGAACAGATGTTTGTCACCCAGAAACCGGTAGCGGCTGAACGCATAGGCAGCAGGCAGCGCCACGGCCAGCGACAGGATCGTGTTCATCACCACATAGGTGATCGAATTGATATAGCCGATATACCACGACCGATCCGTCAGAATGACGCGGTAATTGTCCAACGTCGGGTTCTGCGGCCAAAGGGTGAAACTACCCAAAATCTCGCGGTTGGTCTGCAGGCTCATCTTGGTCAGCCAATAGATCGGCACCAGCATGAACAGCAGGTAGACGACCATCACAAAATGGCGGGCGCGGATCTTTGGCAAGGTGGCCTTGCGCGTGGTGGCCGTGAATGTTTCGGATGTTGCGACCATGTTACCGGCCCTCCGCTTTATCAAGGTTGGTCATCACGGTGTAGAAAACCCAAGACACCAACAGGATCACGAGGAAATACATCAGTGAGAATGCCGCCGCAGGTCCAAGGTCGAACTGCCCCAGCGCCATTTTCACCAGATCGATGGACAGGAACGATGTCGCCGATCCGGGGCCGCCGCCGGTGACGACGAAAGGTTCGGTATAGATCATGAAACTATCCATGAAGCGCAGCAGGATCGCGATCAGCAGCACGCCCTGCATCTTGGGCAATTCGATGTAGCGGAACACTTTCCAACGGCTCGCTTGATCTATCTTGGCCGCCTGATAATAGGCCTGCGGGATCGATTGCAGTCCAGCATAGGCGAGCAGGGCGACCAGTGATGTCCAATGCCAGACATCCATCACAATCACGGTGATCCATGCATGCACCGGATCGCGGGCATAGTTCCAGTCGATACCCAAGGCAGATAGCCCGTAGCCAACCAGCCCGATGTCGGTGCGGCCCATGATCTGCCAGATCGTGCCGACCACGTTCCACGGGATCAGCAAGGGCAGTGACATCAGTACAAGGCAGACCGAGGCCCAGAAGCCTTTTTTCGGCATACAGATCGCAATCGCGATGCCCAAAGGAACCTGAATTGCAAGAATGATCCCGGAAAAGGCCAGTTGGCGCCCCAGCGCTGCATGCACGCGGTCGTCGGTCAGCACCTGTTCGAACCAACCCAGACCTTCCCAAAAAAACACGTTACTGCCGAATGTGTCCTGCACAGAATAATTCACGACAGTCATCAAGGGGATGACGGCGGAAAAGGCGACCAGCACCAGCACCGGCAGGACCAGAAACCACGCTTTGTTGTTTTGTACCTTATCCATCACACGGCCTTTCGTTCTGTGGTGGCGACAGCCTGCAAAGGCGCCACCCGCCAGTCATCGGCATAAACATTGATCCGTTCAGGGGCGAAATGCAGGCGATTGGCATCGGCGGGGATGCTGAACCCTTCAGGCAGGATCGCATTGACCGGCTTGCCTGCGAATTCCGCGCGCAGGATCTGGTGACGGCCGACATCCTCTACTCGTTTGATGGTGACGGGCAGACCATGATCGCCGTCCGATAGCGTCACGAACTCGGGGCGAATGCCAATCTGCACCCGGCCTTTGGGTGCGCGGTAATGCCCGCCAAGATCAATCGCATGGCCCGCGCAATGGGCGGTATCGCCTGCGACCTCGGCCTCGATCAGGTTCATGCCGGGTGAGCCGATGAAATAGCCGACGAATGTATGTTCGGGCGTGTCGAACAATTCCTCCGGCGTGCCAAGCTGGACGACGCGGCCGTCGTGCATCACCACGACCTTGTCGGCAAAGGTCAGCGCCTCTGTCTGGTCATGGGTGACATAGATCATCGTATGGCCAAATTCGTTGTGCAGCGCCTTTAGTTGCGTGCGCAATTCCCATTTCATATGCGGGTCGATGACCGTCAGCGGCTCGTCAAACAGGATCGCATTCACATCCTCGCGGACCATGCCGCGGCCAAGGCTGATCTTTTGCTTGGCGTCTGCGGTCAGCCCGCGCGCCTTGCGTTTCAGCAGATCCTCCATGCCGATCATGGCTGCGATCTTTTGTACGCGCTCTGCGATATAGGCAGGGTCCATGCCACGATTGCGCAAAGGAAAGGCCAGATTGTCGCCCACGGTCATCGTGTCGTAGACGACCGGGAACTGGAATACCTGCGCGATATTGCGCGCCACCGTGTCCTGATGGGTGACATCCTGATCGCCGAACAGGATGCGCCCGCGCGACGGCACCACGAGGCCCGAGATAATGTTGAGCAGCGTTGATTTCCCGCAGCCGGACGCGCCCAACAGGGCATAAGCCTCGCCATCTTTCCAGACATGGTCGAGCTGTTTGAGGGCAAAATCATCCTCTGATTGCGGATTGGGAAAATAGGAATGTGCCAGGTTATCAAGTGTGATCTGTGCCATTTGTCCACCCTCAGGCCGCTGCCGCATAGGACGCGGGGGCGATCAGTTCGCCGGTTTCGGAAAAGACGTAGACATGCGCTGCGTCCAGCCAAACATGGATCGGCGTCCCAAATTCCAGATGATGCACACCATGGATCAACCCGACCCAGCGGTCACCGGCATGATCCAGATGCACAAAGGTTTCCGACCCAGTGATTTCCGTCACCCGCAAGGTACAGGCGAATTGCAGACCGTCCCGCGCCTGCGCTGTCAGGTGCAAATGGTCAGGCCGGAAACCCGCGCGATAGGTGCCATCGGGCAATTGCGCAAAAGCGCCAGTCGCGGCCGCCGTCTGGCCCGCGCCAAAACTGATCCCATTGCCTGCTTTGACGATCTTGGTGAAGTTCATCGGCGGGTCGGAAAACACCCGCGCGGTGGTCGCATCTTTAGGCTGGCGATAAACCGATGGGGTCGGGCCGAATTGGGTGATCTTGCCTTCCCACATGGTCGCGACATTGCCGCCCAGCAACAAGGCTTCTTCCGGTTCGGTGGTGGCATAGACAAAGATCGCGCCGGATTCTTCGAATATCCGTGGGATTTCGGCGCGTAGTTCCTCGCGCAGTTTGTAATCAAGGTTCGCCAGCGGTTCATCCAGCAACACCAGCCCCGCATCCTTGACCAACGCGCGCGCCAGCGCACAGCGTTGCTGTTGCCCGCCCGACAATTCCAGCGGCTTGCGGTCCAGCATCGAACCCAATTGCATCAGATCAGCGGTTTCGCGGACCTTGCGGTCAATCTCGGCCCGGTTCAGGCCCATCAGTTTCAAGGGAGAGGCGATGTTGTCATAGACGCTCATCGACGGATAGTTAATGAATTGCTGGTAAACCATCGCGACCTTGCGGTCCTGTACGCGCATACCGGTGACATCGCGATCTTCCCACAGGATACGCCCGGTTGCAGGCACATCCAGCCCGGCCATCAGGCGCATCAGCGTGGTTTTACCCGACAGGGTCGGCCCCAACAGCACGTTCATCGTGCCACGTTCCAGCGTCAGGTCAGTCGGGTAGATATGGTTTTGACCATCCACCACCTTACTGACCCCGTCCAAGACGAGCGACATATTTTCTCCTCCCAAATTGCGCTGCTATTCAGCGGCGCGGATGACTTCCTTTGCATGGTTGGCGATCCACTCCTCCAGAACCGCCACCTGATCCTTGTCGAGCCGCAGCCCGAGTTTTGACCGCCGCCACAGAATATCCTCGGCACTGCGGGCATATTCGCGGGTGATCAGCCAGTTGACCTCCGCCTCTGTCAGGGTCGATCCGAAATCGCGGCCCAGATCGGCGGCGGTTTTGGCGTCGCCCAGAATAGCGCGGCCTTCTGTCCCATAAGCGCGGACCAAGCGGCGCGCCCAGAAATCGGATAGAAACTTGTAGTCACGCTGCAATCCCTCCACGAGTGCAGCGACCCCGTCATGTGGGAAATCCCCCCCCGGCAAGGCCACCCCTGCGGTCCATTTGCCTTTGTCCAGCGGCAGCACCGCACCGATCTTTTCCAGCGCTGATTCCGCCAGCCGCCGATAGGTGGTGATCTTGCCACCAAAGATATTGAGCACCGGCGCACCGGCGGATTTATCAACCTTCAAGGTGTAGTCACGGGTCGCCGCGGTCGCGGAACTGGCACCATCATCATAGAGCGGACGCACACCGGAATAGGTCCAGACGATATCATCTGTCGTGACAGGTTGTTTGAAATACTGGCTGGCGAAATTGCATAGATAATCGCGTTCTTCATCCGTGCAGACGGGTTTGACGCCAGGATCATCATGTTCCGCATCGGTCGTGCCGATCAGGGTGAAATCCTGCTCATAGGGAATGGCGAAAATGATCCGCCCGTCTGTGCCTTGGAAGAAATAGCATTTGTCGTGATCATAGAGCTTGCGCGTCACGATATGGCTGCCACGCACCAGCCGCACATCCTCGCGGCTGTTCAGGCGCAGCTTGCCGTGAATGATATCACCGACCCAAGGACCTGCGGCATTGACCAGCATCTTCGCTGCAATTGTCTTTTCGCCGTCATCGGTCCGGATCGTGGCATGCCAGATGCCATCCACGACAGCGGCCGACGCAACCTCTGACCTTGTCATGATCGTCGCACCGCGCGCCTCGGCATCGCGGGCGTTCAGCACGACAAGGCGTGAATCCTCGACCCATGCGTCGGAATATTCATAGGCTTTGGCAAAACGATCATGCAGCGGTGTGCCTTCCTTGCCATCCAGCGCGAGCGTCGCCGTGCCGGGCAGAATCTTGCGACCACCCAGATTATCGTAAAGGAACAGGCCCAGCCGGATCAGCCAGGCTGGTCTGCGCCCCTTCATCCAGGGCATGAAAATCCCAAGCAAACGCGACGTCGGCGTGTCGCTGTCGAACCGCATATCCTTATGGTAGGGCAGCACAAAACGCATCGGCCAGGAAATATGTGGCATCGCGCGCAGCAGTGTCTCGCGTTCGATCAATGCCTCGCGGACCAGCCGGAACTCGAAATATTCCAGATAGCGCAGACCACCATGAAATAGCTTGGTTGACGAGGATGACGTCGCCCCCGCCAGATCGCCCTTTTCCGCCAGCACCACCGACAAACCGCGCCCCACGGCGTCGCGGGCAATGCCGCAGCCGTTGATGCCGCCACCGATCACCAGCAGGTCATGGACCTTTTGTGTGGCAGGCAGGTTTTGCGCAGATTGTGCCATGATTGCTCCGTCGATCAGGGTCATCTTCGTGACAGTTGCAACCTAAACGGCACCCGCGTTGATGCGCAAGTTCTTTCGTTTATTGGGTCAATAATTTTCGTTTCTCCTAAAACGAAAAAATAAAAGCGCTTTGTTTGCGTTATGTTCCGTATTGTGCGTTCGCGGCGATGCAGAATATCGTTAAAACGAACATCGCGTATCTGGCGTTTGATTCGGCGCGGCGGCGCGAATTGATACATGCGGGGGAGGACTCATGTCACAGGAAGAACGCTTGCGCGATATTCAGATCATCGCGCGTCGCGACGGGCGGGTCATTGTCGAGGACCTTGCTGCGCATTTCTGTGTCACGATGCAGACGATCCGGCGGGATCTGTCCGAACTCGCCGATCAGGGCAAATTGCAGCGGGTGCATGGCGGCGCGATTCTGCCGTCGACCGTCGCCAATATCGGCTATCAGGACCGGCGCGATCTGAATGAAGCCGCGAAAGCGGCCATTGCCCAGGCCTGCGCGCGCGACATCCCCAATGGTTGTTCGCTGTTCCTGAACATCGGCACCACGACCGAGGCCGTGGCGCGCGCCCTGCTGGGCCACCGCGATATCATGGTGCTGACCAATAACCTTAATGTCGCGAATATCCTTGTCGATAATCCGCAATGCGAGATTATCGTCGTCGGCGGCCTTTTGCGCCGTGCTGATGCGGGGCTGGTGGGCACGGTCACAACACAAGCGATCGGGCAGTTCAAATTCGATCTGGCGGTGATCAGCTGTTCAGCGCTGGATGAAGACGGCGATATCCTCGACTATGACATTCAGGAGGTTGGCGTCAGTCAGGCTATTCTGCGGCAAGCGCGGCGCAGCTTTCTGGTCGCGGATCAATCCAAATTCCGCAGGCGGGCGCCCGCGCGGATCGGCTCTGTCGCGCAGATCGACGGGTTTTACACGGATGCACCGCTGCCGGGTGATCTGCAGGCGGCTTGCAACGGCTGGGGCACGGCGGTGACGATCAGTAGTGCCGCATCGTCGGGCACCGCCTTAGTTACGTGAAATGACCAGCATTTCATCGTCAAAGGCGACTTGCGGCGCGAAACGTGGGCGTGTCACGATGAATTGTGTAAAAGTCCTGTCACCAATCCCGACCCGGAATAATGGTTTGTAATTGACGGAGGTTTCGACCAGCACGACAGTTTCCCCCTGCATCAGGCTGGGTAACCGGGCGGCGAGGACGCCATTAGCCTCGGCATTCGTCAAGCCCCGGCGCATTGTGTCATCCGTCGACCAGATCACGACATAACGTTTGCTGTTGTCATTGAATCCGATGCTGGAGACGCGCATTGACGTCGTGCTGCGCGTGCGTGCGAGGATGTCATGCAAAGTCTTCATCCCGAAAATAAACTCCGGGGTGATCGCATCGGTCTGGCGCGAGATGTTATCGGCAACGATATAGGCCGCCTTCTGGCTGGCAGCATTGACCCGGTAGGCGTCAAAAAACACATAGACCGAACAAAATGCGAGCGCGAGAAGCGGGAGAGCGATAACCGCCTCAACCGTGATGACACCGTCTTCGTCATGCCAGAAGCGCGAAAGCAGATGTCGCATCAGCGCGGCTCGTTGACAAAAGCGGAGGTGGCGAACATCTGATAGCCGCCGCTGGCATCCAGCGGCAGGCGCAGCCCCAGCTGCGAGGTCGGGAAGATCGGATCGATGATCAGGCAGGCGCGCAGGATCATCAGGTCATGGCTGCCGCCGCCGGTGATCTGTGTGACAGGTGCGATCTCTTCGGTGCGGTCGATGCAGGCGGGCGGAGCGGTTGGAAAATCCCAGGTCGTCGTGCTGACACGCCGCAGTTCCAGCAGCAGGTTTTGTTCACAATCCTGGATGATGCTGGTCGAGGCGCAGATGCTGCGCCGCAGCTTGGCCAGGGTCGGATCCTGAATATTGCCAAGGCGCAAGGCGCGTATGCTGATGTCCACCGCCCGGTCCAGCATCGCCTGACGTGTCATCACCATGCCCAGTTCGACGCCCATGAAAAGGAACATGAAAAACACCGGCGCGATGATCACGAATTCAATTGTCGATGTTCCGGACTCATCACGGCAAAACTGACGAAGAAACCGGGTGAAACGTGTCATTGCGTCAACCGCAGCCGGTTGATTGACCCGGCAATCGCGCGGAAGGTCGCAGAGATATCGGTGCCGTCGACGTCATAGAAATGACTGGCCGAGGTGGCGCAATCCTGCATCGCGGCTGCACCACCCGGTGGCGCGTCGAATGCAATGGTAAAGATCGGTATATCACGCGCCCTGACGGCTTCGCAGATCGTGGCGAGACGTTGGTCTTTTTCAGCCCGCTCAGTGAACTTGATCCACCAGTTATTGTATTGATTATTCGCGATGTCATATTCTGAATACCATTGGTTGCGCAGTGGAATACCGTAAAGGTTCAGCGCCACCCAATAGACCGAATGGCGTGCCCAAACCTGATCCCAAGTCAGCCTGCGGGCCGAGTCCAGGTTTTGCGCATCGATCGCGCCCCATGGATGATCTTGCCAACTCCTGATAAATGGCACGTAATATTTTCTGTTACCCGGACGCGACGGCAGATAAATCGAGACGTTGTTGTCGATTGTATCGACGTAAACGGGTGACTCTCCGGTCTTGTGCGTTGGGACCATCCGCGCCTCTCGGTCGTTTACACCGTCGGTCATCACCACAAGGACTTTCAACGCGCTTGGATCATCGTAATCCAGCGGACGACCCTCGAAACTGTCGGATACGGCACCGGCGTCGATCATGCCGGAAATGGCGGGCCGCATCGACGGGTCGAGCAATGCGGCGCCCCATTTTACGCCGATGTCAATTGCTGTGCTGCCATAGCCGGTCAGGTTTGTAATCTGGCGGCGCAGTTCGACGGGGTCGCTGGAAAAGGCAGAAATCTGGCTGTAGGCACCTGCATGGACCGGGCAACCGAACATCTGTGCCGTTTCGTCGGACAGGCTTGGGTCGAAATGTCCGGTGCCAACCAGTGACGTCGTGGGGGACAATTCTGTCGTCCTGAATTGATCTTCCGTGAAATCAACGCAATGGGATTGCGTCAGGCGTGGTGAAATATTCATCTGGCGCGCCAGCACCGGCCCCGGATTGACCTGCCCAGCATAGGGGATGATCGAGACCGACACCCGGCCCGGTGCGGCATTGTCAAACAATGTGTCGATGAATTCCACACCCGCACGGCGCAGGGCCTCAATCCGGCCATTCTCGTCCATCGACCCCGAGATATCGAGCACCAGCGACACTTCGACCTTGTTATACCGTTCTTCTGCGGCACTGGCCAATTGGATCGAGAGTTCGTCCACGCCCAGAAGCTTCATTAAAATTGTCGGAAAGGTTGCTGCTGTCTGCACATGGACGCGGCGATAGTTCAGGCCACGATCAACCTTCACCGCGACCAGATTATTTTCCAGCCCCTCGCGGCGGAAATAGTCGCGGACGACAGTTGCAGGATCACCGGACTGACGCATGCTGCCCGCAGCCAGAACCGCCCGGTCGGCCGTATTCTGCAAGGCGACCCGCTTATATTCATAACGCATGATATCAACGGCCATGCCGCCGACTGTCAGGATGATCACAAAGATAAACAGACCGAAAATCGTCATCGATCCGGCGTCATCGCAGGCGAACGCGCGCCACGTTTTGTGGCCTGTCTTGTCGCACGGACGCTGCACGGCCGGACTCTCCTGCGTAAACTCGATACTCGACAACCAAATAGAAAAACGAACACAACCGGAGTAATACGCACGACGTGCAATAATCATGTCATAGCGGCAGAAATGTGGCAAGTGCCGCAGATATTCCCTTTGCTGCTATGGGGGCCAAGCTGATAAAAGCGTCATCGGTGAAGTGTTGTTTGCACCTGTGTTTATCGAGGACGTTGGTATCGTGTCGGATCAGCCTGTTGTGGCCACCTTGTGGATCGGTGACCGTTTGTCGTGGTTTGAACAACTTAGCCTGAAATCCTTTGTGGATGCGGGGCACCGGACGCTTTTGTATAGCTATAACGCCCTGCCGAATGTCCCTGCGGGTGTCACGCTTTGCGATGCGCGCGAGGTGTTCGCCAGTGACGACATCATCCACCATACCCGCACCGGCAGCCCCGCGATCCATGCGGATCTGTGGCGTCTGCATCTGATGCAGCAGACGGATTACATCTGGGTCGATACCGATGTGCTTTGCGTCAGGCCGTTTGATTTTGCCAGCCCCTTTGTCTTTGGGCTGGAAACACCGGATCAGGTCTGTAATGCCGTGCTGCGCCTGCCGGCACTGTCTGCGACCTTGCGCCATTTCATGGATTTTGTCGCCGATCCTTATGCGATTGGCCCCTGGCTCAAACGGGCCCGGCAGGACGAGCTGAACGCCGCCAAGGCCGCAGGCACGCCGGTGCATTTCGCCGACCGGGGCTGGGGGCTGACCGGGCCCGCTGCCCTGTCCCATTTCCTGACCGTGACCGGCGAATGGGCCCATGCATTGCCGCAGCAGGCCTTTTACCCGGTGCCCTTTGCCGAACGCAACAAGTTGATCCGCCGGTCCATCAATGTCGAACAGGTGTTTTTGACCGAAAATAGCTATGCCGTCCATCTTTGGGCGCGGCGGATGAAACGGCGGCTGGTTCTGACTGAAAACAACTGCCCGCCCAAAGGCAGCTATCTGGACCGGGCCGTCCGCAAACATGGCATCATCCCTGAAGATGCGCCGATCCCGGATTGACAGATCCTGCTCCGCCGACGTCAGCCGGGCGGCGCATGGCAAAAGAACCGAAGCAAAGTCTTGGCGCAGGCCCACCCAATGCTTAGCTTAGCGGGGAACGGAGATTACTATGCAGCATTTTTCACTTCTCGATCTTTCGCCCGTGCCCGATGGCAAAACCACCGCCGATGCTTTGGCCGGCACCGTCGATCTGGCCCGCGCGGCAGAGGCGGCGGGCTATCACCGCTATTGGCTGGCCGAGCATCACAATATGGCGGGTATCGCCAGTGCGGCGACTGCCGTCGTGATCGGCCATGTCGCAGCGGCGACCAAGACGATCCGGCTGGGGGCAGGGGGCATCATGCTGCCGAACCACGCGCCTTTGGTGATTGCGGAACAATTCGGCACTTTGGCGACACTCTTCCCCGACCGGATCGATCTGGGTCTGGGCCGCGCGCCGGGCAGCGATATGATCACCGCCCGCGCCCTGCGCCGCCATATGGCGCCAGAGGATAGTTTTCCGCAGGATGTGCAGGAATTGATCGGCTACTTCGGTGATAATCCTGACACCGCCCCGGTGCGTGCGACCCCCGGCAACGGCACCCATGTGCCGGTCTGGATTCTGGGGTCGAGCCTTTATGGCGCGCAACTGGCCGCCTATCTGGGCCTGCCCTATGCCTTTGCGTCGCATTTCGCACCGACGATGCTCGAACAGGCGCTGGATGTCTATCGCCGCACCTTCCGGCCATCGGAACATCTTGACCAGCCGCATGTGATGATCGCCGCCGGTGTCTGTGCGGCGGAGACGGATGAAGAGGCGGCGTATTTGCGCTCTTCTCAGATCCTTGCCTTTGCCCGGATGATGAGCGGCAAGCCCGGCAAACTGCCGTATCCAGTCCGCGATGTCACGGCAGAGGTGCCGGGTCATGTCATGGCCCAGGTGCAGCAGGCGCTGTCGATCTCTGCCACCGGATCGCCCGCGACGGTCAAGGCCAAGCTGCGGGATCTGATCGCCACCTATCAGCCCGATGAGCTGATGGTGACGGGCATGATCCATGATGCCGGGGCAAGGATCAGATCGTTCCAGATCGCCGCTGATGTGTTGCAGGATCTGCGCCAACCGGCGCTCGCTGCGTGAATAGGCGCCGCAACGGAGATATCCGTTGTGGCACTGTTTTATCGCAGCATCTGCAACAGGGCCTGTGACGGCTGACCCGTCACGGGCAAGCCCTGACGGCGCTGGAACCCTTCGATCGCACTGGTCGTATTCGCGCCGATCACGCCATCGGCGCCTTGCGTGTCAAAGCCACGCCGGGTCAGCCCGTTTTGCAGGGCGATCCGGTCATCCTTGGTCAGCCCGAACCGGTCTGGCGGAAACGGCATCTGCAATGGCCCGCCACCGGCAATCCTATCAGCCAGATGACCGACGCCAATCGCGTAAGCATCGGAATTGTTATAACGTTTGATCGCGCGGAAATTCCCCGTGGTGGTAAAGCGCGGGCCACCGGCCTGCGGTTCCAGCGTGCCATTCCGATCCTCGCGGCCCCAGCTTGTGCCAGTCTGCCAGCCGCTGCGGGCCAGATAATTGGCGGCACTGGCCAGAGCGTCGGAGGGATCATCGGCCCAGATATCACGCCGCCCGTCGCCGGTGAAATCCACTGCGAATTGCGCGAAAGTTGTCGGGATGAACTGGGTATGGCCCATCGCGCCCGCCCATGACCCGGTCATCCGCGCCGGTGTGATATCGCCCGCTTGCTGGATGCGCAGCGCTGCCAAGGTCTGCGCCTCGAAAAAATCACCGCGGCGTCCGTCAAAGGCGAGGGTCGAGGTGGCGGCGATCACCGGGATATCGCCCTGACGTTCGCCATAAAAGCTTTCCAGACCCCAGATCGCAGTGACGATATAGCGGCTGACGCCATAGCGCGCCTCGATTGCACTCAGCACCTGCGCGTGACGGGCATAGGCGGCGCGGCCTTTGCTGATCCGTTCATCAGATGTGGCGATGGCCAGATAATCCTCCAACGTGCGGCGGAACTCGGTCTGGTTGCGGTCGCGGGTCACGACACCGGGCAGGAAACCGGCATTTCGAAAGGCCGCATCGAATGTGGCGGGCGTGATGCCCTGCGCCGTGGCGCGGCCGCGAAAGCCCGCGACCCAAGCGTCATAGCCGGCGTTGCGCTGCGGCAGAAGGTCCGGCGGTGTCGCTGTCGGGCGCGGTGTATTGGCGACGGCGCGCGGATTGGTGGCGCAACCGGCCAGCCATGCGGCACCCAGCCCTGCGATGATAAAACGACGGTTGATGCTCATGTCCTGCCCTTTATGATTTTTCGCGACTGTAGCATCATGGCGGGCTGGCACAATGCCGCCTGCGCGGCCCGGCAAGGCTTTGCTGGTTGGGATGAGATCTGACCTTGTCAGGGGCGCTGCCCCTCGCCCCGGACGATGTCCGGGTCTCACCCCGAAGTATTTTTGGAAAAAAGAAGATGCGGCGCGAGGCGCGTGCCTAGGCGTGCCAGAATGGCCAGATGCGCCTGAAGATACCGTCGCGCAGAATCAGCGCATGATGCAAGGCTGCCGCGATATGCAAGAGCAGCACCGCGATCAGTACGAAACGGCCATAGAAATGCAGAGATTTGGCGATTTCGGCCACGGCCTCATTGCGCGGCAACAGCGGGTGCAGGCCGATGGCGCCCAGCCCCTCAATCGGGAAGCCGCCCATGGTCACGCGGATATAGCCGGTGATCGCCATGAAGAAGACCATGATATAGAGCAGGATATGCGTCGTCCCCGCCGCCTGCCTTTGCCAGAGGGGCAGGCTTGTGGGCAGAGGGGTCGGTGGGTTCAGCGCGCGATAGGCAAGCCGGATGATCATCAACAGCAGAATCACCACGCCGGTGTTTTTATGCAGGACGAACAACAGGTTCTGGGTGGCGCGATCCATCCCTTCGGTCAACATGAGACTGCCGACCGGCAGCATCGCGATCACGATCACGGCCAGGAGCCAATGCAGGATCCTGGCGGGGCGGCGGTAACCATGTTGCATCGTGTCCTCCTGCGCTGTCGCCTGTGCAGAAAAGGCTGCTCAAGCAGTTGTGTCAACTGTGCAGATGTTCGCCGTTGACTTGGCGGCTGCAACACTATGTGTGGTCACATGGCTGTTACATATCCTCCCGGCGCGGCGGTCAAACCCCAGCGCAGATTGCCCGACCCGCAGCTTGCGGGGCTGTTGGCGCGTTTCGCGCTTTTGGTTGGCGTGGATTTTGCGCTGCTGGCGGTGCTGGTGATTGCTGTATTTGGCACAGGCGGCGCGGCGCTGGCTTTTACGCTTTATTTTGCGGTCAATGCGGTGCTGCTGTTCGGATTGATCCGGGACTACCCGCATGCGCGGTTGGGTCTGTGCAATATCGTGACGCATTTCCGCGCGACGCTGACCGCCGGTCTGGCGGCAATCGTCGCCAGCACTGTGTCGCAGGCCTCTGACCCTGCGCTGGCTTGGTCTGTCGTGGCGATTGCCACGATTGCGCTAGCCTGTGACGGGGTCGATGGCTGGGCCGCGCGCCGGTCAGGCCTGTCGAGCCGGTTTGGCGCAAGGTTCGATATGGAGGTCGATTCGATGCTCGCCCTGATCCTTGCCGTGATCGTCTGGCAGAGCGGCAAGGTCGGCGAATGGGTGCTGCTTTTGGGGGTGATGCGCTATCTTTTCGTTGTTGCGATGTGGGTGTTCCCCTGGATCAACCGGCCCACACCGCCGCGGTTCAGTGGCAAGCTGGTCTGCGTGATCCAGATCGCCGCTTTGATCGCGCTGATCGCGCCTTGGGTCATCGGCGCGGGCGCTGTGCTGATCGCGGCTGCGGCCTTGGCGGCGGTGATCTGGTCGTTTGGCGTGGATCTGCGCTACCTCTGGAAGACCCGAAGCGCATGAGCATGGATATGCGCCGCTTGGCTGGGCTTGTCGTGGGTGGTCTGCTGCTGCATCTGGTGCTGATCCTGCCCAATCGCCCCGCGGCGATGGGCTGGGCCGCTATGTGGCAAATGCCTCTGGAACTGCCGCTGATCCTGTTTGCGCTGGCGGCCGTTACAGGGCGCGCGTTTGTGTTGCGCATTGTGCTGGTGGCGCTGCTGACGCTGATCTGTCTGCTGAAACTGGCCGATTTTGGCAATTACATCGCCTATAACCGGATGTTCAATCCGGCGACCGATCTGGGGCTGATCCGTGCCGCCTTTGATCTGGGGATCGGCAGTCTGGGGCCTTTGTTGGGCCTTATTGCGGCCCTTGCTGCCGTGTTGGTGCCGGTGCTGATCGCGGCTTTGCTGTGGTGGGCGACGGGACGCTGGGCGCGGGTGTCCTTGCCGGTGCTGTGGCGCAGTGCGGCGGCGCTGATCTCGCTTGCGGCTTTGGCGCTGGTGGCGGGGCAAATCGGTGCGGCCAAAAGGTTCTGGACAATGCCTGTCACCACGCCCGGCACAGCGCTGACCACAAGGCTGGCCTATGACCGGGTGGAGCTCTTCCGCATCACCCGCGCCGAGTTGGTCAGCTTTGTCGCGGCTGCCCAGAGCGATCCTTTCGCCGCCGCCAGCCCGTTGCTGGACCGGCTGGGGGACAAAGATGTGGTTTTCATCTTCATCGAAAGCTACGGCAGGGCGAGTTTTGACAACCCGCTTTATGCCCCCACCCATGGCGCGACTTTGCAGGTGGCAGAGGCCGAACTGGGGGCCATCGAAGGTGTCACGATGCGATCGGGCTGGATGACCGCGCCGATCATCGGCGGGCAAAGCTGGCTCGCGCATACTTCCGTCGCCTCTGGTCTGTGGATCAGCGACCAGATCCGGTATCGCGCGCTGCTCGCCAGCCCGCGCAAGACCTTGTTCGATCTGGCGCGCGCAGCGGGCTATCACACCACGACCGTTGTGCCAGCGATCACCCGCGACTGGCCCGAAGGGTCGCGGATCGGGTTTGAGACGATCCTTGCCAGTGACGATCTTGGCTATGCAGGTCTGCCCTTCAACTGGGTCACGATGCCGGATCAGTTCACGCTCGCAGCCTATGACCGGCTGCTGGCCAAAGCGCCGCGCGACGGGCGGCCATTGTTTTCCGAGATTTCGCTGATTTCCTCCCATGCGCCATGGGTGCCGGTGCCGCAGATGATCGGTTGGGAGGATGTCGGCGATGGTACAGTGTTCAACGAGATGGCGCAATCGGACGATCCGCCCAATGTGGTCTGGCAGGACCATGAAAGGGTGCGTGATCAGTACCGACAGGCGATTGATTATGCTTTGCAGGCGAGCCTGTCCTATGTCGGACAGCAGGGCGAGGATATGCCGCTGTTCATCATCCTTGGCGATCATCAGGCGGCGGCTTTCGTGTCGGGCAGTGATAGTTTCGACGTGCCGGTCCATGTGATCGGCCCCAGCGATCTGGTCTCGATGACCGGCCAATGGGGCTGGACACCGGGGCTGGTGCCGGATGACAGCTTGCCCGCCTGGTCGATGGACCTGTTCCGCGACAGGTTTCTGCGGGCGTTTTCGACGGGGGTGCCGTAGGGGGGCTGTTGGGGGCGGCTTCGCCGGTGACCGCTTTAGCAGTCAAGAGTCACATTCAGACGTCCTGACTGTGCCACCATTCTTCAAGGCTATCGCAAAGCAAGGACTCAGGGCCTTCACTAAACTTTAGACGAAAGGTGCCATCGAGTTTAACGCGGGTTCCGTTTCTTTTTCGCGTAAAGCGTGCCTGCCAGCCTGCTGCTGCCTCATTGCCATCCACGGCCCAAACCTGCGAAGAAAACTGAACGTCTTCTTGAGCATCTGCGGCGCCTTCTTGCCAATATTGCTGAATCGCTTGATGGCCAATCATCGCGTCATCGAAGGGCGCTTCCCGATACGCCGCTCCCGTTGAAAAGAGGGCGATAATTTGGGCTGGATCGCCCTCGATCCAAGCCTTGCCATATTGGTCTAACCACGTTTGCACCTCTTGCTTTTTCATGCGCTCGGCCTTCGCTGTTTTCCGTTTTTCAACTTTGCAATCCAAACCTAGGTTGACGTCAACAACCAAAGCGGCCGTCAGCCGCGTGATGCAGCCCAATCACCCAACCACGTTCATTGCGCAAGACGTTCCTCCAGGTCCAGCCGCATCGTGGCCATGCCGTTGCGGCGGGACAGCTCTTTATATCCGGCCGAAAGATAGGCGTTGAAGGCCGGTGCATTGTCGATCTCCACCTTCAAACTCACCACCAACGCGCCCAAGGCCCGCGCGGCATGTTCCACATGTTCGGTCAGTTCCGCAGCCGCACCGCCGCGCGCCTCTTCGGTGACATAGACATAGGTGAGGTGCCGCACCTCTGGCCCCACGCCCACCCGCAGGGCGAAGAATCCCACGTCCTGTCCCGCTGCATCCTGAAGGTAAAAGGACACGTCGTCGGGATCGCCGAGCCACTTTTGGTGCCATTCCATCGCATCAAAGGGGACTTTTGCACTGGGGTTGAGCAAGGGAATCTCTGCGTCCGGCAGCATCGCTGCCAAGGGGGTCAGATCGCGGTGGTGATTGCGGCGCAGGGTGAAAGCCATATCTCTTTCCTTCGGCTGGGTCCGGCGGCAATGGGCCGGATGCAGTGACGGGCGCGGGTCTCGCACAGATGCACTGCCCGGGTCAACCTTGGGGCGCCCGCGCCTTTGTTATGGCGTGAAAGCAGCTCTTACCCCTTGACCGCGCCTGCCATGATCGCGCGCAGGATCAGCCTTTGCAGCGCAAGAAAAGCGGCAAGGGCCGGGACAACCGCCACCAGACAGGCGGCGGCCAGCAATTGCGTGGTCGAGGCAGAACTCGACCCTGCGAAGTTGTAGATCGCCACGGCGATGGGCAATTGCCCGTCACGGGTCAGCAGGATGAAGGGCACCAGAAACTGCGACCAGCCCATGATCATATTGAGGATGAAGGCCGAGGCCAGTGCGGGGGAGGCCAAGGGCAGGGTGATCCGCCACAGGATTTCAAACTGGCTGCAACCGTCGATGGCGGCGGCTTCTTCCAGCGCCTGCGGGATCGTGTCAAACCCGACCTTGATCAGCCAGACTGACAAAGGCACGCCGATGGCCATATAGACCGCGATCACCGACAAATGGCTTTCCAGCAGACCCAGCCGGTCAAGATAGCGGTAAAGCGGGATGATCACGACAAGGGGCGAAATCATCTGCACCATCAGGATGCCGATCATCACCGGGCCTTTGCCGCGGAAGGTAAAGCGTGATGCGGCATAGGCCGCAGGGGTCGCTACGATCACCGCCCCCAAGGCACCCAAGGCGCAGAGTTTCACCGCATTCCACAGATAGGTGCCAAAGGCGCTGTCGCTCAGGATCTGGCGGAAATTATCCAGCGTCGGGGCTTCGGGGATGAAACGCGCGGCACCCAAGTAAACCTCTGCCGGGGTGCGCAGGGACAGCGACACCAGCCAGAGCAGCGGCATGAGGAAAAGGGCCGCCAACACAATACCCGCCAGATAGGTCAGCATATCGGCGATGCGCGGCGTCATCGCGCGGTCTTTCGCAGTAGCACGGCCAAATAGACCAACGTCAGCGCCATGCTGATTGTCAGCAACAGCACCGCCAAGGCAGAGCCGCCGCCCAGATCATAGCTGTAAAACACCCGGTTGAAGATATTCAGCGACAGCACTTCCGTCGCGCGACCCGGCCCGCCGCCGGTCAGGGCAAGGATCGTGTCGAATGTGTTCAGCGTCTGGATCGTCACGAGGATCGTGTTCACCAGCAACGCGCCACGCATCTGGGGCAGGGTGATGAAGAAAAATTGTGCCACGGGGCGCGCGCCATCGACGGAAGCAGCCTCATACAGCACCGGGTCCACGGCGCGGCGGGCGGCATAGAAGACGATCATCGAAAAGGCCGACCCTTGCCAGACATTGGCGATCACGGCGGAAATCATCGCATTGCCGGGGTCCGACAGCCACGCCACCGGCGACAGCCCGATCAAGCGCAGGGTCGAATTGATCGCGCCAAAGGGGGCCTCCGAAAACAGCATCTGCCAGATCAGGCCATTGGCAATGCCGGGGATGACCCAAGCGGCCAGCACAATCGTGCGCAGCGCGCTCATCCCGTAAAGCCCGCGCCGGTCGCCGCGCACCAAAAGCAGGGCAATCGCGAGGCCCATCGCTTGCAGGCTGACGACTGACAGCAGGGTAAACAGACCCGTATTGCGCAGGATCACGCCGAGGCTGTCATCGCTGAAAGCCGCTTGATAGCCGCCCAGCCCGTACCCCGTCACCGGACGCAGCAAGGTCGCATCGCTGAAACTGAACCGGATCACATCGGCGACCGGGATCAGATAGACCCCGCCCAGCACCAGAAGAACAGGCGCGAACCAGAGCCAGACACGCCTGTCCTTGATCATCTTTTACAGCCGGTCGTAGGCAGCATTGACCGCATCAGAGGCTGCATCCAAAGCCGCTTCCGGGGTGGCCGCGCCGGACAAGACATCGCCCAGCAGCACCTGCAATTGATTGCTGATCTCGGGATAGATCGCGACGCCGGGGCGGGCGACACCGTTCACCAAAGCTGCGGCAAAGGCATCATATTCCGGCCCGTCAAACGCATCGTAAGCGTCATAAAGGCTGGCCGAGGTCGGCAACAGGCCTTGGAACGCATTGCCTTCGGTGGCGTAGATTTCATAGGCCATCCGGGCGCAGATCTCGACTGCAGTCGCATCATCGCTGAACGCACCGATGGTCCAGCCACCCGTGCCGGTTGCGCGCTGATCCGCACTCGGGCCGGGCAGTTCAGAGATTTCCCAATTGGCAAATTGATCTTTAGCCAAGGTGCTGCGCAATTGGCCATATTGCCAGTTCCCGCCGATGAACAACCCCGCAGTGCCAGCGGCAGCGGCGGCATTGAATTCATCGTAATTGATTATCGTTGTCACCCGCGACGGGGCGGCCCCTTCATCGACCAGCGTTTTATAGTAATTGATCGCGGCCAGCATTTTGTCGCGGTTGTCGCCTTCGTTGAACACCGGGCGGCCATCGGCATCGACCAATTCACCGCCCTGCGCCCAGAAATTCGGCAGCCAATCGAAAGCTGTGCCTTCCCAGCGTCCGCCGTTGAACAACACGCCTTCGCGGCCTGCCTCGACCGTGGTCAGGGCGGCGGCTTGCAGATCTTCCCATGTGGCAGGGGCATCGGGGACCAAAGAGGCGTCACGATAAAGCACCTGCAAACTGGTGAACCACCACCAGGCCAGCACATTGCCTTCGGCATCCATCACGCCGTCACGCACGAAAGGGAACAGATCGTCGATCTGATCTTGGCTGAAATGATCATTCATCGGCGACAGCACACCTGCCGATTTGAACAGACCAAGCTGGGAGCTGTCGATCATCGCGCAATCAGGCCCACGGCCAGCACGCACCTGTTCCAGCATCCGCGCCTGTTCCTGCCCGATGTTGTCGGTCTGCAATTGCGTCTCGATCCGCCATTCGGGGTATTCGGCCATCAATGCGAGGAACCGTTCTTCGAAGAATTCCCGCGTCGCGTCGTCCGATGAATAAAGATCAAAGGCCGTCAGCCGGAAGGTCATGACATTGGGCGCATCCGCAGGGCCGACACGGTCGCGGGTGATCAGGTCTTGCGCTGCTGTGCCACTGGCGGTCAGGGCAAGGGCTGTGGTCAAAGGATAGGCAAAACGCATGGGAAATCTCCTGTTGGTCAAATTCAAATCACACGACGCCCGGTGATGGGGTCGAATAAATGCGCGCGGGTCATGTCTGGCTGCAGATGCGCCGTGGCACCGGGGCGCAGGGCGGGGTCTGGCGTCATGCGGACCCAGACCGGCCCCAAAGCCTCGGTCTGCCAAAGTGCGAGCGTTTCTGCGCCCAAAGGTTCCAGCATATCCAGCCGCGCAGGCAATCCGCTGTCACCCAAAACCAACGCCTCTGGCCGCAGGCCGAGCGTCACCGGGCCGCGATGGGCGGCATCACATTGCAGCGTCAGGCTGCTGTCCAGCGTCAGCCCCTGATCATCCAGCATGCCATCGGCAAAAGTCATCGCCGGTGCGCCGATAAACCCGGCCACGAAACGCGACACGGGTGCATCGTAAATCTCCATCGGCGTGCCGATCTGTTCGATCTTGCCTGCGTTCATCACGACGACACGGTCGGCCATGGTCATCGCCTCGGTCTGGTCATGGGTGACATAGATCGTGGTCGTCGGCACACGCGCATGCAGGCGCTTGATCTCGGTGCGCATGGTCAGGCGCAGGCGGGCGTCGAGGTTGGACAGGGGTTCGTCGAATAAAAACAAGCGCGGATTGCGCACGATGGCGCGGCCCATGGCCACGCGTTGTTTCTGGCCACCGGACAGATCACCCGGCAGGCGGTGCATCAGTTCTGTCAGCTCAAGGATCTCGGCCGCCTCGGCCACAGCCCTTTTCGCCTCTGACCGCGAGGCACCGCGCCGGCGCAGGCCAAAGCCGATGTTCTGTGCCACATTCATATGCGGATAAAGCGCGTAATTCTGAAACACCATCGCCACATCGCGGGCGGCGGCGCCCAGATGATTGACCTGATCGCCTGCGATTTCGATGGCGCCATCTGTCGCCTCTTCCAGCCCAGCGATCAGGCGCAAGGTCGTGGATTTGCCACAGCCGGAGGGACCGACCAGCACAACGAATTCATTGGCAGCGACGTCAAGATTGATCCCGTCCACCGCCGCAGGGCCAGACCCATAGCGCTTCACCAGATCGCGCAGACGCAAAGTCGCGCCAAGCGGTACAGCTTGACCGTTTGGAACAGGGTCGGGGATCGCAGTTGTCATATTCATCAACCGAACATAGAAGGAACCGCGCCAAGGTCCAGAAATTCCTGTTAAAATGGGTGGGGCGCTTGCAATCGAGGCAAAGCGGTAGATATCTCATCCAATGGTGAACGCAAATTCTGACTCAAAGTTCCCAACCCGCAAGATAACCAGCGCTGCGGTGCGGGTCATCGTCACGATCGCTTTGCTCGCGCTGCTCTGGCGGTTGACCGATGGGCCGGAGGTGCTGTCGCTGTTGCGCAATACGCACTGGGGTTGGTTGCTGGCCGCCTTGGTGACGGCGCATGGACAGGTCCTGCTTTCCGCTCTGCGGTGGCGGTTGACGGCGGCGCAGCTGGACCAGCCGATGCGCAGGCGTGATGCGATCTGCGAATATTATCTTTCGCAATTCGTCAACCTGGCAGTGCCGGGCGGTGTGATGGGCGATGCCGGGCGTGCGGTGCGACAACGCCATCAGGCCGGACTGCTGCGTGCAGCGCAGGCCGTGGTGCTGGAACGGCTGGTCGGGCAGGTCGCGCTGTTCGCGGTGATGTTCACGGGCTTTATGGTGGCGATTGCGGTGCCGGGAAGTATGTTCCTGCCGGGCTGGGTCGCCGATATCGTCGGCTGGCTTGCGTTGCTGATCATCGGTCTTGCGGTGCTGGGCGGCGTGATGTTGCTCGTCCCCGGGGCGGTGGCCCGGGCAACTGCGGGCTTCATCTCGGCTTTGCGGCTGGGGCTTCTCACCCGCAAGGTCTGGCCGCAACAAGCGGCGCTGAGCCTTGCCATTGTCGCCTGCAATCTTGCGAGCTTTGCCTTTTGCGCGCTGGCCACCGGCACCGATCTAAATTTTATGGCTGTGGTCACGGTGCTTCCGCTGATCCTGACATCCATGATGATCCCGCTTTCGGTCGGCGGCTGGGGCCTGCGCGAAGGGGCCGCTGCCGCACTTTGGCCGATCCTTGGCGCCCGCGCCGAGGCGGGGATTGCCGCCAGTATCGTGTTCGGTCTGGTCATTCTGGTGGCGAGCCTGCCGGGCGTCTGGGTGCTTTTGGCGCGCAGGCAGGCAGGCCACAGGCCGGAATAGGCGCAAAGGCGGGAACCTTTGCCTTTCTGGAACGCTATGCTAACTTCAACACTTGTTCTCTGCAGGGTGTACAGCCTGTGGTTGCGCCTATTTGTTGCCAAAAGGATCACTGATGAAGTCGAGACTGATGGAAATCTGGCGGGTCGGCATCGCCGTCTTTACAACGGCTGGGGAAAAACATCTGGGTCTGATCGCCGCTGGCGTCGCATTCTTTGGCATGTTCGGAATTTTCCCGGGGCTGGCCGCGATTATCGCGATCTTCGGGCTGGTCGCTGACCCGGTCGTGATTTCCGATCAGCTGACCCTGATGCAAGATATCATTCCTCCCGACGCCTATCGTCTGCTCACGGCACAGGTCACCGGGCTGGTAACTGCTGAAACGCAGACTTTGGGCTGGGCGACTGTCCTGTCGATCCTGCTGGCGCTTTGGTCCTGCCGTGCGGCGGTAGGGGCCTTGATCGGCGGGCTGAATGCGATTGCGGGCCAGCGTCAGCGCAATACTTTTGTGCAGTTGCTTGTGGCCTTGCTGCTGACCTTTGCCTTGGTGTTTCTGGCGATTGTTGCGGTCAATGTCGTCATCGTTTTGCCGATCATCATGGCCTTGCTGCCTTTGCCCTCTGGCACCGCCTGGCTGCTGGAAGGATTGCGCTGGGTCGTGGCGCTTTGTGTGCTGATCGCGGGTCTTGGATTGCTTTATCGCTTTGGCCCGGTGCGGATCGAGCGGCGCGGGCGCTGGGTGACGGTGGGCGCGCTGGTCGTGGTGGTCGTCTGGATTGCCGCCTCGGCGGGGCTGTCATTCTATCTGACAAATTTTGCCAGCTATAACGAAGTATACGGCTCCATCGGGGCGGTCATTGGCATGATGCTCTGGCTTTATGTCAGCGCCTATCTGATCCTTCTGGGGGCCGCGCTGAATATGCATGTGCATGGCCAACGCCATAAGGCGCAAACCAAAACCGATGCGGTGCTGGAGGGGGTCTAGCTCCGGCCCCTGCGGGACCGGATGCCTTCGGCGAGGATATTTATACTCGGAAGGTGCAGGGGTTTTACGTCACTGTGGCCTTTTGCTGGAAGGCTGGTGCATCCCAGAGCCTGTTATTCATCACCCTTGCGATGATCGCGACTGCCTTGGTCACGTCATCCGCATCGATAAACAGCGGTGTGAATCCAAAGCGCATTATATCCGGCGCGCGGAAATCACCGACCACGCCCTGTGCGATACAGGCCTGCATCGCGCCATAGCCTTGCGCAAATCGGAACGAAACCTGTGAGCCGCGCTGGTCTGGATAACGCGGGCTAGCGAGGGTCAGCATGGGGCAGGCGGCCTCCACCCCCGTGATGAATTGTTCGGTCAGCGCGATGGAGGTGGCGCGGATCTGGTCCAGATCGACTTGGTCCCAGATATCGAGCGCGGCATCAAGGGCTGCAAGTTGCAGCACCGGCGGTGTGCCGACGCGCATCCGCTCAATCCCCGTGCCGGGGCGATAGCCGGGTTCAAAGGCGAAAGGGGCGGCATGGCCCAGCCAACCGGACAATGCGGGCTGGCAGTTTTCGATATGGCGCGGGGCGACATAGATAAAAGCCGGCGCGCCCGGCCCGCCGTTAAGGTATTTATAGGTGCAGCCGACCGCGAAATCAGCGCCGCCAGTGGCGACATCAACGGCCATGGCCCCTGCCGAATGCGCCAGATCCCAGATCGCCAGCGCACCGGCATCATGCGCGGCTTTCGTCAGCGCCGGCATGTCGTGCAGACGCCCGGTGCGGTAGTCGACCTGGGTCAGCATCAGCACGGTTAGTTCGTCGTTGATATGATTGGCAACATCCTCTGGCGCGACCACGCGCAGTTCATAACCGCGATCCAGCGATTTGATCAGCCCTTCGGCCATATAGATATCCGAGGGAAAATTGCCGCTGTCGGTCAGGATCACCTTGCGGTCAGGGACCAGATCAAGGGCGGCGGCCAGCGCCTGATAGACCTTCACCGACAGCGTATCGCCCAGCACGCAATGGCCCTGTTCCGCGCCGATCAACCGCCCGATCCGGTCGGCATAGCTGACAGGCTGCGCCATCCAACCGGCGCGGTTCCAACCGGTGATCACCATCTCACCCCATTCGCGGGTGACGCAATCATTGACGCGCGCGGCAGTGGCCTTGGGCAGGGGGCCCAACGAATTGCCGTCGAGATAGATCATCTCTGCGGGCAAGTGGAACATGGCTTTGGTCTGGGCGAAATCTGTGATCATATCTGTCCTCCTGAAATCTGGATCGTCTGGCCGTTCACGCTGCGCGCGGCGTCCGAACACAGCCACATCGCGGCGGCGGTGGTTTCATCCACCTCCAGCAAACGGCGGTGACGGTTGCCCTTGGCAATGAGATCAATCGCACCGGCCTGATCCACGCCAAAGCGCTGCATCAGGCCGGGCAATTGGTTTTGCACAATTGCGGTATCGACATAACCGGGGCAGAGCGCGTTAAAGGTGATGTTTGTGCGCATATATTCCTCGGACAGACCCCGGATCAGGCCGATCACGCCATGTTTGCTGACCGTATAGGGAATCGCATTCTTCAGCCCGCGCAGCCCCGCGATGGAGCTGACGACGATCATCCGTGCCGGCAGATCAGCGGGCAGGGTGGCCAGCGCCGCCTGCAAGGTCAGGAACACGCCGTCAAGATTGGTCGCCATGGTCTTGCGCCATGCGGCAAGCGAGGTTTTCGCAAATGGCCCGCCTTCGGCGATGCCCGCATTGGCCACGCAGATCTGCAACGGCCCGCGCGCTTGCGCCGCCGCAGCGATACCGCCCCGCACGGAGGCTTCATCATCCACATCCATCACCAACGCATGCAGGCGCGGATGGCTGGCGGCCAGCGCATCGAGCCGCGCGGCATTGCGCCCGGTGATCGTCACCTCGGCCCCCGCATCGGCCAGAGCCAGCGCAATGCCGTGCCCGATCCCCGTGCCGCCGCCGGTGACCAAAGCGTGTTTGCCTGCATGTTCCATGATCGCCTCCCCCTGTTGGCGTCATGCTACTGGTCGAACAGGCGGCGACAAGCCAAAAGCGGTGTGTGCCCCGCAACAAAGCCTGCGGGAGAATATCGATCCCGCTTGTGTCCGCGAACCCACGACAGGAAAGGACTTTACACCCCCGCCTTGTGAAATAATCTTACGCGCGGTAAGTCATTCCGACTGCTGACACAAATATGGGGGATGGTCCGTGAAAATCGGCACACCAAAAGAGATATTTGCGGGCGAAAACCGGGTGGCGATGACACCTGCTTCTGCCAAAGACCTGCAAAAACTGGGCTATGATTGCGTGATTGAGACCGGGGCCGGCCTTGCTGCCGGCTTTTCGGATCAGACCTACAAAGACGCCGGCGTCGAAGTCGTGGCAACCGCTGCCGCACTTTACAAGGTCGCCGATATCGTGGCCAAGGTCCGCCCCCCCGAAGATGTCGAGGTCAAGCGCCTGCGCGAAGGCCAGACGCTGATTTCCTTCTTTTATCCGGCCCAGAACAAGGATCTGATGGAAGCCGCCAATGCCAAGGGTGCGACCGTCATCGCCATGGATATGGTGCCGCGCATCAGCCGGGCGCAGAAAATGGACGCGCTTTCATCCATGGCCAATATCGCGGGTTACCGCGCGGTGATTGAGGCGGGTAATAATTTTGGCCGCTTCTTCACCGGGCAGATCACCGCCGCAGGCAAGGTGCCACCAGCCAAGGTGCTGGTTGTGGGTGCCGGTGTCGCAGGGCTTGCCGCAATCGGGACATCGACCAGCCTTGGCGCGATCACCTATGCGTTCGATGTGCGGCCAGAGGTCGCCGAACAGGTCGAATCCATGGGCGCGCAATTCGTCTTTCTGGACTTCAAGGAAGAACAGCAGGACGGTGCCAAGACAGGCGGCTATGCCGCCGTGTCCAGCCCCGAATTCGCCGCCGCGCAATTGGCGAAATTCCGCGAGATCGCGCCAGATATGGATATCGTGATCACCACCGCGCTGATCCCCGGACGCGATGCGCCAGAGCTTTGGACCGAGGATATGGTCAAGGCGATGAAGCCCGGATCGGTGATCGTGGACCTTGCCGCCGAACGTGGCGGCAATTGCAAACTGACCGTGAAGGACGAGAAAATCGTCACCGAGAATGGCGTGACCATCATCGGCTATACGGATTTCCCGAGCCGGATGGCGGCGCAGGCCTCGACCCTATATGCCACCAACATCCGCCATATGGTCACCGATCTGACACCGGGCAAGGACGGCCAGCCTGTCCATAACATGGATGATGATGTGATCCGGGGTGCGACGGCGACGCATAAGGGAGAGGTGACTTTCCCGCCGCCAAAACCCAAGATCGCGGCGATTGCGGCGGCACCGAAAAAGGAAAAGCCAAAGGAACTGACCGCCGACGAAAAGCGCGCAAAAGAAACAGCCGCCTTCAAGACACAGACCCGCAATCAGGTTGGTCTGCTGGCAATCGGCGCGGTCCTGCTGCTCGGCGTTGGTCTGGTGGCACCTGCCAGCTTCATGCAGCATTTCATCGTCTTTGTTCTGGCGGTTTTCGTGGGCTTCCAGGTCATCTGGGGTGTCGCGCATAGCCTGCATACGCCGCTGATGGCGGTGACCAATGCGATCTCATCGATCATCATTCTGGGCGCGCTGACGCAGATCGGGTCGGGGTCGTTTCTGGTGATCTTGCTTGCCGCATTGGCGGTTTTCATGACCGGCATCAATATTTTCGGCGGTTTTCTTGTGACACGGCGCATGCTCGCCATGTTCCAGAAGTCGTAAAGGGGTAAAGAGCAATGGAATATGGTTTTACAACAGCGGCTTATGTGGTCGCGGCAGTTCTCTTTATCCTGTCTCTCGGCGGTCTGTCGGGTCAGGAAAGTGCCAAACGCGCGGTCTGGTACGGCATCGCGGGCATGGCGCTGGCGGTGGCAGCGACACTCTTTGGCCCCGGTGCCGGGCTGTGGCTGCTGTCACTGATCCTGATCGCCGGTGGCGGTGTGATCGGCTATCAACTCGCGACAAAAGTGCAGATGACGCAGATGCCAGAACTGGTGGCGGCGATGCACAGCCTTGTTGGTCTGGCGGCGGTGCTGGTCGGCTTTATCGCGCATTTCGAACTGGGCCGTGTCGCTGCGATGGATGCAGAGGCCCGTGCCGGACTGGAAGGCTTTGCAGCACTTCTGGCCTATAAAACACCCGTCGAGATCAACATCCTGAGGGTTGAGCTGTTTTTGGGCATCTTTATCGGCGCGATCACATTCACCGGCTCGGTCATTGCCTATGGCAAGCTGGCAGGCCGGGTGAATACCGCAGCCGCTAAACTGCCCGGCGGGCATTTGCTGAACGCTTCGGCGGCGGCGATCTCTGTCCTGTCGCTGATCTGGTATTTCAACACCGGTGGTTTCTTCCCGCTGTTCATCATGACGCTGGCGGCTTTGTTCATCGGCTATCACCTGATCATGGGCATCGGCGGCGCGGATATGCCGGTCGTCGTGTCGATGCTGAACTCCTATTCCGGCTGGGCGGCAGCGGCGATTGGCTTCAGCCTTGGCAATGATCTGCTGATCGTGGTCGGTGCCTTGGTCGGCTCCTCCGGTGCGATCCTGTCCTATATCATGTGCAAGGCGATGAACCGCAGTTTCGTCAGCGTCATCCTTGGCGGCTTTGGTGGGCCTGCGGGTGAACAGATGGCGGTCGAGGGCGAACAGATCGCCATCGACAGCGACGGTGTCGCGACAGCGCTGAACGAGGCGGATAGCATCATCATCATCCCCGGCTACGGCATGGCGGTGGCGCAGGCGCAATCGGCGGTCGCCGAACTGACCCGCAAATTGCGCGCCAAAGGTAAGAATGTGCGCTTTGCCATTCACCCCGTCGCAGGGCGTCTGCCCGGCCATATGAACGTGCTGCTGGCCGAGGCCAAAGTGCCCTATGACATCGTGATGGAAATGGATGAAATCAACGACGATTTCCCCACGACGGACGTCGCGATCGTGATTGGGTCCAATGACATCGTGAACCCGGCGTCACAGGACGATCCCAACAGCCCCATCGCCGGGATGCCGGTGCTGGAATGCTGGAAAGCGAAACAGGTGTTTGTGTCCAAACGTGGCCAGGGCACTGGCTATTCCGGGATCGAAAATCCGCTGTTCTATAAAGAAAACACGCGGATGTTCTATGGTGATGCGAAAAAGTCGCTGGATGAATTGCTGCCTAAGATCGAGTGATCTGAGCAACAAAAAGATAAAGGCCCGCCATCACGGCGGGCCTTTTTTGTTTCAGCTCAAATGCGTGTTGAACCAGTCCACCGTGCGCGTCCATGCCAGCTCTGCCGCCACCTCGTCATAGCGCGGGGTGCTGTCATTGTGGAAACCGTGGTTGGTGTCGGGGTAGATATGCGCCTCATACACTTTGTCATTGGCGATCAGGGCCTCTTCATAGGCGGGCCAGCCGGCGTTCACCCGTTCATCAAGGGCAGCATATTGCAGCAGCAATGGTGCCTCTATCTGGGGCACGTCATCGGCGGTGGCCTGCATCCCGTAAAACGGCACACCGGCGCGCATTTCGGGGTAGGCCACCGCCAGCGCATTGACCACACCGCCGCCATAGCAGAACCCGACAGCGCCCACAGCGCTGGTGCTGTCGTCGCGGGTCATCAGATGTTCGAACCCGGCAAAGAAGTCATTCATCAGCAATTCCGGGTCAACAGAACTTTGCAGATCGCGCCCTTCGGCATCATTGCCCGGATAGCCGCCGACCGATGTCAGCCCGTCCGGGGCCAGCGCCATGAAACCGGCCTTGGCCAGACGGCGGGCCACATCCTCGATATAGGGGTTCAGCCCGCGGTTTTCATGGATCACCAGCACAGCGGGCAGCGGGCCGGTCGCCTCGGCGGGTTTGACCAGATAGCCGCGCACCTCGCCATGGCCATTGGGCGAAGGATACATGATATATTCGGGCAGAATATCAGGGTCATTGAAACTGACCTGTTCGGCCAGCGCGTAATTGGGGCTCAGCATCTGCAACAGCGCCATGGCGGTCATGCCACCGACGGCGAAACGCCCGGCCTTGTCCAGAAATTCGCGTTTGGTGATTTTGCCATGGGCGTAGAAATCATAAAGTTCCAGCAGATCCTGATCAAAATCCTTGGCGGTCATGCGGTTCATGTCAAATGCCTCCGTTTTGCAATGGCCGACCCTTTGCCGACCTGACGCAAGGGTAGGTCACAGGCCCGTTACCGCCAATCACAAGCGCGTTGGCGGGTTTATCTTGCCTCTGCGGATTTGGCTGACTATATTTGTCGGGAATAGGAGCCTGATTGATGTCCCAAGCCACCGCCCGCCGCCTGCCTGATATGCAACCTGACCAACGCCTGCGCGCCGCAGGGCGCAAGGCGCGGCTGACAGGGGTCACGACAGGCAATCCGATGCAGGCGCTGCTGGCGGCTTTGCCTGCGGCCTTGGGGCGGCGGTTGCGGTTTCATGAGCTGACGGCGGTCGAAAAATCCTTTGACGAGGCGTGGCTGGAAAACCTGCTCGACGCTGTGCGCCAAGGGGATGAGGCGCGCTACCGGTTCGCCTTGCTCAGCCGGATGTCGCGCGAACAGGCTTCACGCTTGCATTTCCTGATCTGCAAAGCCGCGCATGACACGGGCGAGGCTGGTTGAAATTCGCGCCATCATTCATATCTGTTACCTCAAAGGAGACCACACATGACACAGACCGCCACAGATTTGAGCCCGAACGCCCAAGCCGCCATCGCCGAGGCGCTGAACCAATGCGTTGCCGAAACCGCCGTGACCACGATGCTGGCGCAGAATTTCCATTGGAACGTCAAAGGCATGGCCTTTGGGTCGCTGCACGCCCTGTTCCAGACGATCTATGAGGATCATTTTGTCGGTCAGGACGATCTGGCCGAACGGATCCGCGCGCTGGACGCCCATGCCGAAGGCACGCTGGCAGGGATGATCGCCCGGTCAAAAGTCGCTGAACATGAAGGTGAAGCCGACGACAAGACCATGGTCAAAACCCTGCAGGAAGCGCAGGAAACGCTGGCCGCCACGATCGCCGCTGCCGGTGAACTGGCCGCTGAACATGGCGACACCTTGACCGAAGACCTGTGCATCGCACGCGGTCAGGCGCATGAGAAATTCGCCTGGATGCTGCGCGCGCATCTGGCCTGATCAGGCGACAGCGTTGCGGGACACCCGCAGCGTTTTACAATTCATCCGGAAAAGATGCGCCTTTCTTGGCGCATTTTTTTTCGTAAGCGATCCGCCAATGGGTATATTTCCCCAATATCTTTTGCTGCGCCATCAGCATAGTGACAAAGGCCGATTGATAGGCCGGTTTTTTCAGCGATTTGAACATCGCCTTCTGCGCCTTGGTCATCGCACAGCCGATGCAATGGCCTTCGCGGCGGAATTTGCAGACGCTGATACAGGGGGATGGGGTCTTGGGCATGACAGATACTCGCGCTTGATCGCGGGTATCTGAGTGATTGTGTCGGTTATGTCAATCGCGCGAAGAACACGATCCATTGAGGGTGCTGTGCCGGGGTGAACCCCGGCCTACGGCAGAGGCTGGTCAAATACGGACAAGCGGCTATTGTTACCTCATTGAACCCAATGATGTTGGCCGTGTTGATCGATGCCATCGATCTGCGGCACCCGAGGAGAGAAAGATGCCCGTCAAGAACCGCTTTGCCGAATTGCTGCCCGAAATCACCGCATGGCGCCGTGATCTGCATGAAAACCCGGAAATCCTGTTCGACACGCACCGCACATCGGCTTTGGTCGCCGAGAAACTGCGTGACTTCGGCTGTGACGAGGTGGTCACCGGCATTGGCCGGACCGGGGTTGTCGGCGTGATCAAAGGCAAGACCGATACGGCGGGCAAGGTCATCGGTCTGCGCGCCGATATGGATGCTTTGCCGATCCATGAACAGACCGGGCTTGATTATGCCTCCAAAACCCCCGGCGCGATGCATGCCTGCGGCCATGACGGTCATACCGCCATGCTGCTCGGCGCGGCGAAATATCTGGCCGAGACCCGTAATTTCGATGGCTCTGTCGTGGTGATCTTCCAACCCGCTGAAGAAGGCGGCGGCGGTGGCCGCGAGATGTGCGCAGATGGTATGATGGACCGCTGGAATATCCAGGAAGTCTACGGCATGCATAATTGGCCGGGCCGCCCTTTGGGCAGTTTCGCGATCCGTCCGGGGGCGTTTTTCGCCGCCACCGACCAGTTCGATATCGTGATCGAAGGCAAGGGCGGCCATGCCGCCAAGCCGCAGGAAACAATCGACAGCACCTTGGTCGCGGCCCATGTGATCACCGCGCTGCAATCCATCGCCAGCCGCAATGCCGACCCGGTCGACCAGATCGTTGTTTCTGTCACTGCGGTGGAGACATCGTCAAAAGCCTTCAACGTCATCGCACAGCGGGTGCATATGAAAGGCACTGTGCGCACAATGTCGAAAGACATGCGCGATCTGGCAGAGCGGCGGTTGAAAGCGATCTGCGACGGCACCGCCGCTGCCTTTGGCGCGCGGGCCGAGGTGACCTATCACCGCGGCTATCCCTGCATGGTCAATCACGACGAGCAGACCGCCTTTGCCGCCGATGTGGCACGCTCTGTCGCCGGGGCCTGTGACGAGGCACCGTTGATCATGGGCGGCGAGGATTTCGCCTTCATGCTCGAAGAACGGCCCGGCGCCTATATTCTGGTCGGCAATGGCGATGGCGCGTCAGTGCATCATCCGGAATATAATTTCAATGATGATGCGATCCCTGCGGGCTGTTCGTGGTGGGCGGGCATTGTCGAACAACGGATGCCTGCTGCCTGATCGGCCCTCCGGGCCGGCCTCCGGCGGGAGTATTTTTGGAAAAAAGAAGCGGGGCCGGGGTGAGTTGACATTTTCGTGGCCCCTGCAAAGGGTTATGCGGCTTTTGGTGGTCTGCGTCAGCTGTTATTGTGGCTGAATTCTGACTGGAGAACCCGATGCGCCCCTTGCCTGCTTTGTTGACCGCCCTTGTTTGCCTGCCCTTGTCAGCACTGGCGCAGGATATCCGCAGTATCACGGGGCAGGTGCGCTATCTGGACCGGATGGCCTTGCCCGAGGATGCGGTGGTGCTGGTTGAGGTGACGGATATCGAGGGTCAACTGCTGTCGGAAATCCGGCTGCCCACCGATGGTCAGCAGGTCCCGGTGCCATTTGTCATCGATCTGCTGACACCGGATGATGTGATGGTGCGTGCGGGCATCACGCTTGGCGCTGATCTGGTTTGGCTCGGGGACCCTGTTCTTGTGGCCGATGAACCGGTCGATCTGGTCTTGCAGCGCTATCAGCCGATTGGTTTTAATGCGACCTTTCGCTGCGGCGATCAGATCGTGCAGACTGGTTTTGCCGATGATGCGCTGGTGATGAAAACCGGACCAGCGCGGGTCATTTTGCAGGCGGTCGCCACGGCCTCCGGTGCGCGGTATGATTCCATGGACGATCCGGGCACGTTTTTCTGGAACCGCGGGGAAGTTGCGCAGATTTCTGTCGCGGATGTCGCCTTGCCGGAATGCCATGTCGCCCTGCCGCCCGTTACTGCGGCCTATGTCGCGCGCGGGAATGAGCCGTTCTGGACAGTAACCGTCGATGACGGTCTTATGACGATTGCGCGTCCTGGTCTGGATGAAAAGGCTTTTCCGGTGACCGACGCCGGCTTCGAACCCGATGGCGCGATCTTTGTGACCGCCGATACCAGCGCCAGCCTGTTGCGCGAGGATCGGGTTTGTCACGACGATATGTCAGGCATGCCTTATCCTGAAACAGTCACGCTGACGCTGGGTGCTGACACCTTCACAGGCTGCGGCGGTAATAGTCGCGATCTGCTGACAGATCGCCTTTGGGTGGTCAGCGAGATTGTGGGCGAGAGCGTGGCAGAAGATATCCGCATCAGCTTGAGCTTTGATGCTTCAGGCCGCGTGGCGGGTACGACGGGCTGCAATCACTGGTTCGCAGGTTACGAGGTCAGCGGTGAGGGCCTGAACATCACCCATCCCGGTGCCACAATGATGGCCTGCGCGGATGTGGCAATGGCTCAGGAACGGCGGTTTCTCGACGCTTTGGCACAGGTGACCGGGTTCGAGATCGCGCCGGATGGTGCGCTGATCCTGCACGGTATGTCTGGCCCGCTGATCAGGGCGCAGGCGACGACAGCGGGCAGCGCTCCTTAACCCCCTGTATGGCTCATATGGCGGCTGACCTGGCCGTCGATCCTTTGGCGGGAATAGTCGAAATCATGGCCTTTGGGTTTGCGGGCAATTGCGGCGCGAATGGCCGTTTCAAGGTCTGCATCGGCCTCTGACGCGCGCAGGGGCGCGCGCAGGTCGGAATGGCCTTCCTGCCCCAGACAGGTGTAAATCTCACCTGTGCAGGTGATCCGCACACGGTTGCAGCTTTCGCAGAAATTATGCGACAGCGGGGTGATGAAGCCGATTTTCTGACCGGTCGCCGCGACGCGGACATAACGCGCAGGGCCGCCAGTGTTATCAGGCAGATCGGTCAGCGGGCTACGGTCTGCCAGCCTTGCGCGCAGGTCTTTCAGCGACCAGAACTGGCCGATCCGGTCTTCGTTGCCGATATCGCCCATTGGCATCACCTCGATAAAGGTGATGTCCATATCGCGGGTGGCGCACCAATCGGTGAGGGTGAATAATTCATCCTCATTAAACCCTTGCAGCGCGACCGTATTGATCTTGACCCGCAATCCTGCCGCCTGCGCTGCGTCGATCCCGCGCAACACTTGCGGCAAGCGGCCCCAGCGGGTGATCTGAGCGAATTTCGCCTCATCGAGCGTATCAAGCGAGACATTCACCCGCCGCACGCCCGCCGCATAAAGATCGGCGGCATATTTTTCCAGCTGACTGCCATTGGTGGTGATCGTCAGTTCCTGCAAGGCGCCGCTGTCCAGATGCCGGCCCATGGCGTTGAAAAACGTCATGATCTCGCGCCGGACCAAAGGTTCACCCCCGGTGATGCGCAGTTTTTTCACGCCAAGCCGGACGAAAGCGGAACAGAGCCTGTCCAGTTCTTCCAGCGTCAGCAATTCCTTTTTCGGCAGAAAGGTCATGTTTTCCGACATGCAATAGACGCAGCGGAAATCGCAGCGGTCGGTCACCGAGACCCGCAGATAGGAAATGGCGCGCGCGAAGGGGTCGATCAGGGGCATATTCATGGTGTCAAACTAGGCACCGGCGCAGTTCAGCGCAAGGCCGATCCTTGCCGTTGCGCAGGCGCGGGCCGCACAATAATGTGCAGTTATGAATAGATTTTTGATCCTGCCATTCGTGGCCCTTGCCGCTTGCGACCTGCCCGAAGCCCAGGTTGTCACCCCTGAAGCGCCAACAACATTGATCCCGGCGATGACGTTACCGCCGCCGCCGCCAAGCTCTGCGCGGACGGTGGATCAGTTCGACACGACCTCTGCCGCCGAACGGCAGGCAGCGACGCAAGTCGCGGCGGCTGGCGCCGAACTGGGGCGCACGATTGCCACGCTGGGGTCACCGACCGAACCCGGCATCTGGCTGAAAACGCCGCTGGTGTCCGAGGTGACCCAAGGCCGCATCCGCTATCAAAGCAAGACGATCAATGTCGAATTGCGCCCCTCTGGCGGGGCGGCAGGATCGGGCAGCCAGGTCAGCCTTGCGGCGATGCGGTTGCTTGAGGCGCCATTGGCCGGAATCGTGGAGCTGACCGTGCTGCGCTAGGGCAATCTGCGCGCCGCTTCTTTCGCGGCGAATGGTTTCATCTGGTCGCCATATGCGGCCAGAAAGGCGCGGACACGGTCGGCATCATGTTTGGACAATTCGCGCAGCCACCAGCCGATGGCTTTCTGGATGAACCAGTCACGGTCGCGCACATAAAGCGCCGCCCAGCCAAGCACCCGGTCACGGATCGCGAGATCGGCGTCTTTGGGGTGGTTCTGTTTGGTCCAGGGCAGGGTCATCACCAGCGCGGCGCGCCTGCTCCACATATGATCTGACGTCGTCCAGCCTACGACAGTCTCAAGGCGGGATGGCTCGGCCACCAGCCGTTTCTGCCCCGCGATGCTGACCGTATCCGCAATCGCCCAGGCGTCGAATTGCGGCACCCAGGATGCGATCAGGTCCCATGCGGCAGTATCATCGGGCCTGATCCGCGCTTGCGTCAGCAGTTTTGCCGCAGCGACCCGCGCCTCGTGGATATTGCTGTCCCAAAGGCCTGCGGCCAGTGTCAGCCGTGCGTCCAGATCCACCGCCGCGCGCCAATCAGCGACGAAAGCATCCAGCGCCGGGTTTGACACGCCGAGATAGGGCCGATCCACCTTGTGATAGCGCGCCATCTCAGCGGCTTTCGCCGGATCACCTGCGGCCTGCAAAGCGGCAATCGCCGCCGTCGGGTTCATCCGATCACCTTTGTCGGCAAGCCGTCCAATGTCGTCTGGTTGCGGTCTTTCCAATATGTGGCGACACCGTCCGGTCCTTTGTCGGCGGTCCAGTGGCGCAAAGTGTCGCGTTCGCCCACCAGTTCCATGAAAGGCACGGCATAGCCGCAGGAGGTTTGCACCATGTCGATCTTTTGCACATAGATCTGCCGCGCGCCCGGCACATCGGGCAATTGTGCAGCCAGACGCGCCCAATCCGCATCGCGCGGATGGATCGCGCGGGCAGTGCCATAGGTCCGCAGGATCTGCGGCTTTTTGTCGAAACTGCACCACATCAGCGTCATGCGCGGATGATCCAGCAGATGGCCTGCCGTCTCATTGCCGCTGCCGGTCGCGTTGACATAGGCGATGGTGGTCGCATCCAGCACGCGCAGGCAATCCATCCCTTTGGGCGAGATATTGACCTTGCCACCCCGCGCCGCCGTGCCGGTGAAAAACATCGGCTGGGCGGCGATGAACGCCTGATGCGCCTCGGATAATTCCGCGAATTGCTTGCCCATTATTCGACCGTCACCGATTTTGCGAGGTTGCGGGGCTGATCCACATCGGTGCCTTTCGCGACCGCCGTGTGATAGGCCAGCAATTGCGCAGGCAAGGCGTAAAGGATCGGCGCAAGGAACGGGTCCACCGCTGGCATCAGCAAGCTCTGCCAGACACCATCGCCCGCCTCGACCGCGCCTTGGCTGTCGGTGATCAGCAGCACCTTGCCGCCGCGCGCCATGACCTCCTGCATGTTCGATATCGTCTTTTCGAACAAGGCATCGCGCGGCGCCATGACGATGACCGGCACGTGTTTATCCACCAGCGCAATGGGGCCATGTTTCAGTTCACCAGATGCATAAGCTTCAGCATGGATGTAACTGATTTCCTTGAGTTTCAACGCACCTTCCAAGGCCAGGGGATACATCGCCCCGCGCCCAAGAAACAGGATATCGCGCGCCTCGGCCAAAAGCCGCGACAGCGCGACGGAGCGGTCTTCGATCCCCAAGGCCGTATTCATCAGCCCCGGCAGACCGCGCAAGGCGGCCAGCTTTTCGGCCAGTTCGGCATCACCCATGCGCCCGCGGTGATGCGCAGCTTGTAGAACCATCACTGCCAGCGTGGTCAGCTGACAGGTAAACGCCTTGGTCGAGGCGACGCCGATCTCCACACCCGCCATGATCGGCAGCACGATATCACTTTCGCGCGCAATGCTGCTTTCGGGGACATTCACGACAGCGACAATCTGCGCGGCCTTGCCCTGCATATAGCGAAGTGCTGCCAAAGTATCCGCCGTCTCGCCCGATTGGCTGACAAAGACCGCGACGGTCCCGTCCGTCACCGGCGGTTCGCGGTAACGGAATTCAGAGGCCACATCGATTTCCACCGGCAGCCCGGCGATCTGTTCAAACCAGTATTTCGCGACCATACAGGCATAGAACGCCGTGCCGCAGGCGACCATGGTCAGGCGCTGGATCTGGGTGAAATCCAGCCCATCGGGCATGGTGATCGCCGTCGCATCGGCATTGATGTAATGGTTCAAAGCGCCTTGCAAAACCTGCGGCTGTTCGGCGATTTCCTTGGCCATGAAATGTTTATAGCCGCCCTTATCGACCTGCGCCTGATCGATATGGATGATCCGCATCTCGCGGTTTGCTAGATTGCCATAGGCATCGCGGATTTCCAGCGAATTGCGGGTGATCACCGCCCAATCGCCTTCGTCCAGATAGGTGATCTGGTCGGTCATCGGGGCCAGCGCAATGGCATCGGACCCCACGAACATTTCACCATCGCCATGCCCGACCGCCAAAGGCGAGCCTTTGCGCGCGGCGATCAGCAGATCATCTTCGCCTTCAAACAGAAAACAAAGCGCATAGGCCCCGTGCAGCTTGGCAATCGTCGCCTCGGCCGCATCGCGGGGCGACAGGCCCTGACCCAGCAGATGATTGGCCAGCAAGGCGACGGTTTCGGTATCGGTATCCGTCTCATGCGGGATGCCGAGGGCGGCGAGTTCGGCGCGGAGTTCGCGGAAATTCTCGATGATGCCGTTATGCACCACCGCCACGCGGCCTGCCTGATGCGGATGCGCATTGCCAGCGTTTGGCACGCCATGGGTGGCCCAGCGGGTATGGCCGATGCCCGCCTTGCCCGCCAGCGGGTCATGCACCAGCAGGTCCTGCAAATTCACCAGCTTGCCCACGGCACGGCGGCGGTCCAGCACATCGCCGTTGATCGTGGCAATCCCGGCGCTGTCATAGCCGCGATATTCAAGGCGTTTGAGCGCCTCGACCAAAAGAGGGGCGGCTTCGTGATTGCCCAATACGCCGATAATCCCGCACATCTTAATGGCCCTTCGCTTTTTGCGCCCGCAGTTTGTCGAACAGACGCACCGCAAATCCTGCTTTATTTTCCTGCCGCGCGCGTGCGACGGCCATATCGCCGGCAGGCACATCGCCGGTGATCACCGATCCGCTGGCGGTCATCGCCTCATTGCCGATCTTGACGGGGGCGACCAGCATCGTATTCGACCCGATGAAGACATCCGCACCGATACTGGTGTGATGTTTGAATACCCCGTCATAATTGCATGTCACCGTGCCTGCGCCGATATTGCTGCGCGGGCCGACATCGGCGTCACCGATATAGGACAGGTGGTTCACCTTCGCGCCTTCGCTGATCACGGCATTCTTGATCTCGACAAAATTGCCGATGCGGGTGTTTTCGGCCAGTTCCGCGCCGGGGCGCAGGCGGGCATAGGGGCCCACCACCGCGCCGCGCGACACATGGCAGCCTTCCAGATGCGAAAAGGCGCGGATCGTGGCACCGGATTCGACGGTCACGCCGGGGCCGAAGACCACATTGGGTTCGATCAAAGCATCGCGCCCGATCACTGTGTCATAGGCGAAATAGACGGTCTCTGGCGCGGTCAGGGTCACGCCATCCTCTAGTGCTGTCATCCGGGCCATGTTCTGGAACACGGCCTCGGCCTGTGCCAGTTCAAAGCGCGAATTGATGCCCATGGTTTCGGCTTCGGCACATTCCACCACCGTGGCGGACAGGCCGCGCGCACGGGCGAGGCCGACGATATCGGTCAGGTAATATTCGCCCGCCGCATTGTCATTGCCCACGGCGGCGATCAGATCGAACAAAGTCGCGCGGTCTGCCGCAATCACCCCGGAATTGCAGAGCGTGATGGCACGTTCTTCTTCCGTCGCATCCTTGAACTCAACAATCCGGTCCAGCGCATCGCCCTGCATCACCAGACGGCCATAGCGCGCCGGATCCTCTGCCGTGAAGCCCAGCACGACGATATCATGGGTCTGCCGCGCCTCGACCATTGCGGCCAGCGTATCGGGCCGGATGAATGGTGTGTCGCCATACAGCACCAGCGCGTCACCGTCGAAATCGGCCAGCGTTTCCTTCGCCTGCGCCACCGCATGGGCGGTGCCCAGTTGCTGATCCTGCACCACGACCCTGACATCAGGGTCATAAGCAAGCGCGGCTTTTTCGACCTGAGCCGCCTCATAGCCCGCCACGATGACACAGCGCGCCGGGTCCAGCGACTGCCCGGCCTGTATCGCATGGACCAGCATCGGCGCACCGGCGATCTGGTGCAACACTTTTGGCAGGTCCGAATTCATCCGTGTGCCAAGGCCCGCGCCAAGGATAATCAATGCAATTGTCATATCTGTCCCGATTTTTATTTGTGACGACTTCTACCGGCCTTTTGGATTATCACAAGGGCAGGGGCTTCACATCAGTTTACAGCGCGTTACAGATGGGCGAAACATGACCCATGAAAGACGACCTATGCGCACTGTGATTTTCGACCTTGATGGTACGCTTGCTGACACCAGCGGCGATCTGATTGCCGCCGCCAACCATTGTTTTCGCGGGCTGGGCCATGGCGATCTGCTGATCCATGCCGATGACGCGGCGGTCGCGCTGACCGGCGCGCGTGCGATGCTGCGGCTTGGGTTCTCTCGCTTGGGCGAGGTGGATGAGACGCTGGTGGACGCACAATATCCCGTTCTTCTGGCCGCCTATGGCGAAGCGATCGCCACCCATACCACGCTTTACCCCGGCGCGATGGAGGCGGTGGAGCTGTTGAAATCCACCGGCTATGCCGTCGGCATCGCCACCAACAAACCCGAGGCTTTGGCCGAGGCTTTGCTGCGCAGCCTTGGTGTGCGCGACGCCTTCGGGTCGATGATCGGCGCGGATACTTTGCCGATGCGCAAACCCCATGCCAACCACCATTTCGAGGCGGTGCGCCGCGCCGGGGGCGATCCCGCGCAATCCTTGTTGGTGGGCGATACGGTGACCGACCGCGACACTGCGCGCAACGCCGGGGTGCCATCGGTGCTGGTCACTTTCGGGCCGGGCCGGGATGAGGTGCTGACCCTGCAGGCCGATGCCACGATTGACCGTTTCGACGAATTGCCTGCAGTTGTCACGCGTCTGATCGGATAGGCATTGACCCTGCCGGGTCATGCGCCAACTACCGCCGCATGACAGAGATTTTCACCGGCAGTTTCACCCAGCAAGAACCGATTCCCGCCGGCGGGATCGCCGCCGCCAATGCGGTGATGCAGCACGGGCGCTTGCACCGCTACAATACCGTGGCGGGTGAAGTGGCCGAGGCTGTGCTGCTGGAGCAGGAATTCGCTGCAAGCACAGGTGCAAAATATTGCCTCGCCGTGGCCTCTGGCGGGTCGGCGATGACCACCGCCTTGCGTGCCTGTGGCGTCAAACATGGCGACAAGGTGCTGACCAATGCGTTTACACTGGCCCCGGTGCCGGGGGCGATTGCGGCTGTGGGCGGCGTGCCGGTGTTTGTTGGTACGACCGAGGACCTCGTGATTGATCTGGATGATCTGGCCGCCAAGCTGGATCAGGCAAAGGTCCTGCTGTTGTCGCATATGCGCGGCCATATCTGTGACATGGCAAAGCTGCGCGCGCTATGTGATCCCGCAAATGTCACGATTATCGAGGATTGTGCCCATACAATGGGTGCATCTTGGGATAATATCCCAACCGGGCGCTTTGGTCGGTTTGGGTGTTTCTCCACCCAGACCTATAAACATATCAATTCCGGCGAAGGTGGCCTGCTGATCAGCGACGATGCCGAAGCCATGGCGCGCGCGATCATGCTGTCGGGCAGCTATATGCTCTATACCAGCCATCGCGCCGCACCCCCGCCCGAAGTTTTCGCGCAGATCAGATACGAGACGCCCAATATCTCCTCCCGGATGGACAACCTGCGCGCCGCGATCCTGCGGCCGCAATTGCGGGATTTGCCGCAGCAGGCCGTGCGTTGGAACGCACGCTACGGGGTGTTGCAGGATGGCTTGGCCGAGACGCCCGGCCTGCAATTGGTGGCACGGGATGCAAGGGAAGGCTTTGTCGCGTCATCCTTCCAGTTTCTGCTGCTGGATTGGGAGACTGACGCGATCGAACAGGTCCTTGCCCGCTGCGCCGCGCGCGGGGTGGAGTTGAAATGGTTCGGTCGCAAGGACCCTGTCGGCTTCACCTCGCGCTATGACAGCTGGCATTACGCCCCCAGCGCGCCCATGCCCGCGACTGACCGGGTGCTGGCCGGGATCATCGATATGCGACTGCCACTGACCTTTTCGCTGGAGGATTGCGCCCTGATCGCCCGGATCATCCGGGCCGAGGTCAGCGCGGTTTATCAGGCGCAGAAATGACTCGACAGGATGGCACCGCCATGACTACAACTGAACAAGCGTTCAATTAAGCTGGGGGGAGACAGCCATGTTCCACGCATCAATGGCATTTGATCTGGGCGAGGATGTGAACGCGCTACGCGAGATGGTGCATGACTGGGCGCAGTCCCGCGTCAAACCGATGGCCGCCGCGATTGACCGCGACAATGTCTTTCCTGCCGAACTCTGGCGCGAAATGGGCGATCTGGGGTTGCTGGGCGTGACCGTGGACGAGGCCTATGGCGGCGCAGGCATGACCTATCTGGCGCATACCGTCGCGATCGAGGAAATCGCCCGCGCCTCTGCATCGGTCAGTCTGTCCTATGGCGCGCATTCCAACCTCTGCGTCAATCAGATCAAGCTGAACGGGACCGAGGCGCAAAAGACGAACTACCTGCCCGGCCTGATCTCGGGCGCGCATGTGGGTGCGCTTGCGATGTCCGAAGCGGGCGCTGGGTCTGATGTCGTGTCGATGTCCCTGCGCGCGGAAAAGCGCAATGATCATTACCGGCTGAACGGCCATAAATACTGGATCACCAACGGGCCGGATGCCGATACTCTGGTAGTCTATGCCAAGACGGACCCCGATGCCGGGTCCAAAGGCATCACCGCCTTTCTGGTGGAAAAGACCATGACAGGGTTCAGCACCTCGCCCCATTTCGACAAGCTCGGCATGCGGGGTTCGAACACCGCTGAGCTGATCTTTGACGATGTTGCCGTGCCGTTTGAGAATGTGCTGGGCGAGGAAGGGCGCGGTGTGCGTGTCCTCATGTCCGGCCTTGATTACGAACGCGTCGTGCTGGCGGGCATCGGGCTGGGGATCATGGCCGCCTGTCTGGATGAGATTATGCCGTATCTGGCATCCCGCAAGCAATTCGGCCAGCCTATCGGCAATTTCCAACTGATGCAGGGCAAGATCGCGGATATGTATACCGCGATGAATTCCGCCCGCGCCTATGTCTATGCCGTGGCGCAATCCTGCGACAAGGGCACGGTAACCCGCCAGGACGCCGCTGCCTGCTGTCTTTATGCGTCTGAGGAGGCGATGAAACAGGCTCACCAAGCCGTCCAGGCCATGGGCGGGGCCGGGTTCCTGAATGACGCCCCCGTCGCGCGCTTGTTCCGTGATGCCAAGCTTATGGAGATCGGCGCAGGCACGTCAGAGATTCGCCGCATGCTGGTCGGCCGCGAATTGATGAGCGCGATGGGATGAGGATTGCTCTGGCCTTGCTGTTGCTGCCCGATGTCGCTGTCGCGCAGGACGACTGGCTTTATGCGCCGATGGTCGCGGCGTGTTTTGCCAGCGATGAGAAAGATTGCATCGGTGCGGCCGCCGCGATGTGCATGGAAGATGAGGCGGAGGGTGAGACAACATTCGGCATGATGACCTGCCTGATGGCTGAAAATCAGGCGTGGGACGGCATGCTGAACGCCGAATATGCCAAGGCCCGCGCGCATGCGCAGGCATTGGATGCTGCGGATCAGGCGGATTTCCCGGAATTTGCGATCCGCGCGGATCAGGTGCAAAATGCCCAACGCGCCTGGATCGCCTTTCGCGATGCCAATTGCGCAATGCAATATGGCCTTTGGGGTGCAGGCTCCCTGCGCCAGATCGCAGGCGCGGATTGCCTGCTACAGATGACCGCCACCCAGACCTTCGCCCTGCGCGATTACCACGCTCAGCCATGAGACGCTGGATGTTCTTCATCCCCTTCGCGGGGCTGGTCGTGGTCGCAGGGATCATCGGCTATCGCATGGGCCAGATGCCCAGCGAGACCGAGATCATCGCCCGCTATGCCGCGACTTATGTGGCCATGGCGGGCGATGGCGCGGCGCTGACCGATTGCGTCGCGACGACCCATCCTGACCCTGCCGTGCGGCTGGTGATCAATTGCGCCCATCCTGACGGCTTGACGACAACCTTCTACGCAGGCCCGCGCGGCGAAGCCATGCCGCAACCACAAGGACCCGCGACATGAGCGACCGTGCTTTGCATGAAGCCGCCCTGGCGCAGGTGGCCGCAGCCGCCGCCACCGCAGCGCTTGGCGGCGGACACGTCGCGCGGGAAAGGCATATCAGCCGGGGCAAGATGCTGCCGCGCGATAGGGTGGCCGGATTGCTCGACCCCGGCAGCCCATTTCTGGAAATCGGCGCGACTGCGGCACATGGGCTATATGACGGGGCGGCCCCCTGTGCTGGCGTGATCGCGGGTATCGGGCAGGTGCATGGCACGCAGGTCATGGTGATCTGCAACGACGCCACCGTGAAGGGCGGCACCTATTACCCGATGACCGTCAAGAAACACCTGCGCGCGCAGGAGATTGCACAGGCCTGCCATTTGCCTTGCGTCTATCTGGTCGATAGCGGCGGCGCGAACCTGCCCAATCAGGATGAGGTGTTCCCCGACCGCGACCATTTCGGGCGGATATTCTACAATCAGGCGCAGATGTCCGCGCTGGGCATTCCGCAGATCGCGGTGGTGATGGGGTCCTGCACCGCAGGCGGGGCATACGTTCCCGCGATGGCTGATGTCTCGATCATCGTGCGCGACCAAGGCACGATCTTTCTGGCCGGCCCACCCTTGGTCAAGGCCGCGACGGGCGAAGTGGTCAGTGCCGAGGCTCTAGGCGGCGGCGATGTCCACACCCGCCTGTCCGGCGTGGCGGATTATCTGGCCGAGGATGATGCCCATGCTTTGGCTTTGGCGCGGCAGGCGGTCGCCTCATGTTCGGTACAAAATGTGATAAATGTCAAACGCTTACCGTCCAAACCTCCGGCACTTGATCCGGCGAGCATCTTCGATGCAATCCCCGCCGATCTGCGCAGGCCTTACGACATCCGAGAGGTGATCCGGCGGATCGTGGACGGGTCCCGCTTTGATGAATTCAAGGCGCGGTTTGGGGAGACCCTGGTGACAGGTTTCGCCCATATCGACGGCTGGCCTTGCGGGATCGTGGCAAACAACGGCGTGTTGTTTTCCGAGAGCGCCCAGAAAGGCGCGCATTTCGTGGAATTATGCAGCCAACGCATGATTCCGCTGATCTTTATGCAGAACATCACTGGTTTCATGGTCGGCCAGAAATATGAAAACGAAGGCATCGCACGGCACGGCGCCAAGATGGTAACAGCCGTGGCGACAACGAAAGTGCCGAAAATCACGATGGTCGTCGGCGGGTCCTTTGGTGCCGGCAATTACGGCATGGCAGGCCGCGCCTATAGCCCGCATTTCATGTGGTCATGGCCCACGTCACGGATCAGCGTCATGGGCGGCGAACAGGCCGCAGGCGTGCTGGCCAGCGTCAAACGCGATGCGATTGAACGCAAAGGTGGCGCATGGTCAGCCGAGGAAGAAGCCGCCTTCAAACAGCCCACGATTGATATGTTCGTGGAACAATCCCATCCGCTCTACGCCTCTGCCCGGCTCTGGGATGACGGCGTGATCGACCCGCGCAAAAGCCGCGAAGTCCTGGCCCTGTCACTGGCGGCGGCCTGTAATGCTCCGATAGAGGAGACACGTTTCGGCGTGTTCCGGATGTGATGTTTGATAAAATCCTCATCGCCAACCGGGGCGAGATTGCCTGCCGGATCATCCGCACCGCCCGCGCCATGGGCGTCCGCACGGTGGCGGTCTATTCCGATGCCGATGCAGGCGCGCTGCATGTGCAACAGGCGGATCAGGCGGTCAGGCTAGGCCCTGCGCCCGTCGCCGACAGCTATCTGCGCGGCGATCTGATCATTCAGGCAGCGTTGGAGACCGGCGCGCAGGCCATTCATCCGGGCTATGGGTTCTTGTCGGAAAATCCTGATTTTGTCGATCAGGTGACGCAGGCGGGGCTGGTGTTCATCGGCCCTTCCGCAAAGGCGATCCGGGCGATGGGGCTGAAAGATGCGGCCAAGGCGCTGATGATCAAGGCCGGTGTGCCGGTCGTGCCGGGGTATCATGGCGACAATCAGGACACGGCCTATCTGGCGCAGCAGGCGCAGGAGATCGGCTATCCGGTGCTGATCAAGGCCGTCGCGGGTGGCGGTGGCAAGGGGATGCGCTTGGTCGAGGACCCGTGTGATTTTGCCGAACACCTCGCCTCTGCACAGGCAGAGGCGCGGACGGCTTTTGGCAATCCGGCTGTGTTGATTGAGAAATACATCACCCATCCGCGCCATATCGAAGTGCAGGTCTTTGGTGATGGCAAGGACGCCGTGCATCTGTTCGAGCGCGATTGTTCGCTGCAACGCCGCCACCAGAAGGTGATCGAGGAAGCGCCAGCGCCCGGCATGACCGCCGAACTCCGCGCCGCCATGGGGCAGGCGGCGGTGACGGCGGCCAAGGCCATCGGCTATGACGGGGCGGGCACGATTGAATTCATCGTCGATGGCGCGGGCGGGCTGCGGCCGGACGGGTTCTGGTTCATGGAGATGAACACAAGGCTGCAGGTCGAACATCCGGTGACCGAGGCCATCACCGGCGTCGATCTGGTGGAATGGCAATTGCGTGTTGCGGCGGGGGAACCCTTGCCTTTGCGGCAGGCGGATCTCGCGATCAATGGTCATGCTTTCGAGGCGCGGCTTTATGCCGAGGACGTGCCCGCAGGGTTTCTGCCTGCGACCGGCGTGCTGGACCATCTGGCCTTTCCGCTGGATGCGCGGATCGACAGCGGTGTCGGGCCGGGGTCAGAGATTTCGCCCTGGTATGATCCGATGATCGCCAAGCTCACCGTGCATGGGCCGGATCGCGCCAGCGCCTTGCGCAAATTGCGTGCAGCACTTGATACGACCGAGGTCGCGGGGACGGTGACCAATCTGGGGTTCCTGCGGCTGCTGGCGCGGGATGCGGATTTCAGCGCGGGCGATGTCGATACCGGGCTGATCGCGCGCGGGCAGGACAGTTTATGTCAGCCGGTGCTGCCGCAGCCGCGCGATTGGGCTGTTGCTGCGGTGGTCGCTGCGGATCTGCCGGACGGGCCGCTGACGGGGTTTACCCTATGGGCGCCATTGAACCGGGTGATCACGCTGTCATTGGGTGACGACGTACGGGATGTGACCTTGCAGCTGCATGGGCCGGATCATGTGACGGCGGATGGTGTCGGTTTGCGCCGCCTTGGCGAGGATTGGGGGCAGCGTGCTTTGCGTCATGGCAACCGTGTGACTGTGTTCGGGGCGCAGGATGTGACGTTCCGCATTGTTGATCCGCTCGACCGGGCGTCCGATATCGCGGGCGGCGATACCGTCATGGCCCCGATGCCGGGGCTGGTGCGTGATGTGGTGGTCGCTGTGGGTGATCATGTGGCACAGGGCGACCGGATGATCGTGCTGGAGGCGATGAAGATGGAACATGTGCTGCGCGCACCCCGCGATGGGGTGGTCGCCAATGTGGCTGTGGCAGCGGGAGATCAGGTCCGGGCAGGGGATCTGATGGTGGCCCTTGCCCCGGGCTGAGGCTGGGGGCGCTGCCCCCGCCCCGGATTTCATCCGGGACTCCCCCGGGATATTTATGCTCGGACGATGGGGGGTGCGATGGATTTTGTGAGGTTGCATGAGGTTGGCCCGCGCGACGGTTTGCAGAACGAAAAGCGTGTTATTCCGGTCGCGGAGAAAGTCGCGCTGATAGATCTGCTCGGCCGGTCGGGGCTGCGCGATATCGAGATCGGCAGTTTTGTTAGCCCGAAATGGGTGCCGCAGATGGCCGATACGCCGGATGTTCTGGCGCAGATCATGCCGGTGCCGGGGGTCCGCTATGCGGTGTTGGTGCCCAATATGCGCGGCTGGGACGGGTTCATGACCGCCCGTGTGCTGGGGGTCACCTATGAGGTCGCGGTGTTCGTTGCGGCATCAGAGGGGTTTTCACAGGCCAATCTGAATTGTTCGGTGAAGGACTCCGTGGACAGGCTGGTGCCCGTTGTCACAGCGGCGCGGGCGGCGGGCATTGGGTTGCGCGGTTATATCTCTTGTGTCACCGATTGCCCCTTTGACGGGCCGGTCAAACCCGCGGCTGTCGCGCAGGTGGCGCAAATGTTGCGCGCGCTGGCGCCGATGCCATTGTCCTTGGGTGATACCATCGGCGCGGGCAGGCCCGCCACGGTCGCAGCGATGCTGGATGCAGTGCTGGATGTTGCGCCTGCCGCCGATCTGGCCGGGCATTTTCATGATACCGGCGGACAGGCTTTGGCCAATATCGCGGTGGCACTGGACAAGGGGTTGCGTGCCTTTGACAGCGCCGTGGGCGGTTTGGGCGGTTGCCCCTATGCGCCGGGTGCGCCAGGCAATGTCGCGACGGAACGGGTGCTGGCCATGTTGCAGGCAGAGGGCTTCACCACCGGGGTTGATCCTGCGATCATTGCGCAGGCCGCCGAAATGGCAAAGGGGATGCGATGATCACGCTGGATGTCGATGCGCGCGGGGTGGCGACACTGACCCTTTCGCGGCAGGACAAGCATAATGCGCTGTCACAGGCGATGATTGATGATCTGACAGCGATGGCCGCGCGGATTGCGGCGGATGGCGCGATCCGCGTGGTGGTGCTGGCGGCTGATGGCCCGACATTCTGTGCGGGCGGTGATCTGGGCTGGATGCGCGATCAGATGGCGGCTGATACAGCGCAAAAGCGCGTCGCGGCAGCCTCGCTCGCGCGGATGCTGCAGGCGCTGAACAGGCTGCCGCAGCCGTTGATCGGGCGCATTCAGGGTAATGCGTTTGGCGGCGGTGTGGGGCTGGCCTGTGTCTGTGATATCGCGATTGCGGCTGAGGGCGCGCGTTTCGGGCTGACCGAGACGCGGCTGGGGCTGATCCCCGCTACCATCGGCCCCTATGTCATCGCCCGGATCGGCGAGGCGAAAGCGCGCCGGATCTTCATGTCGTCGCGGGTTTTTGGGGCAGATGAGGCGGTGACGCTTGATCTGATCGCCCGTGCCGTCCCGGCTGTGGCGCTGGATGCTACCATCGCCGCCGAAGTGGACCCCTATCTGTCTTGCGGGCCGCAGGCGGTGGCGGCGGCGAAACGCTTTGTCCGCAGCCTTGGGCCGGTGATTGATGAGGCCAACATTGCGCAATCCATCGATGCGCTGATCGCCTGTTGGGACGGGGACGAGGCGCGCGCGGGGATTGCGGCCTTTTTCGACAAACGCGCACCCGATTGGCGCGACGACAGGTAAGGTGGCAAAATGCGCGGCTGCGACTGTGCGGTTGGTTGACCCTTGCCGGGTGCGGGGGTATGGATCAGCCAATCAGTGAAAGGCGCTTTGCGACTGCGCCTTTGTGAAAGGATCGCATCTTGCCTGAACTTGTGTCCAATTACCTGCCGATCATGATCTTTCTGGGGCTGGCCATCGCGCTGGGCCTGATCCTGATCCTGGCCGCCGCGATTGTTGCCGTGCGCAACCCTGATCCGGAAAAGGTTTCGGCCTATGAATGCGGGTTCAACGCGTTTGACGATGCGCGGATGAAATTCGATGTGCGGTTCTATCTGGTGTCGATCCTGTTCATCATCTTTGACCTTGAGGTGGCATTCCTGTTCCCTTGGGCCGTCGCCTTTGGCGAGATCAGCATGGTCGCTTTCTGGTCAATGATGGTATTTCTGGGCGTGCTGACCATCGGCTTCGCTTATGAATGGAAGAAAGGGGCGCTCGAATGGGAGTGATGACCGGAACTGCTGTGGGTGCCGATAAGGAACATGGCGCGCAGCTGCTGAATGCGGAATTGCAGGACAAGGGGTTCCTTGTGACCAGCACCGCCGACATTATCAACTGGGCGCGCACCGGGTCCTTGCACTGGATGACCTTCGGTCTGGCCTGTTGCGCGGTCGAGATGATGCACACCTCGATGCCGCGCTATGATCTGGAACGGTTCGGCACAGCACCCCGCGCATCCCCGCGCCAATCGGATCTGATGATTGTGGCAGGGACCTTGACCAACAAGATGGCACCGGCCCTGCGCAAGGTATATGACCAGATGCCCGAACCACGCTATGTGATCTCGATGGGGTCCTGCGCCAATGGCGGTGGCTATTACCATTACAGCTATTCCGTGGTGCGTGGCTGCGACCGGATCGTGCCGGTCGATATCTATGTCCCCGGCTGCCCGCCCACGGCAGAGGCTTTGCTGTATGGCATCCTGCAATTGCAGCGTAAAATGCGCCGCACCGGCACGATCACGCGCTGAAGGAACAGAACATGACCGAAGCCTTGCAAGAACTTGGCCTGCATCTGGAAATGAAGCGCACCGATTGCGTGCAATCATGGGACATCGCCTATGATGAGCTGACGGTGACTGTCGCGCCATCGTCGCTGGTCAGTTTCGTGGAATTTCTGAAAACCGATTCTGTTTGCCGGTTTTCATCCTTGGTGGATATTACCGCCGTGGATTATCCCAGCCGCGCCAAACGGTTCGATGTCGTCTATCATTTCCTGAGCATGTATCAAAACCAGCGCATCCGCGTGCGGGCGCAGATCCGTGAACAGGATATGATGCCATCCATCATCAGCGTGCATCCGTCGGCCAATTGGTTTGAACGCGAAGTCTTTGATATGTTCGGCATCCTGTTTTCGGGTCACCCCGATCTGCGCCGGATCCTGACCGATTACGGCTTTCGCGGCCATCCGTTGCGCAAGGATTTCCCGACCACCGGCTATACCGAGGTGCGTTATGACGAGGTGCAAAAGCGCGTCGTCTACGAACCCGTCAGTCTGGTGCAGGAATACCGGCAGTTCGATTTCATGTCGCCTTGGGAAGGTGCCAATTACCTGCTGCCCGGCGATGAGAAAACCAAACCCGAGGCCAAGCCGAAGTGACAGACCCGAATGTGCTTTTCTGCGTTGGCGCGACCAAGGCCGGAACCACATGGTTGTACCGGCTGCTGCATGATCACCCCGATTGTGCCCTGCCTGCGGTGAAAGAAGCGCATTATTGGGATACGTTTGATGCGGGTGATTGCGAAAAGCAGATCGCGGCCTTTCGCCTGCGCCTGCGCGAGATGCGCGAACAAAAGGCCACGGCGCAGGATGCGGATCGCGACTGGCAAGTGCGCAACCTTGACCGCCGGATCGCAGACATGAAAGCGCTGCTGGCGGTGATCGAGGCGGATCGCGCCGATGACAGCGCCTATCTGGGCTGGTTGACCAAAGGGCGGGGGGATGCCCGGCTTTATGCGGATATGACGCCGAATTACGCGACCTTGCCGGATGCGATGCTGGAACGGATGGTCAGTGCTGCGCCCCATGCAAAGGTCGTTTATCTGCTGCGTGATCCGCTCGACCGGCTGTGGTCGCATATCCGCATGCAGGCGCGTCGCCAGCGGCAAAGCCACGAGATTTATGAGAAGAAGGCCAACAATATCCTCTTCAGGATTTTGAACAAAGGGCAGGAGACGCATATTCTGGAGCGTGGCGATTATGCCGGCGTAATCCGCAAATTGCGCCGTATCGTGCCTGCTGACAGGCTGATGGTTGCCTTTACTGAAACCTTGATGACCCCGGCAGGTGCTGCCCAGCTTTGCGGCTTTCTCGGGATCGCACCGGTCCAAGACCTGCCGCAAGAGGCGGTGCATGAAGGCCCGCCGGTGGTGATGCTTGATAAATTGCGCCCACGGGCGCAAAAGCTACTTTATGAACAATACGACTGGGTGGCCCGCAATGTCGGGCCCTTGCCACAGAACTGGCAGGACAATTGTGTAAGGATGACAGCATGATGGACGGTGATATCCGGGTGAATACCTATGACGACGGGTCCACTGACGCTGTAACAGGCGAACAGAAAATCCGCAATTTCAACATCAACTTCGGCCCGCAACACCCTGCGGCGCATGGTGTTTTGCGGCTGGTTCTGGAACTGGACGGCGAAATCGTCGAACGCTGCGATCCGCATATCGGCCTGCTGCACCGTGGCACCGAAAAACTGATGGAAAGCCGGACCTATCTGCAGAACCTACCTTATTTCGACCGGCTGGATTATGTCGCCCCGATGAATCAGGAACATGCCTGGTGTCTGGCGATTGAGCGTCTGACCGGTACGATTGTTCCCCGCCGCGCCAGCCTGATCCGGGTGCTGTATTCCGAGATTGGCCGCATCCTGTCGCATCTGCTGAACGTGACCACACAGGCGATGGACGTGGGTGCGCTGACCCCGCCGCTCTGGGGGTTTGAAGAACGCGAAAAGCTGATGATCTTTTACGAACGCGCCTGCGGTGCGCGGCTGCACGCCGCCTATTTCCGCCCCGGTGGTGTGCATCAGGACCTGCCGGATCAACTGATCGAGGATATCGATGCCTGGGCGGTCCATTTCCCCAAGGTGCTGGATGATATCGACGGCCTGCTGACCGAAAACCGGATTTTCAAACAGCGCAATTGCGATATCGGTGTTGTTTCTGAACAGGATATTCAGGACTGGGGTTTCAGCGGCATTATGGTGCGCGGCTCTGGTCTGGCCTGGGATCTGCGCCGGTCGCAGCCTTACGAATGCTATGATGAATTCGATTTCCAGATCCCTGTCGGCAAAAACGGCGATTGCTATGATCGCTTCCTGTGCCGGATGGAGGAAATGCGCCAATCCACCCATATCATCCGGCAGGCCTGTGCCAAGCTGCGGGTGGAAAAAGGCGATGTGATGGCGCGTGGCAAGATGACCCCGCCGACACGGGGTGAGATGAAAACCTCGATGGAGGCGCTGATCCACCATTTCAAACTCTACACCGAAGGGTTCCATGTCCCTGCTGGTGGGGTTTACGCCGCGGTCGAGGCACCAAAAGGCGAATTCGGCGTCTATCTGGTCGCTGACGGCACCAATAAGCCCTATCGCGCGAAACTGCGCGCGCCGGGCTATCTGCACCTGCAGGCGATGGATTACATCGCATCGGGTCACCAATTGGCCGATGTGGCGGCGATTATCGGGACGATGGATGTCGTGTTCGGGGAAATCGACAGATGACCATGGAACAGATCGTTCTGGGTGCGGTTATCGCCTCTGGGTTCTTCCTGTCGGCTGTGGTGTCCCGGATGTTTCGGCGCACTGTCGCCGGTGTTGTTTTTGGTGGCGTGGCGGGCATTGCTTTGTCCGTCGCTGTGTTAAGCTATGGTCTGACCCAGTTCGCGGACCAAAGCCCTGCCGCCGTCGCGGAATAATCCTGCGGCCTGCTTTGGTCGCAAACCCTTATTTGAAAGTGAAAACCATGATCCGCATTCTTCCCATCGTCGCGCTTGTCGCTCTTTCCGCCTGCGCCTATCCCATCGGGATGCCGGCCCCCAGCGCGCCAAGCGCCCCTGTGGTCATCGCGCCGCCGACGCCGGCCCCATCGGTCAATCCGGGATCGTCCAAGGACCGGTTTATCGCGGCGGTCACCGCCAATGGCTGTGAATTGACGCCGACCAATACCTCTGCCGTGCTGGCTAGTGCGACACTGTCGCAACAGGACCTCGCGCGCATCATGACCGAGCTGCGCACCGAAGGGCGCGGCGAAATCGGGCCTGATGGCCGGTCGTTCCGGATCACCTCCGGGGCCTGTGTGTGATGTGAAACGTCTTGCCCACCTGCACCTTTGTGATAGTGGGTGGGCAGAATTCTGGCGGGACGCGCCCGCCAAAAAGTCGCGCTGATCCAGCGCTGTCCAGATGACCGGGATGATAAGATGCTTCGCCGCCTATACCACGACCAGCCCGCAACTTTCGCCTTTACCGATGCCAATCTGGCCTGGGCCGAAGGGCAGATCAAGAAATTCCCCGAAGGACGGCAAGCCTCGGCGATTATCCCATTGCTCTGGCGTGCGCAGGAACAGGAAGGCTGGCTGACACGCCCGGCCATCGAATATGTCGCGCAGATGCTGGATATGGCCTATATCCGCGCGCTGGAAGTGGCGTCATTCTATTTCATGTTTCAGTTGCAGCCCGTCGGGTCGATCGCCCATGTGCAGGTCTGCGGCACGCTGTCCTGTATGATCTGCGGCGCAGAGGATCTGATCGCAATCTGCAAGGACAAGATCGCCGATAAGGCCCATACCCTGTCCGCCGATGGCAAATTTTCCTGGGAAGAGGTCGAATGCCTCGGCTCCTGCGCCAATGCGCCGATGGCGCTGATCGGCAAGGATTATTACGAGGATCTGACCGCCGACCGTCTGGCCGAAATCATCGACGAACTCGCCGCAGGCAAGGTGCCGGTGCCCGGCCCGCAGAACGGGCGTTTCGCGGCAGAGCCGAAAAAGGGTCTGACCACGCTCAAGGATTTCGCAACCGGGACTGCCAAGTATAACGCCAGCGCACAGGCTGCCGTGGATATCGGCGATACCGTGAAACGGATCGACGGGACCGAGGTGCCTTTGCTGACCCCTTGGGTCAAAAAAGCCTCGCAGCCGGATGCGCCACGGGCGACCGAGCCTGCGGAAGAACCCAAACCGTCCGAAAATGCGCCGGCTGATGCGAGCGGCGTCACCAAACAGGAAGCGCAAGCCGCCTCCACCGCAAAGCCAGTGTCGAAATCCAATCCCGAACCGGCAGAAACCGGCGCGGCCAATACGCTCGACGCGCCCGAAGGCGGCAAAGGTGATGACCTCAAGCGGATCACCGGGATCGGGCCGAAGCTGGAAGGGCAGTTGAACGCCCTGGGCATCTGGCATTACCACCAGATCGCGGCATGGACCGAGACTGATATCACCGAAATGGATGCCGAGATCAAAGCGCGTGGCCGGATCACCCGCGATGACTGGACCGGGCAGGCGGCGGAACTGGCGAAAAAATCATCCTGATGCGGGTTTTGCGCGCGGCACAGGCGCGCATTGCTGAACTTCAGGTCTGATTTGCACAAATTATTTACCCGGCTGGGGCATTTTTGCTAAAGGTTCCATGGTCCGGGTGGCAATATCGCCGCGGACCGGCACAATGCCAAGGCCAGCACAGGCCACCTGAGGGGAGAAATGAGACGATGAACAATACGGCACCAATCTGGATGGGCGTCGCGACAATCGCGGGTCTGGTCTTTATCGTTGGCACGGGCGTGGCCCTAGTGATGTTCGACTTTCCGCTGGTCAGCGCGGTTTTCGTCGGCGCGGTCGTCGCTGGTGGTGCCGCTGTCGCACTGGCCATCGGCTGGGCCCCGCCACGCAACGATGCCCCTGTGAACAAACCGATCGCCGCTGACACTGTCGCCGATGCGGCGCTTGTGCCAACCCCGGTCGCTGTCGCGACACCTGCAGCCACACCTGTGGAGGCGGCAACACCCGCGCCCGCGCAGGTAGAGGCAGCACCTCCTGCCCCTGTTGCCACGCCCGATCCTGTGGCGGTCGCACCAAAGCCGGGGATTGCCATCGCGCCGGAACAACCTGTGTTCCTGACAGCCGCACGCGATACCGGCCCTGATAATCTCAAGCTGCTCAAAGGCGTCGGGCCAAAGCTTGAAACCACGCTGCACGGTCTGGGTATTTTCCATTTTGACCAGATCGCAGCCTGGACCCCCGCTGAACAGGCCTGGATGGATGACAATCTCGAAGGGTTCAAAGGCCGCGTCACCCGCGACGATTGGGTCGGCCAGGCCAGGGCGCTGTCCGCTGGCGGCACAGCGTAACGGATGCTATGACACAGCACGGCAACACCGCAGAGGCCAAGGCCGGACAACGCGTCGCGTTGACGGTCGCGGCTGTCGGTGTTCTGTGGGTGCTGGTCACCATTATCGGCAGGGAATACGGCTGGTCCAACCGGACGCGGGCGTTATTTGACCTTGCAGCGCTGGCCGGTTTCGGCTTTGCGCTGTGGCAGACATTTCAACTCTGGCGCGCGCGCCGGAACGACAAGGGCGAGACCTGATGCTCAAGGACGAAAACCGGATTTTCACCAACCTTTACGGGATGCATGACCGCACATTGAAGGGCGCGCAAGCGCGTGGCCATTGGGATGGCACGGCGGATATCATCGGCAAAGGCCGGGACTGGATCATCAATGAGATGAAAGCATCGGGCCTGCGCGGGCGCGGTGGGGCTGGTTTCCCGACCGGTCTGAAATGGTCTTTCATGCCGAAAGAAAGCGATGGTCGCCCGGCCTATCTGGTGGTCAATGCTGACGAATCCGAACCCGGCACCTGCAAAGACCGCGAAATCATGCGCCACGACCCGCATACTTTGGTCGAAGGCTGCCTGATCGCGTCTTTCGCGATGAATGCCCATGCCTGCTATATCTACATCCGTGGCGAATATATCCGCGAGCGTGAGGCGCTGCAGGCCGCGATTGACGAGGCTTATGATGCCGGTCTGGTCGGCCCCAATGCCTGCAAATCCGGCTGGGATTTCGATATCTACCTGACCCATGGCGCCGGTGCCTATATCTGTGGCGAAGAAACCGCGCTGCTGGAAAGCCTTGAAGGCAAAAAGGGCATGCCGCGGATGAAACCGCCATTTCCCGCCGGTGCTGGTCTTTATGGCTGCCCGACAACAGTGAACAATGTCGAATCCATCGCCGTGGTGCCGACAATCCTGCGCCGTGGCGGTGGCTGGTTCGCGGGCATGGGCCGTCCGAACAATGCGGGCACGAAATTGTTTGCGATTTCCGGCCACGTCAACAACCCTTGTGTCGTTGAAGAGGAAATGTCGATTTCCTTCGAAGAACTGATCGAAAAACACTGCGGCGGCATCCGTGGCGGCTGGAACAACCTCAAGGCCGTGATCCCCGGCGGGTCATCCGTCCCATGTGTGCGCGGTGAAAACATGCGCGACGCGGTGATGGATTTTGATGCGCTCAAAGAAAAAGGGTCCTCACTGGGGACCGCCGCTGTGATCGTGATGGATAATTCCACCGATATGATCAAGGCGATCTGGCGGCTGTCGAAATTTTACAAACATGAAAGCTGCGGCCAATGCACGCCCTGCCGCGAAGGCACCGGCTGGATGATGCGCGTCATGGCGCGTCTGGTGCAGGGCAATGCCTCGGTCGATGAAATCGACATGCTGCTGGACGTGACCAAACAGGTCGAAGGGCATACGATTTGCGCGCTGGGTGATGCGGCGGCCTGGCCGATCCAGGGTCTGATCAAGAATTTTCGCGACGAAATTGAGGACCGGATCAAGCACAAACGCGTCCCCGGCATCGCGGCAGAGTGATCCGCGCCGCCGCTTTGATCGCCACGGTGGCGCTGTCAGCCTGCGCCACCGGGTCCGGGCCGGAACGGTCCTTTGATGATCCTGCCGTGCAACAAGTGCTTGTCCTGCCGGTGCCTGAATATTTCGCGACACTGGCGATTGCATCTGACATCGCGCGCAATTGTGCGCGCTATCGCTATGATGCGGAACTGGATTCGGCGCTGAACAGCCTGCGCAATGCCGATGACCGCGGCTCGCGCGCCGCTTTGACCCAGCGGGCTGCCATCACGATGGAAACCGACGTCCGCCAGCGCAGTTTCATGGCCAGACATGGGCTTGCCTCGCTTGATGGCGATCTGTGCCCTGCGGCGGATGCCGAAATGCTCACCGCTTCGGCAATCAGCGCGATGTTGGTGCCGGTTTAGGCGGATTGGCGCTGCACTTTGGTGTAAAAAGACCGATCACAGATCCTTGTTATTGAATAACCCGTCGTCTGGCGCAATCTGTTGCGCAAGGGTGCCGTTCCGAGCACCCAAGCAGAGGCACGGACATGACAAAAAGAACAATCGCCTTATTGGTGGTGCTGCTGGCGACCGTCAGCATCGCTGGCAATCTTTCGGCACAATCATCATTGAAAAACGAACCTGCGGTGCGCGACGGGATCATTCAGGTCGGCATGGCGTTCGAGATTTCCGAACAATGCAGCAGCATCGATGCGCGCACCCTGCGCGGCATCGGCTATCTGCAATCCTTGCGCACCACGGCGCGCGACCTGGGCTACAGCGACCCCGAAATCGACGCCTATATCGATGACAGGGACGAAAAACGCCGTCTGGAAGATATGGCGCGCGAACAACTCGCTGTACTTGGCGCGGTTGAGGGCCAGCCAGACAGCTATTGCGCCATCGGCAATGCGCAAATCGCTGCAAATACACGCGTTGGCTGGCTCTTGCGCTGACCGCGCGGCATCTGTGACGAATTGCGGGGTTTTTTGCCAATCCCACTGGCATCATCGCCACTTGCGCGCTAGAACGCGACCAACGCGCCGACCCTTCGACGGATTGCGGCGCGACGGGAACAAGAAGGCACGCCATGTCTGATCTGCGCAAAGTCATCATCGATGGAACCGAGGTAGAAGTTGACGGGGCCATGACCCTGATACAAGCCTGTGAAGTCGCTGGCATCGAAATCCCCCGATTCTGTTATCACGAACGCCTGACCATCGCGGGCAATTGCCGCATGTGTCTGGTCGAGGTGGTCGGCGGCCCGCCGAAACCTACAGCAAGCTGCGCGATGCAGGTCAAGGATCTGCGCCCCGGTCCCGAAGGCCAGCCGCCGGTGGTGAAAACCAACAGCCCGATGGTCAAAAAGGCCCGCGAGGGCGTGATGGAATTCCTGCTGATCAACCATCCGCTGGATTGCCCGATTTGTGATCAGGGTGGCGAATGCGATCTGCAGGATCAGGCGATGGCTTATGGCGTCGATTTTTCCCGCTATCGCGAACCCAAGCGCGCGACCGAGGATCTGAACCTCGGCCCGCTGGTCGAAACCCATATGACGCGCTGCATTTCCTGCACCCGCTGTGTGCGGTTCACGACCGAGGTCGCGGGCATTTCCCAGATGGGCCAGACCGGCCGCGGTGAAGATGCCGAAATAACCAGTTATTTGGGTGAAACGCTCGACAGCAATTTGCAAGGCAACATTATTGACCTTTGCCCGGTTGGGGCGCTGGTGTCGAAACCCTATGCCTTTACCGCGCGCCCTTGGGAATTGTCCAAGACCGAGTCGATTGACGTGATGGATGCGCTTGGTTCCAACATCCGCGTCGATACCAAAGGCCGCGAAGTCATGCGCTTTCTTCCGCGCAATCATGACGGCGTGAATGAGGAATGGATTTCCGACAAGACCCGTTTCGTCTGGGACGGTCTGCGCCGTCAGCGGTTGGACACGCCTTACATCCGTGAGAATGGCAAATTGCGTAAAGCGACGTGGCCAGAGGCTTTGGCCGCTGCTGCGACTGCCATGAAAGGCAAAAAAATTGCCGGGCTGGTCGGTGATCTGGCCCCGGTCGAGGCGGCTTTTGCGCTGAAACAATTGATCGAAGGGCAGGGCGGCAACGTCGAATGTCGCACCGATGGGGCAAAATTGCCAATTGGCAATCGCTCTGCCTATGTCGGCACGGCTGCGATTGAAGATATTGATATTGCACAGATGATTCAGTTGATCGGCACCAATCCACGGGTGGAATCGCCGGTGCTGAACGCGCGCATCCGCAAGGCCTGGGCGCGCGGCGCGACGGTCGGGCTGATCGGTGAAAATGCGGATCTGACCTATGATGTGGTGCATGTGGGCACGGACCGTCAGGCCTTGGTTGATACCGCTGCCAAGGATATGGGCGATGTGACCGAGATGGACAGCCTTGTCGTGATCGGCATGGGTGCTTTGTGCGAGGCCGATGGTGAGGCTGTTCTCAGCCAGGCCATGACACTGGCCGATAAGACAAAATCAAAATTCCTCGTCCTGCATACCGCCGCTGGCCGCGTCGGCGCGATGGATGTGGGCGCTGTGACCGAAGGCGGGCTCGAGGCCGCTTTGGACGGTGCGGAAGTCGTCTACAACATGGGCGCCGATGAAATTGACATCAAACCGGGCGCTTTCGTGATCTATCAGGGCAGCCATGGTGATCGCGGCGCGCATCGTGCCGATATTATTCTGCCGGGTGCCGCCTATACCGAAGAAAACGGGCTCTTCGTGAATACCGAAGGTCGGCCGCAACTGGCCCTGCGCGCCAGTTTCCCACCGGGCGAGGCCAAGGAAAACTGGGCGATCCTGCGCGCGCTTTCCGCTGAACTGAATGCGACCTTGCCTTATGACAGCATGGCGCAATTGCGGCAGGCGATCGTGGCGGCACATCCGCATCTGGGACAGATTGATGAGGTCGCAGAAAACGACTGGCAGCCGCTGACAGCCGTCAAACCCGGCAAGACCAATTTCGTCAGCGCTGTCAGCGATTTCTACCTGACCAACCCGATTGCACGGGCGTCCAGCCTGATGGCCGAACTCAGCGCCACTGCCAAAGCGCGCAAATCACCGCCTTTGGCTGCGGAATAAGGACGACGTGAATGGCTGATTTCTTTTTCAACACCAATCTGGGCATCGTGCTGGTCATTCTGGGGCAATGTCTTCTGGTACTGATCCCGCTGTTGGTCGCACTGGCCTTTCTGATGTATGCTGACCGCAAGGTCTGGGCCGCTGTCCAGATGCGGCGCGGCCCGAACATGGTCGGCCCTTTTGGTCTGCTGCAATCCTTTGCAGATTTCCTGAAATATATCGTCAAGGAAATCGTGGTCCCTGCGGGCGCAGATAAATTCGTGTTTTTCCTCGCCCCGATGATCGCCTTCGTGCTGGCCGTCATCACATGGGCGGTGATCCCATTCAACGATGGCTGGGTTGTCGCCGATATCAACGTCGCGATCCTGTATATTTTCGCGATCTCCAGTCTGGAGGTTTACGGCGTGATCATGGGCGGTTGGGCGTCAAACTCCAAGTATCCCTTCCTTGGCTCGCTGCGGTCTGCCGCGCAGATGATTTCGTATGAAGTTTCCATCGGGCTGATCATCATCGGTGTGATCATCTCGACCGGGTCGATGAATCTGGGCGATATCGTCAATGCGCAGCGCGGTAATGCGGGGCTGTTCAACTGGTATGTCGTCGCGCATTTCCCGATGCTGTTTCTCTTCTTCATCAGCGCCTTGGCCGAAACCAACCGTCCGCCCTTCGATCTGCCAGAGGCGGAATCAGAACTGGTTGCCGGCTATCAGGTCGAATATTCTTCCACCCCGTTCCTGCTGTTCATGATCGGCGAATTGATGGCGGTCGTGCTGATGTGCGCGCTGGTCAGCTTGCTGTTCCTCGGCGGTTGGCTGTCACCGATCCCCGGCCTGCCTGATGGCGTGCTGTGGATGGTGCTGAAAATGCTGTTGGTGTTCTTCATGTTCGCCATGGTCAAGGCCATCACGCCGCGCTACCGCTATGACCAGCTGATGCGGATTGGTTGGAAAGTCTTCCTGCCCTTGTCGCTCGCTTGGGTCGTTCTGGTGTCGTTTCTGGCGAAATACGAAGTGCTGGGGGGCTTTTGGGCCCGCTGGACAATCGGAGGTTAAGGCATGACCAAGACCAATATGGACTATACCCGCGCTGCCAAATATTTCCTGCTGCAGGATTTCTGGGGCGGCTTCAAACTGGGGATGAAATATTTCTTCGCCCCCAAGGCGACGCTGAACTATCCGCATGAAAAAGGGCCGCTGAGCCCGCGTTTCCGGGGTGAACATGCTTTGCGCCGCTATGCCAATGGCGAAGAACGCTGTATCGCGTGCAAGCTGTGCGAGGCGGTCTGCCCCGCGCAAGCCATCACCATCGATGCCGAACCGCGCGATGACGGGTCGCGCCGCACGACACGCTATGACATCGACATGACCAAATGCATCTATTGCGGGTTTTGTCAGGAAGCCTGTCCCGTGGATGCCATCGTCGAAGGGCCGAATTTCGAATTCAGCACCGAAACCCGCGAAGAGCTTTACTACGACAAGGCCAAACTGCTCGAAAACGGCGACCGCTGGGAAGCACAGATCGCCCGCAACCTCGAACTGGATGCACCTTACAGATGAGCGATCAGAACCCCTTTGAACAAATGATGAAGATGAGCCAGGACTGGGCCAAGTCGATGAATTTCGACATGAATGCCTTTACCCCCAAGGGGTTCGAGGCGCTCTGGCCGACAATGCCCAAGGACGCGATGGAAATGTTCTTTGGCAAAGGCATCAACCCGGATGGGCTGGATGCGAAAACCCGGCTGTTGCTGACGCTCGCCGGTCTGACCGTGCTGGGCGCGCAGGCCGAGTCGCAAATTCGCCTGACCCTGCGCCATCTGGTCGAGGCCGGGGCAACCAAACAGGAAATCGCCGAAACCATCGCGCAGATGGGCATGTTCGCGGGTGTGCCCGCAATGACCAAGGCGATGGAACTGGCCAATGAGGTCTTGGAAAAGGACGACAACGCATGAGTGTCTTTGCCTTCACCTTCTATCTTTTCGCCATCACCACGGTTACGGGTGGGCTGTTCACCGTGATCAGCCGCAATCCGGTGCATTCGGTGCTGTGGCTGATCCTGGCCTTTCTGTCTTCTGCGGGTCTGTTCGTGACTTTGGGCGCAGAATTCGTCGCGATGCTGCTGATCATCGTCTATGTCGGCGCGGTCGCGGTTCTGTTCCTGTTCGTCGTGATGATGCTCGATGTCGATTTCGCCCAGTTGAAGGCGGAAATGACGAAATATATGCCGCTCGCCCTGCTGATCGGCGTGGTGATCCTGATGCAATTGGCGATGGCCTTGGGTGTCTGGGGTTTCTCAGACGGTGTCGAAATGCGGATTGCCGCACCTGCGGGGGATATCGACAATACCCGCGCACTGGGGCTGATCCTGTTTGACGATTATATCCTGCTGTTCCAACTGGCGGGTCTGATCCTGCTGGTGGCGATGATCGGGGCGATCGTGCTGACGCTGCGCCACCGCGTGGATATCAAGCGCCAGAATATCCTGAACCAGATGTACCGTGATCCGGCCAAGGCGATGGAATTGCGCGATGTAAAGCCCGGTCAGGGCCTGTGAAAATTTGCCGTTCCGGGTCTGTCCGGGGTGGTGACAACAAAGAATATCGAAGCCTGCGCTTCGGAGGGACGAATGCATGATCGGACTTGAACATTATCTGGCGGTGGCATCAGCGCTATTCGTCATCGGCATCTTCGGGCTGTTTCTGAACCGCAAGAATATCATCATCCTGCTGATGAGCATCGAATTGATGCTGCTGGCGGTGAATATCAATCTGGTCGCCTTTTCTGCCTATCTGGGCGATCTGGTGGGGCAGGTCTTTACCTTGTTCGTGCTGACTGTCGCGGCAGCAGAGGCCGCGATTGGCCTTGCGATCCTTGTGTGTTTCTTCCGCAACCGCGGGACCATCGACGTTGAAGACGTCAACGTGATGAAGGGCTGATCAGATGGAAAGTATCATTCTTTTTGCCCCGCTGGTCGGTGCGATCATCTGCGGCTTTGGCTGGAAGATCATCGGTGAGACAGCCGCGCAATGGACCGCGACCAGCCTGTTGTTTCTGGCGGCGATCCTGTCTTGGGTCGTGTTCCTGACCTTTGATCCGGCAGCCCATGCCAACGGCGGCTATGCCATCACGATCATGCGCTGGATCGACAGCGGCACCTTTGCCACCGATTGGGGCATCCGCATGGACCGGCTGACCACGATCATGCTGATCGTGATCACGACCGTGTCGGCCTTGGTGCATATGTATTCCTTCGGTTACATGGCGCATGACGAGAATTTCAAAGAACACGAAAGCTATCGCCCAAGGTTCTTTGCCTATCTGTCGTTCTTTACCTTCGCGATGCTGATGCTGGTGACGGCGGATAACCTGGTGCAGCTGTTTTTTGGCTGGGAAGGGGTGGGTGTTGCATCCTACCTTTTGATCGGGTTCTATTATCGCAAGCCGAGCGCCAATGCCGCCGCGATCAAGGCTTTTGTCGTCAACCGTGTGGGAGATTTCGGCTTTCTGCTGGGGATCTTCGCGCTCTATCTGCTGACGGACAGCATCCGGTTTGACGATATTTTTGCCGCTGTGCCTGCGATTGCCGAAACCACGATCACCTTTCTGTGGCGCGACTGGAATGCGGCGAACCTGATCGCGTTCCTGCTCTTCGTCGGTGCAATGGGTAAATCCGCGCAATTGTTCCTGCACACATGGCTGCCCGATGCGATGGAAGGGCCGACACCTGTGTCTGCCTTGATCCATGCCGCGACGATGGTCACCGCCGGTGTGTTCCTTGTCTGCCGGATGTCGCCCTTGATGGAATATGCACCAGAGGCGATGAATTTCGTCGTCTTCCTGGGTGCGACCACCGCGTTTTTCGCCGCGACCGTGGGTCTGGTGCAGAACGATATCAAACGCGTCATCGCCTATTCGACCTGTTCGCAGCTTGGCTATATGTTTGTGGCTGCCGGTCTGGGTGTCTATTCGGTGGCGATGTTCCACCTGCTGACGCATGCGTTTTTCAAGGCGATGCTGTTCCTTGGCGCAGGCTCGGTCATTCACGCGATGCACCATGAACAGGATATGCGGAATTATGGCGGGTTGCGCCATAAGATCCCAAAGACTTTCTGGATGATGATGATCGGCACTTTGGCGATCACCGGCGTCGGTATTCCGTTGCTTTACGTGGGCTTCCCGATTGGTTTCGCCGGTTTCGTGTCGAAAGATGCCATCATTGAAAGCGCCTATGCCGGCACCGCAGGCGGCTATGCTTTCTGGATGCTGGTGATCGCCGCCGCGATGACCAGTTTCTATAGCTGGCGTCTGATGTTCCTGACCTTCTACGGCACAGCGCGCGGTGACAAACACACGCATGACCACGCGCATGAAGCGCCCAACAGCATGATGGTCCCGCTTTACGTGCTGGCCATCGGTGCGATTTTCAGTGGTATGGTCTGGTATGGTGGTTTCTTTGGCTCCAACGCCAAGGTCGGCGCCTTCTTTGGCGTGCCCTATGCGGCAGCGGAAAGCGAAGATCCCGAGGCCTATCCGCATTACAACCTGACCGGCATCCCCGGTGAAGGGGCGATCCACGCCGCCGAAGGCAACCATGTCCTGAACGATGCGCATGAGGTGCCGACTTGGGTGCGGCTCGCGCCGTTCATTGCGATGCTGGGTGGCTTGGCTTTGGCCTATCAGATGTATATCCGGCGGCCTGAACTGCCCGCGCAACTCGCTAAACAACAGGCACCGCTCTATAACTTCCTGCTCAATAAATGGTACTTTGACGAATTGTATAATTTCATCTTCGTTCGGCCGGTGCTGGCCTTGGGACGCATCCTGTGGAAACAGGGCGATACCAATACGATCGACGGCGGAATCAATGGCATAGCCCTCGGGATCATCCCGTTCTTCACGCGGCTCGCGGGGCGGGCGCAATCGGGCTACGTCTTTACCTATGCCTTCGCCATGGTGCTGGGGATCGCGGTGCTGATCACCATTGTGACGCTGTTCGGGGGGGCAAACTGATGGGCAATATCCTGACGCTGACGACCTTCCTGCCTTTGCTGGGGGCGATCATTCTCGCACTTGGCCTGCGCGGCGATGATGAAGCCGCACAGCGCAATGCCAAATGGGTGGCGCTGGTGACGACGGCGGTGACCTTTATCTGTTCGATCTTCATCCTGACCAATTTCGATCCGGCCAATATTGATTTCCAATTGGTCGAAACGGCAGATTGGATTTTCGGCTTGCAATATAAGATGGGCGTTGACGGCATCTCGATCCTCTTCGTGATGCTGACCACATTCCTGATGCCTTTGGTGATCGCCTCCTGCTGGAACGTCACGACACGGGTCAAGGAATATATGATCGCCTTCCTGATCCTTGAAACGCTGATGCTGGGCGTCTTCCTCGCCCTTGATCTGGTGCTGTTCTATCTGTTCTTCGAGGCGGGGCTGATCCCGATGTTCCTGATCATCGGCATCTGGGGCGGCAAGGACCGGATTTACGCATCGTTCAAATTCTTCCTCTATACCTTCCTCGGCTCGGTGCTAATGCTGGTCGCGATGGTGGCGATGTTCAGCGAGGCAGGGACGACCGATATCCCGACTTTGCTGACCTTTAGCTTCGGGACCGAGGATTTCTCTGTCCTCGGCATCCAGATCGTCGGCGGCATGCAGACCCTGCTCTGGCTCGCGTTCTTTGCCAGTTTTGCAGTCAAGATGCCGATGTGGCCAGTGCATACATGGTTGCCCGATGCCCACGTGCAGGCCCCGACTGCGGGTTCTGTCGTGCTGGCCGCGATCCTGCTGAAACTGGGCGGTTACGGCTTCCTGCGCTTCAGCCTGCCGATGTTCCCCGTGGGGTCCGAGGTGATGGGGCCGCTGGTGCTGTGGCTGTCGGCGATTGCCATCGTCTATACATCGCTGGTCGCTTTGGCGCAGTCGGATATGAAAAAGCTGATCGCCTATTCATCCGTTGCCCATATGGGTTTCGTGACGATGGGGATTTTCAGCGCCAACCAGCAAGGTGTCGATGGCGCGATTTTCCAGATGATCAGCCACGGTTTCATCTCTGGCGCGTTGTTCCTCTGCGTCGGCGTGATCTACGACCGGATGCACACGCGCGAGATTGACGCCTATGGCGGTCTGGTGAACCGGATGCCCGCCTATGCGCTGATCTTCATGTTCTTCACCATGGCCAATGTCGGCCTGCCGGGGACATCTGGTTTCGTCGGTGAATTCCTGACGCTGGTCGGTGTGTTCCAGGTGAACACCTGGGTCGCATTGTTCGCCACATCGGGCGTGATCCTGTCGGCGGCTTATGCGCTGTGGCTTTACCGCCGCGTCGTGATGGGTGATCTGATCAAGGAAAGCCTGCGGTCGATCACCGATATGAATGGGCGTGAACGGGTGATCTTTGCGCCTTTGGTGGTGATGACGCTGCTCTTGGGCGTCTATCCGGCGCTGATCCTCGATATGATCGGGCCAAGCGTTGCGGCGCTGGTTGAAAATTACGATACGGCTTTGGCGGCTTTCCATGCTGCCAGCCAAGTCGCTGCGAATTAAGGAAGCTGACCATGATTGGCGCTGATATCCAGATCCTGCTGCCCGAGATCGTGCTGGCGGTTTACGCCATGCTCGCCCTGCTGGGTGCTGTCTATACGACCAAGGACGGGGCAGCCTCTTTGCTGACTTGGATGACCTCGGGTCTGTTCGTGCTGCTGGCTTTGGCCATCGGGGTGAATGGGGCAGGGACCAATATCGCCTTTAACGGTATGTTCGTCGATGATGGTTTCGCGCGGTTTGCCAAGGTCACGATCCTTCTTTCCGCCGCCGTCGTGCTGCTGATGAGCGAAGGCTATATGCAGCGCCGTGGCCTGTTGCGCTTCGAATATCCGGTGCTGATCGCACTCGCCGTCGTCGGCATGATGGTCATGGTCAGCGCGGGCGATCTGATGGCGCTTTATATGGGGTTGGAGCTGCAATCTTTGGCGCTTTATGTCGTCGCCTCCCTGCGCCGTGACAGCGTGAAATCGACCGAAGCCGGGTTGAAATATTTCGTTCTTGGCGCTTTGTCCTCCGGTCTGCTGCTTTACGGCGCCTCGCTGACCTATGGCTTTGCTGGCACGACCTTGTTCACCGGCATTATCGCAGCCGCCGAGGGTGGCGCATCTTTGGGCCTGCTTTTCGGTCTGGTCTTCCTGATCGCCGGTTTCGCGTTCAAAGTGTCCGCCGCCCCGTTCCACATGTGGACACCGGACGTTTACGAAGGCTCGCCCACGCCGGTCACAGCCTTTTTCGCGACAGCCCCAAAAGTGGCCGCCATCGCGCTGTTCGCCCGCGTCGTGCATGATGCCTTTGGCGGGATCGTGGGTGAATGGCAGCAGATCGTCGCCTTCCTTGCCGTGGCATCTATGTTCCTTGGTGCCATTGCCGCCATCGGGCAGAACAATATCAAACGGCTGATGGCCTATTCATCAATCTCGCATATGGGGTTCGCGCTGATGGGTCTGGCCGCTGGCACGGTCGGCGGTGTGCAGGCGATGCTGGTCTATGTGGTGATCTATGTGACGATGAATATCGGCACTTTCGCCCTGATCCTGACGATGGAAAAAGACGGACGCCCTGTTACAGACATCACCGCGCTGAAATCCTATGCCAAGCGCCAGCCGCTTTTGGCCTTGGTGATGCTGGTGATGATGTTCAGCCTTGCCGGCGTGCCGCCGATGCTGGGGTTCTTCGGCAAATATGCGGTGCTGCTGGCGGCCTATCAGGGTGGGCTGGCCTGGCTGGCGGTTGCCGGTGTGATCGCCTCGGTCATCAGCGCGTTTTACTATCTGCGCATCGTCTATTACATGTATTTCGGTGAAGACAGCCAAGCGCTCGATGGCCGCACGCCGCCCGTTTTGTGGGTGACAGCCGTGGTGACTGGCGCGATCATCGGGCTGGCGTGGATCCCCGGTGTCAACCTGTTCGGGTTGGACCCGATGGCCGCTGCTGCGGCTGCGACGCTTGTCAACTGACCGGACAGGACATGGGCACTGGCCGGAAGGCTATGGCCGCATTGTGCTGGACGAGGTCGACAGCACAATGGCAGAGGCCGCGCGCCGTGCGGCCCTGATCGACCAGCCGACATGGATCATGGCGCATGCCCAGACCGCCGCACGCGGCAGGCGCGGCAAGGTCTGGCAAACGCCTGCGGGCAATTTGAACGCGACCTTGATCTTCAAACCCGACGCCACAGCGGCAGAGGCGGCACGGCGGTCGTTTCTGGCCGCAAATGCGCTTTTCGCCGCACTCGCGATCTATGTGCCTGCCGAAAAGCTGGCGCTGAAATGGCCCAATGATGTGCTGCTCTCGGGTGGCAAGGTCGCGGGCATTCTGCTCGAAAGCAGCGGGCAGGGACCTTACATCGACTGGCTCTCCATCGGCATCGGCGTCAACCTGCGCCATGTACCTGACAATGTGACCGACGCGGCCTTTGCCCCCACCAGCCTGATGGCGGCGGGCGGCTGGGAGGTGGCACCGGGTGATTTCCTCGCCACGCTGGCCAATGCCTATGCCACGCAGGAAGCCAAGCTCAAGGAACTGGGGTTTGCCCGCATCCGGCAGGATTGGCTGAGCCATGCCGCAAGGCTGGGTGAGATGATCACCGCGCGGACCATGCGCGAAGAGATCAGCGGGATTTTCGACAGTATCGATGAAGACGGCAATCTGGTTTTGATCTCCGGCACTGGCCCGCGCGCGATCTCTGCCGCGGATGTGTTTTTCTGAAGGGGGAGGATGGCACATGCTTCTGGCCATTGATTGCGGCAACACCAATACGGTGTTTTCGATCTGGGACGGCACCAGCTTTATCGGCACATGGCGCACCAGCACCGAATGGCAGCGCACGGCGGATCAGTATTACGTCTGGCTCAGCACGCTGATGCGGTTGCAGCATCTGGATGTGGTGATTGATGAGATGATCATCAGCTCCACCGTGCCGCGCGTCGTGTTCAATCTGCGGGTCTTGGCGGACCGCTATTATAATTGCCGCCCTTTGGTCGTGGGCAAACCCGATTGCGCGCTGCCCGTGCCACCGCGCGTCGATATCGGCACGCAGGTCGGGCCGGACCGGCTGGTCAATACGGCAGGTGCTTTTGACCGGCATGGCGGCAATCTGATCGTGGTGGATTTCGGCACGGCGACCACCTTTGACGTGGTCGAAAGCGACGGCGCCTATGTCGGTGGCGTCATCGCGCCGGGCGTCAACCTGAGCCTTGAGGCCTTGCACAGCGCTGCCGCCGCGCTGCCGCATGTCGATATTTCCAAACCGCAATCCGTGGTCGGATCGAACACCGTGGCCTGTATGCAATCGGGCATCTTTTGGGGTTACATCGGTCTGGTCCGTGAGATATGCGCAAGAATCAAAGCAGAACGCGGCAGTGACATGCCAGTGATCGCAACCGGGGGCCTTGCGGCCTTGTTTCAACAGACCGAAACCCTGTTCGACGCGTTTGAAGATGATCTGACAATGCACGGGTTGACCGTGATTCACCAATATAACAAGGACAATTTATGAGCAGCGCGAAGGCTAACAGCCGATTGATTTATCTCCCGCTTGGGGGTGCCGGTGAAATCGGCATGAACTGCTATGTTTACGGCTATGGCCCGGTGGGCAATGAACGGCTGATCGTCGTTGATCTGGGCATCGCCTTTCCCGATATGGATACGACACCGGGCGTGGATATCATCCTGCCCGATATCGCCTGGCTGAAAGCCCGGCGTAACCAGATCGATGGGATTTTCATCACCCATGCGCATGAAGACCATGTCGGCGGTGTCGGCCATTACTGGCAGCAACTTGGCGCGCCGGTCTATGCGCGCCCCTTCACCGCCAATATCGCCCGGCGCAAGCTGGAAGAACATGGCGCATCGCCCAAGACCGTCACTGTCGTGGACCCTTACCCGCATGTGATCACCTGCGGGCCGTTCAAGGTCTCCTATCTGCCGATCAGCCATTCGATCCCTGAAAGTGCCGGTCTGCTGATCGACACGCCCGAAGGCCGTCTGATCCACACTGGCGATTTCAAGATCGATGAGAACCCCATCGTGGGTGATCCGTGGAACGAAGCCCTGTGGCAGGAAGTGTCCAAACCCGGCGTCAAAGCCCTGATCTGTGACAGCACGAATGTGTTTTCCCAGCATGCGGGCCGGTCGGAAAGCACGCTGACCCCGGCGATCACCGAGATGATGCGCAATGCCAATGGCATGGTGGTGGCGACGACTTTCGCCTCCAACGTCGCACGTTTGCAGACGCTGGCGACAGCGGCGCGGGATGCGGGCCGGTCGGTCGTGCTCTTGGGCCGGGCAATGCGCGCCATGGTCGAGGCGGCCAAGAACGAAGGTTTGTTGGAAGATTTCCCGACGGTGGTCTCGGTCGAGGATGCTTTGTCGCTGCCGCGTCAGAACCTGATGTTGCTGGTCACAGGGTCGCAGGGCGAACGCCGCGCGGCATCGGCGCAATTGGCGCAGGGGTCCTATCTGGGGATGAAGCTGAAGGAAGGCGATACTTTCCTGTTTTCGTCGAAAACCATCCCCGGCAATGAACGCGGCGTGATCAAGATCATGAACCAGCTGTCCGAACTGGGTGTTGATATCGTCGATGACGAAGGTGGCAAATACCACGTCTCCGGCCACGCGAACCGCCCCGATCTGGTGCGGATGCATGAGATCGTGAAGGCGCAGATCCTGATCCCGATGCATGGCGAACACCGCCACCTGCGCGCCCATGCCAAACTGGCCGAGGCGAATGGCATGACCGGCATCGTCGCCGTGAATGGCATGATGGTGGATCTGTCGGGCAACCGGCCCAAGGTCGCAGAATATATCGAAACCGGCCGGACCTATCTGGACGGCTCCGTGCAGATCGGCGCGCTCGACGGTGTGGTGCGTGACCGTATCCGCATGGCGCTGAACGGGCAGATGATCGTCACCGTGATCATCGACGAAAATGACGAAGTTTTGGGCGATCCCTGGGTCGAAACCTCGGGCCTCCCCGAGATTGGCCGCAACAACGTGCCTTTGGTCGATGTGGTGGAAGAGGATCTGGGCCAGTTCCTGGGCCGCGCGCATCCCAAAACGCTCGCCGATGATGAAAAGCTCGATAAAGAGCTCAAGATGATCGCGCGCAGATCGGCGCAGGGTGAGATCGGCAAAAAGCCCGAAGTCATCGTGATCATCAGCCGCTTGGCGTAAGTTTTCGGGTGGGTCGGGGTGAACCCCGACCTACGGCATGCAAAAAGGCCCCCGCTTTCGCAGGGGCCTTTTTTGTAGGTCGGGGTTCACCCCGACATATGATCAACCCTTGGCGCGTTCTTCAAAGCTTTTCGCGATAAAGCTGGGCGTGTCATCACCCATCCCGACAATGCGCGGCCCGTTGTCACGGCGGTCATTGTTGCGGCTGTGCTGGTGGGGACGCGGCTGTTCCTCACGCGGCTTTTGCGGCTCGCGCGCTGGACGCGGGGCGCGCTCCTGCGGCTGTTCGGCGGGCTTTTCCACCATTGTTTCGACCAGCGCTTCGGCGACTTCCGCTGCCGGGGCAGGGGCTTCTTTCGCCGGATTGCGGCGGCTGCGGCTGCGGGTGCGCTTTGGTGCTTCCTCAGTCGGTGCTGCCTCCTCGGCGACTGGGGCCGTCACACCCAGCGGGTTCTCCAACCGCGGGATCGGGTTTTGCACCAGCCGTTCGACATCTTCGAGGTTTTTCTCATCGCGGCCCGCGCAGATCATGATCGCGACACCCGACCGGCCAGCGCGCCCGGTCCGGCCAATCCGGTGGACATAATCCTCAGCATGGCTGGGGACGTCGAAGTTGAACACATGGGTCACGGCGGGGATATCAAGGCCGCGCGCGGCGACATCGGAGGCCACAAGGAACCGCAGCTTGTTGTCACGGAAGGATTCCAGCGTGCGGGTGCGGTGGCTTTGTTCCAGATCGCCATGGATCGGGGCGGCGTCATAGCCGTATTTATTCAACGACTTGGCGACCGTATCGACATCGGCCTTGCGGTTGCAAAAGATGATCGCGTTGGAACAGGCGTCACCTTCGGCATTGATCAGCGCGCGCAGCAGGGCGCGTTTTTCGGCGGCCTCTTTGGTCTTGGTGCTGGCTTTGAAGATCACCACGCCTTGCTTGATGTTCACATTGGTCGTTGCCGCGCGGGCGACCTCGACCTTTGCCGGGTTCGACAGGAAGGTGTTGGTGATCCGCTCGATTTCCGGTGCCATGGTTGCGCTGAAAAACAGCGTCTGGCGGGTGAACGGCGTGCGTTTGAAGATTTCCTCGATATCGGGGATGAAGCCCATGTCGAGCATGCGATCCGCCTCATCCACCACCATGATTTTCACATCGGTCAGGATCAGCTTGCCACGCTCCAGATGGTCCAGCAACCGGCCCGGCGTCGCGATCAGCACATCGACACCTTTGTCGATCAACTGGTCCTGATCCTTGAACGAGGTGCCGCCGATCAGCAAGGCTTTGGTCAGCTTGGTATATTTGGCGTAAGCGTCAAAGTTTTCAGCAACCTGTGCGGCCAGTTCGCGCGTCGGGGCCAGCACCAAAGACCGCGGCATCCGCGCGCGCGCGCGGCCACGGCCCAAGAGCGTGATCATTGGCAAGGTAAAGGCAGCGGTCTTGCCGGTGCCGGTCTGGGCGATGCCCAGAACGTCGCGGCCTTCAAGGGCGGGCGGGATCGCGCCTTCCTGAATCGGGGTAGGGGTATCGTAGCCGGTTTCGGCGACAGCCTTCAGAACCTTGGCGTCAAGGTTCATATCAGAGAATTTGGTCATATGCGTCCTGTGTTTGCGGATCGGTCCGCAAGTTGAATAAGGACGCAATGTTCCGGCGTCCCGGCGTCGTGGCCTGTAAAAGGCGCTGGATAGCGGGTAACGGAAATGCGTCCGATCGTCAAGCTATGGCTCAATTATGCAGCTTTTGCGCAACGTTGCGCATCAGGGCGAGGCGGCGAAAGACAGTGCCATCATCGCGGTCAAGCAGGTCCAGCAGATGCCGCGCCAACCGGCCTGCGGCAGGGGCATCCCCAGCATCGCGCCACAAGGGGGCCAGCAGATGCGCCTCCAGATCGCCTTGCAGGATCGAGAAATCCTGCATCCCCATCGGCAAGGGCGATTTATTGCGGTCGCGGATGCGGAATGGTTTCTGCGGCGGCAGGCCGGAAAAGGCGCGTTCGGCCTCGTAAATCTTCATCAGTGAAAACAACAGGTTGAACGATTGGCCAATCCGCCTGTCCCTCTCTGTCACACCATGATCGGCAAAGGTGATCACGGCAGAGATCAACCAGCGTGTCGGCAGCTGTGCGAGCAACCAATCTTCCTCTTCCGCCCACAGCCGCAGGAACAGCGCCGGCGCATGACCCGGATAGCTGTGTTTGCGCAGATGCGACACCAGCATGCCATGCAGCATCGCCAACTCGCTTTGCCCGGCCAGTTCGCCCAGCAGCATATGCCGTTTCTTTTCCACCCGCGTCAGCCCATCCGGTCGCGGCAGCACCTGCGGCGGCAAGGTGATCTGCGCCAATGCTTTGAAATCTACCTCGAAAGGTGGCAGATCCTCACCCGTCAGCAGCGCCCGCCGTTTCTGATAGGCGGGCAGCAAGGCGGCGATCCCGCCGGGATAGGTCTGGGTGTCGTCGGTCACGCTTATGCCGCCAGTGTCTGTCTGGACCTGACTTTGATCCGACCGGGCCTGCCGGTCAAACCATCATTTCCTTTGTCGCGGTCAGGGTGATGCCCGGATAATCGCGGCCGACCCGGTCAATATCCCATTGCAGCCGGGTCAGGAACACCACATCGCCGTCATTATCCGTCGCGATATGCTGTTTATTTGCCGCGACAAAAGCATCGACCGCTGCCTTTTCCCCCGCAACCCAGCGGGCCGAGGTGAATTGTGATCCTTCAAACCGCACCGGCAGGCCGTATTCCAACTCGATCCGGCTCGCCAACACCTCGAATTGCAGGGCACCGACCACACCGACGATGAAACCCGACCCGAAACTGGGCTTGAACACTTTGGCAGCGCCTTCTTCGGCGAATTGCATCAGGGCTTTTTCCAGATGCTTGGCCTTCATCGGGTCGCCCGCGCGGCAGGATTGCAGCAATTCGGGCGCGAAAGACGGGATGCCGGTGACGCGGATCGCCTCGCCCTCGGTCAGCGTATCGCCGATGCGCAATTGCCCGTGGTTGGGGATGCCGATGATATCGCCCGCCCAGGCCTCTTCTGCCAATTCGCGGTCAGCGGCAAGGAACAGGACGGGGTTGGAAATCGCCATGATCTTTTTGCTGCGCACATGGGTCAGTTTCATGCCGCGTTCAAAATGGCCCGAGGCAAGCCGGACAAAGGCCACCCGGTCGCGGTGTTTGGGGTCCATATTGGCCTGCACCTTGAACACGAAACCAGTGACGGCAGTTTCTTCGGGGGCGACATTGCGCGGCTGCGCCGATTGGATCTGCGGTTCGGGACCATAGGTCGCCAGACCGTCCATCAATTCCTTGACGCCAAAGCTGTTCATCGCCGAGCCGAACCAGATCGGCGTCATCGACCCGTTCAGCACGCTTTCAGGGTCGAGTTTGGGCAGGAGTGCCTTGGCCATCTCGATCTCTTCACGGAATTTGGCGAGCAGATCGGCAGGCACATGTTCGGCCAGTTTGGGGTCATCCAACCCGTTGATCTGAATACTATCCGCGACCTTGTTGCGATCCGCACGGTCCATCAGTTCCAGCCGGTCGCGCAGGATATCGTAGCAGCCGATGAAATCGCGCCCGACGCCGATGGGCCAGGACGCGGGGGTCACGTCAATCGCAAGGTTTTCCTGAATTTCGTCAATAATATCGAATGTGTCGCGGCTTTCGCGGTCCATTTTGTTGCAAAAGGTCAAGATCGGCAGGTCGCGCAACCGGCAGACCTCGAACAATTTGCGGGTCTGGCTTTCGACGCCTTTGGCGCCATCGATCACCATCACGGCGGCATCGACGGCGGTCAGCGTGCGATAGGTATCTTCAGAAAAATCCGAGTGACCCGGCGTGTCGACCAGATTGAACCGGTATTTGCCAAAATCGAACGACATGGCGGAAGCGGACACAGAAATCCCGCGATCCTTTTCCATCTGCATGAAGTCCGACCGCGTGCGCCGCGCCTCGCCCTTGGCGCGGACCTGTCCGGCCATCTGGATCGCGCCGCCATAAAGCAGGAATTTTTCGGTCAGCGTCGTCTTGCCCGCATCCGGGTGCGAGATGATCGCAAAGGTGCGACGGCGGGCAATTTCAGCGGGGAGTTGCGGGCGATTTGTCATGGCAACAGGCTTTATTGCCTTCGCAACAAAAGGGCAATGTGCGCGCCGCTGTTAACGCAAGATTTGCGATTGGCCTTTATCAATGCTTGGAAAGGAGGTGCGTGATGATCCGGGCAGGATGGGCCGTCGTGTTTTATCTGCTTCTGGCGGCCTGCGGCGGTGGCGGCGGCAATAGCAGTGGGCCGAGTGGGGGCGGTGATGATGGTCCCGTGGTCATCGGCCCGCCGCCGGTCCCGCAGCTTCCGCCGCCGGACCCAAGGATCGCCCGGCTGGACGGCTATGAGGCGCTGAAAATCGAGGTTCTGGGCGGCTCGGGTAGCGGTCGTGCCGGTCTGGTCCCGACGACCGCCGATCTGCCGATGCAAGGTACGGCGGCTTTTACAGGCTTTGGCAGCCTGCGTGTTGAGGGGGCGCCAGTATTCACCCTGTTCGGTGATGCGCGGGTGGATGTGGACTTTGGCACGCAGCAGGTCAGTGGTGACGTCAGAGGTTTTTTCGGGACCGGACCGGATGGCCAGGTCGCTGATTATGCCGGTGTGCTGAGCCTTTCTGCCGGATCGGTGCGGCGCGACCTGCTGCTGGACTATGCAGGTTCCTTGTCCGGGGCAGGCCAGCAACTGGCCGTCACCGGCCGGATCGAGGCTACGTTTCTGGGCGATCCGATCCGCGCGATATCAGGGGTGGATCTGGACACGCAGGTCCTGCGCAACGGCGAGGCTGCTGGCGGCACAATGCTGATCGTGGCCAAAACGCCTGCGGTGCAGGTGCCTTAACTACATATTAACCAAATCAGGGCATGATCACCGCATGATCCGCTGTATCGCCATCATGTTCTGTCTTGCGGCCTGTGCGGGCGGGCCGAAAGCGGGTTCGCGCGAAGCGGCGCCACCGCTGGGGTTCGACGCCTTGCGCGCGCAGGTCATCGCACAAGGCCAGACTTTTGCCGCGGCTTTGCCGGCCAGTGGGACGGCGGTTTATCACGGCAAGGCACAGCTTGATCTGCCGCTGGATCTGACGACGCCGCAGCCCTATCAAGGTGATCTGACGGTCAATGTCACCTTCGGCGGTGCGGCAGATCCGCTGACCGGAACGATCACCGGCTTGCAGGGGCCAGCGGGCAACCTTGCGGGGCAGTTGACGATCAGCGACGGCACCTTGGTCGCCGATGCGCGCACAGCGCGGGATTACCAGTTCGATGCCAGATTGGCGGGCACCTTGGTGCAAGGCGCGCAAAGCAATGACGTCACCGCGCGGATCGCAGGTGATTTTTACGGCACCAGCGGCACCGCCATGGCGGGGGTGATCTATTCCGGCGTTTTGCGTCAGGGCAATGAAAATGACATTTTCGACGGGGCTTTTGTCGCCCAACAGCAAGATTCAGGTGGTTGAGGCGCGGCGCAACACTTCTGCCGCCTGCTGCGGATCGACAAGCAGATGCGCGACCTCGTAATCCATATGTGGCCGGTGCCTGTGCGGTGATCCACGGTGATCAGCGGGCAGAGCATTTTGCGTGCGCGCATCGACCAGATGCGATTCCGCGGCGATCCCTTCGGCATAGATGATCTGGTGATCATCGAAAATCAGCTGGAAATAATCCACAAACCCGCCCGGACGGCGCAAAACCCGCTGCCCATCAACCAGATGGCGCGCCTTGACCAGCACGGCGGCACGGCCCGCGCCGATCAGATCGCGGCGTTGATAAACAAAAACCCGGTGATCGGGCCGCAGCACAAGATCCTGATCATTGTGCAACGTCCCCTTGGTGATGACCACCGGCGCAAAATCACCCGTCGCCCGCACGGTCGCCTGCGCGATCTGACGAAGCGGTTGCTTGCCCGCATCGCGCGTCAGGATCAGATCGCCGGACGACAGCGCCTCAACCGGCTGCATCTGCCCGTCGGCCATGGTGATCCTTGTGCCGCGCGCAAAGGACCCGGCCGAGGCTTCGGCAAAGCGCCGCGTCGCGGTTTGGCGGGTCACGCCCACCAGCCGGTAACGTTGGTCAGCGACGATATCACCCAAAGCCATCAGATAGACCGCGGCCACCAGCCCTTCAGCCGCTTCGACCAGCACCAGCGCGTCATGGGTGCTGCCGTCACTGGCCATCAGGGTGAGACAGCAATCCAGATGCACGGCGTTCTGCGCGTCCGCACTGCGATGAAGCCCGGTTTCGGTGATGACAAGGTGCAGCGGTTGCACAATTGCTGTGGCGGACAAGGCATAGACATCATCCATCACCAGCTCATCCGCGAAACTGAGCGTTTCGCCGATCAAAACACCGTCGACAACGCGCATATCTGCCGCGCGGAACACATCAATCGTCACATTTGCACTGGTCATGCGGCATTCCATACACGGCCTGCGTGCATTCGGGTAGCGCAAAATCAAGACATTGCCGCCGATTGCCCCAGCCGGGGAGCGATGCTAGGTCTGGGGCAAATAAGGGAGAGATATAAGATGGATCTGGGAATTTCAGGCAAAACGGCGCTGGTCTGCGCATCCTCGAAGGGGCTGGGGCGCGGCTGCGCCGAGGCTTTGGCGGCAGCGGGCGTCAATCTGGTGCTGAACGCGCGCGGGGCAGAGGCGCTGGAGGCAACCGCCGCCGAGATCCGCAGCACATTCGGCGTCGAGGTCACCACCGTCGCCGCCGATGTCGCGACAGAAGATGGCCGCGCGCGGTTGCTGGAGGGTGCGGGGGCGGTGGATATCCTTGTCAATAACGCGGGCGGCCCGCCCCCCGGCCTGTGGTCCGACTGGGACCGCGATGATTTCATCAAAGCCTTGGATGCCAATATGCTGGCCCCGATCGCGCTGATGAAGGCGCTGCTACCCGGCATGATCGACAATGGCTGGGGCCGGGTGGTCAATATCACCTCTGGTTCCGTCAAATCACCGATCCCGCAGCTGGGCCTGTCTAATGCGGCCCGTGCCGGTTTGACCGGCTATGTCGCGGGCACCTCGCGGCAGGTGGCGCAGCATGGGGTGACGATCAACAATATGCTGCCCGGCATCCATGCGACCGACCGCGCGATCAGCCTTGATACCGGCGTGTCCAAGGCGCAGGGCATCGATATGGCCACGGCCAAAGCACAGCGCGAGGCGACGATCCCCGCGCGGCGTTATGGCACGGCAGCGGAATTCGGCGCGATGTGCGCCTTCCTGTGCAGCCAGCATGCGGGTTTCATCGTCGGGCAGAATATCGTGCTGGATGGCGGGGCGATCAACGCCACGATCTGACCCTTGCGGTGCGGGCGCGGGATTGTTAGGTCGCCAATACCCAATGAATTCGCTCAGGGATTGCTCATGTCCGTGCCCCGCCTTGCCGTCAGCCATCTGGTCAAGACCTATGCCGGTCGCCGCGTGGTCGATGATGTCAGCCTGAATGTGATGCCGGGGCAGGTGACCTGCCTGCTCGGCCCATCCGGCTGCGGCAAATCCACGACGTTGCGGATCATCGCGGGTGTGGATATGCAGGATAGTGGCACGATCCATGTCGATGGCAACCTGATTTGCGACACGGTGGATAGGGTCCCGCCCGAAGGCCGCTCTATCGGGCTGATGTTTCAGGATTTCGCCTTGTTCCCGCATTTGACCGTGGCGCAGAACGTGGGCTTTGGCCTGCGCGGCCGCCGCGATGACGGGCGGGTCACCGATCTTTTGACCAAGGTCGGCATGCTGCGCTATCTGCATGATTATCCCCATCAATTATCGGGCGGCGAACAGCAGCGCGTGGCCCTGGCCCGCGCCTTGGCGCCCAAACCCCGGATCATGCTGATGGATGAGCCTTTTTCCGGCCTTGATGACCGGCTGCGCGACGATATCCGCGACGAGACGCTGGAGATATTGAAAAGCGAAGGTACCGCCGTTTTGCTGGTGACCCATGAGCCGCATGAGGCCCTGCGTATGGCCGATGAAATCGCCCTGATGCGCGACGGGCGGATCGTGCAGCGCGGATCGCCCTATAACATCTACAACGCACCCAAAGATTTACAGGCGGCAGGGTTTTTCAGCGATATCAATGTGATCAAGGGCAAAGTTCAGGGCGCTTTGACCGATACGCCCTTTGGTCAATTCCTTGCCCCCGGGGTGCCGGACGGGACTGAGGTGGATATCGTGATCCGGCCCCAGCATCTGAAAATCGACTTCGACCGCGCCGGGCGCGGCCCGAACCCGACGCCACAAGACGGCACCGCCGCGCGCGGCGTGGTGCAAAGGGCGCGGTTTATCGGCGCGTCGAGCTTGGTGGAGTTCCGGATGGATTTCGACGGCTCAATCCTGCGCGCCTCGGTGCCATCGGTGTTTTTGCCCAAACCCGGCACGCCGCTCTGGATCATGATCCGGCGGGATCGGTGTTTTGTGTTTCCACGGGGGGCGTGAGTTAGCTTACCCAAAATGGCGATATACCAGATCTGTCGGGTCAGGCCGGGCGGCGTGGCTATCCAAAGTCGCCCCGAGCCTTTCTGCCAGCCGCGCTGACCTTACATTGTCCGGATCGACATAGCTGACCAATGTGCCAAGGCCTCTGGCATTCCGGCCCCAGTCCCGCAAGACCAGTGCAGCCTCATATGCATAACCATGCCCTTCCGCTTGCAGATACAGAAACCAGCCCAGTTCATGCTCAGGGAATAGCGGCCCGGCGTTGATGCCGACCTGCCCGAGACATGCGCCGCTGGCGCTGTCAGTGATCATAAGCGCGCCGCAGCCGTAGAAATGCCATTGCGCGTGATCGGCGCAGAACATGCCCCAAGCGGTGGCAACCTGGAACGGACCGCCCATATAGATGGCGCGATCCGAGGACATCAGGCGAAAATATGCATCCCAGTCCTGCGCATCCATCGGGCGCAGTGTCAGGCGATCAGTCGTCAAAGTGGGTATTTGGGTCATCCGTGACTAGCCCTTACTTCACCCTTCCCGCACGCCCCCCGCGCCGTTTCGCGATCTGCCGCCCCGGCAGTTCCGCCATCACCGCTTTGCGCGCCTCTGGCGTCATGCGCGACCATGCGGTGATCTCGTCAATACTCCGCAGACAGCCCGTACACAGCCGTGTCTCTGGTTGGATCACGCAGACCTTGGTGCAGGGGCTGTCGATCTCGGCGCGTTTCCAGATCTGGTCGCTTGGGTCGGGTTTGCTCATGTGTGACGCTCCAGATGCTGCAGCCGGTCCAGCATGCCTTGCAGAATATAGCCTGCGGCGACATTGTCGATCAGTTCTGCGCGACGTTTGCGGGACGTATCCGACTCCAGAAGCGAGCGTTCGGCGGCCACCGTCGACAGCCGTTCGTCCCAAAAGGTGATCGGCAGCGGCGTCAGTTTTTCCAGATTGCGGGCAAAGGCGCGGGTCGCCTGACAGCGCGGCCCTTCCGATCCGTCCATATTGCGCGGCAGGCCCAGCACAAGGCCCACGATCAACCGGTGCGTCGTGATCTCAAACAGCCGGGCGGCGTCGAGGGTGAATTTCTTGCGCCGGATCGTCTCCAGCGGTGTCGAAACGCTGCGCAAGCCGTCAGAGACCGCGACGCCGATGGTCACAGTGCCCAGATCAAGCCCGGCAATCGCACCCGCCCTTGGCAAGGCGGCGGCGAATTCCTGCGGCGTTTCAAGGATCATTCGATCAGCCCCGCGCCCTGCGCCGCCTCGGTAATCACCTCCAGCGCCGCAGGATCGGCACCGAAAACCTCGCGCCCTTCGACCCAGACGACGCGGGCATCGTCCAGATTGCCCAGCACGCCATAGCCGGTGATCAACCGCGCCCAATCGGCGGCGGTGCCGCCATCATTGGCGAGCCTGTCGGCCAGCCCAGCGACCATGCCGCCGATCATCGCCTCGCGATCCTCGGGCGACATATCCTGTGCGTTCTCAATCTCGGCAGCAGAGGGGCCGCGCATCGCTGGCAGACTGTAGTCAATACCGGCGCGAAACGCCGCATCCTCGATCATTTGGCGGGCAGAGGCGGTGTGGAACGTCTCCGGATCGCCATTTTCCGCGATATCGCGCCACAGGCGATAGGCCAGATCGGGCCGGTCGGTTTGGTCGTAAAGCAGCCCCAGATAATAGCGCGCGGCGATATTTCCCTCGTCCATGGCGAGGATCCGGCGGACCAGCTCCTCCGCCTCGGGCGAGACGAGGCCACCGGCGGCCACGACTTGCAGATCAAGCAGGCGGGTCAGGTCGGTTACCGCGACCTCATCGCCGATGATCGCGATGACCCGTTCCTGCGCCGCAGCGGCACCTGCGTAATTGCGCAGTTCCACCTCGTGAAACGCAAGCCGCGACCAGGCTTCCAGATCGTCGGGGCGGGTGGGCGCAATCTCGCGCAGCCGGTCGATGGCGGCGACATATTCGTCGGGCAGATCAACGGCAGGGGGCGGCGGGGCGACCTGTTGCAGCATCGCCTGTGCGGGGCGGTTGGCGCGCATCTGGTCCGAGGCAGCAAGCCGCGCCTGCAACGGCACATCACCGTATCCGGGTGCGCCGATGCGATCATAGACGGTAAAGGCCACGGCCGCGATCACCACCAGCACCAGCAGGGCGATCACGCCTTGCTGTTTATAGGCCCCGACCGGCGCATCTGCCGTCTTGCTGGCGGCCAGCAAGCGGCGGGCGATTTCATTGCGGGATTGTTCGGCCTCGGACGGGTCCAGCAGGTTGCGTTCCAGATCGCGGTCAATTTCGGCCAGTTGCGCGCGGTATAGGTCGATATCTGGATTGCCCTCGGCCACCTCAGGCGCGCGCAGCAAAGGCACGGCGATAATCCCGGCCACAGCCAGCGTCAGCAGACAGATCACAATCCAGAAAACCATAATGCCTCACATTTCCTGGCCCCGACATAACCGCCCATGGCGAGGGTGAAAAGGCCCTGCGACCCGGTGACCATTCACTGTCTGGCGATGATGTCGTAAATTGCCGGTCAGACGCCGCTGACGATATCCTTTTGCCGCTGCGAAAGGTCCAGACAGGGGCAAGGACCAGCCAGGGAATCTTTTGTGTGAAAAACCGATATTCCGCCTTTGCCATTGCGCGTGAAGCCTTCCGCCAACACAGTGGCTGGACCCGCGCCTGGGCCAATCCCGCGCCAAAGGCGAAATATGATGTGATCATCGTCGGCGCAGGCGGGCATGGTCTGGCGACAGCCTATTATCTGGGTAAGAATTTCGGCATCACCAATGTCGCGATCCTCGAAAAAGGCTGGCTGGGTGGCGGCAATACAGGCCGGAACACAACGATCATCCGCTCGAATTACCTGCAAGATCCCTCTGCCGCGATCTATGAAAAATCGCGCAGCCTTTATGAGACGATGTCGCAGGACCTGAACTATAACGTCATGTTCAGCCCGCGCGGGGTGATCATGCTGGCGCAAACCCAGCATGAGGTGCGGGGATACAAACGCACCGCCCATGCCAATGCGTTGCAGGGTGTCAAAACCGAATGGATCGGCCCGGACCGCGTCAAGGAACTTTGCCCGATCATGAATATCGACGGGCCGCGTTACCCGGTGCTCGGCGGCCTCTGGCAGGCGCGCGGTGGCACGGCGAGGCATGATGCTGTGGCCTGGGGCTATGCGCGGGCCTGTTCCGACATGGGCATGCATGTGATCCAGCAATGCGAGGTGACAGCCGTGCGCCGCGACGGCGCGCGTGTCGTGGGTGTCGATACCACCAAAGGCCCGATTGATTGCGACAAGCTGGGGCTGGTGGTGGCCGGCCATTCCGGTGTGCTGGCGCAAATGGCCGGTTTCCGGCTGCCGATTGAATCTGTGGCCCTACAGGCGCTGGTCAGCGAGCCGATCAAACCCTGCATGGATGTCGTCGTGATGGCCAATACCGTGCATGGCTATATGTCCCAATCCGACAAAGGCGAGATGGTGATTGGCGGCGGCACCGATGGTTACAATAACTACACCCAGCGCGGGTCGTTCCACCATATCGAGGAAACAATCCGCGCGCTGATCGAAACCTTCCCGATGATCGCGCGGCTGAAAATGCTGCGCCAATGGGGCGGGATCGTGGATATCACTGGCGACCGCTCGCCCATTCTGTCGAAAACGCCGGTGGAGGGTGTCTTTGTCAATTGCGGCTGGGGCACCGGCGGGTTCAAGGCAATCCCCGGTTCCGGCTGGGCCATGGCCGAGCTGATGGCCAAGGGCGCGTCGCCGCTGACGGATGAATTTTCGATGTTCCGGTTCCGGGAAGGGAAGTTCATCGATGAAAGCGTGGCGGCGGGGGTGGCGCATTGATGGAGGGGTCGTCACTCGTTCCTGTTTTGGTGGGCGGCGCTATATCACTAGTTAGTTCTGTGGTCATATTGAGCCTTGGACTTCTTATTGAAAGTAAGCGGAAGGGCCGGGCAGCAAAAAGTGAGGCGGCGCTCCAAGCGTTTGTTGGCTTGAACAAGCTTATGATGACGATCAACTCAATTGAAAATATAGCTAAGCACATTGATCGCGAGTTTGAGGGTGCAACTAAAGGCGGAGTAACCCTCGAACCTGCATCAATTTTACGACCGTTAATCGGCGCAATGAACGAAATTGATCTCGTCACGCCGCACGAAATGCTGTTTCTAGCGACAGGTGACGGCGAACTACCAGCCGCTATTCAGGAAATACAACACCGCGCAAGAAACTTGAATGTGATTATCGCGGAATACAATTTGCTGCGACGTGAGCACGATGACTTTCTGGAACGGAATGCAAAAATTGGTGATTTGGACGGAACGAACGTTGGGTACACCCTCTCTGGCAAAGCGCGTAAAATTTCTAAAATCAAGATTGGGCGGCTCAACGTACTTGTGGCGGGAATTATTGAAATGGTCGAAGAAGATAGAAAGACGGTATTTGACGTAACGAACGAATACTTGGCTAAAGCACGAGAGCACTTTGGTAATGATTTCCCTGCGAAGGCTTTAGAAATACGTGCATCTGGCAAGCGGAGCTTAGCGCTTTGAAAAACAGTCTGTCATCTTTTGACCGGAGTTCATCCGCGAATTTTGCTGAGATTTACGCATGTTAACCATACGCGACATGCAGCATAGCACTAACGAGAAGCGTAGCAATTTGCATGTAGTCAAAGGTAGCGCATTGATGGTGCTGCTAAGCTGCAGGGCCAAATCGGCCAAGGATAGCGCATCGCAAGCGCATAAATCGGCTATCCATTGCCGATCAGACCAGCAGACAGGAACCAATTCGCGTCGCGCCGTGTTGTTTGGGCAGATAGCGCAACCAACAGAAAAGGTTTTATCATGTCATATGATCCACAACGCCCGCAGGATCCGCTCAACCAACGCGACCCGCTACATACACCCCCACCCGCTGCCCGCACTGGCACGCCGATGTGGGTCTGGGCGGCCGTCGCCGTGGTTGCGGTCATCCTTCTGGTATTCATGTTCTCGGGCGGCGACGCGCCTGATGCAACAACGCCGGTTGATGACACCAGCGCCCCAGCGCAATCCGACACGATGGCACCGACTGATCCAGCGGCGCCTGCACCTGCTGAACCCGGCATGGGCATTGACGCTGACCCAGCGGCTCCAGCCGAACCGGCTCCTGTCGAGTAACCCAGCCTACTTTCACTGTCTGACAGGCGGGCGCAGCAATGCGTCCGCCTTTTTTGCATCCTGTTCAAAGGCTTACCCATGCTGATCCTGCACTGCCCCTATTGCGGCGTCGATGCCGATGAAACCGATCTGTATGCAGGCGGGCAGGCGCATCTGAAACGGCATGGTCCGGGGTCTACGGATGATCAGTTCGAGGATTACCTATTCATGCGCGAAAACCCCAAAGGAGTGCATTTTGAACGCTGGCGGCATGTTTATGGCTGCGGGAAATGGTTCCTCGCCGCGCGTTGCACCGCGACGTTAGAGGTGTTTGGCACCTATCCCGCCCAGACAACGGAACCGCCGCAGGATATCCGCGACAGGATCAGTGCCAAGCGCCCCGGCTGGACATGGGGGGATTTCGCATGAGCACGCGTCTGGCCCGCTTGGGACGTCTGATCGACAAGAATAAACCCGTCCATTTTACCTTCAACGGCAAACGCTTACGCGGCTTTGCGGGGGATACTTTGGCCTCGGCGCTCTTGGCCAATGACCAGATGCTGGTGGGCCGGTCGTTCAAGTATCACCGCCCGCGTGGTGTGGTGGCGGCGGGTGCCGAGGAACCGAATGGTCTGGTCAATCTGGGCGAGGGCGCGCAGTTTGAACCCAACCAGCGCATCACAACGACTGAATTGTTTGACGGTCTGGTGGCGAAAAGCCAGAACCATTGGCCATCCTTGGAATTCGACGTGGGCGCGATCAATGCGCGCCTGTCGCGCTTTCTCCCTGCGGGGTTTTACTACAAAACCTTCCTGTTTCCGCGATCGTTTTGGAAACATATCTATGAGCCGATCATCCGCCATTCCGCCGGTCTTGGCCGGGCGCCGAGGGATCGGGATGAGGATACATACGAACATTTCAATCTGCATGTGGATGTGCTGGTCGTCGGCGGCGGGATCGCGGGGCTTGCCGCCGCGAAAGCTGCCGGAGAGGCGGGCGCACGCGTTCTGCTGATCGAACAAACCGCCGATTGGGGTGGCCGCGCGATGGTCGATGCACCGCAGATTGACGGGATGGCGGCGGCGGATTGGGTGAATTCCACGCTGCAAGTGCTTGAAGATATGTCGAATATAATCCTGTGTTCACGTTGTATGGGGGCAGGGGTGTACGATCATGGCTATGCGCTCGCCTATGAACGGCTGAGTGACCATGCGCCGGATCAGGACGGCCCGCGTCACCGGCTCTGGCGTATTCGCGCGCGGCAGATCGTGACGGCGACAGGCGCGATAGAGCGGCCTTTGTCCTTTGCGGGCAATGATATTCCCGGTGTCCTGCTGGCCGGGGCTGTGCGCGATTATGCGGTGAATTTCGGCGTGTCGGTGGGCGACCGGACGGTGGTCGTGACCAATAACGACGATGCCTATCGCACGGCGATCACGCTGAAGGAGGCGGGTCTCGAAGTGCCGGTGATCGTTGACGCGCGGCCCGCACCAGAGGGGCCACTGATCGATCAGGCGCGTGCTTTGGGCATCCGGGTGGCAACCGGCAAAGGCATCGCAAAGGTCCTGGGCGGCAAGCGTGTGACTGGCGTGACGCTCTGCGCGCAGGCGGGTGAAGGGGCTGTGCTGGAAGAGATTGCCTGCGATTGCGTCGCCATGTCCGGTGGCTGGTCGCCCGTGGTGCATCTGTGGTCGCATTGCGGTGGCAAGCTGACATGGGATGACGCGCAGGCGATGTTCCGGCCTGACGGGACGCGCCCGCCGACTGGCGCGGACGGGCAGGGCTTCGTGATCGCCGCTGGCGTGGCGAATGGGCATCTGCGCAGCGCGGATGTGCTCGCCGATGCCGTGGCCGCAGGCAAGGCTGCCGCCGGTGCCGCAGGGCATGCGCAGGTGGTGATCCCGGCACCCGTGGCGCTGGATGCCGACGAAGGACCGCTCGCCCCGGTCTGGCTGATGCCGCAAGGGGCATCTTATGAATTACGCGCCAAAGCATGGCTGGATTTCCAGAATGATGTGAAGGTGTCGGATGTCCAATTGGCCGCACAGGAGGGGTTTGAAAGCGTCGAACATGCCAAACGCTATACCACCTTGGGGATGGCAACAGATCAAGGGAAGCTGAGCAATATCAACGGTCTGGCGGTGCTTTCTGATGCATTGAATGCGGCGATCCCGCAGGTCGGCACCACAACCTTCCGCCCGCCCTATACGCCGATTTCCATGGCGGCGATCGCGGGGGCGGCGCGGGATGAGATTTTCCAGCCGCTGCGCAAGACCCCGATGTCGGATTGGCATAATTCCAATGGCGCCGACAATGAACCTGTCGGGCAATGGCGCAGGCCCTTTGCTTATGTCCGTGAAGGTGAAACCGTCGAGACGGCGGTGCACCGCGAGGTCATCAACGCCCGCAATAATGTCGGGCTGCTGGATGCTTCGACCCTTGGCAAGCTGGTGGTCAAAGGGCCGGATGCGGGCAAGTTTCTTGATATGCTCTATACCAATATGATGTCCAATCTGGCCGTCGGCAAATGTCGTTACGGGCTGATGTGTTCCGAAAACGGGTTCCTGATGGATGACGGCGTGGTCGCGCGGATGTCTGATGACACCTGGCTCTGCCACACCACCACCGGCGGGGCGGAGCGTATTCATGCGTGGATGGAAGACTGGCTGCAATGCGAATATTGGGACTGGAAAGTCTATGTCGCCAATGTCACTGAACAATATGCGCAGATCGCTGTCGTCGGGCCGAAAGCGCGGAACTTGTTGGACAGTCTAGGCGGCATGGACCTGTCGGCGCTGCCTTTCATGCACTGGCAGGCAGGACAGATCGGCGGTTTCGATGCGCGGGTGTTCCGGATCAGTTTCTCGGGTGAGCTGAGCTATGAAATCGCCGTGCCTGCCGGGCAGGGCCGGGCCTTCTGGGACCTACTGCTGGCGGCGGGTGCTGAGTTTGGCGTGATGCCCTATGGCACCGAGGCTTTGCATATCATGCGTGCCGAGAAAGGCTTTATCATGATCGGCGATGAAACCGATGGTACAGTGATCCCGCAGGATTTGAACCTGCATTGGGCCTTGTCCAGGAAGAAAGATGATTATCTGGGCAGACGCGCGCAGGAACGCCGTTTCATGGATAACCCGGATCGCTGGCGACTGGTGGGGTTGGAAACGCTCGATGGCTCGGTCCTGCCCGACGGCGCCTATGCGATGGTCGAAGGTGTCAACGCCAACGGGCAGCGGAATACGCAGGGCCGCGTCACCTCGACCTATCACTCGCCCACATTGGGGCGCGGGATTGCCATGGGGCTGGTGCATCGCGGGCCTGACAGAATGGGCGAGGTGATCAGTTTCAACACGGTGGAAGAGGGCAAGACCGTCGCGGCCCGCATCGTTGATCCGGTGTTCTATGACAAAGAAGGGGCAAAGCAGAATGTCTGATGCGGTGAGCGCCCTGCAAGGCCGGATGGTGCCCGGCGAAGTGACTGTGCGCGAGGCCGGTTTGCGCGGGATGATCACCCTGCGCGGGGATTTATCCGACGCCGCACTGCGCGCGGTTTGTGCAGAGGTGACGGGATGCGACTTTCCTGATCGCGGCAAAATCACTGCCGAGGGCGAGATGGCCCTGTGCTGGATGTCGCCGGATGAAATCCTGATCCTGCTGCCCTACGCACAGGTGACGGGCGCTTTGGCGCGGAACGACGCGGCCCTGCAAGGCCAGCATTATCTGGCCGAAAATGTTTCTGACGCCCGCGCGCTGATCCTCGTTGAAGGCGATTTCGCGCGGGAAGTCATGGCCAAAGTCACCCCCGTCGATCTGCATCCCGCGCAGTTCGGCCCCGGTGATTTCCGCCGCTCGCGGCTGTCGCAAGTGCCTGCGGCTTTCTGGATGACCGATGAAGATACTTTCGCGGTGATCTGTTTCCGCTCGGTTGCGGAATATGCCTTTGATCTGCTGGTAGCCTCGGCCAAGGCGGGCCGTGTCGGGGTGTTTTGACGTGGCTGACCGCGCGGGGCGCGGTGCCTCCGGCGGGGATATTTATACTCGGAAGATGGGCTAGAATCGTGGCTTGCCCTTGACCTTCGGGCAGGTGAGGGCCACCTAAGAGGAGACGCCATTTGAACAACAAAGAGGACTAACCATGTCATTCTCCCTTCCCGATCTGCCCTATGCCCATGATGCGCTGGCCGCCAAAGGCATGTCCGCCGAGACGCTGGAATTTCACCATGACATCCACCACAACGCCTATGTGACCAATGGCAACAAGGCGATTGAAGGCACCGAATGGGCCGGCAAATCGCTGGAAGAGATCATTACCGGCACCTATGATAAATCTGCCGTCGCGCAGAATGGTATCTTCAACAATATCAGCCAGTTGTGGAACCATAACCAGTTCTGGGAAATGATGTCGCCTGATGTTAGCAAGATGCCAAGCGAGCTGGAAAAGGCTTTGGTTGAAAATTTCGGCTCCGTCGATGATTTCAAGACCAAATTCAGCGAAGCCGGTGCCGGACAGTTCGGCTCTGGCTGGGCCTGGCTGGTGAAGAAGGAAGACGGATCGCTGGCAATCACCAAGACCGAAAATGGTGTGAACCCGCTCTGTTTCGGTCAGACCGCCTTGTTGGGCTGTGATGTCTGGGAACATTCCTATTACATCGATTTCCGCAACAAGCGGCCCGCCTATCTGACCAATTTCCTCGATAACCTTGTGAATTGGGAAAACGTCGCTAGCCGGATGTAATTGCTGCAGCGACATGGACAATTGCAAAGACCCGTGGGAAACCCTGCGGGTCTTTTGCTTTGGGGGTTTACGATGATGGGTCCTGATCTGGCCGCGATCCATGCGGCGGCGGATATTCTGCGGGATGCGGTGATTGCGACGCCGGTCCTGCCGCTGACATCGGCGCGCTGGGATGGGGTTTTGCCGGACTGCGCCAGCGCGACGCTGAAGCTGGAATTGTTCCAGCAGGCCGGGTCGTTCAAGGCGCGCGGCGCCTATCTGGGGATCATGGGGCTGGATTCGGCAGAGCGTGCCGCGGGCGTGGTCGCGGCCAGCGGCGGCAATCATGCGCTGGCGGTGGCCTGGGCCGCGCAGGCGGCGGGTGTCGCGGCCCTGATCTGCATGCCGCGCGCGGTGGACCCGGCACGGATCGCAGGCTGCGAGGCTTTGGGGGCGGAGGTCGCGCTTTACGATGATATGGCCGCTGCCTTTGCCGCGATGAATGATGCGGCGGACAAGGGCCGGACGCTGATGCATCCGTTCGAGGCCGCGCATATGGTTCTGGGGGCCACGAGTTGTGGGTTGGAATATCTGGCTCAGGCACCGGATGTGGAGACGTTCATCGTGCCGATTGGCGGCGGTGGGCTGATTTCCGGCATGGCCTGCGCCATCAAACAGGCGCGTCCCGATGCGCAGGTGATCGGGGTCGAGCCATTTGGTGCCGACAGCATGTTCCGATCATTGGGGAAGGGAGCGCCTGTCACTTTGGACCGGGTCGCGACGATTGCCGATAGTCTTGGGGCACCGTTGGCGCTGCCCTATACCTTTGGGATCGTGCAGCACTACGTCGACAGGATCGTGCGGATCGACGATGCCGAGATGCTGCGCGCGATGGAGATGTATCAATCCATTCTGCGGATCACCGCCGAACCGGCCTGTGCTGCGTCACTTGCTGCAATGCTCGGGCCGTTAAAGGATGATCTGACAGACCGGCATGTCGGCATCATCGCCTGTGGGTCGAATATCTCGCTGACCCGCTATGCGGCGCTGATGTCATAGCGCCGTTTGCAGCGCCTGTTCCAAAGCATCTACATCATCGGCCACGCTGACGAATGCCAGAATGTCGTCACCGGCAAAGCGCTGATCCACCACATGCCGCAACAGCGCCAGCAACGGGTCCCAGAACCCGTTGATATTCAGCAGGACAATCGGCTTGGCATGCAGCCCCAATTGCCGCCATGTCAGCGCCTCGAAAAATTCGTCCAGCGATCCCGCGCCACCGGGCAGGACCACGACCGCATCGGCATTCATGAACATCACCTTTTTGCGTTCATGCATCGTCTCGGTCACGATGAACTGGTCCAGATCGGGCTTGCCGACCTCGCGTGCCATCAGATGGGTTGGGATCACGCCAAAGGTGCGGCCACCGGCCTGTTGCACCGCTTGTGCCACGCGGCCCATCAACCCGACATCGCCCGCGCCATAGACCAGCCGCCAGTCGTTGCGGACCAGCATCGCGCCGGTATCCGTCGCGGCGGCAGCGAAATCGGGCTGCGCGCCATCGCGAGAGCCGCAATAAACACACACTGATCGTGGAAAATCTTTCATTTGCACCCTATTGTTGCAGCTTCGCTTTGACCCGGTCATAGCGGGCTTGCTAGTCTGGCTCAACCATCTGGCGGGGAACAGTGACGTGAACGAGGATAAGGGATTCCAGAATAAAGGCTGGGCGCTTGGCGCTTTGGCCATCGTGGTGATTGGTGGGGCTGCGTTTTATCTCCGGCCTGCGCCTGTGCCTGAAGTGGCACCGCAGGTTGCAGTGGCAGCGCCTGCACCGGTCCAAGCGCCGGTTGAGGCCGAGGCCACAGCGCCTGTCTTCGACACGTTCCGCCTTGACCCTGACGGCGGCATGGTTGTCGCGGGCCGCGCCGCACCGGGGCAAGTGGTGGAGCTGATCCTCGCCGATGAGGTGATCGCCAGTGCCGAGGCTGATGCCAGCGGCAGTTTCGTGATGCTGACCGAGGCCGGGCCATCCGATGCGCCGCGCCGCCTGTCTTTGCTGGCCGATCCTGCCGGCGCCGCGCTGCCATCGCAGGGCAGCTATCTGGTCGCCCCGATCACAGCGCCCGTCGCCATCGCCGAAGCGGCCCCCGCCATCGCCGAAGCGGCCCCCGCCATCGCCGATGTGGATGACCAGCCGGTTGATGTACTGGCCGAAATTGCCGCCCCCGCACCGGCACCTGCCACAACACCTGTCGTCGTGCAGGCTGATCCAGAGGGGCTGCGCATCGTGCAAGGCGCACCCGCCTTGCCTGCCCCCAATGTTGTGCTGGATGCGATCACCTATGACCCTGACGGCACCTTGCAACTGGCAGGCCGCGCCACCGGCAGCGGGCAGGTGCAGATCTATCTTGATGATCAGCCAATCTCGACCGCGCCGGTGCTGGAAGGGCGCGACTGGCGCATTGATCTCCCCGATGTCGCGACCGGCATCTATACCTTGCGGATTGATGAGGTCGATGCGAGTGGCGCTGTCGTGTCCCGTCTTGAAACCCCGTTCCAGCGCGAGGCGGCAGCCAATGTCGCCGCCGCGATGGCGGACGACACCAGTGAGGACGGGTTCGAGGTCGCGATCCGCACTGTGCAACCCGGATCGACGCTCTGGGCGATTGCCGAGGAAACCTTGGGCAGCGGCATTTTCTATGTGCAGGTGTTCGAGGCCAACAGCGATCTGATCCGCGATCCTGATCTGATCTATCCCGGCCAGATCTTCCGCATCCCAGACCCGGCAGAGTGACCCTGTCGCACTGGTCAATGCCCGGCCAGCCGCTTAGGTAAAGGCGTCAGCCGGAGAGAGATATGCGCCCCACCCATCATTCCGATGCCAATCTGGATAACACCCGCACCCAAGGCTGGCGGGTGATCCGGCGTGTTGCACCCTATATCTGGCCCGATGGGCGGGTCTGGGTCAAACGCCGCGTGGTTTTGGCGCTGCTGATCCTGCTTTTGGCCAAGGTGATCGCTGCCGGCACGCCGATCCTGTATAAATACGCTGTCGATGCTCTGGCACCCGAAGGGGCCGATGCCGCGACAATATTGGGGCTGGGGGCGGTCGGGCTGACGCTGGCCTATGGCCTGGCGCGGCTGATGAATGTGGGCTTTCAGCAATTGCGCGATGTGGTCTTTACCCCGGTCGGGCAGCGCGCCTTGCGGCAATTGGCGTTAGAGACGTTTACCCATATCCACCGCCTGTCGCTGCGCTATCACATCACGCGCAAGACCGGCGGTCTGAGCCGGGTCATCGAACGCGGTGTCAAAGGCGTGGATTTCTTGCTGCGGTTCCTGTTGTTCTCGATCGGGCCGCTGATCCTTGAACTGCTGATGATCGCGGTGGTGTTGTTTTTCTTGTTTGACGTCTGGTATCTGACGGTCGTTCTGGGGACCATCGCGCTATATGTCTGGTTCACCTTTGCAATTACCGAATGGCGGGTGAAGATCCGCAAGATCATGAATGATCAGGATACGGATGCGAACCAGAAAGCCATCGACAGCTTGCTGAATTTCGAAACCGTCAAATATTTCGGTGCCGAAAAATGGGAGGCGGATCGCTATGACCGCGCCATGGCACAATATGAAAACGCCGCGATCCGCACCAATTATTCGCTGGCCTTTCTGAACTTCGGCCAGTCCGTGCTGATCACCGGCGGGCTGGTGCTGGTCATGGTCATGGCCGCTTACGGCGTTCAGCGCGGCGATCTGACGGTGGGCGATTTCGTGATGGTGAATGCCTATATGATCCAGATCACCATGCCGCTGAATTTCCTCGGCACGGTCTACCGCGAGATCCGGCAGGCGCTGATCGATATGGGCGATATGTTTGATCTTCTCGGTCAACCGGCAGAGGTGCAGGATGCCCCCGATGCCAAGCCCTTGGTCGTAACGGGCGGGCGTGTGACCTTGCGCGATGTGACATTCGGCTATGATGCCGCGCGGGGGATATTGAAGGGGATCAACCTTGATGTCGCCCCCGGTCAGACGGTCGCGATTGTCGGCTCATCCGGGTCAGGCAAATCCACCATCGGGCGGCTTCTTTTCCGGTTCTATGACGTCACCGGCGGCGCGCTGCTGATCGATGATCAGGATATCCGCGATGTCACGCAGGACACATTGCACGCCCAGATCGGCGTCGTGCCGCAGGATACGGTGCTGTTCAACGACACGGTGCATTACAACATCGCCTATGGCAGGCCCGATGCGGGCGAGGCCGCGATCATCGCCGCCGCGAAAGCCGCCAAGATCCATGAGTTTATCATCAGCCTGCCTGATGGTTACCAGACCCAGGTCGGCGAACGCGGGCTGAAACTGTCGGGCGGTGAGAAACAGCGCGTCGGCATCGCGCGCACCTTGCTGAAAAACCCGCCGATCCTGCTCTTGGATGAGGCGACAAGCGCGCTCGACACTCAGACCGAGATGGAGATTCAGGCCGAGCTGAAGGCGATGGGCCGTGGCCGCACGGTGATCACCATCGCGCACCGCTTGTCCACTATCGCCGATGCTGATCTGATCGTGGTGTTAGAGGATGGCGTGATCGTCGAACAGGGCACGCATGATCTGCTGCTGGCGCAAGACGGCCGTTATGCGCATCTGTGGAACCGCCAGACCGAGGAAGAGGCCGCGCCGGTTTGACGCGCCACCGTGATCCGGTCGGGGAGAACCCCGACCTACGGCTATTGTAGGGCGGGGTTCTCCCCGCCACGACATCCAGCCAACCCGTAGGGCGGGGTTCACCCCGCCACGCCCCACCAAGGAAAGAACACCATGCCCGACACACTCCCCCCATGCCCCGAATGCGGCGCGACCTTCACCTATGCGGTGGATGCCCTGCTCAACTGCCCCTCTTGCGGGCATGAATGGTCCGCCGAACCCGCCGATACTGATACCGACGTGATCCGCGATTCCGTCGGCAATATCTTGCAAGACGGCGACACCGTTACCGTGATCAAGGATCTCAAGGTCAAGGGCTCCTCAACCGCGCTCAAGGTTGGCACAAAGGTCACCGGCATCCGTCTGGTCAGCGGCGATCATGATATTGACTGCAAGATCCCCGGTTTCGGCCAGATGGGGCTGAAATCGCAATTCGTCAAAAAGATCAGCGATTAACCAGCGTAGGGCGGGGTTCACCCCGCCACCCCCAACAAAAAAGCCCCGGCGTTTCCACCGGGGCCTTTTGTAGCGATGCGCTGGCTTTACGCTGATTTCGCCAGATTGCGCAGCACGTAATGCAGCACGCCACCGTTTTCGATATATTCGATCTCGACCGCTGTATCGATCCGGCATTTCACGGTGATGTCCTTGACCGTGCCATCGGCCATGGTGATCTGGGCTGTCATCTCCTGCAACGGCTTGACCGCATCCAGCCCCAGGATCGTCACGGTTTCTTCACCCGTCAGGCCCAGCGATTTCCGCGTATCGCCGCCGGTGAATTCAAACGGCACCACGCCCATACCGACGAGATTGGAGCGGTGGATACGTTCAAAGCTTTCCGCGATCACGGCCTTGACGCCCAGCAAGGCGGTGCCTTTCGCGGCCCAGTCACGGCTGGAGCCTGCGCCATATTGCTCACCCGCAAAGATGACCAAAGGCGTGCCGTTCTCCTGATGCGCCATGGCGGCATCGAAGATCGAGGTCTGTGCGCCATCCGGCCCTGTGGTATAGCCACCTTCGACGCCATCCAGCATCTCATTCTTGATGCGGATATTGGCAAAAGTGCCGCGCATCATCACCTCATGATTGCCGCGCCGCGACCCGTAAGAGTTGAATTCGCGCAAAGGCACCTGACGGTCGATCAGATATTGCCCGGCCGGGGTGGTATCCTTGAACGACCCGGCAGGGGAAATATGGTCGGTCGTGACCATATCACCCAGGATCGCCAGCACCTTGGCATCTTTCACGTTCTGGATCGTGCCGGCATCCTTGGCCATGCCTTTGAAATAAGGCGGGTTCTGGACGTAGGTGGATGAGGCGGGCCAATCATAGGTCTCGCTATCCGTTGTCTCGACCGCCTGCCATTTCTCATCGCCTTTGAACACATCGGCGTATTTCTTGATGAAGGCTTCGCGCGTCACAGTGCGCTCAACCAATTCATTGATCTCTGCCGAGGTCGGCCAGATATCACGCAGATAGACGTCATTGCCGTCTTTATCCTGCCCGATCACATCGGTCGCGATATTGACGTTCATGTCACCGACCAAAGCATAGGCCACGACCAAGGGCGGCGAGGCCAGATAGTTTGCGCGCACGTCAGGCGAAATCCGGCCCTCAAAGTTGCGGTTGCCGGACAGGACCGATGTCGCGATCAGATCGTAATCATTGATCGCCTTGCTGATCGCAGGGTCCAGCGGGCCGGAGTTGCCGATGCAAGTTGTGCAGCCATAGCCGACAAGGTTGAACCCGATGGAATCGAGGTCCTCTTGCAGGCCCGCAGCCTCCAGATATTCCGACACGACCTGTGACCCGGGGGCGAGCGATGTTTTCACCCAAGGTTTACGGTTCAGACCCAGTGCGCGTGCTTTTCGCGCGACCAGACCGGCCCCGATCATCACATAGGGGTTCGATGTATTGGTGCAGGATGTGATCGAGGCGATGACAATCGACCCGTCATGCAACTGGTAAGTGCCTTCCTCGGTCTTCACATAGCCACGGCTATGGTGGCCTTCATCGCCGGGGATGGTCGCAGGTTCCGGCTGGCCGCCTTCACCTTCCCAACGGACTTCTTCCTTGGCGGTGGCATCGACGCCGCCGCGCAGACCTTTGACGTAATCGCCAAAGGCTGTGCCTGCCACATCCAGATTGATGTGATCCTGCGGCCGTTTCGGGCCGGAAATCGCAGGCACCACAGTGCCCATGTCCAGCGACAATGTCTCTGTATAGACTGGCGCGTAATCCGCACCACGCCAGAACCCGTTTTCCTTGGCATAGGCTTCGACCAGCGCGATGCGGTCCTCGTCCCGGCCGGTGTTGCGCAGGTAGCGCAGAGTTTCATTGTCAATCGGGAAGAAACCACAGGTAGCCCCATATTCGGGGGCCATGTTCGCGATCGTCGCCCGGTCGGCCAGCGGCAGGTTATCAAGACCCGCGCCATAGAATTCCACAAACTTGCCGACAACGCCCAGTGCGCGCAGCATTTCCACGACTTTCAGCACAAGGTCGGTGCCTGTGGTGCCTTCGGTCATCGCCCCTGTCAGCTCAAACCCGACAACTTCGGGGATCAGCATCGACACGGGCTGGCCCAGCATCGCGGCCTCTGCCTCGATCCCGCCGACGCCCCAGCCGAGAACGGCCAGACCATTGACCATGGTGGTGTGGCTGTCGGTGCCGACCAACGTGTCAGGATAGGCGACCAATTCGCCGTTCTGGTCCGTATCGGTCCAGACGGTCTGGGACAGATATTCCAGGTTCACCTGATGGCAGATGCCGGTGCCCGGTGGCACGACGCGGAAATTGTTGAACGCACCCTGACCCCATTTCAGGAACTGATAGCGTTCCATGTTCCGTTCATATTCGCGGTCCACGTTCATCTGAAAGGCGCGGGGATTGCCGAATTCGTCGATCATCACCGAATGGTCGATGACCAGATCGACCGGGTTCAACGGGTTGATCTGCTGGGCATCGCCACCCAAGGCCTTGATCCCGTCGCGCATCGCGGCAAGGTCAACGACAGCGGGAACGCCGGTGAAATCCTGCATCAGCACGCGGGCCGGGCGATAGGCGATTTCGCGGGGGTTCTTGCCGCCTTTGTCGGCCCATTCGGAAAAGGCTTTGATATCATCGACCGAGACGGAAAAACCGCCATCTTCGAACCGCAGCAGGTTTTCCAGCACGACCTTCAGCGCGGCGGGCAATTTGGAAAAATCGCCCAAGCCTGCAGCCTCGGCCGCGGCGATGGAGTAATAGGCGACCGATTGGTCCCCCACGGTCAATGTCTTGCGGGTCTTGGCGGTGTCTTTACCGACGGTAACGGTCATGGCTATCCCTTTCATGGCTTATGCAAAGCAAGGCTATTGCGCCGCTTTTGCCCCATGCCGCGCCACCGATCAAGGGGGTCGCGTGAATATTTGTATACCATTGCACACAATTGACGGATTTTTGCCGCATTCATACTGAAACAATGGATACAAGACAGTCGCGATTGGTTGATTGGCCATTTCAGCCAGATTTGCCTAGATGTTTCACGCGGCATAACTTTGGATGACACATGCGCTTTTTGCTTTTCACGATCACGTTTTTTGGTTTTCTGCAGAACACGCAGGCTGTCGCCCAGAATAATGCCGTCGTCGTTGAATTGTTCACGTCGCAAGGCTGTTCAGCCTGTCCGCCTGCCGATGAAATCCTGCGCGAACTTGCCGCGCGCGATGACGTGATCGCGCTGGCGCTGCATGTGGATTACTGGGATTACATCGGCTGGGTCGATGTGTTCGGCAGCGCGGAAAACACCGCCCGCCAACAGGCCTATGCGCGCGCGGCACAGGCAACCTCGGTCTATACGCCGCAAATGATCGTAGGCGGGATCGACCAATTGGTCGGATCGCGCGCGATGCAGGTGATGCAGACGCTGAACGAACATAGCCGCGTGAAACAGGCCTTTGATCTGCGCCTGACGCGTTCGGCTGACGGCCTGCTCATCCGCGCTGATCCGGGCGTGCCGGGCACCTATGATGTGCAGATGGTGCGCTACGTGCCGTCGCAGACTGTCGATATCCGGCGCGGTGAAAATGCCGGTCGGGCTTTTGACTATGCCAATGTCGTCACCTCCTGGGATGTGCTGGGGCAATGGAACGGCGTCACCCCGCTTGAAATGCGCGCAGCAGCCGATGGGCCTGATCCCGTTGTCGTGATCATCCAGAAAGCCGGGCAGGGCGCGATTGTCGCCGCCGCAAGGCTGCGCTAATTGTCAGCGCGCGGTTTCCAGCGCCTGTGAACCCAGAACCATTGTGATGGATTGCGCGCGATCTGCCGTTCAAGCGCAAGGGTCAGGCTGGCCATCATCTGAACTGGCGCGTCATGTGCGACGGGCGCATCCAGCAAGATCTCGAATGATACGCCATCCGCTTGCCGCACACCGAAATAGGGAATGACCAGCGCATCTGTCTTGATCGCGATATCGGCAATGGATGTCGCAGTATGCGCCGGATGGCCCAGAAACGGGATCGCAGGCCCTTTGGCCGCCACATCGAACAATAACGTGCCCATGCCACCGCCGCGCAGATGCCGCACGAACCCCATCGTGCCCTGACGGCCCTGTTCAAAAACCGGCCCCCCCCAGGATGTCATTGTCTTGGCATAATGGGCGTTGAAAAAGGCGTTCTGCATCGGACGGTACAGCCCGCCGATATCATAGCCCAGCCGGGTCAGCACCTGACGGGGGGCTTCATGATTGCCGAAATGCCCGGTGGCAAAGATCACCGGGCGCTTGTCTGTGGCCGCCTGCTGCAAGGCCGCGACACCGGGCCCTGTCGGCATCGTCCCGGCCAGCCGTGCGCCGAATTCAGCCCAGGAATAATTCTCGATCAGGGTGCGGCCGAAATTGTCGCAACAGGCACGGGCCAGTTGGCGCCGCTCTGCCAGATCCATCTGGGGATAGATCAAGGTCAGATGCGTCTCGGCTCGTTTGCGATATCCGGCCAAAGGCGCGATCCCCTGCGCCAAAGCCTGGCCCATCAGGCGCACGCGCAGCGGATAGGGCAGGCGCTTCGCCCCACCAATCAGCCCGCGCAGCGCGATATCGGCTAGCCGGTCGGCTCTGCTGCCGGTGATGGCGGGTTCTTCAGCCGGGGTTGTGTCCGGGCTGTGCAGGTCGGCTGCAGTTTGCACCGGGGCAGTTGCAGGATCGGTGCGTGGATCATGTTTTTGTGACATGCCGCAGGATTAAGCAAAACCATGCTGGCTGTCCACGCGAATACGGCAGGGGTGGGCGGGGCCTGACCCAGCTTACGGCGCATCACCCAACGCATCAGGATCGCGCAGCGTGATCGCCCCGCTATCGACCAGATCACGCAAACCGCAGGTGACAGCGGCCATCGCCGCCTCGCCTTCGGCCTTTTTCACAATCCCGCGTTCTGCGGCCTGATCACGCAATTGTGCCGCCATCCGCTGTGATATATTGTCGAGGATGAATTCAGCCGTCGCCACAACATCGGCATCCCCGGCCAAAGCCGCCGCGATCGCGGTGGTCAGCGCCGCGCCATCCACCGCGCGCAGGCCATTGGCGATATCCGCCGGTTTCACCCGTGTCGCGATATCCTTGAAGGTAAAGATCGCGCGGCGCACGTCGCTGGCAAAATCGGCATCCTGCACGCCCAGCCCGGCCAACACATCTTCACGCGTGTCGCTGGCGGCGGAGTTCAGGATCGCGCCCAGCCGCTGCACCGGCGCCTTGTCAAAGGCGGTGGCGGCGACCTGCCCATAATCCTGTGCCAGAGCCTGCCCGATCCGGCGCACCACGTCGGGCGTGACATCTGCCGTCAGCGACATCGCATAGGTGATCCGGCGGGCGCGGTCACCGGGTGTTTTTGCCAGAACTTCTGCCGCTTTGGCGACGGGGAGTTTGGACAGGGCAACAGCGCAAATTTCCACGCTTTCCGCCTGCATGATCTGGACCAGCCGCGCAATTGGCAGCCCTGCCACCACCGGCCAATGATCCCCGTCGCGCACAGAGGCGCGCTGTGATTGTAAACGCCGCGCCAGATCGGGGCTCAGATGATCTGCCAAGGCCGCAATCGCACCATCGCGGTTGCCCGGCGCGGCCATGCCGACCTTGTCCAACGCATCAACAAATTCTGCCGCCACCGCCGCCATCATGTCCCGGTCAAGCAGCCGCAAATCAGCCAATTCGCCGGTCAGGGTTTCCTGCAAGGGTTCGGGCAAGGAGGACAGCGGCAGGCTGCCGCCATCGGCAATCAACATCTGCACGATGATCGCCGCCTTGCGACGGCGGGACAGCAGGGCTGCGGGCATATCGGACATCACATTCATGCCCGTAATCTACATCAGCGGCGGTGAAGAAAGCGTTACGATCCCGGATGCGTCACGATGATCGACATTTTCTTCAGCTGTTCAACGGTTCCCGCAGGCAAGGAGGCCTGATCGCGGGTCGCCTCATGCAGGATATCGAACCTTGCGGTCAATTCGCTGATTTCTGCATCGGTATATTCGCGATCCGGGCGGGCAAAGCCGGCCATGCTGTGGCTGCCGCCCGCGTCCGTTGCGTAAACCATGCCATATTTCATACCATAGGCCGCTGCCTGCGTCAGAATGCCCGCTGGATCCTCCAGATCGGACCATCGACAAAACCCGGTGTTTTCAAAACACCAGGAGACGGTCGGGTCATTCATCAACAACCCAGTCTTTGAATAATGATCAAGCCATGGCCGTGGGTAGCTTTGGAAAAAATAAGCGGGAGTCGTGAAATTGATATGCAGACCCATCGCATAACCAGAACTGGCACGATCCTTGAACTCACCAAGCGTTTTACTCAGATCAAGTTTGGACTGGGCCATCAATTATACTCGCTTTCTGGTTGCCAAAAGTGCAAAACTGGCGATAGTGTAACAACGCCGTTGAGTGTCTCCAGTGTATAGGTAACAATAATGCAGCAACAAGGCCTTTGTCGCTTTGGCAAAGGTTGGGGATTTTTTATGTCGGCACTTTTGGGCCCCGATGATATCAGCCAACTGGCACCATCGGGTCATTATATTGCGTTACGAATCGGTTTTGCCTTCCCGATGGAAGAGGTGAATGAACTGCCCGCTGATTGGGTGGATCACTATACAAAACAACGGTTCATGTTGTTTGACCCGCTGATCCGCTGGGCCTATGCCAATATCGGGTCCTGCCGGTGGAGCGAGATGCCATTGGATGATCCCAAACGGGTGATCCTGCAAGCGCGCAGCTTTGGTCTGCGCTTTGGCGTGACAGTGTCGGTCATGGACAGCGGCAGTTCGGCACAGCGATCCTTTGCCAATTTCGCGCGGCCGGACCGCGAATTCACCGATCTCGAAATCAAGCTGCTGCAGGCCTATATCACCCGCCGCCATATCGAGACCGCACCGCCGACGAATCTGACCCGAGCCGAGCTTGAGGCGCTTGGCATGGTCAAGGACGGCAAGCGTCTGAAGGAAATCGCGCATGAGTTGAGCGTCAGCGAAGGTGCCGTCAAGCAACGCCTGAAGAACGCCAAACTCAAGCTGGGGGCGAAAACCGGCACGCAGGCGGCCGCGTTGGCAAATCAATACGGCCTCATCTGACGCTTTCGCTTCTTTTCTCTCTCCGTTAGATCGAATTAACGATAAATTGTCGTTATCGCGGGTGAATTGCAATCTGAGGATGTAACTTTGCCCAAGAGATCACTGATTTGAATGAGGGACCTATGGAAAAGATTACGTTCAACCTGACGCAACTGCACAAACACGGCACCGCGTTTTTCGAGTATCTTGCGCTGCGCAAGCAGTTTTTCGTGGACCAGCTAGGCTGGGATATTCCACATGACGATGATCTGGAGATGGATCAATACGACAACCCGCAGGCCTATTATTCACTGGTCTTGCAAGATGGCAAAGTGATCGGTGGCGGCCGTGCGATGGCGACAACAGCGCGCTGGGGATCGCATACCTACATGCTGCGCGACGCGGTTGAAGGCAAGATCATCGGCATCCCCGATACGATTGTCGATCAGGTCCTGATCACGGCCAATGTCTGGGAATGTACCCGCGTCGTAGTCTCCTCTGAAATCAAAGACCCGGCTGCCAGTGCGGAATGTCTGTCCTTGATCGTCGACGGTCTGGCAGATCAGGCCCGCCAGTCAGGCGCGACCGAGATGATGGCGCTCAGCCGTCCGTCACTGGTGCGTGCTTTGCGCAAGATCGGCTATGCCCCGCAGATGATCGGCGAATCTTATGTGAACAGTGACGATGGTCGCCGCTATGTCGCGATGACCATGTCGGTGAATGACCGGATTGCACCGACCCGTCAGATCACGCCACGCCGTCCGGTTGATGCAAAATCGGCCCCTGTCTTTGCGGCATCCCCGCTCTGATCTGTTGCCGGATTGCGGATCCGGGCGTGGTCCCGCCCGGATGCACCGATTGGCTTACGCCGCGCCGAAAACGCGGGCGAAAATCGTATCGACATGTTTCATGTGATAGCCAAGGTCGAATTTCTCTTCGATCTCTGCCGGCGTCAGCGCGGCCAGCACATCGGCATCGGCGAGCAGTTCGGTCTTGAAATCCGCCCCCTGTTCCCAGACCCGCATCGCATTGCGCTGCACCAGTCTATAGGCATCCTCGCGGTTCACCCCCGCCTGCGTCAGCGCCAGCAGCACGCGTTGCGACATCACCAGCCCCCGGAATTCATTCATATTCGCCAGCATGTTGTCAGGGTAGATCACCAGTTTTTCAACGACACCCGCCAACCGGTGCAGCGCGAAATCCAGCGTGATCGTCGTATCCGGCCCGATCGCGCGTTCGACGGATGAATGGCTGATATCGCGTTCATGCCACAAAGCCACGTTTTCCAGCGCCGGGATGACCGACATCCGCACCAGCCGCGCCAGCCCGGTCAGGTTTTCCGTCAGTACCGGGTTGCGCTTATGCGGCATCGCCGAACTGCCCTTTTGCCCGGCAGAAAAGAACTCTTCCGCCTCCAGCACTTCGGTGCGCTGCATATGGCGGATCTCGATGGCGATGTTTTCGATGCTGGATGCGATGACGCCCAGCGTCGCGAAAAACATCGCATGCCGGTCGCGCGGGATCACCTGCGTGCTGATCGGCTCGGGTGTCAGGCCCAACTGGGCACAGACATGCTCTTCCACACTTGGATCGATATTGGCGAAAGTCCCGACCGCGCCGGAAATGGCACCCGTCGCAATCTCGGCCCGCGCATTGACCAGACGGGCGCGGTTCCGGTCCATTTCGGCATAGAACCGGGCAAAGGTCAGGCCCATTGTCGTCGGTTCTGCGTGAATGCCATGGCTGCGCCCGATCCGCACGGTGTCTTTATGTTCCAGCGCGCGGGTTTTCAGCGCGGCCAAGACACGGTCCATCCCCGCCAGCAACAGATCCGTCGCGCGGACAAGCTGCACGTTGAACGTGGTGTCCAGCACATCGGATGATGTCATCCCTTGGTGGACAAACCGCGCAGTATCCTGCCCGATGATCTCGGCCAGATGGGTCAGAAAGGCGATGACGTCATGTTTGGTCACGGCCTCGATCTCATCAATCCGGGCGACATCAAAGGCCACATCTTTGGCTTTCCACACCGCCGCCGCATTTTCCGCCGGGATCACGCCGATCGCAGCTTGCGCGTCGCAGGCATGCGCCTCGATCTCGTACCAGATGCGGAACTTGGTGGCGGGGTCCCAGATGGCGGTCATTTCGGGGCGGGAATAACGTGGGATCATGGGGCACCTTTTGATTGATCTGGGCAGCAGCCTGCCTTTGCGTCATAAAAGGGAAGGGGCCAAGCCTCAACCCAAGAACAAGGATGTTGCGGTGCTGGGGCGCAGTGATTTTGCAGGGAATTGGCATCTGGCGCGCCGGATTGACGACCGGCATGGGCAGATGCGGGGGGAATTCACTGGCACAGCACTGCTGACACCCATGGGCGATGACAGGCTGGATTATGTCGAGGTCGGCCAGATGCGGTTTGGCACCGCCCCGCCGATGCAGGCGACAAGGCGCTATCGCTGGCAGTTTCTGCCGCGCCGCGTCATCATCCGCTTCGCCGATGGCGGCGATTTCCACAGTTTCACGCCAGCGGGGCAGGCGGCAGGCACTGACCATCCCTGCGGGGAAGATTATTATACTGTCACCTATGATTTCACCCGCTGGCCGGATTGGCGCGCGACATGGGTCGTGAATGGTCCGCGCAAGGATTATACATCGGTCACCGATTACCGGCGGGCGGCGGGGTGAACCCCGCCCTACGGGCTTGCGCCGCGTTGCGGCATCAGCAATAAATAGCGCAGGTAACAATTAGGGGAGAGTGGCAGATGGCCCTCGCATTGAATGACAAAGTCCTGACCGAGGCTTTCGGCCCATCCAGCGGCACCGCCCTGCGCGTCAAACAGGCGCTGATGGTGGTGCTGGGCATCATCGTTCTGGCCGTGATGGCCAAGATCAAAGTCCCGGTCCCCGGCAGCCCCGTCGCGATCAGCATGGGTACTTTCGCCGTGCTGACCGTCGCTGCCGCCTATGGGCCGCGTCTGGGTCTGGCGACGATGCTGGGCTGGATGATCGTGGGGATGCTGGGCTTTGACGTCTTCCAAAGCTCCAGCGCCGAAGCTTACGGCATCAGCTACATGATGGGCAGCACCGGCGGCTATCTGGTCGGCTATGTGCTGGCGACCTTGGCGCTCGGCTATGCCGCCCGCGCTGGCTGGGACCGGTCGGTCGTGATGATGGCGCTGGCGATGCTGATCGGCAACGTGCTGATCTATGTGCCGGGTGTCGCCTGGCTCGGCGTGCTCTACGGCTTTGACCAGCCGATCTTCGCCTGGGGCCTGACACCGTTCCTTTTGGGCGATGCGCTGAAACTGGGTCTGGCCGCACTTCTGGTGCCGGGCCTGTGGAAGCTGATCGGCGACGCGCGTAAATAAGCGCTTGGTGAGGCTGAGAGATAAGGGGCGCGGGCTGAAAGGTCTGCGCTTTTTTGTTGGGTAAAGCCGGATACGAACTAGGTCTTGAATAGTCGTTGGTTTTCCCTTTTGACCAATTGGGTAAACAGTATTGCTAAGGAACCTAAAAAGTGAAGGAGACAGTAGATGCTGGAAGATTTTAATAAAGATCGAGTGACCCTCGTAAAACCAGATGGACAGGTCGCAAAAGAAGAATTTGGCGCTCTTGTTCTGAACAATAAGGTCTACACGGCAGATCTGACCCTGCGGTTAGAAGTTGGTGACCACCTTCTACGCAAATTGCCGAATGGACTGGTAGAGGATTACGAGATCATTGATCCCAAATATTATAACCTTGGGTCAGACTCACATTTTAACATAGACGTCAGGAAAATTGGTGTGCCTCAGTCGAAAGCCACAGTTGTTCAAGATATCACAAACATTTTTCATGGCGCCAACGCACGCATGAATATGAACTCAACCGATAATTCAATTAATTTAGCATCAGATATATCGCAGGAGCAGCTACGCGACTTTATAAATCAAGTTCGACCAGTTGTTTCTCTTCTTCCTGAGGAAAATCGGGAAGCCGTTATGACCGAGTTACGCAAGATAGAAGTGGAAGCGGAAAAACCGAAACCGTCAGCGTTGTCAGTGATGGCCGCTCTTCAATCTATTAAGTCTGTTGCTGAGGGCGCTTCTGGCAATTTGGTGGCGGCTGGAATCATCAGCCTGATTGGCTCATCTTTTTAATTTTCTATACAAAAAAGCCCCGCCTGACCTAACAGACGGGGCTTCCTTGCGATCATTCAGCCATTAGCAGCTGTAATACATCTTATATTCAATCGGATGCGGTGTGTGCTCGTAGGCGTAAACCTCTTCCCAGCGCAGCGCCATGTAGCCTTCGAGCTGGGATTTGGTGAAGACGTCACCGGCCAGCAGGAATTCGTGGTCGGCTTCCAACTCGGTCAGGGCTTCGCGCAGCGAACCACACACGGTGGGGATCGATGCCAGCTCTTCCGGTGGCAGATCGTAGAGGTCCTTGTCCGAAGACGGACCCGGATCGATCTTGTTCTTGATCCCGTCGATGCCAGCCATCAGCAGGGCGGCGAAACACAGGTATGGGTTCGCAGCCGGATCGGGGAAGCGGGCCTCGACGCGCTTTGCCTTGGGGGATTCGGCCCATGGGATGCGCACACAGCCCGAGCGGTTGCGGGCGGAATAGGCGCGCAGGACGGGGGCTTCAAAGCCGGGGATCAGACGCTTGTAGCTGTTGGTCGTCGGGTTGGTGATCGCGTTCAGCGCTTTGGCGTGTTTCAGGATACCGCCGATGAAATACAGCGCCTCCTGCGACAGATCGGCGTATTTATCGCCTGCAAACAAAGGCTTGCCGTCTTTCCAGATCGACATGTTTACATGCATCCCGGTGCCGTTATCACCAGCAATCGGCTTCGGCATGAAGGTCGCCGATTTGCCGTAGGCCTGTGCCACGTTGTGGATTACATATTTGTATTTCTGGATCTCATCGGCCTGATGCGTCAGCGTGCCGAAAATCAGACCCAGCTCATGCTGGCAGGACGCCACTTCGTGGTGGTGCTTGTCGACCTTCATGCCCATCCGCTTCATCGTAGACAGCATTTCGGAGCGCATTTCCTGCGCGTCATCGATCGGGTTCACCGGGAAATAGCCGCCCTTGATGCCGGGACGGTGGCCAGTGTTGCCCATTTCATATTCGGTATCGGTGTTCCATGCGCCGTCGAGCGCATCGACCTGGAACGAGACTTTGTTCATCGACACGCTGTAACGCACATCGTCAAAGACAAAGAATTCCGCTTCCGGCCCGAAATAGGCGGTATCGCCCACGCCGGAGGCTTTCAGATATTCCTCTGCCTTCACGGCTGTGCCGCGCGGGTCGCGGTCATAGGGTTCCATCGTGTCGGGTTCGACCACGTTGCAATGCACGCAAAGCGTCTTTTCCGCATAGAACGGATCGATATAGGCGCTGGCCGGATCGGGCATCAGTTTCATGTCGGATTGGTCAATCGATTTCCAACCGGCAATGGACGAGCCGTCGAACATGAAGCCTTCTTCAAGGAAGTCTTCATCCACAAGATCGGCAACCACGGTGACGTGTTGCAGCTTGCCGCGCGGGTCGGTGAAGCGGATATCGACGTAATCGACCTCTTCATCCTTCATCAGTTTCAGAACAGCTTTATTGTCCATAAGGGCACCTTTCGTAAATATCTGCGTTACCTTGCATCATCCCCGCAGCGCGAGGGCAAGGGGTGTTAAAGGGCTTCGTCCCCGGATTCGCCAGTACGGATCCGGATCGCCTGTTCCACAGGCGAGACGAAAATCTTGCCATCACCGATCTTATCGGTCTTGGCGGCGGCAATGATCGCTTCAATCGCGCCATCAACCTGATCATCGGGCAGCACGACCTCGATCTTGACCTTGGGCAGGAAGTCGACGACATATTCGGCACCGCGATACAGTTCCGTATGGCCCTTTTGGCGTCCAAATCCTTTGACTTCGACGACAGAAAGACCCTGCACGCCCATTTCCTGCAATGCTTCTTTGACCTCGTCGAGCTTGAAAGGCTTGATGATCGCTTCGATCTTTTTCATGGCACTGCGACTCCCCGTATTTCATGCCTCGTCGTGAGACCATTTCTGTTGCACCGGGACAATTCATGGCAAAGTCTGGCGGTGCAATGGCCCAAGGAAACCATAGGTCTTGCCTAAAGAATGTGCAACTAGGCTATAGAATGGGCGCAAAAAGAACATGAGGCGAGAGGCAATGACCAAAGTCCTGACAGCGGCGCAAATGCGCGCAAGTGAAACCGCCGCCATGGCGCAGGGCGCTGTGACGGGTTTGGCGCTGATGGAGCGCGCGGGGCAGGGCGTGGTGGCGGCCTGTTTCGCGCATTGGCCGGAATTGGCCGGTGATAGGCCGATAACCGGGGGCCAGCCCCCGGACCCCCGGGATATTTCTGCTCGGACGATCGGACGACGCGCGGTGATCCTCTGCGGGCCGGGAAATAATGGCGGTGATGGCTATGTTGTCGCGCGGCTGCTGCAGGATGTGGGCTGGCAGGTGGATGTCATGGCTTTGCCGGGCGCAGGCAGTCCTGATGCGCGGGTGAATGAATATGGCTGGCGCGCCTTGTGGCCGGTGCAGGCGCTGACTGTGCAGGCGTTGCGCGATCATCCGGGCGCGGATCTTTATGTCGATGCGTTGTTCGGGATCGGGTTGTCGCGGGGTTTGACCGGCGCGGTGGGTGCGGTTGTGGAGGTTTTGGCGCAGATGGATGTGGCGCGGCTGGTGGCCATTGATCTGCCATCCGGCCTGTCGGCTGATAGCGGTCTGGCGCTGGGGCCGGTCGCGCGCGCCGGGCTGACGGTAAGTTTCGACAGCCCCAAGCCGGGGCATTTTCTGGCGCAAGGCCCGGGGTTCTGCGGGTGGTTGGAGGTGGTCGATATCGGCATCGCCGCGTTCCGACCGGAGGCGACGATCACCTTGGTCGATGCTTTGGCACCTGCGAACATCGCGCGGCTCGGCAAAGCGCAGGGGCATAAATACAGCCATGGTCATGCTCTGGTGCTGGCGGGTGGCTCAGGTCAAGGCGGTGCCGCGCGGCTGGCGGCGCGCGGGGCTTTGCGGATCGGGGCGGGGGCGGTGACTTTGGCCGTACCGCCGGATGCTGTGGTCGAGAATGCGGCGCAGCTCAACGCGGTGATGCTGCGGCCACTGCCGGATCCGGCGGCGCTGCGGGCCTTGCTGGAAGACCGGCGCATTTCGGCGCTGTGCCTTGGGCCGGGGATGGGGACAGGGTCGCGCGAGGCTGAATTGCTTCAGGCGGCGCTGAACGGCATCCCGCTAGTGCTGGATGCTGATGCTTTGACGCTGCTGGCGCGCGCGCCGGATCTTTTTGCCGTTTTGCATGATAAATGTATCCTGACCCCGCATGACGGCGAATTCGCCCGGCTGTTTCCTGATCTCGCGGCACAAGGCGGATCGCGGGTGGATATGGCGTGTCAGGCGGCAGAGCGGGCCGGCTGCCTTGTCCTGCTGAAAGGGCCGGATACGGTGGTCGCCGACCCCATGGGCCGCTCTTTCATTCATGCGGCCGTCTACGCCCGCAGCACGCCCTGGCTTGCCACCGCAGGGGCGGGCGATGTGCTGGCCGGGATCATCACCGGGTTGCTCGCGCGTGGTTTTGCGCCGATGGACGCGGCCACCACCGGCGCCTTTCTGCATGCCGCCTGCGCCCGCGTTTTCGGCCCCGGCCTGATCGCCGAAGACCTGCCCGACATACTGCCACAGGTGCTGCGCGATCTGGGCGTCTGAGGCTTTGTCATAAAGGCGATTTTTCCTCTCGCATCCCGCCCGTAGCTTTGCTAGACAGCGCCCAACATGGGGCAGGCCCGAAAACCTGCCCCTTTTGATCATGCGGGTGTGGCGAAATTGGTAGACGCACCAGATTTAGGTTCTGGCGCCGCAAGGCGTGGGGGTTCAAGTCCCTCCACCCGCACCAAGTTAGTGAAAGAAGGACAGCATATGCAGGTCACCGAGACCCTGAACGAAGGCCTCAAGCGCGGCTACGCCATCACCGTCACGGCGGCTGAACTGGACGCGAAAGTCGAAGAAAAGCTCAAAGAAGCCCAGCCCGGCATCGAGATGAAGGGTTTCCGCAAGGGCAAGGTCCCGATGGCATTGCTGCGCAAGCAACATGGCCAGCGCCTGATGGGTGAAGCCATGCAGGACAGCATCGATGCTGCCGTGCGCGAACATCTGGACACATCCGGCGACCGCCCTGCGGCCCAGCCTGAGATGAAGATGGCCAACGAAGACTGGAAGCCCGGCGATGATGTCGAGGTCAATGTGACCTACGAAAAGCTGCCCGATATTCCTGCTGTCGATTTCAGCAAGATTTCGCTGGAACGTATGGTTGTCAAAGCTGACGACGCAGCCGTGCAGGAAGCCTTGGACAATCTGGCCGCCTCACCGCAGGCCGTGTCCTATGAGCCCAAGAAAACCCAGGCGAAAAAGGACGATCAGGTCGTTCTGGATTTCGTGGGCAAGATCGACGGCGAGGCCTTTGAAGGTGGCGCTGCGGAAGATTATCCGCTGGTGCTGGGCTCCAATTCCTTTATCCCAGGCTTTGAAGACGGGTTGCTGAAGGTCAAGGCGGGCGAGACGAAAGACGTCGAAGTCAACTTCCCCGAAGATTATCAGGCCCCCAATCTGGCCGGTAAAAAGGCCGTTTTCACCTGCACGATCAAAGAAGTCCGCGCGCCCAAAGCGCCCGAGATTGATGACGAACTGGCCAAGAAATTCGGCGCCGAGGACCTTGCCGGTCTGAAAACCCAGATCGCTGACCGTCTGGAAGCCGAATACAAAGGTGCCTCGCGCGCCTTGGCGAAACGTGCGTTGCTGGATGCCTTGGACAAAGAGGTCAGCTTTGATCTGCCCGCCTCCTTGGTCGAGGCCGAGGCGAACCAGATCGCGCATCAGCTGTGGCACGAAGAAAACCCTGATGTGCAGGGCCATAACCACCCCGAAATCAATCCCAGTGATGAGCATAAGACGCTTGCCGAACGCCGGGTGAAACTGGGGCTGCTTCTGGCGGAGATCGGTCAGAAAGCTGAAGTGAAGGTCACCGATCAGGAAATGACGCAGGCGATCATGAATCAGGCGCGGCAGTACCCGGGTCAGGAACGTCAGTTCTTTGAATTCGTGCAGCAGAACGCACAGTTCCGCCAGCAATTGCAGGCGCCTTTGTTCGAGGACAAGGTTGTGGACCATATTTTTGCCGCCGCGACGGTGACGGAAAAAGAAGTCAGCAAGGAAGATTTGCAGGCGGCTGTTGAGAAGCTGGAAGAAGAATAAACCAAGCCAGATGCTTGTGGAAAAGGGCACCTTCGGGTGCCCTTTTTTGTTGGCGCTTGAGGTGTGTCGGGGAGAACCCCGACCTACTTGGTGGTGTTGGCGGTCGGGGTGAACCCCGACCTACGGGGCACGCTCCCTTTGCCTGGCATGCATATGTAGGTCGGGGTTTTCCCCGACCCATAAAACACATCACCCCTCGCTCGGGACGATCCGCATCAGCGGCGCGGAATCGCCATCGCCGATCACATAGATGAACCCGTCATTCGGCCCGACCGCGACGTCACGGATGCGATGCCCTTCGCCTTCCAGCAAGCGGGCAGGGTCTGACACCTCATCGCCGTTCACCGCGAACAGCCCAAGATATTGATGCGCGAGGTTGCCTGCCAGCAAATGCCCCTGCCAGTCTGGGAAAGCATCGCCATCATAGAATGTCATCCCCGAAGGTGGGAAATTATCCTCGCGCCCCGGACCCCAATTATATACGGGGGCAATGAATCCGTCATCCTCCTGATGGGTGGGCGCGAATTGTTCGCCGGTGCGGTAATCGACACCATAAGCGGCCAGCGGCCAGCCATAATTCTCGCCACGGGCGACGATGTTGATTTCATCGCCACCCGCCTCGCCATGTTCGGCGACCCAGATCTCGCCGGTGTCAGGATGTACGGTCATCGCCTGAATATTGCGGTGGCCATAAGACCAGATCGCAGGTGCCGCCCCGGCGATATCAACAAAGGGGTTATCGGCGGGGGCTTCGCCGTCCAGTGTCAGACGCAGAACGCTGCCATTCTCGGTCGCGATATTCTGCGCCACATGTTCCGGCCCGAACTCTTTGTTATTCCGGTCGCCCGTGCCCATGTAAATATGACCATCATGGATCACGATACGCGACCCGTAATGCGCATTGCTGTCCACACCGGGGCTGACCTGAAACAATGTCTCAACATCATTCACACTGCCTGCGGCCAGATCGAGCGTGCCGCGTCCCAGATGCGTCGTGGTGCCACCTTCGACATTGCCAGCCCATGTCATGTAGATCACATTGCTGGTCGCAAAATCTGGGGCCAAGGCGATATCAAGCAGGCCACCCTGACCGGCTGTCGACACATCCGGCGCGCCGCTGATCTCGGACACTTCGCCCGTCGCGGCCTCATAAAGAAAGAACGTGCCATTGCGGCCAGTCATCAGGATATCGTCGCCATTGGGCAGAAATTCCATCGCCCAAGGCCGCTCCAACCCATCGGCGAGGACCTCATGCGTATAATCCTGCGCAAAGGCGGGTGCTGCGATCATGATCGCCGTTGCTGTGGTGAATGCGGTGAATTTGGTCATAATATTCCCTCTGTTACATCGTTCCCATTTATATCTGGTCAACAATAGGGATAAGGCGAGGTTCCATAACATGATTGTCATGTCGGGCGCCTGCGCGGGCACCCGACCGCAATAAAAAAGGCCGCCTGCAAGCAGACGGCCCTTTTCGCAATGTCACCGTAGGGTGCGTGCAAGCACGCACCCTACCGATGGTCGCTTACTTATCGTCGTCGTCGCCGAATTCGTCAGCGGCGCTGCCAATATCGTCGAACAATTCCTGAATTTCGAATTCAGCGGCGGCTTCTTCTTCAGCAGCCAGTTCAGCGATGGATTTGCCGGCAGCTTGCAGTTCAGCCTCGTCCTTGGAGCGTGCGACGTTCAGCGTGATCGTCACAGTGACTTCGGGGTGCAGCACGACATCGACGTCATGCAGGCCCAGTTCCTTGATCGCGCCTTTCAGCACAACCTGATTTTTGTCGACGCTGAAACCATCGGCACTCGCGGCTTCGGCGGCGTCACGTGTGGTGACGGAACCATAAAGCGCGCCACCATCAGATGCCGACCGGATCACCACGAAAGTCTGACCGTCGAGCTTTTCGCCCAGACCTTCAGCTTCTTTCTTGGTTTCCAGATTGCGGGCTTCGAGCTGGGCCTTGTCAGCTTCAAAACGGGCAAGGTTTGCCTTGTTCACGCGCAGGGCTTTGCCCTGGGCCAGCAGATAGTTGCGGGCATAGCCGTCCTTGACGGAAACGACTTCGCCCATCTGACCCAGCTTCGCCACGCGTTCGAGAAGAATGATATCCATGATATGTCCTTACTTAACTGCGTATGGCAGCAGGGCCAGGAACCGGGCACGCTTGATCGCACGGGCGAGGGCGCGCTGGTTCTTGGAACCGACAGCGGTGATACGGGCTGGCACGATCTTGCCACGCTCAGAGATATAGCGCTGCAATGTGCGGGTGTCTTTATAGTCGATCTTCGGGGCGTCATCGCCTTCGAATGGATCGGACTTGCGACGGCGGAAGAATGGTTTGGTTGCCATGATTGCTATCCTTTACTGATCAACGACGTTCGCGGCGTTCGCCGCCACGGTCACCACGGTCGGGGCGGTCGCCCCTGTCACCGCGCTCTTCGCGCTTTTGCATCTGCACGGATGGGCCGTCTTCATGTGCATCGACCTTGATGGTCAGCACACGCATCACGTCATCATGCAGGCGCATCAGGCGTTCCATTTCCAGGATCGCAGGTGCGGGCGCATCGGTGCGCAGCAGGGCGTAATGGCCCTTGCGGTTCTTGTTGATCTTATAGGCCATCGTTTTGACGCCCCAATATTCGTTTTCCAGCAGCTTGCCGCCGTTATCGGTCAGCACCGTGCCGAAATGTTCGATCAAGGCTTCGGCTTGCGTGTTGGACAAGTCCTGACGCGCAATCATCACATGCTCATATAGCGGCATGTATACTCCAGTTCTTTTCTCGGCGCATTTCAAAGGCGGGGCAGTGACCCTTCTGCACCCCAGCCACGAGAGTCTGCGCAGTTCATAACAATACACAGAAGGATGGGGCCTTATACGCAGGCTGGCCCGCGATGCAAGGGGGCTGTTGGGGTGGCGGTTCACCGCCGTGTCCGCCTGAACATGTCATGTGCATTTATGTCGGGTTGCGGCTGGCAGGGGTAATCACTCTATAAACAGCACACATGAAACGCCCATCAGGAGCATCCCAATGAAAAACGTCCTTGCCGCAGCCGCCCTTGCCACTTTCGCCGCTGTCCCCGCCTTTGCCCAGGATTACGTGCTGGACGCCAGCCACAGCCAGATCGTCTTCACATACGAGCATCTTGGCTTTTCGACCACCACTGGCATGTTCTCCGGTTTCGAGGGCGAGATCAGCTTTGATCAGGAAGATCCTGCCGCCTCTTCCGTCACCGTGGAATTCCCCGTCCGCACCATGCTGACCGGCTGGGAAGGCCGTTTTGAGCATTTCATGAGCGGTGACTTCTTCGACGCTGCCGATGACGAAATGGTCAGCTTCACATCCACCGGGATCGAAGTGACCGGCGACACCACCGCCTTGATCACCGGCGACCTGACCCTGAACGGAGTCACCAAAGAAGTCGTGCTGGATGCCACCCTGAACCAGGCCGGCATGCACCCGATGGAGAACAAGGAATGGGCCGGTTTCGACGCGACAACAACATTGCTGCGGTCCGACTATAACGTCGGCGCGTTCGCACCGTTTGTGAGCGATGAAGTGCAGGTCATGATCTCGATCGAGGCGATGGTGGCTGAATAAGCCATCCGCGCCTAAGTACCTGTATTTTTAGCGTAAAGATTTGCACGGTTAGATTAACGAGTGCGTATTTCATCAGTATCAGACCACATCGGATAGTCCGGTGTGGTCTTTTTTGTTTGTGGGGATTGTCGCGGACCAGGGGCTTGCGTCAACATCAGCCAATGGATCAGCGATCCCGTAAGTTGTCAGTTGACAATTTAATGAGTGGAGGTTATCAATTGGGTCGCAAGCGGCACACATCGAAAGAAATCGAAGCGCTGCTGCAGGAACTTGAGGCGCTCGGGTGGATCGTCATTGAAGGCAGGGGACATGCATGGGGTATCCTGCGCTGTCCTGCGAACAGCAAGGATTGCCGATGCGGTGAATTCTGCCAGATGTCGGTCTGGTCCACGCCGAAAAACCCGCAGCAATTTGCAAAAAAAGCTGCGGCAAAAGGCGCTCGCCTGTGTGAAGCGCGATGAGAAGAAGGAAAAACCGCATGGCTGAAGACTTTGAATTCGAACTGGTCTTCGCGCTGCCCGAAGGGTCGCATGATGCCTTCGCGCTATCCGATGCCGTTTTTGAAGCAGGGTTTGAGGATGCTCTGGTCGGCACAGGCATCGCCGGACTTCTTGCTGTCGCGATTGAAGCGGAAGGCGAGGATGCGGAAACGGTCATCCTTGATGCAGCACGCGCGTTGATCAAGACGCTGCCCAAAGGCACGATCCTGCGCGAAATTCGCCCCGACCTTGTCAGCCTCGCCGATGTCGCCGAAAAGCTGGAGGTCAAACGCCAGGCACTGCAACAGCGCCAGATGCCGTTGCCGTCTGCCGGTGGCCTTTACCGCATTGATGAGATGATGGCAGTGCTGACCGCAGCAGCCCAACCCCAGCCGGGCGGTCGCCGCCCGCGATTTAACCTCAAAGCGGCGGAAAACTGGTTCCGGGCCGGGCAGGCCGCGCGCAGGATCAATGCGCAGTTGACAATGCGCCAAATCGACCCCGCAACGATTGAATACAAGTAGGTCGGGGTTCTCCCCGACCAATCCCGCACCCGACCCAATCCCGCGTCCGGCGGGGTAAACCCCGCCCTACCGTGTTGCGGTGACGGCCAGCGTCACATCCACCGCAAAGCCCAGCGAGCTTTCATCCGCCATCGACGCCCCGATCCCGAAATCGCGGCGGTCGAGCGTCAGGGTGCCGCTCATCTGGGCCACATCCCCATCCGCCACCAGATCAAACGGAAAGCTGACCGGCATTTCGCTGCCTTTGATCGCCAGCACACCATCGGCGATATAGGCCCCGGCCTCTTCAATAATCGTCCCGGTGAAGGTCGCGGTAGGGAAGGTCGCGGCATCGAAGAAATCCGCACCCATCGCCTGGCTTGTCACCGACCCCAGCGTCAGCGACTGGATCGCGATGGTCGTCATGACCTCGCCCGCAGCCCCGGTGGCATCAGGGTCGAAACTGATCGCGGCGGTCCATTCACCGAAACTGCCCTGCACATCGCTGCCCAATTGCGTCACGCTGATGCCGATCTCGCCTTCGGTCACTGTCCATTCAGAGGAAACAGTGGCCAAAGCCTCGGTCGGGGCGCTTTCATGCGCGCTGAACAGGCCCGCCGCGGCGGCACCCCCGGTGGCCAGCGCAAAGATCACGACGGCGGCCAGAGGGGCCGCAAAGCCCCCACGATGCGCAGGCACCTGTGGCGCATCGGCCCGGCCGAACCACATCCGGCGCAAAGTGGCATCCTTGTCGATGAAATGATGCTTCAACGCCCCGGCAACATGCAGCAGGATTGAGGCGATCATGATTTTGCTGAACAGCCAATGCAGCGCTGCGGCACTTTCGGCGACAGTCTCATTCAGCGGCACAAAGGGCAGGCCCTGCCCAAAGGGCCACCAGATTGGGGCAAAACCGCTGGTGGCCGCATGATGCACCCAGCCCGACAGCGGCACCGCGAACAGAGAGATATACAGCGTCCAATGCACCACCGCCGCCAGCGTCGATTGTGCCTTTTTGTCATGGTTCAGATCACCGGGTTTGGGCTGGCTTACCGCCCAGATAATCCGCGCCAGCGCCACGAAAAACACCAGCACCCCCAGCGTTTTATGCACTGAGAACACCTGCGCCTTCAGCGCCAGCTCCGCATCCGTCTCATAAGGCAGCGCATTGGCGATTAACCCCAACGGCACCAACGCCAAAATCAGCAAGGCGGTCAGCCAGTGGAATGTCTTGGTCACCGACCCATAGGTCTGCGCGGTATTGGCTGCGGGCATCGTCATCTCCTGTAAATGCTGCACTGCAGATAGCAGCGCGCGGCCCAGCGGCAAAGACCCGCCGATGCAGAGTGATTGTGCATCTGTGCTGCATTGCTTGCCGTGTCCGCGCGCAGCGGCTAAACCAAGGCCAAGCAATGAATTAGGAGCAGGTCCAGATGCGGGCATTCGTTTTTCCCGGCCAAGGGGCGCAGACAATCGGGATGGGGCAGGCGCTGGCTGCGGCCTATCCATCGGCCAAAGCTGTCTTTGACGAGGTGGATGAGGCTTTGGGCGAAAACCTCTCCGCCCTGATCTGGGACGGCGATATCGCCGAACTGACCCTGACCCAGAATGCCCAGCCCGCCTTGATGGCAACCTCCCTTGCCGCGATGCGGGCGCTGGAATCAGTAGGCGTCGATGTCACCGCTGCCAGTTTCGTTGCAGGCCATTCCTTGGGCGAATATTCCGCCCTTGCCGCCGCAAAGGCACTGACCATCGCCGATACCGCCCGCCTTCTGCGCATCCGTGGCCGCGCCATGCAGGAGGCCGTGCCAGTGGGTATCGGCGCGATGGCCGCCCTTTTGGGGCTCGATTTCGACCAGGCCCGCGCGGTGGCCGAAGAAGCCGCACAGGGCGAGGTCTGCGAAGCTGCCAATGACAATGATCCGGGGCAGGTCGTCGTTTCCGGCCACAAGGCCGCTGTCGAACGCGCGCTCGATATCGCCAAGGCCGCAGGTGCCAAACGCGCGATCCTGCTGCCGGTCTCCGCACCGTTCCATTGCAGCCTGATGGCCCCGGCGGCAGAGGTGATGGCGCAGGCGCTGGCAGAGGTCACCATCGACAAACCCGCCGTGCCCTTGGTCGCCAATGTGCTGGCCGATGTGGTGACTGACCCTGACAAGATTCGCACATTGCTGGTCGCTCAGGTCACAGGCTCGGTCCGCTGGCGCGAAAGCGTGGCCTTCATGGCCGCGCAGGGTGTCACCGATACCTATGAAATCGGCGCAGGCAAGGCGCTGTCCGGCATGGTCAAACGGATCAACCGCGACCTGACAGCCAGTGCCATCGGCACCCCCGAAGATGTGGCCGCCATGGCTGCTGCATTTCATGAATAAAGGAATACATATGTTTGATCTGACTGGTAAAACTGCACTCATCACCGGTGCTTCTGGCGGTATCGGCGGCGCGATTGCCAAGGCGCTTTATGATGCCGGGGCCACCGTCGCGCTATCGGGCACACGGGTGGAACCGCTGGAAAAACTTGCCGCTGAACTGGGCGACCGCGCCCATGTGCTGCCCTGCAACCTGTCCGATGCAGAGGCCGTCACCGCCCTGCCAAAACAGGCGGCTGATCTGATGGGGTCGGTGGATATTCTGGTCAACAACGCCGGAATCACCCGCGACAACCTGTTCATGCGGATGTCGGATGATGAATGGGCCGATGTGCTCAACGTCAACCTGACCTCCACCATGCGCCTGTGCAAAGGCGTCATTCGCGGCATGATGAAAGCGCGCTGGGGGCGGATCGTGAATATCTCCTCTATCGTCGGTGCCACCGGCAATCCCGGTCAGGCAAATTATGCTGCCTCCAAGGCCGGGATGGTCGGCATGTCCAAATCCATCGCCTATGAGGTCGCCAGCCGTGGCATCACCGTCAATTGTGTGGCACCGGGCTTTATCACCACGGCAATGACCGACAAACTGAACGACGACCAGAAATCCGGCATCCTGACCCAGGTCCCCGCCGGCCGCATGGGCGAGGCGGATGAGATCGCCGCCGCCGTCTTGTATCTCGCCAGCAATGAGGCAGGCTATGTCACCGGTGCGACCTTGCATGTGAACGGCGGTATGGCCATGCTATAGCACGGGGAGGACGGGGAAAGCGTTTGCCAAGACGAATTTCTCTGCTATGAGCCTCGCAGCTTAACATGCGGCGTCGTGCCCGCTTTGCTAAATCCCGCAAGGGAATATGAAATCGGGCGCTTGCCCAGAAAGAACTGAGGAATTGACATGAGCGATGTCGCAGACCGCGTACGCAAGATCGTTGTAGAACATCTTGGTGTTGAAGAAGACAAAGTGACCGAAACTGCGTCTTTCATCGACGATCTGGGGGCAGACAGCCTCGACACCGTCGAATTGGTCATGGCTTTCGAAGAAGAATTCGGGATCGAAATCCCTGATGACGCTGCAGAAACCATCCAGACTTTCGGCGATGCGGTGAAATTCATCTCCAGCGCACAATAAATCCGGTTCACCGGGTGCAAACGGCGTCCCTCGGGGCGCCGTTTTGCTTTTGAGGCGCAGCTTTGCGCCCAGAGGTTGATCCGCGCCCTTGCCCCTATGTGGCGGGCTGGGGTATCAAGCAGAAAATACGCCAAGAGGTGAGGGCATTATATGCGTCGTGTCGTTGTAACAGGTCTGGGGCTGGTCACGCCCTTGGCTGACGGGGTCGAAAACAGCTGGAAAGCCTTGCTGGCCGGGAAATCCGGCGCAGGCAAGATCACCGGCTTTGATCCCAGCCGCCTGACCACGCAATATGCCTGCGAAGTCCCGCTTGGTGACGGAACCGACGGCACGTTCAACGCCGATAAATATATGGAAGCGAAAGAACAGCGCAAAGTCGATACATTCATCCTCTTTGGCATGGCCGCCGCCCAGCAGGCGATCGAGGATTCGGGCTGGATGCCGACCGCGCGTGAAGATCAGGAACGCACCGGCGTGATGATCGGGTCGGGCATCGGCGGGCTGAATTCCATCGCCAACACCGCCGTGATGATGGCCGAAAAAGGCCCGCGCCGCGTCTCTCCCTTCTTCGTCCCCGGCGCGCTGATCAACCTGATCTCCGGCCAGGTCTCGATCCGCTACGGCTTTCGCGGCCCGAACCACGCGGTAGTGACGGCCTGTTCGACCGGTGCCCATGCCATCGGCGACGCCTCGCGCCTCATTCAGTTCGGCGACGCAGATGTCATGATCGCAGGCGGGGCAGAGGCCGCGATCTGCGAGCTTGGCATCGCCGGGTTCAACGCCTGCAAGGCGCTCTCCACCGCGCACAACGACGACCCGACCAAGGCCAGCCGCCCTTGGGACAAAGACCGTGACGGGTTTGTCATGGGCGAGGGGGCAGGGATGCTCGTTCTGGAAGAATATAAACATGCCAAGGCGCGTGGTGCCAAAATCTATGCCGAGGTTTTGGGCTACGGCCTGTCCGGTGACGCACACCACATCACCGCCCCACCGCCCGACCATGAAGGCGCCGAACGCGCGATGCGCGCCGCCTGCCGGAACGCCAAGATCGACCCAAGCCAGATCGATTACGTCAACGCCCATGGCACCTCGACCATGGCTGACACCATCGAACTCTCCGCCGTCGAACGGCTCGTCGGGCCAGAGGCTGCGGCGAAACTCACCATGTCCTCGACCAAATCCGCCACAGGTCACCTGCTCGGTGCCGCTGGCGCGATCGAGGCGATCTTCTCCATCCTCGCGATCCGCGATCAGGTGGCACCGCCCACGATCAACCTCGACAATCCCGATGTCGAAACTGTCGTCGACCTCTGCGCCAACGCCAAACGCGAACGCAAAATCGACATCGCTTTGTCGAATTCCTTCGGCTTTGGTGGCACCAATGCCAGCGTGATCTTCGGGAAACCGACCTGATGTGGCGCAATATCGCCTCCAACGCGCTGACGCTGTTCGTCGTCGCCTTGTTCCTGCTGGCCGGTGCCATCGGCTGGGCCAGCAAAGCATACCGCGACCCCGGCCCGCTGGCGCAAGCCATTTGTTTCGAGGTGCCTGCCGGTGCCTCGATGAACGCCGTCGCAGACCGGCTGTCAGAGCAGGATGCCGTCACATCGCGGATGATTTTGCGCGCTGGCGCGGATTACACCGATAAATCGGGCCTGTTGAAAGCGGGCAGCTTTCTGGTCCCCGAACGCGCCTCGATGGAAGAAATCGTCGATATCATAACCCGTGGCGGTGCCAATACCTGCGGCACCGAAGTCATCTACCGGATCGGCGTCAATCAGGTGCAGGGCGTGGTGCGCGACCTTGATCCGGTGACCAACCGCTTTGTCGAATTGGTGACCTTCGATCCAGTCGCTGGCGAAGAACCCGCCGAATATATCGAGGTCCGCGATCAGGCCGACACCCGCTATCGTCTGATCCTCGCCGAAGGCGTGACCAGCTGGCAGGTGCTGAACGCGCTGCAAAATATCGCCACAATCGACGCGGATGTGACCGAAAGGCCCGCCGAAGGCAGGCTCGCCCCCGGCAGCTATGACCTGACCCCGGGCACCGCCGCCTCGGCCATTCTGGCGCAGATGACATCGCGGCAGGATCAGATCATCGCCACTGCCTGGGCCAACCGCGATGAAGATTTGCCGCTCGCCAACCCGGAAGAGATGCTGATTCTCGCCAGTATCATCGAAAAGGAAACCGGCATCGGCGGCGAACGGGCACAGGTCGCCAGTGTCTTCGTCAACCGGTTGCGGCAGGGCATGCGGCTGCAGACCGACCCGACCGTGATCTATGGCATCACCGAAGGCGAAGGGGTATTGGGCCGCGGCATCAGGCAAAGCGAATTGCAGGCCGAGACGCCGTGGAACACCTATGTGATCACCGGCCTGCCACCGACGCCCATCGCCAATCCGGGCCGCGAAAGCATCGAGGCGGCGGTCAATCCCGATGAGACCGATTATATCTTCTTCGTCGCCGATGGCACGGGCGGACATACATTCACCACCAATCTTGACGACCACAACCGCGCCGTCGCGGTCTGGCGGCAGATCGAGGCTGAACGCGCCGCCAATCCCCCCGCCGCGGCAGAGTAAGCGAAGATTTTTCATCCGGAAAATCTCTGCCCCGCCAAGAAATGCCTGCGACATTTCCTGGCTGCTTGCGGCGGTGATATGGCGCGAGGCCCCGGAGCACGTCCGGGGCTGCGGTTACCTCGCACGCAGGGTCCGCCTCCCACGCAGCCCCGGACTTGATCCGGGGCCTCACCCCCATACACCCCAACAAAACTAAACATCCCGCTAACCCCCCGCACGCAGCCATTGCGCGTGCAGGTTGTGCTGGCACCCCCTTTGCGGTAATTTCAAATCGCTAGATGGCGTGATCTGACCCTCACCCACTCGACCTGCGGAAGATGTCCAACAGGTCATTCATCATGAACCCCGATCCCGATACCGACCCCACGGCGCTGGCCAAGGCCCGCGACCGCGTCGATGAAATCAGCCTTCTTTTCGGGCGCATCCGTGCGCTTCTCGACCACAGCCTGCGGGTCACTGACGATTTGTCAGAGGAAACCCCGCGCGCTGTCATCACCCGTATGGACCAATTGATCGCGGCGCATCTGAAGATGCTGACCGCAGAGGAGGCTTTCAATGCTGCCCACAACAAAAATCCCACCGATCTCGCCGAACTTGACCGCATCCGCTGTGCGCTGGAACGCCGATTCCGTCGCCTCTGCGCCAGCAGTGATCCGCAAGGCGTTTCTGAACAGCCTTGATCCGGCGGAATTGCAGGCCTTGCCCTATCTGTTCCCGTTCTGGGCGATGCCGCATCAATTGCCCCCGCCAGGCGATTGGCGCACCTGGCTGATCATGGGCGGGCGCGGTGCCGGCAAGACCCGCGCCGGGGCCGAATGGGTCCGCGCCATGGCGGCCGGCGGCGCGCGCCGGATCGGCATCATGGGCGAATCCTTCCGTGAAGGGCGCGATGTGATGATCTTTGGCGAAAGCGGCATCATGGCGGTCAGCCCGCCCGCCGCGCGCCCCAAATGGATCGCCACCCGCGACCTGCTGGTCTGGCCCAATGGTGCCGAGGCGCAATTGTTTTCCGCCCAGCAGCCAGAGGCTTTGCGCGGCCCGCAATTCGACGCCGCCTGGGTCGATGAGCTGGCGAAATGGCGCAAGGCGTCGGACACATGGAACATGCTGCAATTCGCGCTGCGACTGGGGGATAACCCGCAGGTCTGCGTGACGACAACACCGCGCCGCTCCATGATGCTGCGCGCGCTGCTGGCGCGCCCCAGCACGGTGATGACCCATGCAGCAACCCATGCCAACCGCGCCAATCTGGCGGCGGGCTTTCTGGCCGAAATGGCGGCAGAATATGAAGGCACCACATTGGGACGGCAGGAATTGGAAGGGCTGATCCTCGACGATGTTGAAGGGGCCTTGTGGCAGATGGCACCACTCGCCGCCTGTCAGGTGACGGAAGCGCCGCCCTTGACCCGCATCGTCGTCGCGGTCGATCCGCCGACCACCGCCCATGAAGGATCAGACGCCTGCGGCATCATCGTCGCTGGCGTGGTCATGTCCGGCCCGGTGCAGGACTGGCGCGCCTATGTGCTGGAAGATGCCAGCATTCAGGGGGCCAGCCCCGCCATCTGGGCGCGCGCCGCCATCGCCGCAATGGCGCGCCACAAGGCCGACCGTCTGGTCGCCGAGGTCAATCAGGGCGGCGATATGGTCGAGGCCGTGATCCGCCAGATCGACCCTTTGGTGTCCTTCCGCGCCGTGCATGCCAGCAAAGGCAAGATCGCCCGCGCCGAACCGGTCGCCGCCCTTTACGAACAAGGCCGCGTGCATCATCTGCGCGGCTTGGGCGATCTGGAGGACCAGCTCTGCCAGATAACCGCTGCGGGCTATGAGGGCAAAGGCTCCCCCGACCGCGTCGATGCTTTGGTCTGGGCGTTGCAGGACCTGATGATCGCCCCCGCCGCAAACTGGCGCAATCCGCAGATCCGGCAGTTGTGACCGTCACATCCCTGCGGGATGTTTGGTGCCTCCGGCGGGAGTATTTTTCGGAAATAAGAAGCGAAAGTTCCCGTCTTCTTATTTCTCCAAATACTCCCGCCGGAGGCATCAAAGTTTTTTCTCACAGGTGTTGCCACACCCACCGAACGCCGCAGTAACCCGATCCTCATCCCTTTTCGTTAAATTGGTTTCAACGCTGCAAAGACCACGTGATCCGCAGCCAAGGAGATGCTGATGTTTGATTTTCTCACCCGCAAAACGGCCCCCGTGCCCGAAGTGAAAACTTCGGCCACGGGCCGCATCATGGCGATGCAGGGCGGCCGTGTCGCCTGGACCCCGCGCGATGTGGTGTCTTTGACCCGCGCCGGGTTCCTTGCCAACCCCATCGGCTACCGCGCCGTGAAGCTGATCGCCGAAGCCGCCGCCGCGATCCCGCTGATCGTGCAGGATGACCAGCGCCGCTATGATCATCATCCGGTGCAGGAATTGCTGGCGCGCCCCAATGCCGCCCAAGGCCGCGCCGAATTGCTGGAGGCTTTGTTTGGCCAGATCCTTTTGACCGGCAATGGCTATCTGGAGGCTGTCGCGATTGATGACCTGCCTGCCGAAATCCACGTTTTGCGGTCTGACCGCATGGCCGTGGTGCCCGGTGCCGATGGCTGGCCTGCGGGCTATGAATATTCCGTGGACGGGCGCAAACATCGCTTTACCAGCACCGACAGCCACAGCCCGATCTGCCATGTGAAATCCTTTCACCCGCAGGATGACCATTACGGCTTTTCCGCCTTGCAGGCCTGCGCCGCCGCGATTGACGTGCATAATGCGGCCTCGCGCTGGTCCAAGGCCTTGCTCGACAATGCCGCCCGGCCATCGGGGGCCATCGTCTTTCGTGGTGGCGAAGGCCAATCCGCGCTGACGCGGGACCAATATGACCGCCTGATCGATGAGATGGAAACCCAGCATCAGGGCGCGCGCAACGCTGGCCGCCCGATGCTGCTGGAAGGCGGGCTTGACTGGAAACCGATGGGCTTTTCCCCCTCCGACATAGAGTTCCAGAAAACGAAAGAGGCCGCCGCGCGGGAAATCGCCATCGCTTTTGGTGTGCCGCCGATGCTGCTCGGCATTCCCGGCGACGCGACTTATGCCAATTATCAGGAAGCCAACCGTGCCTTTTACCGCCTGACCGTTCTGCCTTTGGCAACCCGCGTCACATCGGTCATCGCCGACTGGCTGTCTGATTTTTCGGGCGAGCGGATCGAAATCCGCCCCGATGTCGACCAGATCGCCGCCCTGTCGCCTGAACGCGACAGCCTCTGGCGGCGGGTGGGGCAGGCGGCTTTCCTCAATGAGGCTGAAAAACGCAATCTGCTGGGCCTGCCAGCGCTGGAGGTGGGTGATGGACAATAAAATCATCGCCCTGCGCGGCACACCGCGCCCGCCACCGCCACCGGCCTCGGATTTCTGGTTCGCCCATGTCGATCTGCGGCTGGGAAAAATCGAAACCATCATCGCACGGCTCGCATGGCAGATCTGGATTGTGGTCTGCGGCAGTGCTGCCTTGCTGATCATCGAAATTGTCACAGCATTCAGCGGGGGGACCCCATGACCTTGGAACATAAATTCTGCACCAGCCCCGGTGCTGTCACAGTCAGCGATGGCGCTGTGATCAGCGGCTATGCCTCGCTGTTCGGCAAATCCGATCAGGGCGGCGATATCGTCACCAGCGGTGCCTATCGCATCAGCCTGTCACAGGGCCGGCGGATCAAGATGCTCTGGCAGCATGATCCCACCCAGCCGATTGGCATCTGGGATGAGGTGGTCGAGGATCACAAAGGCCTTTGGGTCAAAGGCCGCCTGCTGACCGATGTCGCCAAAGCGCGCGAGGCGGCAAGCCTGATCGCCGCCGGGGCCATTGATGGCCTCTCCATCGGTTACCGTACGATCAAGGCGCGCAAGGATGACACCGGCGCGCGCCACCTGACCGAACTCGATCTGTGGGAGGTGTCTCTGGTCACCTTCCCGATGCTGGCCGATGCGCGCGTTGCCGCAAAGGCCGACCAAACTGGCGCGGATGATCTGCGCCAGCTGACCGCGGCCTTTGCTGCCGCACGCCGCCTGCTGCAACCGCGCTAACCCCGCCACCCAAAGGAAAAACCGACATGACCACACCCGTGCCACAGGCTCGGACCGATACGGCTATGCCCACCGATCTGACCACCACAATCGCCGGATTTCTGGCCGATTTCACCAGTTTCACCCACGGCCTAGAGGCCAAATTGCAAAAACAGGATGACCGCATGAACAAGCTTGACCGTAAAACCCTGATGAATGCGCGTTCCGCGCTGACCACGGCCGCCGTGCAGGACGCACCGCATCACAAAGCCTTTGCCGCCTATCTGCGCTCTGGCGATGATGACGGCCTGCGGGGCTTGGACCTTGATGGCAAGGCGATGGCCTCTTCCATCGCCGCCGATGGTGGCTATCTCGTCGATCCGCAGACCGCCGATACGATCAAAGGCACGCTGTCGTCGACCGCCTCGCTCCGCGCTGTCGCATCCGTTGTGACGGTCGATGCCACCTCCTATGACCTGCTGGTCGATCATTCCGACATGGGCGCAGGCTGGGCGTCCGAGACCGGTGCGGTGGCAGAAACCACAACCCCGCAGATCGACCGGATCACCATCCCGCTGCATGAACTTTCCGCCTTGCCGAAAGCCTCGCAACGGCTGCTCGATGACAGCGCTTTCGATATCGAAAACTGGCTCGCGGGCCGCATCGCCGATAAATTCGCCCGCTCCGAGGCGGGTGCTTTCATCAACGGCAACGGCATCGACAAGCCGAAGGGCCTCTTGACCTATCCAACGATCGAAAACGAAATCTGGGAATGGGGCCATATCGGCTATGTGCCCACCGGTGTCGCAGGCGGCATCAATGGCGGCGATGCGATTGTCGATCTGGTCTATGCTTTGGGGGCGGCTTACCGTGCCAATGGCACCTTCCTGATGAATTCCAAAACCGCCGGCACCATCCGCAAGCTCAAAGACAACGATGGCCGGTTCCTCTGGTCCGACGGTCTGGCCGCGGGCGAGCCTGCGCGCCTGATGGGTTACCCCGTGCTGATCGCCGAAGACATGCCCGATATCGCGCCCGATGCCATGCCCATCGCCTTTGGCGATTTTGGCGCAGGCTACACCATCGCCGAACGCCCCGATCTGCGCGTGCTGCGCGATCCGTTCTCGGCCAAACCGCATGTGCTGTTTTACGCCACCAAACGTGTCGGCGGCGCGGTCAGCGATTTTGATGCGATCAAGCTGTTGAAATTCGCAGTGGCCTGACGCCGCTGCGATAGGGTGGCGCGTTTATCGCGCGCCACCTCACCCCCCGGCGGCGGGCCTCTCTTGCAAGGTCTAGCAACCCCCCTCTTCCGTGAGCGTTGCAGGGCGGGTCCGCCGCCGGGGTCAGTGCCACCAGAAATGCAAAGGAATACCATAATGTTAGTCGAAGAAATGCCGGTCTCCGATGCGGTCCTGCCGGTGGCGCAACTGAAAGAATATCTGCGCCTGTCCACAGGTTTCGCCGATGCCGCCGATCAGGATGCCTTGCTTTTGCGCCATCTGCGCGCCGCCATGGCGGTGATCGAGGCGCGGATCGCCAAGGCGCTGATCGCGCGCGATTTCACCCTGACCCTGACCGCCTGGCGTGATCCTGTGCGGCAGGTCCTGCCCATCGCGCCAGTGACTGCGATCACCAGCATCACGCAGATCGCCCATGACGGCACGGAAACCCGATCCGACCCCGCGCGCTTTTATCTTGTCCCCGACAACCAGCGCCCCTGCCTTGTCGCGAAAGGCGGCATCCTGCCGCCCATTCCGCCGCATGGTGCGGTGCGCATCGGGCTGGTGGCGGGCTTTGGGCCGGATTGGTCCGACCTGCCAGCGGATCTGGCACAGGCGAGCCTGATGCTCGCCGCGCATCATTACGATGGCCGCCATGATATCAGCGCCGGGCAAACGACCATCCCCGCCGCCGTCACCGGCCTGACCGATGGCTATCGCCAGCTGCGTCTGGGGGCAGGGCGATGAGCATTCCGCAAATGACCCGCGCTTTGGTGCTGGAACATCCTGTCCAGACCCCCGATGGCGCCGGTGGCTTCGCGACCGATTGGCAAGCCCTTGGCGTGATCTGGGCTGCGATCCGCCCCGGTCTCGCGCGCGAAACAGCCAACCTGTCGCGCATAGCTTACCGCATCACCCTGCGCGCGGCCCCCTACGGCGCACCCTCGCGCCCCGAAGCCGGGCAAAGGTTCCGCCGGGGCGAAAGGATCTACCAGATCGAGGCTGTGGCCGAGGCTGATCCCAAAGGTCTCTACCTCACCTGCACAGCGTCAGAGGAGGTTGCGACATGAGCTATGCCATCGCCGCCGCCCTGCAAATGGCGATCTACACAAGGCTGAGCACAGTGAATCTGCCGGTCTATGACGCCGTGCCTGCCGGGGCCTTGCCACCGCTTTACGTGCTGCTGGGCGCAGAGGATGTCCGCGATGCCTCTGACCAGACCGGCTTTGGCGCCGATCACGCGCTGAGTATCGCGGTGATCAGCGAGGCGGCGGGTTTCGCCCCCGCCAAACAGGCCGCCGCCGCGATCTGTGACGCGCTGCTCGACACCCCCATGCCGCTGACACGCGGCACGCTGGTGGGCTTTCATTTCACCAAGGCCCGCGCCGCCCGCAAGGGTGGCCAGCGCCAGATTACCCTGACCTTTCGCGCCCGCGTGGCCGATGACACCTGAACCCCTCATATAAGGAATGCCCCCAATGGTGGCCCAGAACGGAAAAGACCTGCTGATCAAGATCGACATGACTGGCGATGGCCAGTTCGAAACCCTCGCTGGCCTGCGCGCCACGCGGATCAGCCTGAATGCGGAAACGGTGGATGTGACCAGCCTTGAAAGCGGCGGCTGGCGTGAACTCTTGGGCGGGGCGGGCGTGAAAACCGCCGCGATATCAGGCTCTGGCGTGTTCAAGGATGCCAGCACCGATGAACGCGCGCGCCAGATCTTCTTTGCCGGGCTGACGCCGGATTTTCAGGTCATCATCCCCGGTTTCGGCACGCTGCAAGGGGCCTTCCAGATCACCGCCATCGATTACGCCGGCAGCCATAATGGCGAGGCGACCTATGAAATCGCCCTCGCCTCTGCCGGGATCGTGCAATTCACGGTGCTGGTCTGATGGGCAATCCTTACACAGGTGAAGTCGCCGTGATGATCGGCGATGTCGTGCATGACGCCAAACTGACGCTTGGCGCGCTGGCGGAGTTGGAGGCGAATTTGCACACCGGATCGCTGGTCGATCTGGTCGCGCGGTTTGAAGGCGGTGCCTTTTCCAGCCGCGACGTGATGGCCGTGATCGTCGCAGGCCTGCGCGGCGGTGGCTGGCGCGGGCAGGCGGGTGATCTGCTGGCGGTGGAGTTTCCGGGCGGTCCCTTGGGGGCCGCGAAACTCGCCGCGACCTTGCTCGCCCGCGCCTTCACGGTGCCGGAATGACACGGCTTGACTGGCCCGGATTGTTGCGCGCGGGGCTATGCACGCTGCGCCTGCAGCCCGGTCAATTCTGGGCGCTGACGCCTGCGGAACTGCACTTGATGCTGGGCGCGCAGGCGGGGCCAGCGCCCATGACCCGCGCGGGCCTGGATGCCTTGGCCCGCGCCTATCCTGATGATGTGAAAGGGAATGATGATGAGCGATCTTGACAGGCTGGACGCATTTGACAGCGATATCAGTGCCTTGGAACGCAGCCTTGGCGATACTGCCGCCGTGACGGCGGCGTTTGAAACCCAATTGCGCGGCGCCCAGACCGCCTTGACCGACACGACCCGCGATCTGGGACAGTTGGAGCGTGGCTTTTCCCACGGGTTGCGCCGCGCGCTCGATGGTCTGGTGCTGGATGGCAAAAGCCTGTCGGATGTCTTCGCGGGCCTTGGCCGGGCGATGTCCGGCACGGCCTATAACGCCGCGATGAAACCCGTCACCGATCATTTTGGCGGCGCGCTGGCAGGGGGCCTCAACAGCCTCGTTTCGGGCCTGATGCCCTTCGCCGATGGCGCGCCGTTTTCGCAAGGCCGCGTGATGCCCTTTGCCAAGGGCGGGATCGTCACCAGCCCTACGAGTTTCCCGATGCGCGGCGGCACCGGCTTGATGGGCGAGGCGGGGCCAGAGGCGATCATGCCGCTCGCGCGCGGCCCCGACGGGCGGCTGGGTCTGCGCGGCGGTGGCGGTGTGACGGTCACGATGAATATCACCACGCCCGATGTGCAGGGGTTCAATCGCAGCCAAAGCCAGATCGCGGCCCAGATGGCACGCGCCCTGTCACGCGGCCAGCGTAATTCCTGAGGAGAATGCGATGTTTCACGAAATCAGATTTCCCGCGAACCTGTCATTCGGTGCCACAGGCGGCCCCGAACGGCGGACCGAGGTGGTCACACTCGCCAACGGGTATGAAGAACGCAACACGCCCTGGGCGCACAGCCGCAGGCGCTATGATGCGGGGCTGGGCCTCAGCGCTCTGGACGATCTGGCCACATTGATCGCGTTTTTCGAGGCGCGGCAGGGCCAGTTGATCGGCTTTCGCTGGAAGGATTGGTCGGATTACACATCCTGCCTGCCGTCGCAGGACATCACCGGCACCGATCAGCTGATCGGGATCGGTGATGAGGTGCGGCGCGATTTCCAACTGACCAAAACCTATCGGTCGGGGGTGACCAGCTATATCCGCCCGATCAGAAAGCCGGTGGCGGGGAGCGTGCAGATCACGCGCGGCGGTGATCCGATGGTGGACGGCATCGATTACACCGTCGATCACGCGACCGGTGTGGTGCAATTCACCCAAGCCCCCGATATCGGGTCCGAAATCCGCGCAGGCTATGCCTTTGACGTGCCGGTGCGCTTTGCGACCGATACGATCCGCACATCGATGTCGCGGTTTCAGGCGGGCGAAGCACCCGACGTGCCGGTGATCGAGGTGCGGCTATGAATGCGCTCTCTGCACATCTGGCGACTGGCGCGACCCATCTGTGCCATTGCTGGGCGGTGACGCGCAGCGATGGTGTCACGCTGGGCTTTACCGACCACGATCTGGCTTTGACCTTTGACGGCATCCGCTTTGCGCCTGAAACCGGCCTGTCGGCGCGGGCCTTGGCCAGCACCACCGGGCTGTCGGTGAATAATACCGATGCTGTGGGTGCTTTGTCATCCGATGCGATCAACGAAGCTGATATCACCGCTGGCCGCTATGATGGCGCGCAGGTGCGGGTCTGGCTGGTGCGCTGGGATGATGTCACCCAGCGCGATCTGCGCTTTGCGGGCAGCCTGGGTGAAATCACCCGCGCCGCGGGCGGGTTTCAGGCGGAACTGCGCGGGTTGACGGAAGGATTGAACCAACCACAAGGGCGGTCCTATCTGACGCAATGTTCCGCCGTGCTGGGCGATGCGCGTTGCCGATTTGATCTGGATGATCCGGCCTATCGGTTTACAGCACAGCCTTTGGCGGTGGAGGATGGGCGCGTGTTCCGCTTTGCGCAGCCTGCTTTCAACGATGCTTGGTTCGATGACGGGCAGGTGCTGGTGACGACAGGTTCGGCACAGGGCCTGCGCGGCACGATCAAAACCGACCGGCTGGTGGCAGGTATCCGCGAGATCATCCTGTGGGACCCTATCCGCGCCTCTGTCAGTGTCAGCGATACGCTGATGGTCACGGCTGGCTGTGACAAAGCCGCGCAAACCTGCCGGGTGAAATTCGCCAATCTGGTGAATTTCCAAGGCTTCCCCGATATCCCCGGCGAAGATTGGCTGGTCGCGATCCCGCGCAGCGATGGCAATCTGACCGGCAGCAGCAGGCGCGCGACATGACCTGCGTCGTAACCGCCGCGCGGGGCTGGATCGGCACGCCTTACCTGCATCAGGGCGCGGCGAAGGGCGTGGGTTGCGATTGCCTTGGCCTGTTGCGCGGGCTTTGGCGCGACATCCACGGGGCAGAGCCGGAAAAGGTGCCGGCCTATACCCCCGATTGGTCCGAACCGCAGGGGGTGGAACTGCTGTGGCAGGCCGCGCTGCGCCATATGCCGCCTGCGACCGGACCCATGCAGCCCGGCGACGTGCTGCTGTTTCGCATGCGCGCAGGCTCTGTGGCGAAACATCTGGGGTTGGTCAGCGCCACCGGCGACACCCCTGCCTTCATCCATGCCTATAGCGGGCATGGCGTGGTCGAAAGCCCGTTATCCGCGCCTTGGGCGCGGCGCATCGCGGCACGGTTTATCTTTGCACAAAGGAGCCTTTGAGATGGCGACGATTGTTCTTTCAGCCGCAGGCTTGGCGCTTGGCGGATCGATAGGCGGCTCTGTCATGGGCCTGTCCATGGCTGTCGCGGGCCGTGCCGCTGGGGCGATGCTCGGCGCGCGGATTGACCAGCGCTTGCTCGGTGCGGGCAGTGATGCGGTGGAAACCGGCAGGGTGGACAGGTTTCGCCTGACGGGTGCGGCGGAAGGGGCCGATATCGGGCAGGTCTACGGGCGGATGCGCGTGGGCGGCCAAGTGATCTGGGCCAGCCATTTCCGCCAGTCGAGCCGCACCAGTGGCGGCGGCAAAGGTGCGCCGCGCGCACCGCAGACCACCGAATACAGCTATTCCGTCAGCTTTGCCGTGGCTTTATGCCAAGGGCCGATCAGCCGGGTCGGGCGGATCTGGGCCGATGGGGTCGAGATTGCACCGGGTGATCTGAACATGCGTGTCTATCACGGCAGTGCCGATCAGTTGCCCGATCCCTGTATGTCCGCGATCGAGGCGGGTCAGGTCCCGGCCTATCGCGGCACTGCCTATGTGGTGATCGAGGATCAGGATCTGGGCGCCTATGGCAACCGCATCCCGCAACTGACGTTTGAAGTGGTGCGCGCCGGGCTGGACGGCGGGCTGGAGGCCAGCCTGCAAGGGGTCGCGCTGATCCCCGGCACCGGGGAATATGCGCTCGCGACAACGCCTGTCTATCTGTCGCCGCGCTATGGTGAACGGGTCGCGGTGAATATGAACGCGCCTGTCGGGCAGAGCGATTACAGCGTGGCGATGGAGGCCCTGCAGGGCGATCTGCCACGCTGCACATCCGTCGTGTTGGTGGTGTCATGGTTCGGCGATGACCTGCGCTGCGGGTCCTGTCAGATCTTGCCGAAGGTTGAACAGAAGGATGTCGATGCCGCTGCCATGCCGTGGCGTGTGTCTGGCATCAGCCGCAGCACAGCGCAGCTTGTGCCCTATCAGGCGGGTCAGCCTGTCTATGGCGGCACGCCCGCCGATGCGGCGGTGGTCGAGGCGATTATGGACCAGCGCACGCGCGGGATCAGGACGGTGTTCTATCCCTTCATCCTGATGACGCAATTGGCGGGCAATGATCTGCCTGATCCCGCGACCGGCGCTCTGGGCCAGCCCGCCTTGCCATGGCGCGGGCGGATCACCAGCGGTGCTGCCGACAGGAGTGTCGCGGCAGAGGCGGAGGTGGCCGCCTTCATGGGCCATGCCGCGCGTCAGGATTTCGCGGTGCAAGGGACACAGGTCAGCTATACCGGCCCTGTGCAAGGCGGTTATCGGCGCTTCATCCTGCATTACGCGCATCTATGTGCGGCGGCAGGGGGTGTGGATGCGTTCTGCATCGGATCGGAAATGCGCGGGTTCACGCAAATCAGGGGGGTGAATGGCTTTCCGGCAGTCGCCGCCCTGCGTGCTTTGGCCGCCGATGTGCGTGCCATTCTGGGACCGGATTGCAAGATCAGCTATGCTGCCGATTGGACCGAATATCACGGGCTGCAACCGGCAGGGACGGCGGATAAGCTGTTTCACCTCGACCCGCTCTGGGCTGACACAAACATCGATTTCATCGGGATCGACAATTACATGCCCTTGGCCGATTGGCGCGATGGTGAGAGCCATGCCGATGCCAGTGCGGGGTCCATCCATGATCTGGCCTATCTGCGCGGCAATATCGCGGGGGGTGAGGGGTATGATTGGTATTACCCCACGCCAGAGGCGCGCGATGCCCAACGCCGGGTGCCGATTACGGATGGCTTGGGTGAACCTTGGGTCTGGCGCGTGAAAGATATCGCCAATTGGTGGGGGCAGGCGCATCACGACAGGATCGGCGGTGTGCGGCAGGCACAGCCCACCGCTTGGGTGCCGCAATCGAAACCGATCTGGTTCACCGAATTTGGCTGTGCAGCGGTGGATAAAGGGGCGAACCAGCCCAACCGGTTTGTCGATGCGAAATCATCGGAATCCGGTCTGCCGCATTATTCCAACGGCAACCGCGATGATCTGATGCAGATGCAATATCTGCGCGCCATGGTGCAGCATTATGCTGATCCGGCGTGCAACCCGACCTCTGCTCTCTATGGCGGGCCGATGGTGGATACCGCAAGGATGCATGTCTGGGCTTGGGATGCGCGGCCTTATCCGGCCTTTCCGGCCAATCGCAGCCTCTGGGCCGATGCGGGCAATTATGCGCGCGGGCATTGGCTGAATGGCCGGGCGAGCAATCTGCCGCTGTCCGCTGTGGTCGCCGCGATCTGTGATCAGGCGGGGATACGCGCCTATGATGTGTCGCGGCTGTTTGGCATTGTGCGCGGCTATCATCTGGACCGCGTGGCAAGCGGGCGGGCGGCGTTGCAGCCCTTGATGCTCGCCTATGGGTTTGACGCCGTGGAAAAAGGCGGTGTGCTGGTGTTTCGCAATCGCGCGGCGCGTGTCGCGGCGACCCTGCGCCCGGATGATCTGGCGCTGGATGCGGAACAGGATCAAAGCTTTGCCCTGACCCGCGCGCCATTGGCGCAAAGCGCTGGGCGGGTCGAGGTTTTGCATCTGGATGCCGATGCCGATTATGAACCGGCGGCAGCGGATGCGCGACAGGGGGATGGGACATCACCCACTGTGGCGCGCAATGACTTGCCGCTGGCCCTGACCCGTGCGGAGGGGCGCAACATCGCCGCGCGCTGGCTGCAAGAGGCGCTGGTGGCGCGCGATACGGTCAGTTTCGCGCTGCCGCCGTCGCGCGATTTGGGCGCGGGGGATGTTGTGGCGCTGGATCTGCCGGGGCACGAAGGGCGTTACCGGATCGACCGGGTCGAGGATGCGGGGCTGAAACTGGTCGAGGCTGTGCGGGTCAGCGCCAGTACCCATCTGCCAAGCCCGGCAGAGGATCAGGCGGTCGTGCTGAAACCCTTTGCAGCACCTGTGCCGGTGGAACTGCTGCTGCTCGATCTGCCTTTGCTGCGCGGCGATGAATGGCCGCACGCGCCGCATCTGGCGGTGGCGGGTGCGCCCTGGCCGGGGTCAGTCGCGGTTTATTCCGCCGCACAGGACAGCGACTATGTGCTGAGCGATATCAGGCGTGACCCTGCGGTGATGGGGGAAAGCGTGACGGCCTTGCCACGTGGCCGCGCCGGGATCTGGGACCGGCAGGCGGGGGTCGATCTGCGGCTGATCAGCGGCACGCTGCAATCGGTGACGGCGCAGGCGGTGCTGGCCGGGGCGAATATGATCGCCATCGGCGACGGGTCGGTGGATCATTGGGAGGTGTTGCAATTTCGGGACGCTGTGCCTTTGGGCGGTGGCAGCTACCGTCTGCACGGGCTGTTGCGCGGGCAGGCGGGCAGTCGCGGGATCATCCCCGATCTCTGGCCTGCGGGGGCTAAGGTTGTGCTGCTGGATGGCCGCGTCGCGCAGATGGTCCTGCCGTCGCGGGCGCGTGGGCTTTCGCGGCATGTCCGCTATGGCCCGGCCAAGCGGCCCTTGGGGGATCCCAGTTTCCGGTATCGCGTGGATGCTTTTGCGGGCAACGGGTTGCGCCCCTTTCCGGTGGCGCATCTGCGCATGCGGCAAGGGGCGGAGGGTCTACACATGTCATGGATCAGATGCGGCAGGATCGATGGTGATCTGTGGGCCGATGGCGAAATTCCGCTGGGCGAGGCGGCGGAGATTTACGACATCCGCGTGCTGCGCGACGGGATTATGCGCAGGCAAGCCCGCGTGACCAGCCCAATCTGGCATTATCCTGCCGCGCAGATCGCGACGGATCATGGCGGTGCTGCGTTCCGCATCGAGGTGGCGCAGGTGTCGGAAAGCTTCGGCCCCGGCCCCTATACAGCACAGGTGCTGGGCTGATGCGGGGGGTGCATCTGGCCGATCTGGAATGGGTCACGCGGGTTCTGCTGGCTGTGCCTGCGGCGCAAAGGGCCGATCTGCTGGAAGAGATGCTGATCACCGCGACCCGTGGCGATCAGTTCTATCAGCTGACCGGCCGCGCGCATCCTTTGCATGGGATCGGCACGCTGATGTCGGCGGCATCGCGCCTGAAGATGGTGCCGCGCCCGGCGGTGCTGACGCCGGATTACCTGCGCTGTCTGGCGATGATCGCGCTGCGGATCGGGGATCAGTCATCGTGATGTGACAGATCACGCTTTAATCTTGGCCAAAGCCCCCTATCTGGATTAGAACCGGGGGCCAGAGACAAAGGATAGACCCATGCGCCAGCCCAAAGCCGCCCTGACCGAACTTGACCCGGTCTGGCACCGCATCTGTGAAGAGGCCGAAGCCGCGATTGCGACTGAACCGCTGATCGGCGGGCTGGTCCATGCGGGTGTGCTGCATCACGCGACGTTCGAGGCAGCACTTGGCCACCGGATCGCGATGAAACTGTCGTCATCCGAGATGTCGGAACAGACGTTGCGGGAAACCGCCAATGCGGCCTATGCGGCAGAGCCTGCGCTGGCGCTGGCAGCTAGGGCCGATCTGGTGGCGATCTATGACCGCGACCCGGCCTGCCATCGGTTCATCCAGCCCTTGCTGTTCTTCAAAGGGTTTCAGGCGGTGCAGGCGTATCGCTTGGGCCATTGGCTGTGGACGCAAGGGCGGCATGACATGGCCTATTTCGTGCAGATGCGGGTGAGCGAGATTTTCGGGGTCGATATCCACCCCGCCGCGAAGATCGGCAAGGGGATCATGATCGACCACGCGCATTCGATTGTTGTGGGGGAGACTGCGGTGATCGGGGATAATGTATCGATGCTGCATTCGGTGACGTTGGGCGGCACCGGGAAAGAGGACGACGACCGCCACCCCAAGATCGGCAATGGTGTGCTGATCGGGGCGGGGGCGAAAGTGCTGGGCAATATCAAGGTTGGCCATTGCAGCCGGATCGCCGCAGGGTCCGTGGTGCTGGACGATGTGCCGCCGATGAAGACCGTGGCGGGGGTGCCTGCGCGGATCGTGGGCGAGGCCGGATGTGCGCAGCCGTCGGTGACGATGGATCATTTGTTTCGGGAGTGAGGGGGGGTAGCCGGCAGCTATTTGGGACTTTCCAGCCGTTCACTGCGCGCGAGGAAAAGTCCGCTTCGTGCTGTTGTAGTGCTTCACTTTCTTAGTAGCATCTTACAAGGATAAATGAAAAAAATTTGAGGAATAATTTATGCTGTTTAGGGATATCCCCGTCGACATTTGGCGTACCGTGTGGGCTGAACTGGAACAGGTTGTAGTTGGCGGCGGCAGCTCCAGGGACCTTGTTCCAGATGCACGGCCTGACACCCGCCGCGCGTCCCACTGGCTTGTCAGCGGAAACTCAATCGTCTTTCTAAAGGCGGTTACGAGGCTCGCATACAGCCGCTGCGGAATGGAGTGGGACGGCCCGCAAACAACGGCGGTCGCCCGGTTTCTCACCGAAATGCATTTTCCGGTGGTTAGGGATAACCAACTCCGTGAGGGAAGTGGGGGTCCGGACCCAGCCGAAGTCTTAGGTGAAGTTGATCCCCCACAAACTCCTGAATACGAGACAGTTCGCCGGTTGTCGCGTCGGGAGCAAGCTCAGTTTCGTGCCGACCTGAAAAGAGTGTACGGGCCGCGATGCGCAATTTCCGGATGCGAAGTCGAGGCGGTTCTCGACGCATGTCATATACTAAGCCACGCGGCTGGAGGTCCCACCGAAGTTTCTAACGGTCTTCTCTTGCGGCGAGACCTTCATACGCTGTTCGATCTTGGCCTAATCGCGGTCGATCCGGAAGCACGATCGTGGCGGTTTCACGAAGACCTAGCCGATCATTATCGGGACCTTTGCGATGTTCGAAATGGTCCAGATTTCGAACCTGGTGATACTCGACTTGATAGACTAGCCACGCATTGGCAAGCTTCGCAGCTTTGACCATTTGAGAGCGGCATTAATCAATTTCTCGCCCGCCTACGGCACCAAAGCTGCCATCCGAGATAAATGCGGCATTTGTCATTCTGGGCTCAAAACGGACATTCCAGTGCAAAAAGCCCCGCCATCAGGCGGAGCTTTTCTGATTATCACCAGCCCTACGCCAACATCGTCAGCGGATTTTCCAGATTATCCTTGATCGCCTGCAGCAAATTCGCCCCCAGCGCCCCGTCGATCACGCGGTGATCGACTGAGAGCGTCACCGACATCACCGTCGCCACGGCCAGTTCGCCATCGGCGCCCACGATGGGTTTTTTGACGCCTGCGCCGACGGCCAGGATGGCGGCATGGGGTGGGTTGATGATCGCGTCGAAATTGTCGATGCCGAACATGCCCAGGTTGGAGATCGCGAAGCTGCCGCCCTGGTATTCGCTTGGCGCGAGTTTGCGGTCGCGGGCGCGGGTGGCGAGGTCTTTCATCTCTGCCGAGAGCGCCGACAAGGATTTCATTTCCGCGTCGCGCAGGACGGGGGTGAAGAGGCCGCCTTCGATGGCCACCGCCACCGCCACGTCTGATTTTTCGAATTTCAGCGTGCGGTCACCGGCCCAGACGGCGTTCGCGTCGGGGACCTGTTGCAGGGCCAAGGCGCAGGCCTTGATGATGAAATCATTGACCGAGAGTTTGACGCCGCGGGATTCCAGTTGCTTGTTCAGCGTGCCGCGGAATTTCATCAGCGCGTCGAGGTTGATATCGCGGCGCAGGTAGAAATGCGGGACGGATTGTTTCGCTTCGGTCAGGCGGGCGGCGATGGTCTTGCGCATGCCGTCGAGTTTGACCTCCTCATAGGGGCGACCGTCGTACATTTTGATGACGGATTCCGTGTTGGGGCTGGTGGCCATGGTTGTGGCTTTGGGGGCCTCGGTTTTGGCGGCTGGCGCGCTTTCGGATTTCGCAGATGGTTTGGCGGATTCCACGTCCGCCTTGACGATGCGGCCGTGGGGGCCGGAGCCGGTGACAGCGGCCAGATCGAGGCCTTTTTCGGCGGCGATCCGGCGGGCGAGGGGGGAGGCGAAGATGCGCTCGCCGTCCTTTGCCGGGGCGGCGGGGGCTTTTGTGTCGGTTGCGCTTTTTGTCTTCTGTTGAGGCCCCGGCGTGGGGGCCGGGGCTGCGTTGCTTGCGGGCGCGGGGGCTGCGGGGGCAGGGCTGTCGCCGTCCCGGGCTTGATCCGGGACCTTGTCGCCGGTCGGCGCAGCGATATCATCCGCGCTTTCGCCCTCTTCCAGCAGCACGGCGATGACGTCGTTGACTTTCACGCCTTCGGTGCCTTCGGGGATCACGATCTTGCCCATCACCCCTTCATCCACGGCCTCGAACTCCATCGTGGCCTTGTCGGTTTCGATCTCGGCCAGAATGTCGCCGGAGGAGACTTTGTCGCCTTCCTTGACGTGCCATTTGGCCAATGTGCCTTCCTCCATCGTGGGGGACAGGGCGGGCATCAGAATTTCTGTGGGCATCTCTGTCTCTCCTTAGCGGTAGGTCACGGATTTGCAGGCGGCGACGACGTCGTCGGTCGTCACCAGCGCGTGTTTTTCGAGGTTCGCGGCATAGGGCATCGGCACGTCTTTGCCGGTGCAGTTGATCACGGGGGCGTCGAGGTAATCGAACGCCTGCTGCATGATCACGTTGCTGATATAGCCGCCGACAGAGCCTTGCGGCCAGCCTTCTTCGACCGTGACGCAGCGGTTGGTTTTGCGCACGGATTTGAGGATGGTTTCGGTATCCATCGGGCGGATGGAGCGCAGGTTGATCACCTCGGCGCTGATGCCTTCTTCGGCCAGCTTTTCAGCGGCGGCCAAGGCATAGGTCATGCCGATGCTGAAGCTGACGATTGTGACATCGGTGCCGGCGCGTTCGATTTTCGCCTTGCCGAAGGGGATAGTGAAATCATCCATGACGGGGACGTCGAAAGATTTGCCATACATGATCTCGTTTTCCAGAAAGATCACCGGGTTGGGGTCGCGGATCGCGGATTTCAGCAGGCCCTTGGCATCGGCGGCGGAATAGGGCGCGACGACCTTGAGGCCGGGGATCTGCATGTACCAGGCGGTGTAATCCTGGCTGTGCTGCGCGCCGACGCGGGCGGCGGCCCCGTTGGGGCCACGGAAGACCATGGGCGCGCCCATCTGGCCGCCGGACATATAGAGCGTCTTGGCGGCGGAGTTGATGATATGGTCGATGGCCTGCATCGCGAAGTTGAAGGTCATGAATTCGACGATGGGTTTCAGACCGCCGAAAGCGGCACCTGTGGCGATGCCTGCGAAACCATGTTCGGTGATCGGTGTGTCGATCACGCGTTTGGCGCCGAATTCGTCGAGCAAGCCTTGGGAGATTTTATAGGCGCCTTGGTATTCGCCGACCTCTTCGCCCATCAGGAAGACATTGTCGTCGCGGCGCATTTCCTCGGCCATGGCGTCGCGCAGGGCCTCGCGGACGGTGGTTGCCTTGACCTCGACATCATCGGCCCAGTCGGGGGTGACGTCGGACACGGGGGCGGCGGGTTTGGCCGCTGCCGGGACCTTGGCCGGGGGGGCTTCGGTTTTCGCCTCTTCTTTTTCCGCCGGGGCTGTGTCTTCGGGGACGTCTTCGCCTTCTTCGACCATCACGGCGATGGCGGTGTTGACCTTCACGCCTTCGGTGCCGGCTGCGATCAGGATCTTGCCGATGATGCCTTCATCGACGGCTTCGAATTCCATCGTGGCCTTGTCGGTTTCAATCTCGGCGAGGATATCGCCGGAGGCGACTTTATCGCCTTCCTTGACCATCCATTTGGCGAGCGTGCCTTCTTCCATCGTGGGCGACAGGGCGGGCATCAGAATTTCAATTGCCATGTCTCAAGCCTCCTGCGGGATTTCTGTGGCGTAGATATCGGTCCAAAGTTCGTCCAGATGCGGTTCCGGGCTTTCCTTGGAGAATTCGGCGGCTTCGTTGACCACGGCCTTGATGTCTTTGTCGATGGCCTTGAGGTCTTCGTCGGTCGCATGTTTGCCGGTCAGCAGCATGTCGCGGATCTGCTCGATCGGGTCGCGTTCGTCACGCATTTTCTGCACCTCGTCGCGGGTGCGGTATTTGGCGGGGTCAGACATGGAATGGCCGCGGTAGCGATAGGTTTTGACTTCGAGAATATATGGCCCTTTGCCCGCACGGCAGTGGGCGACGGCCCTTTCGCCTGCTTCCTTGACGGCCAGCACGTTCATGCCATCGACTTCTTCGCCCTTGATGCCGTAGGCGGCACCGCGTTCCCAGAGGGAGGGCGATTTGGTGGAGCGACCGACCGAAGTGCCCATGGCATAGCCGTTGTTTTCGATCACGAAGATGACGGGCAGATCCCAGAGCTGGGCCATGTTATAGGTTTCATAGACCTGACCCTGGTTCGCCGCGCCATCGCCGAAATAGGCGAAGGTGACGCGGTCATTGCCTTTGTATTTGTCGGAAAACGCCAGACCCGCGCCCAGCGGCACCTGCGCGCCGACAATGCCGTGGCCGCCGTAAAAATGTTTCTCTTTCGAGAACATATGCATAGAGCCGCCTTTGCCTTTGGAAAAGCCGCCTTCGCGGCCTGTCAGTTCGGCCATGATGCCCTTGGGGTCCATGCCGCAGGCGAGCATATGACCGTGGTCGCGGTAGGAGGTGACGCGCTTGTCGCCTTCACTTGCCGCGGCTTCCAGCCCCACAACGACTGCTTCCTGCCCGATATAGAGGTGGCAGAAACCACCGATCAGGCCCATGCCGTAAAGCTGGCCTGCCTTTTCCTCGAACCGGCGGATCAGCAGCATTTCGCGGTAATGTGTCAGCAATTCCTCGGCTGATACATTGGATTGCGCGGCTGGCTTTTTGGGTGGCATGGTCTCTCCTCCGACATGGCAGCATATAGTTTAGTATTAAACTATCTCTCAGAGTAAGGCATTTCGGGATGGATTGGAACCGGGAATATGACGTGGCGGCACGAGCGCGGGGTCGCGCTGAGGGCAGGGGGGGCTGACCGGCTGCGCCGGGCCTCCGGCGGGGATATTTGGGCTCGGACGATGGGGGGCGGGGATTGAATTGACAAAGTTTGCCATGAATGCCATCAAATGCGCGAAGGAGCATGCGATTATGGCCACGATGAACGTCTCTTTGCCCGATCCGATGAAGAGCTGGGTCGAGGCCCAGACCCAAGACGGACGATACAGCAATGTCAGTGATTATGTGCGCGATCTGATCCGTCGGGATCAGGACCGGCAACAGGCCGTCGTCGCATTGCAGCAGCTTGTCGATGAAAGTCTTGCCAGCGGCCCGGCGCAGCCTTTGGATGTTGACGCCTTCCTCGCGCGCATGCGGGGCCCTGATGCCAGAACCGGAAATCGTTGAATATCGGTTATCGCCTGCGGCGTTAACTGATCTGGACTCTATCTGGGCTTACACGGCGCGGACATGGTCGGAAAGTCAGGCTGACATCTATATACGCAGGCTGGCTGCTGACATGGATCTGCTGGTCCAATACCCAAAGATCGTGCGGGAACGTATGGAGATCGATCCGCCCGTTCGCCTTTATCGTTCAGGGTCACATTTGATCGTTTATCGCATCGAAACAGGGTTTCTGCAGGTCTTGCGCATTGTCCATATGCGGCAGAACTGGGCGGCATATATCAATGATTGATCTCAAGTGTCATTGGGAAAAAATGAATTACCTGTGGCTTTCAGCGAATAACAATCTCATCCGCGCCGATCAGGCCGAGCACGTCGCGGGCGTCATGCAGAGGGCAAGGGATGCTGACCGGCTGCGCCGGATGCCTCCGGCGGGGATATTTGGGTTCGGAAGATGGGGGGGTGGACCCGGAAGCCAGAACGCTGGGATGTCGTGCTGCCAAAGGTTCTGCGGATCGCCGGGGCGCTTCGCTTGATCCGCTCTTAAGCAGGCTGTTTACCAAAATGAAAAAACGCTTGAACCTCTCGTCGCTGGAGGTTGTATGTAAAGTGGGACTCAGACACGCGAGAGCACAATGTCCCAAGATTACCTTGCCGAAACACACATCCTCAACTATCGCGCGGCGCCTATCCAGCGTCTGATCAAGGATCGTGGGTGGGAAAGGTTGCAGCCGACAGCGCGGATCGGCGCGGCCTATGATTTTGTGCGCAACGACATCCTGTTCGGGTACAATGCGCAGGATGATTTGCCCGCCTCGCATGTGCTTGCTGATGGGTTTGGGCAATGCAATACCAAGACCACGCTGCTGATGGCCTTGCTACGCGCGCTGGATGTGCCTTGCCGGTTCCATGGTTTCACCATCGACAAGGGGTTACAACGCGGTGTCGTTCCCGAATTGATTTATCCGCTTGCACCGCAGAACATCATCCATTCCTGGGTGGAGGTGGAACATGCAGGTGAATGGCTTAATCTCGAAGGGTTCATACTGGATCAGGCCATGCTGACGGCATTACAGGACAGATTTCCGGAGAGAAACGTGCTCTGTGCCTATGGTGCGGGCACGGATAAGCTGCAGGTGCCCGAGGTCGCGTGGCGCTGCGAGAGCACATATATCCAAAGAACAGGGATCACGCAGGATTTCGGCGTTTTCGCAGCGCCGGATGTTTTCTACGCGCGGCACCGCCAGCTGTCAGGCTTGCGCGGCTTTCTTTTTCGTCAGGTGTTTCGGCATTGGATGAACCGCCGTGTGGCGCGGATACGCAAAGGCGACGTCCCGGTGATACCGGGTGGCGAGGCCGCCCTTGTTCCGAAGGCTGCAAATGCGACGCCGCGCGTGGTGATGTGACGGCAGGCTGGGGGGCGTTCAGCGAATAACAATCTCATCCGCGCGGATCAGGCCGAGCACGTCGCGGGCTTGTTCATCCAGCAGGTCGAGGTCGAGGTAAGTGTCCGACAGGCGGGTGGTGAGGTTTTCCATCCGGGCGACCTCTGCCTGCAAAGCGGCGAGTTCGGCGCGTAGTTCAATCGCTTCGGCGCGGACTTCGACGCGTTTGAACAACCCGTTCTGGCCCTGCACGGCGGCGAAGGTGAAATAGAGCCCCAGCATGATTGCGCCAAGGTAATAAAGCAAGGCCCCGATCGCCGGGCGGTTGCGTTTGAGCATCTGCTGTCCTCTGGTATCGCCTCTGCCGGGCAATTGTCTGTATTGTGGCACAACGGCCCGGCAAAGTTAATCCAGAAAATGCGGGGTCAGTCGCGGCCGCGGTAGATATCGACCAGTTTGGCGAGCATCGCCAAAGCCTCGCCCCGTTCGCGCTGGAACGAATTGCGCCCGATGATCGAGCCGTTGCCGCCGCCGTCGCGGATCGCGCGGGCATCGTCGTAGACAGAGTTGGCATCCTTGGCGGCACCGCCGGAAAACACGGTCAGGCGGCGCCCGGCAAAGGCCGCATCGACGCAATGCCGCACGCGGGCGGCTTGGGTGGCGATGTCGATGTTCTTGTCCTGGTAGACTTTCTTGGCTTCGGGCAGGGACAGGTCATCGGTGGAAAGTTTGATCTTGATGATATGCGCGCCAAGCAGCGCCGCGATCTGCGCGGCATAGGCGGCGATGTCGATGGCGGTTTCGCCGGTCTTGTCGAGTGCCTCGCCGCGCGGATAGGACCAGATGACGGTGGCGATGCCTTTACTGGCCGCCTCGTGCCGCATTTCGGCGATGTCGCTGAACATGTTCAGCGCGGCGGATGAGCCGGGATAGATGGTGAAACCGATGGCCGAACAGCCAAGGCGCAGGGCGTCATCGACGCTGGCGGTGATCGCTTGGGTTTTGGGCGCGGCATCGGGGATCAGGGAATTGGCGGAGTTCACTTTCAGGATCGTCGGGATCTGGCCTGCGAATGTATCCGCGCCTGCCTCGATCATCCCCAAAGGCGCGGCATAGGCGTTCAGGCCCGCGTCGATCGCCAGTTGGTAATGGTAATGCGGGTCGTAACCGGCGGGATTGGCGGCAAAACTGCGGGCGGGGCCGTGTTCAAAGCCCTGATCTACGGGCAGGATGATCATCTTGCCGGTGCCGCCCAGTTTGCCGGCCATCAGGATGCGGGCAAGCTGGGCTTTGACGCCAGGGGTATCGCCTTCGTATTGCGACAGGATTTTCTGGACGATGCGGGTGGTTTTCATGGACGGGGCCCTTTTGGCAGCGATGGTTGCGGCAAGGGTTAGAGCGGCAGGCGCGCGGTTGCAAATGTGTTAGCGCGAACGGCGGGGATTTTAGCGTTAACGGCGTGATCCTCTTGGTTGTGCGGTGCGCTTGGGCTAGCATGGCGCAAAACTGGGAGAGGCGAAAATGTCTGAAACGATCAAGGGGCCTACATCGTATTTTCCATCTATCGAGGCGAAATATGGCGAGCCCATTGCCTATTGGAAAGATTTGATCCGCGCGCAATCGGGCAAGAAGCACATGGAGCTGGTGGCGTGGCTGAAGCAAGAGCACGGGATAGGGCATGGCCATGCCAATGCGCTTGTCGCGGATACATTGCGGGAGGGGAGCAAGACGCAATGATGTGTGGGGCGGGGTTTTCCCCGCCACTAGATCATCCCAGCGCGGCCACACCCGGCAAGGTCTTGCCTTCCATCCATTCCAGAAACGCCCCACCGGCACCGGAGATATAGGTGAAATCATCGGCGACGCCCGCTTGGTTCAGCGCGGAGACCGTGTCGCCGCCGCCGGCGACGGAGATCAGTTTGCCATCAATCGTCAGCTTGGCGGCATGGCGCGCGGCGGCATCGGTGGCGGCGTTGAACGGGGCGATCTCGAAGGCACCCAGCGGGCCGTTCCAGATCAGGGTTTTCGCCTTGTCCAGCACCTGGGCGATATAGGCGACCGTTTCGGGGCCTGCGTCGAGGATCATCGCGTCGTCGGGGCAGGCATCGGGCGCGAGGGTTTCGCTGGCTGCTCCGGCTTTGAATTCACGCGCGACGACGATGTCGCGGGGCAGGATGATTTCGCAGCCCGCTTCCTGCGCTTTTGCCAGAATATCGCGGGCGGTGTCGGCGAGGTCGTGTTCGCAGAGTGATTTGCCGACATTGATGCCTTGGGCGGCGAGGAAGGTGTTGGCCATGCCGCCACCGATCACCAGATGATCGACCTTGCCCACCAGATTGCCCAGAAGGTCCAGCTTGGTGGAGACTTTCGCGCCGCCGACCAATGCCACGACCGGGCGGTCGGGATTGCCAAGCGCGGCGTCGAGGGCGCCGAGTTCCTCCTCCATCAGCCGACCCGCGCAGGAGGGCAGCAGATGCGCGATGGCTTCGGTGCTGGCGTGGGCGCGGTGGGCGGCGGAGAAGGCGTCATTGACGTAGATATCTCCAAGGCTCGCCAGACGCGCGGCGAAGGCTGCGTCATTCGTTTCCTCGCCCGGATGGAAGCGGAGGTTTTCGAGCAGCAGCACCTCTTCATCCTCCATCTCGTCCACGGCTTCGGCGTAGTTGGAACTGACGAAAGTCACGGTCAGGCCCAGCACGTCGGCGACGGTGCCTGCGATATGTTCGAGCGACATTTCGGGGACGACCTTGCCCTTGGGCCGGTCGAAATGCGCCAGCAGGATGACCTTGCCGCCTTCCGCATGGATCGTGTCCACGGTGGGGATGATCCGTTCGATCCGGCTGGTGTCGGTGACCACGCCGTTTTCCACCGGCACGTTCAGATCGACCCGCACCAGCGCGCGTTTGCCGTCAAAATCCATATCGTCGAGTGTTTTCCAGCTCATCGGGTCCATCCTTTGGGGTTGCTTGCTGCTTTGTTGCGGCAATGATGCGCCCGCGTCAACAGCGCTGCCTTGGCTTTTGCGCGCGCGCACCATATGTCCAAGGGCAATTGCAAGCGAAGGAGCCCCAAATGGCCGAGATCAAAGACCCAGAGAACACGATTATCATGACGCTGAAAGATGGTGAGGTGGTTATTCAACTGTTGCCAGACGTGGCCCCCGGCCATGTGGAGCGGATGAAGACGCTGGCCCGCGCCGGTGCCTATGACAATGTCGCCTTTCACCGGGTGATCGACGGGTTCATGGCGCAGACGGGTGATGTGCAGAATGGCAATATGGAAAAGGATTTCAACATCCGCCGCGCCGGCACAGGCGGGTCTGATATGCCCGATCTGAAGGCTGAATTTTCCAAGATCCCCCATGCGCGCGGTTCGATTGGTGCGGCGCGGTCTTCCAGCCCGGATTCGGCGAACAGCCAGTTTTTCATCAACTTCAAGGATAATGATTTCCTGAACGGGCAGTATACTGTCTATGGCCAGGTGATTTCCGGGATGCAGCATGTCGATGCGATCACCAAGGGTGAGCCGCCTGCGAACCCTGACCGGATGATCAGCGTGAAGGTGGCGGCGGATGTATAAGGCATTTATCGCAGCGGCCCTGCTGGCGAGCCCTGCCTATAGTGCGGGGCTGGAGATCGATATTGCGGGCGATGCCAATGGCACGATTGTCATTGATCTGTTCGAGGATATTGCACCGCTCCATGTCGCGCAGATCACGGCGATTGCCGAAGCGGGGGATTACGACAATGTCGTGTTCCACCGGGTGATTGATGGGTTCATGGCGCAGACAGGTGATGTCGAAAATGGCGTGATGGGGGCAGATATGTCCCGCGCGGGCACTGGCGGGTCTGATCTGGGCAATATCCCGGCGGAATTTTCGGACCGGCCGTTTGAACGTGGTGTGGTCGGCATGGCCCGGTCGCAGAACCCGGATTCGGCCAATAGCCAGTTCTTCATCATGTTCGAACCCGGCTATTTCCTGAATGGCCAATATACGGTTGTCGGCGAAGTGACCGAAGGCATGGAGATTGTCGATGCCATCAAACGCGGTGCCGGTGCCAATGGCGCGGTTGTCGGCGCGCCTGATGTGATGACAGCGGTGCGGGTGGTCGAGTAAAGGTTGGCGGTGGGGCCCCGGATCAGGTCCGGGGCTGCGCTTGTGTTTTGATGTTGGCGTAGAGGTCCTGGATCAGGTCCGGGACTGCGACATTGGCAAGTGGGACGTGTTATTGCTGGCGTTGAGGTCCCGGAGTAAATCCGGGACTGCGTATGGCTTAAACGCGGCAGCCACTATGACACGCAGCCCCGGACTTGATCCGGGGCCTGCGCGAAAAAATCCACTACATTTGCAAACAACGCAGCCCCGGACCTGATCCGGGGCCTCAACACTTATGTTCCGCAAAACGTCCGCGTAACGCGTTCGTCCTGCGACGGGGGCCGCGCGAAGGTGGCATGTGGGGCATAGGGCTGCGTCACCGCCGCCAGCAGCGCCTCGAAGGGCGCGAAATCGCCCGCGACACCGGCCTGAATCGCGGCCTCGACCTGATGATTGCGCGGGATGATCTGCGGATTGGCCTTTGCCATGATCGCTGTGGCATCCGGCGCTTTGCGGTTTTCCCAGCGCGCGGCCCAAGCGTCAAACCCCTCACGGTCAATAAACTGATCGCGCGCCTGATCACCCGACAGCGCCGTGAAGGTTGCGGTGAAATCCGCGCCATCCTGTTCCATCAGGGCCAGAAGGTCGCTGATCAGCGCGGCATCCTCGGCACCCGGATCCACGATCCCCAGCTTGGCGGCGAAGACCCTCAGCCAAGCCTCGGCATAAAGCGGGGCGAAACGGTGCACGGCGGCGGTGAAATCCTCCACCGCCTTGTCGCGGTTGGCCATCAGCGGGATCAGCGCGGTGGCAAATTGCGCCATATTCCATGCGGCGATCTGCGGCTGGTTGGCATAGGCATAGCGGCCATGCTGGTCGATGGCGCTGAACACGGCGCCTTGGCTGAAAGCATCGATAAAGGCGCAGGGGCCGTAATCGATGGTTTCGCCCGCGATGCTGACATTATCGGTGTTCATCACGCCATGGACAAAGCCCAACCCCATCCAGCGCGCGATAAGCTGCGCAGAGTTCGCGATGACGGCGTCGAGCAGTTCGGCAGGACCATCGACCTGCGGATAATGCCGCGCCATGACATGGTTGGTCAGCGCGATCAGCGCGTCGATATCCTTGCGCGCGGCGAAGAATTGAAAGGTGCCGACGCGGATATGGCTTTGCGCCACACGGGTGATGATCGCACCGGGGAGATTGGTTTCGCGATAGACATCCTCGCCCGTCGTGACGGCGGCCAGCGCGCGGGTGGTGGGGACGCCAAGGGCATGCATCGCCTCTGACACCAGATATTCGCGCATCACCGGGCCGAGCCAGGCGCGGCCATCGCCGGAGCGGGAATAGGGGGTGGGGCCTGCGCCCTTGAGCTGGATATCACGGCGGATGCCGTCGCTGCCCACCACCTCACCCAGCAGGATCGCGCGGCCATCGCCAAGCTGGGGGTTCCAATTGCCGAATTGATGCCCGGCATAGGCCTGAGCGAGGGGCGCGGCACCTGTCGGGATGTGGTTGCCGGCAAAGACCTGCGCGGCATCGGGGGCGTTCAGGTCAATGCCGAGTGTGGCGGCGAGCGCATCATTGCGGGCGAAGATTTTCGGTGCCGCCACGGGCGTCGGCAATTGCGGCGTGAACATCTGCCGGGGCAGGGCGGCATAGCTATTGTCAAAGGCGATTTTCATAGCTTGGCCAAGCGATCCGCCAGCAGGGCATAAAAGCCTGCGGCATCCAGATCACCGATGAAGAGCGCATTCTTGGGCCGGTCGGTAATGCCCCACCAATCGGCGACTGTCATGCCAAGGGTCAGGTCGGACGTGGTCTCAATCTCGACATTGATCTGCCGGCCGGTGAACAGGCTGGGGTCGATCAGATAGGCCACGGTGCAGGGATCATGCAAAGGCGCGCCTTCGGAGCCATATTTGGCCATATCGAAACGCTCGAAAAAATCGGTCCAGGCGGCGACCATATCGCCGACCTTGGTGCCCATGGCGCGGAAGGCGTCAATGCGGGCGCGGGTGGTCAGCGCCTTATGCGTGACATCGAGCGGCATCACCACCAAGGGCACGCCGGCGTCAAAGACGATCTTGGCGGCCTCTGGATCGACATAGATGTTGAATTCCGCCGCCGGGGTGATGTTTCCCACCGCGAAATAGGCACCGCCCATCAGCACGATCTCCTGCACGCGGGGGATGATATCGGGCGCGCGTTGGAACGCGGTCGCGATATTGGTCAAGGGGCCGATGGGGACGAGGGTGACCGTACCGCTGGGTTCATCGCGCAATGTCTGGATGATGAAATCGACGGCATGCTGATCCTGCAGGGGCATGGTCGGGTCGGCCATCTGCGGACCGTCAAGGCCGGTTTTACCATGCACATGCTCGGCGGTGACCAAAGGGCGCACCAAAGGGGCGCCACAACCGGCAAAGACCTTGATATCGGGCCGACCGGCCAGTTCACAGACGATCCGCGCGTTCTTTTCCGTCAGGGGCAGCGGCACATTGCCTGCGACGGCGGTAATGCCCAAAACCTCGATCTCCGCCGGGGAGGCCAGCGCCAGCAGAATGGCGACGGCATCGTCCTGTCCGGGATCGGTGTCGATGATGATCTTGCGTGCGGTCATGGTCGGGTCCTTTCAGGGCTTGACGGCACCTTGTCGCCTGCGCAGGCCGGGAGCAAGGGGTCCTGCTGTAACGTGATCGGCGGGCACTGGTAATCGGCACGGTTTAGGCCCAGATAGGATCGAGATCATTTGATCAAGGAGAATGACATGACCAATCTCAAAACATTGCTGTCCCCTGCGGCGGCCCTGCTGCTGGCGCTGCCGGCTTTTGCGCAATCGGCGGATATCGATATCAATGCCGACGGGATGTACAGCTTTCCCGAAGTGCAGGCCGCAGCCCCTGACGTGACCGAGGATGATTTTGCCGCACTCGACAGCAATGGCGATGGCCTGCTGGATGCGGAAGAAATCGCCGCTGGCGAAGCGGCGGGCGTGCTGCCGCGCTAAAGACCTTCACATGCCCTGACGGGCATGTTTGGGCGCGCCGCGCGGGAGTATTTGGAGAAATAAGAAGGGCTGGGCCGCGTCTTCTTTTTTCCAAAAATACTCCCGCCGGAGGCTTCCGTCGCTTGAAAAGCGGCGGATCAGACAGCGCCGCGGGAAAGTGCTGCGACACCGGTGCGCGCGACCTCCTGCAGGCCCAAGGGGCGCATCAGATCGGCAAAAGCGTCGATTTTTTCCGGCGTGCCGGTGATTTCAAAGACGAATGATTCCAGCGTGCTGTCCACCACATTGGCGCGGAAGATATCGGCGAGGCGCAGGGCCTCGACCCGGTGGTCACCTTTGCCGGACACCTTGAACAGACCTAGTTCGCGTTCGACGCTCGGCCCCTCGACGGTCAGGTCATTGACCTTATGCACATCGATGATTCGGCCCAGCTGCGCCTTGATCTGCACGATGATCTGCGGCGTGCCGGTGGTGACGATGGTGATCCGGCTGCGGTGGCCCTGATGGTCGACTTCGGCGACGGTCAGGCTTTCGATATTATAGCCGCGCCCGGCGAAGAGTCCGATGACCCGCGCCAGCACGCCGGGTTCGTTTTCGACCAGCACGGCCAGCGTATGTTTCTCGATCGTGTCGGAATAGCTGGGCCTTAGGTCATAGGCGGAATGGCTGGTAGAGCCTTTTTTGATCTTGAGCGGTGACATGATGTCTCCCTTATTCTTGAGTTGAACCGGTTTACACCAGCACCGCGCCGCCGGCTTGGATGGCATCCTTGGTGGATGCATCGCCGAGCAGCATTTCGTTATGGGGTTTCCCTGACGGGATCATCGGGAAGCAGTTTTCATGCTTTTCGACCAGACAATCGAACAGGACCGGTCCGTCATGGGTCAGCATTTCCATGATCGCGTCATCCAGCGTGTCCGGGTCGCTGCACAGGATGCCCTTGGCGCCAAAGGCTTCGGCCAGTTTGACGAAATCGGGCAGGGATTCGGACCAGCTTGATGAATAGCGTTCGCCATGCAGCAATTCCTGCCATTGCCGCACCATGCCCAGCCGTTCGTTGTTCAGGATGAATTGCTTGACCGGCAAACGATATTGCATCGCGGTGCCCAGTTCCTGCATGTTCATCAGCCAGGATGCCTCGCCCGCCACATTGATCACCAAAGCATCCGGATGCGCCATCTGCACGCCGATGGAGGCGGGGAAACCGTAACCCATCGTGCCGAGGCCACCGGAGGTCATCCAGCGGTTGGGGTCCTCGAATCCCAGATATTGCGCGGCCCACATCTGGTGCTGGCCAACCTCGGTGCAGATATAGCGGTCGTGTTTTTTGGTCAGCTCTTCCAGCCGTTGCAGGGCATATTGTGGTTTTATGACAGCGCCTTCCTGCTTGAACTTCAGGCAATCGACCTTGCGCCATTCCTTGATCTGGTCCCACCATTTGGACAGGCCTTCGCTATTGGTCTTGCGCCCGCGGGCTTTCCAGACGTTCAGCAGATCTTCCAGCACATGGGCGACATCGCCCAAGATCGGGAAATCGGCATGGACGACTTTGTTGATGGAGGAGGCGTCGATATCGATATGCGCTTTCTTGGAGCGCGGGCTGAAAGCGTCGATCCGCCCGGTGATCCTGTCGTCGAACCGCGCACCGATGTTGATCATCAGATCGCAATCATGCATCGCCATGTTGGCCTCGTACAGACCATGCATGCCGAGCATGCCCAACCAAGCCTCGCCCGAGGCCGGGTAGGCACCCAGACCCATCAGGGTGGAGGTGATCGGGAAACCTGTCGCCGCCACCAGTTCGCGCAGCAATTGCGACGCGGCAGGGCCGGAATTGATCACGCCGCCGCCGGTATAGAAGACGGGCCGTTTGGCGGTTTCGATCGCTTTCACCAGATCGGTGATCATCGACAGATCGCCTTTGACCTGCGGATTATAATGCGTTTCGACCTGCCGCGCCTCGGTATAGGTGCCGGTGGCAAATTGCACATCTTTCGGGATGTCGATCAGCACCGGGCCGGGGCGGCCGGAGAGCGCGATATGAAACGCCTCATGCAGGGTGGCGGAGAGTTTGTCGGTATCCTTGACCAGCCAGTTATGTTTGGTGCAGGGGCGGGTGATGCCGACGGTATCGGCCTCCTGAAACGCATCTGAGCCGATCATGAAGGTCGGGACCTGACCCGTCAAAACGATGATCGGGATGCTGTCCATCAGCGCATCGGTCAGCCCGGTCACCGCATTGGTGGCCCCGGGGCCGGAGGTGACCAGCGCCACACCGGGTTTGCCGGTGGAGCGCGCATAGCCTTCGGCGGCATGGACAGCGCCTTGTTCGTGGCGGACCAGCACGTGTTTGATGTGGTTCTGCTGGAACAATTCGTCATAGATCGGCAGGACAGCGCCACCGGGATATCCAAAGACGACGTCCACGCCCTGATCGATCAGGGCTTGTACGACCATTCTTGCGCCCGTCATGGTTTTGTTCATTGCTCTGGTGTCCTATCCGTTTCGTTGCATCTGGCATAAAAAAACCCCCGATTGTGTCGGGGGCGCATGGGGTCATTATGGCGATCCGTTACCGGCCCATGCGCATGTGATCCACAAGTAGTACGACGACAATCATCAGGTTTCCTTTTGCTGAGGCTGGTTCTAAAGGCAAGGCACAGGGCGGTCAACCGCCCTGCTGGAGAAAATGTCGTGAAAGACCGTTTTGTCGCAACTTTCTTTCAGAGCCCGGCGGTCAGCGCGATATAGGCGATGTAAGCCACCAGCATGCCCGCGCCGATGATCCGGTTCATCCGGCCCACAAAGAACACCAGCGCCAGCACCAGCAGGGTGATCGCGATGACAACGGGCGTATCGACGGTCAGGAAGCGCGGATCGACCGGGATCGGCACGATGATCGCGGTGATCCCCAGAATCGCGAGGATGTTGAAAATGTTGGACCCGACGATATTGCCAAGGGCGATATCGCGTTCGCCTCGGATCGCGGCCATAACGGTGGTGGCCAGTTCCGGCAGCGATGTGCCGATGGCGACGATGGACAGGCCGATCATCGCCTCGGACACGCCGAACTGGCGCGCGACGATGGTGGCAGACTGCACCAGATAATGCGCGCCGACCATGACGGTGACCAGACCCAGCAATGTCAGGCCGATGCCGAGCCAGAGGCTTGTTGGCGCTTCAATCGGGTCTTCGCCGTCGCGTGAGCCTTTGAAACTGAAATAAAGATAGACCAGCAAGGCCAGCACCAGCGCCAGACCTTCGAGCAGGCCCACCTCGCCACCCCAGAAGATCAGCGGCAGGGCCAGTGCGGCACCGCACATCCAGTAGATATCCTTGCCGACATCGGCCATCCGCATGGTGATCGGCCCGATCAGGGCGGCGATGCCCAGCACCAAAAGGATATTGGCGATATTGGAGCCGACGACATTGCCGATCGCGATGCCGGGCTGCCCGCCAAGGGCGGCGTTCAGCGAGACCAGCAATTCCGGCGTCGAAGTGCCGAAACCGACGATGGTCAGACCGATGATCATCGGCGAAATGCCAAAGCGCAGCGCGATGCCGCTTGCCCCTTTCACCAACCAATCGCCACCAAGAAACAAGGCCAGAAGGCCGCCGACTAGAATTAGGTAAGTGATCATAAGGCCCTCGCTGTTGGGCGACACATGGGGCGCGCAGGCGGCAGAGGCAAGAGGGGGCGGGCGAATAAACCCCGCCGCCCCATCTTCCGAGTCGTTGAAATCGCGCAAAGCGCGAATTCAACTACATATCCCGTGGGTCCGGGGCTGGCCCCCGATTTTCTTACTTGTCGAAATCGCTGGCGCTGTGCCGTTCCGGCAATTGCCCGGCCTCATCGCCCCAGGTGCGATTGACCATCTTGCCGCGCTGATAGGCGGGACGATCATGCACCTCGGCCACCCAGCGGTTCACGTTTTTATAAGACGCGGTGTCAAGGAATTTGGCGGCGTCATAAGCCTCGCCCTTGACCACAGCGCCATACCAGGGGGCGATGGCGATATCGGCGATGGAATAATCCTCACCCGCGATGAATCGGTGATCGGCCAATTGCCGGTCCAGCACGTCCAACTGACGCTTGGCTTCCATCGCGAAACGGTTGATCGGGTATTCGAATTTTTCCGGCGCATAGGCGTAGAAATGACCGAAACCGCCGCCCAGATAGGGGGCCGCGCCCTGCAGCCAGAACAGCCAGTTGAGCGTCTCGGTGCGGCCTTTGATATCCTTGGGCAGGAAGGCCCCGAATTTTTCAGCCAGATAGACCAGGATCGCGCCGCTTTCGAAAACCCGCAGGCCGGTGTCCGTATCGAACAGGGCGGGGATTTTGGAATTGGGGTTCACCTCGACAAACCCGCTGCTGAATTGGTCGCCTTTGTTGATGTCGATCAGCCAGGCGTCATATTCGGCGCCCGCGTGACCGGCTGCCAGCAATTCCTCCAGCATCACGGTGACTTTGACGCCGTTGGGTGTGGCCAGCGAATAGAGCTGCAAGGCATGTTCCCCGCGGGGAAGGTTTTTGTCATGGGTCGGACCGGCGATGGGGCGGTTGATGCTGGCGAATTTGCCGCCGCTTTCAGCGTCCCAGGTCCAGACTTCGGGGGGCGTATAGGTTGGTTGATCGGTCATGTTCTGCTCCTGCAAAGGGATGATGGCTGCGTTAAACCAGCCTTGGCGCGTGGATGGCAAGCCCCGCAAGCGGCACATGATTGTGACGTGGCAGGGCCGGTGCGCGTGAAATGCGCGACAGGCATTGATATAGGTCGGTTTTCGGCCTTGCCGCCTATTTTCGTGGTTTTCTGCGGGATCGTCCCGGCTGCGGTCACTTTTGTGCGAAAGGACCTGCTGATGATTATGCCCCAGAATGGTTAAAAATTCCTGACCCCTCCGATCTGAGGGTTGAGCATGCTGTGGACGGGCGTTCGGGCAAGTGCCGAGATCTGAAGCCGGGGCGGGGTGAATCAGACGGGCCGTGGTGTGGGCGCGCGGTCGCGTGCGGGCGCGGGCTGTGCCTGTTTGGCAGGCACAGGGTTGCGGTTCTGACGCGGCGCGGGGGTGTTAGCGCCCCAACCTTTCCACGGTGTGAACGTTTTTTGATAAAAAGTGATCCGCCACTCATTTACCCTATTTCCCGGTGCGAAATGTCAGGCTAGCGTTTCGCGACGACAGGACGTGATGGGCAGATAACGACCCACACCATCGTCATTTTTTTGGGAGGAGAAACTATGGACCGTCGGTCTTTTTTGAAGAAGTCCGCCTTGGGCGGCTCTGCCGCTGCGGCGACTGCGCTGGCGGCACCTGCCTATGCGCAGGGCAACCGCACGTTGACGCTGGTCACCACCTGGGGCCGTGGTCTGGCCGGTGTGCATGATTCCGCGCAATATTGCGCGGATGCGATCACCGCGATGACGGATGGCCAGATCACCGTCGATGTCAAAGCCGCGGGCGAATTGGTCGGCGCGTTTGAAGTGTTCGATGCCGTCGCTGCCGGTCAGGCCGATATGTATCACGGCGTGGATTATTATTTTCTTGGCCAGCATCCGGCCTTTTCGTTCTTTTCGCAGATCCCGTTCGGCATGACCTTCATGGAATATGCCAATTGGTTCGACCATGACGGTGGCCGCGAATTGGCGGATGAGCTTTATTCGATCTTTGGTCTGAAAACCTTTTCCGCAGGCAATACCGGCCCGCAATCGGGTGGCTGGTTCGCCAAGGAAATGAACAGCCCCGAGGATTTTCAGGGTCTGCGGTTCCGGATGCCCGGTCAGGGTGGTCAGGTGCTGGGCAAGCTGGGTGCCTCGGTCCAGAACCTGCCGGGTGCGGAGGTTTATCAGGCGCTGGCCTCCGGTGCGATTGACGGGACTGAATGGATCGGGCCTTGGGCGGATGAAACCGCCGGGTTTCAGGAGATCACCAAATTCTATTACACCGCCGGTTTCCATGAGCCGGGGCCGAACCTGAACCTGACGCTGAACCTTGAGGTATACGAAAGCCTGACGCCGGCGCAGCAATCGATCATCGAAAATGCCAGCCGTGCCAGCAGCATCTGGACGATGTCGCTGTTCATGTCGCGCAATGCGGCGGCTTTGCAGCGGTTGCAGGCGGGTGGCACGCAGGTGCTGGAATTCGCAGACAGTATCTGGGACGCTTTCGCCACCGCATCGGATGAGGTGGTCGCGGAATCCATGGGCGATGATATCTATGCGCGCTGCCATGAAAGCTATTTCGCGTCGATGGCCAGTTCCGCGCAATGGGCAAGCACATCGGAAGGCGCCTATCTGGCGCAGCGTAACCGTCTGAAAGGCTAGGCCTTTTCGGATCAGGACGAAAGGCCCGGGCCGGGTGCTGCGGGCCTTTCGTTGTAGCGCGTCCAGAATGATCGGAGAAAGAGCATGGGATTGGTCGAGGCATGGGGCGGCACCGCTTTGGGCTGGTTTTTCGCCCATCTGATCGAGGCGTTTTACAACATCTTTTCTGCTTTGCTGAATCCCGGCCTCTGGCTGGCCTGGGTGCCGCAGATCAACGCCCCGATGGATGAGGCGGGCAAGGCGGCGCTGGCGCGGTTCATCTATTATGGGGCCTCGGTCGAATTGTTCTTTGCGGTTTTCGTGGTGTTTCTGGTCGTCACCCTTGTCGGGCTGATCTGGAATAATGTCATGTGGCGGTGTGTGCGCGGCCTGGAAGGGTTCGCCAATGCGGTGGGCCGTGTGGCGGCCTGGGCCGGGCTGATCATGGTGCTGCAGCAGATTGTGATCATCTTTCTGCAGGGCATCTTTGCCGTCTCGGACATCAGCCTTGGCTTTGGCTTTACCTTCTCCCGGCCGGTGAGCTGGTGGTCGGATGAGCTGAAGCTTTACAACGCCATCGTCGTGACGATGTGCGTCACCTATACTTTCGTGCAAGGCGGGCATGTGCGCGTCGATCTGTTCTATTCCATCATCAGCTATCGCGCGAAACGTGTCGTCGATATGCTGGGATCGCTGTTTTTCATGGTGCCTTCGGCGATTGTGATCTGGCTTTATGGCTGGTTTTTCCTGTGGCGGCATCTGGTGCTGCCGAACCCGTCCGCATCCGACACGCTGGAACGGCTGATCCAGCGCGCGCAGGTGCTGCAATGGAATATCGAGACGATCAGCACATCGGCTAATGGGTTTGACGCCTATTTCCTGTTCAAGATCCTGCTGCTGACCTTCACCGGGATGGTCATGGTGCAGGCGGTCGCGTTTTTCTATCGCTCTTACCTCGAATGGAAAGAGGGCGAGGCGAGCGAAGGCAAATTCCTCGACAAAGACCGGATCGGCGATGACACCGCCGAACTGGTCGTGAAAATTCATTAGGGCGGGCAATATGCTTTTCGGATTAGACGGTATCGAAATCGGCATCATCATTCTTTTCCTGACCCTGTTTGCGGGTATCCTGTCGGGGTTCCCGGTGGCCTTTGCGATCAGCGGATCGGCGGTGATTTCCTTTGCGATTATCGCAGCCTTGGACAGTTCGGGCCTGTTGATCCATGCGGCGGTCGATATCAGGTCTGACGCCTATCGCGCACTGATTGCCGAAGGGGTCAGGCCGGATGCGGTATCGGTGTTCCGCTATCCTGATCTGCCGCGCTTTGAGGACCGGCTGTTCCCGCAGGGCTGGGAAACGGCGCTGGACCGCAATATCGGCTTCATGGTGAACCGCATCAATGAAAAGGTGCTGGCAGGCAATTCAATCGAGATTCTGCTGGCGGTGCTGATGTTCGTGATGATGGGCATCGTGCTGGAACGGTCGCGGATTGCCGATGAATTGCTGACCACGATGGCGCGGGTCTTTGGCCCGCTGCCGGGTGGTCTGGCCGTGTCCATCGTGATCGTGGGCGCGTTTCTGGCGGCATCCACCGGGATTGTCGGGGCGACGGTTGTCACCATGGGGCTGCTGGCACTGCCGACGATGTTGAAGAACGGCTATTCGCCGCAACTGGCGACGGGCGTGATCGCGGCGGCGGGGACCTTGGGGCAGATCATTCCGCCATCCATTGTCATCGTGTTGCTGGGGACTTTGGCGGGTGATCTTTATGCCACGGCACAGGAACAACGCGCGCAGCTGGCGGGCTGCAATGATGCGCTGACCTATCTGGGCACGCCTGCGGTGGTGTCGGTGGGCGCGCTGTTTCAGGCGGCCCTGCTGCCCGGTATCCTGCTGGCGGTGCTTTACGGGGTCTATTCCTTTGTCTTTGCCTTGCTGAACCCGACGAAGGCCCCGGCGGTGCAATTTGCCGAAGGCACCGGCACCAAGACCGGCAGCCGCAATGACAAGCTGACCTGGTTTCTGGGCGTCCCTGTCGGCATCATCGTGCTGGCCGTGGGGCTGGGGCAGGTGGGGATTGTTGGCAGTCAATCGGTGTTGGTGGGCAGTTTCACGGAATCGGGTGAATCGGCATCCCTGCGCACCCGCGTCAGCCCGCAATGCGCGCAAAGCATGATCGCCCTGCATGGGCAGGAGGCCTGGGATACTGCCGTGGCAGAGCAGGCCGCGATTGATGCAGCGGGCGGGGTGGAACAGGCGCGGCAATTGTCACCCGAGGAACGGGCCGAGCGTGTCCTGCAACGGGCGGCAGATGCGCCGCCTGTCGGCACCGGGATCGGGGTGACAGCGGTCTTTCTGGGGTTGATGCTGGCGCTGGCGCGGGGTGTCGCGCCGCTGGCGGATCACCGGCCGTTGTGGGTTGGTGCTGCGGGCGTCGTGCTGTTGCTGCTGGTTGATATTGTGCTGATCTCGCCGTTGACGACGCCGGGGGTGACCACGCTGCTGATCGCTCTGCCACTGCTGATCGCCTATCGCGGGCTGCGTGTTGCGGCGATCTATCTGGGGCAGAATGATATCCTGCGGGTGATCTTTCCGCCGCTCGTGCTGATCGTCGCGGTGCTGGGGTCGATCCTTGGCGGGATCACCAATCCGACACCGGCAGCGGCGCTTGGCGCGGGCGGCGCGATCTTGCTGGCCGCCTATCGCAAGCGCAAGGATCAGGGGCTTTCGGGCCGGATCGTGCTGCTGACGGCGGCGGCCATCGTGCTGATGCTGCTGGTGGGCTATAATTTCGACATGCGGATGGGGCGCGAGGTGGTGCTGCTGGAAGATCGCATCGCCTTTATGGTGGCTTTCGGTGCTTTCCTGTTCACCATGTTCGGCATTCTTTGGTCCTGCTGGGTCCTGCTGACAGGCGGTGTGCTGACGCCGGTGGTGCGCGAAACGGCCAAGGTCACGGCGATGGTTTTCGCGATCCTGATCGGGTCGCAATTGCTGAACCTTGTGTTGATATCTTTCGGAGGGGAACATTATATCCAGCAATTCCTGCGGTCTTTTGACAATGAATGGCAAGTGTTCCTGCTGGTCATGCTGGTGCTGTTCATCCTTGGCTTCGTGCTGGATTTTCTGGAGATCATCTATATCGTGATCCCGATCGTCGGCCCGGTGATCTATGGTGGCACTTTTGATCCCAAATGGGTGACGATCATGATCGCGGTGAATTTGCAGACCTCGTTCCTGACGCCGCCCTTTGGTTTTGCTTTGTTCTATCTGCGCGGGGTGGCGCCAAAATCGATCACGACCGGGCAGATCTACCGTGGCGTGGTGCCGTTCATCGGCATCCAGATCGGCGCGCTGCTGATCCTGGCGTTCTTTCCCTGGGTGGTGACGATATTGCCGAATTTGCTGGGGTAGGGCTGGGCAAAACCGTTCGTCAGACGGTTTTATCGTAGCTGGCGATGCTTTCGTCGCGCGCGGCAAAGAACGTGGCGTTCATATCTTCAAGCCGTTCTAACGCCCTTTCGTGGCGATGTGTCGCAGTTTTGTACACATCTAGTCATTCCCTAATTCCGCCCGTCCGGCAGGGCGATCTTTGCGACCTGTTCGGCGATGGGTTCGGTGGACAGGGGGTGGATCGAGGTGTCGTAATCCTCGGGCTTGGTCACCGGCGACCATGTGGCGTTGCGAAACACCTCCAGCCCGGCGAATTTGGCTTTATAGCCCATTTTCTGGCTGCCGGGGACCCAATAGCCCAGATAGACGTAAGGCAGACCCAGCTCATGCGCGATGCGGATATGGTCCAGGATGATATAGGTGCCGAGCGAGAGTTTTTCCTGCGCAGGATCGAAGAAGGAATAGACCATCGACAACCCGTCATCGAGGATATCCGTCAGGCAGACCGCCTGCAATTCAGCGCCATCGCTATATTCGATCAGGCGGGTGCGGATCGGGGTTTCTTCGACCATGGCGGCGAATTCGAACATATCCATATCGGCCATCCCGCCCGTGGCATGGCGGCTGTCCAGATAGGTGCGGAACAGATCATATTGCTCTTCCGTGGCCCAAGGGGCGGTGGCCCGTCTTGTCAGATGCCGCGCGCGGCTGATCACCCGGCGCTGGCTGCGCGTGGGGGTGAAATTGGCGACATTGATCCGGGCAGACATGCAGGCGGAACATTCGGCGCAGGATGGGCGGTACAGCACGTTTTGCGAGCGGCGAAACCCTTGTTTTGAAAGGGAATCATTCAGTTTCGGCGCAGTTTCCCCTTGCAGCGCGGTGAACAATTTACGTTCCATCCGTCCGTCCAGATAGGGGCAAGGCTGGGGTGCCGTCACATAGAACTGCGGGGCAATCGGTAAGGTATGGCGCATCAAGGAACCCAAGTGGTTTGCCGAAGACTAGCAATGGAAAACCTTTACGCCAAGCCCCCTGTCATGCGGTGGGACAATCCCTGCGTAGGGTGCGTGCAAGCACGCACCCTACGGAGTTAAGCTTCGGTGGTTTTGCGTTCGCGTTCGTCCATGAAGGCATCGAATTCGGCCTTGTCCTTGGCGTCGCGCAGCCGCTTGAGGAAGCTTTCGAACTTGTGCTGTTCTTCTTCCAACCGGCGCATGGTTTCATCGCGGTAGGCGTCAAAAGCGGCATTGCCGCTGGTCTTGGTCATGGGCATGGTAAAACCTTTCATCTCGCGGCAGGACCTGCTGAACATCGACTTGCCCCAGATCATATAGGCCAGCAGGGCCAGACCGACGGGCCAGAAGACGATAAAGCCCAGCACCATGGCGGCGATCCAGCCGAATTTGCCGCGTGCATCAAGCCATGCCTCGGCGCGGGCGAAAAAGCCGGGGCGGGTGTCGTAACTGATCCCCGAATGGGGTGTTGCTGTCGTCATTTGCTTTCTCCTTCAAGGCAGCGGGTTGATGTGAATGTCTTTCACATTATCCATATTGGGATGTTGTCCGCCGCCTGCAAGGGGTGATGTGAAGGTTTTTTACATTAACCGGAATCAGGCCGTGAAATCAGCCATTTGCGCGCCGGAAATCTGCAGTAAAACCTGCGGTGCGATGGGGAAGATATGGCGCGGCGTACCTGCGGCGGCCCAGATTTCGGTGAACGCCAACAGCCGCGGGTCGAAAAACGCAATAATCGGTGACAGATGCCCGAGGGGGGCAACCCCGCCGATGGCGAAACCTGTCTGCGCGCGGATCAGGGCGGCATCGGCCTTGCCAAGCGGTTCGCCTGCCACAGCGCTGGCCTTGGCCGCATCGACCTGATTACCACCGGCGGTGATGAACAGTATCGCGGTGCCGCTGTCTTGCCCCGCAAAGATCACCGATTTGGCGATCTGGTCCAAAGCACAGCCTGCGGCATCGGCGGCCTGTTGTGCGGTGCGGGTCTGGTCGCCCATTTCCAAAGGCGTGATCTGCAAGCCGTGGTCGGCAAGGGCGCGGGTGACGCGGGTCAGGCTTTTGCTCATCTCATTCTCCTGTCTTTGCGCCAGTCTAGCCACGCGATGACGATTGACCAGATCGGATCCGTCACCCAATGTGCGGCCATGAGCTTTATCAATCGGATCACCCGCACACCCTTGCCCTATGATGCCGCGCGCGGCGCGGATGCGCTGGCGGCTTTGCCGGACCTGCCGGGGCAGATCAGGGATTTGCTGGCAGGCACAGCCGGGTGCAGCCCCTATCTGGCCGGGCTGATCGGCAGTGAAGGTGACTGGCTGATCCCGGCGCTGGATGATCCTGAAGGTGCTGTGGATCAGATGCTGGCGGAGCTGGGGGATGTGCTGCTGGAGGCGCTGCCAGCGCATTTACGGCAGATCAAGCGCCGGATCGCGCTGATCACCGGGCTGGCCGATCTGGGCGGCGTCTGGCCGCTGGAGATGGTGACCGGCACGTTGACCCGCTTTGCCGATGCCGCCGTCGATACCTGCGTGACCAAACTGGTCGCAGCCGAGGTCGCGCGCGGCAAATTGCCTGCGGGCGATCCGGCCGATGCGGCGGGGATGTTCGTGCTGGCCATGGGCAAGATGGGCGCGGATGAGCTGAATTATTCCTCTGACATCGACCTGATCTGCCTGTTCGATGATGCAAGGTTCGACCCGGACGAAAGTTATGAGGCACGCGCGGCCTTTATCCGTGTCACCCGAAAGATGACCGCGATCCTGTCCGAGGTGAAACAGGGCGGCTATGTCTTTCGCACCGATCTGCGGCTGCGCCCCGATGCCTCGGTCATGCCGGTCTGCATGTCGATGGAGGCGGCGGAACGCTATTACGAAAGCGTGGGGCGCACATGGGAACGGGCTGCGTATATCAAGGCGCGGGTCTGTGCCGGGGATCGCGCGGCGGGGGAGCGGTTTTTGCAAAGCCTGCGGCCTTTCGTCTGGCGCAAGCATCTGGATTTCGCGGCGATCCAGGACGCGCATGACATGCGGCTGAAAATACGTGATCACAAGGGGTTGGGCGGCGCGCTTCATCTGGAAGGTCATGATATGAAACTGGGACGCGGCGGCATCCGCGAGATTGAATTTTTCACCCAGACACGGCAATTGATTGCGGGCGGGCGTGATCCGTCGCTGCGCCTGCGCCGGACTGGCGCAGGTTTGCAGGCGCTGGCCGATGCGGGCTGGATCGGGGCGGATCTGGCGGCAACCTTGCTGGATCATTACCGCCATCACCGCGAGGTCGAACATCGCTTGCAGATGATCAATGATGCGCAGACCCATCATCTGCCGCAGGATGCGGCGGGGTTTGCCCGGCTCGCCGCCTTCATGGGCATTTCGGTGGCGGAGCTGCGCCGTGATCTGACCGAGCGGTTGAACGAGGTTCATGCGCTGACCGAGGATTTTTTTGCCCCCGACGCCAAGCCCAGAAGCCAGATCACCTGGGGGCAGGAGGTTGTCGCGCGCTGGCAGGATTATCCGGCGCTGCGGTCCACGCGCGCGAGCGAGATTTTCGACCGGATCACGCCGCAGATCATGGCGCGGCTGCATGAGGCCGCCCGCCCGGATGAGGCTTTGGCGCAGTTTGACGGTTTCCTGCGCGGCCTGCCTGCCGGGGTGCAATTGTTTTCGCTGTTCGAGGCGAACCCGCAGTTGACGCAATTGATCGTGGATATTGCGGCGACCGCCCCGGCGCTGGCGCAATATCTGTCGCGCAATGCGGGTGTGTTTGATGCGGTGATCGGGGGCGCGTTTTTCAATCCTTGGCCCGGCATGGCTGCGTTGCGTGATGAACTGGCGGAAAGGCTGGCGGGGATCAGTGACTATGAAAGCCAGCTGATCGCGGCGCGCCGTTGGGCCAAGGAATGGCATTTCCGCATTGGCGTGCACCACCTGCGCGGCCTGATCGATGCGCCGACCAGCGGCCAGCATTATGCCGATCTGGCCGAGGCGGTGATTGCGGCACTCTGGCCGCTGATCGTCGCGGAATTTGCCCGCAAACATGGCGCGCCACCGGGGCGTGGCGGGGCTGTTGTCGGCATGGGGTCGCTGGGCGCGGCGCGGCTGAATGCCGGGTCGGATCTGGATCTGATCGTGATCTATGATCCGGACCGTGTGGAAAGCTCGGATGGGCCGCGCCCTTTGGCCACCCGCGCCTATTTCGCGCGGCTGACGCAGGCGCTGATCACGGCGCTGTCGGCGCAGATGTCCGAAGGGCGGCTATATGAGGTGGATATGCGCCTGCGTCCGTCCGGGCGACAAGGGCCGGTGGCAACGTCGCTGGAGGCATTCACGAGTTATCAGAAAAACGAGGCCTGGACCTGGGAACATCTCGCCCTGACCCGCGCGCGCCCGATTGCGGGGGATGCGGCGCTCTGCGCGGATATCGAGGATTTCCGGCAAGCGATCCTGCTGGAAAAAGGGCAGGGGGACAATGTGCTGGCGGATGTAGCCGAGATGCGCGCCAGGCTGGCGCAGGCCAAGGGGCCGGATGGCGAGTGGGATGCCAAGAACGGGCCGGGCCGTTTGCAGGATATCGAATTGATCGCGCAGACGGCGGCCTTGCGCGCAGGCAGCGCCGCGCGTGGTGTAACGGCGCAATTGCACGCAGGCTGCGATGCGGGTTGGCTTGATCCTGCCGACTGCGCCGCAGTCTGCGATGCCGGGACCTTGTTCTGGCGCTTGCAGGCCGCCTTGCGGCTGCTGACGGGTGGGCCGCTCGACCCCGATGATCTGGGCGAAGGCGCGCGCAGGATGATCCTGCGCGAAACTGGCAGCGATGATCTGGAAAGCTTGCAGGCGCGGATGACGGCGCTGCGCAAGAAAGCTGCCGCGGTGATTGACCGCAAACTGGAAAGCGGGACATGAAAGGCGATCCGCATGATCCCAAAGCGCTGATCCGCGAAGCGTATCGGATCGACGGGATCACGGAGGCTGAATGCCGCACGATCTTTCTGGAATGGGCGCTGGAGGTGCAGGATGTGGCTGGGCTGGCGCGGCTCTTGCTGGACCGCCATGCCGGTGAACCTGCGGATCATCCAATGACCCGCCTGTTGCATCAGGCGCAGACGACCAGTTCAGAACCGCGCCGCCGGGGCGGGCGCGCTGGACGGCTGGCCTAGTCTCTTTCAGCTTCTTTTTTCCAAAAATACTCCCGCCGGAGACTCTGGATTATCAGTTACGCGCAAGGCTCAAGCCTGATCGCGACCTTGCCGTTGCTGGGGTCAGGACCCCAGCAACGCCGCCTCGGACGCGAGGGCGGTGATCGCGGCCCAGTCGCGGGCTTTGACCAGATCGGCAGGTGCTATCCAGGACCCGCCGACGCAAAGCGTGTTGGACAGGGCCAGATAGGCGGGCGCATTTTGCAAGGTCACGCCGCCGGTGGGGCAGAATTTGACCTGCGGGATCGGCGCGCCGATGGCTTTGAGTGCGGCCGCACCGCCATTGGCCTCGGCCGGGAAGAATTTCTGCGTGGTATAGCCGCGCTCGAGAAGCCGCATCGCCTCGGTCGCTGTGGCGGCACCGGGCAGCAGCGGCAGGTCATTGGCCTCGCAGGCGTCGAGCAGCCGGTCGGTGGCACCGGGGGCGACGCCGAAAGTGGCGCCTGCGGCCTTGGCGTTTTCGACGTCTTTGGGTGTGAGCAGCGTACCGGCACCGACATGGCCACCGGGCACGCCGGCCATTTCGCGGATCACGTCGAGGGCTGCGGGGGTGCGCAAAGTCACCTCCAGCGCGGGCAGGCCGCCTGCGATCAATGCGCGGGCAAGATCGGCGGCAAGGCTCGCGTCATCGATCACCAAGACCGGGATTACCGGGGCGAGGTTGCAGATATCGGCGGCGGCGATGGAAGCGTCTTGTGGGGTCATCATCTGGTCTTTCTGTGGGTCTGCGCCGGAGCTGTTGCGCTGCCTCCGGCGGGAGTATTTTTGGAAAAAAGAAGACCGGGCGTCAGACGACGACCCCCGCGCCATCGGCGGCATGGCCGACAGAGCGGCGGAACACCTCGAAGAGTTCGCGGCCCACGCCGGTGCCGTTGCCGGTAAGATCGGCCTGGGCCGGGCTGCGGGTGGCAAGGTCCACGCCCAGCACCTCGATCGTGCCTTTGGTCGCGTCGAGCCGGATGATATCGCCGTCCTGCAGCAGGCTGATCGGGCCGCCATCGGCGGCCTCTGGCGACAGGTGGATGGCGGAGGGCACTTTGCCGGAGGCACCCGACATCCGCCCGTCGGTGACGAGGGCGACCTTGAGGCCACGGTCCTGCAACACGGCAAGCGTCGGTGTCAGATTGTGCAATTCCGGCATGCCATTGGATTGCGGTCCCTGAAAGCGGACGACGATCACGGTGTCGGCGGTGAATTCACCGGCTTTGAAGGCATCTTTGACGGCCTCTTGTGTGTGAAAGATCCGCGCCGGGGCTTCGATGATATGCCGTTCAGGGGCAACGGCAGAGGTCTTGATCACGCCACGCCCCAGATTGCCCTTAAGCTGGGTCAGCCCGCCGGATTTAAGGAACGGATCAGCGGCCGGGCGCAGGATACGGTCATTGGCCGAGATCTTGGGGCCGGTTTCATAGACCACCGCATCATCGACCAGTTTGGGCTCACGGGTGTAAAGTTCCAGACCTTTGCCGGCGACAGTCGTTGTATCATCATGCAGCAGGCCCGCATCAAGCAGGTCATTGATCATATAGGCCAGCCCGCCCGCGGCATGGAAATGGTTCACATCGGCCAGACCATTGGGATAGACTTTCGCCATCATCGGCGTGATTGCCGAGATATCGGAGAAATCCTGCAGATCAAGGATCACCCCCGCCGCGCGCGCCATGGCGGGCAGGTGGATCACCAGATTGGTGGACCCGCCCGTCGCCATCAGCCCGACGAGGCCGTTCACGAAAGCTTTTTCATCCAGCACATCGCAGACCGGGGTATATTCATTGCCCAGCCCGGTGATTGCCAGCGCCCGTTCCGTCGCAGCCACGGTCAGCGCGTCGCGCAATGCTGTGCCGGGGTTGATGAAGGAGGAGCCGGGCATATGCAGCCCCATGAATTCCATCAGCATCTGGTTGGAATTGGCGGTGCCGTAAAAGGTGCAGGTGCCCGGGCCGTGATAGCTGGCCATTTCGGCGGCCATCAGCGCATCGCGCCCGACCTCGCCTGTGGCGAATTGCTGGCGCACGCGGGCCTTTTCGTCATTGGGCAGGCCGGAGGTCATGGGCCCGGCGGGCACGAAGATGCCGGGGATATAGCCAAAGGTCGCCGCTGCGATCACCAGACCGGGGACAATTTTATCGCAGACACCGAGGTAAAGCGCGGAATCGAAAACATTGTGCGACAGCCCGACACCGGCAGCCAGCGCGATCACGTCGCGCGAGAAAAGCGACAGTTCCATCCCTGTCTGCCCTTGGGTGACGCCATCGCACATCGCGGGCACGCCGCCTGCGACCTGCGCTGTGCCACCGGCGGCGCGAGCGGCGGCGCGGATCTGGTTAGGATAGGTTTCAAACGGCTGATGCGCGGAGAGCATGTCATTATAGGCGGTGATGATGCCGATATTGCCGGTGGATGCGGCGGCCAATGCCTCCTTATCCCCGCCCATCGCAGCATAGGCATGGGCCTGATTGCCACAGGTCAGATGGGCGCGCCTTGGCCCTTCCGCAGCGGCGCGCGCCATCGTGTCAAAATAGCGGCGGCGCGGCCCTTCGGAGCGGGCGCGGATACGGTCGGTGACGGCGGCAATAGTCGGATGAAGCGGCATCTGAATCCTCTTTGTCTGATAGCAACAAGGTAACAGATGCTGTTAGCGCTAACAAGGGGTGGAGTGTTTTCATCACGCGCTGTGATTGGCATTTACCTGCTGTCGGGATGTGTGATAAAAAGCAGAGTGTCTTAACCAGTTGGAGTTGTTAAATGTTACGTAGGGTTGTTTTAGTATCACTGTTGCTTGGCGCTTTGTCTGCCTGTTCATCAGTGGTGAGCCGGTCTGATCCACGGATGGATGGGACCCGGTCCTATGAATTGCAAGGGATCACCTTTACCGCCTTGCCCGATCTTGTCGTGTCGGAGGCGAATTCATATTATCCGTCCGTTGATGTTGTCTGGCGCGGTGATCCTTTGGGTGACCGGATCACGCAGATCGGGACCATGTTTCAGGAAGCGGCACGGCGCAATGTCGGTACGTTCGGTGGCACGCGGCCAATCATCGCCGATATCGTGTTGACCCGGTTTCATGGCGTGACCGAGCGGACGAATTATTCCTACGGCGGCACCCATGATATCCGGTTCCTGATGACCGTGCGTGATGCCCGCACTGGCGAAGTGCTGGAACCCCAGCGCCGGATCGTGGCAGAGCTTGATGCGCCGGGCGGGGAAGAAGCCGTGCGTCTGAATGCCATCGGTCAGACCCAGCGGGTCCGTGTGACGGATTTCCTGGCCAGCGTATTGCGTGACGAGTTGAGATAACCTAAAGCCATTGTTGCGCAATGGCGCGTCCCTTTTGACTGCGTCAGGTGCAACAATGGAACTTTCAACTGTCCGGCTCATCCCAAAGGCCGAAGCGCGGGCAATCCGCCACGGCTTTCCCTGGGTCTATGCCAATGAATTGGTGACAGACCGCCGCACACGCGGTCTGACGCCCGGCAGTCTTGCGCTGCTGGAAGATGCCAATCGCACGCCGATGGGTGTGGTTGCGGTGAACCCGGTCTCCAAGATCATCTGCCGTATGCTGGATCAGGACCCCGCGGCGGTGATTGATCAAGCCTGGTTCGCGGCAAAGATCAGCCGTGCCCTGGCGCATCGCGCGCGGATTTATCCTGATCCTTTCTATCGTCTGATCCATGCCGAGGCGGATGGCCTGCCCGGCGTGATCATTGACCGTTTTGGCGATATCGCTGTGGTGCAGCCCAATGCGGCCTGGGCTGAGGTGCTGATCGTGCCTTTGGTCGCCGCCTTGCAGGATGTGACAGGTGTCAGCACGGTCATCATGAATGGCACCGGCCGGACCCGCGCGCTGGAAGGTCTGGACGAAAAGATGGATGTGCTGGCAGGGCAGGCGCCCACAGCACCCGTGCCGGTACCGATGAATGGTGCCGTCTATATGGCCGATATCATGGGTGGTCAGAAAACCGGCCTGTTCTTTGATCAACGCCCGAATCATGCTTTTGCGGCGGGTTTGGCACGCAATGCCCGGGTGCTGGATGTGTTCAGCCATGTCGGCGGCTTCGGGCTGGCGGCTTTGGCGCAGGGTGCGGCATCGGTGCTGGCGGTTGATGGATCGGCCCCGGCGCTGGAATTGGCTGAACAGGGCGCGGCGCGGATGGGTGTCGCGGACAGGTTCACCACCCGTAAAGGCGATGCTTTTGACGTGCTGACCGAACTGGCCGAAGCGGGCGAGGTCTTTGACATCGTGATCTGCGATCCGCCCGCCTTTGCCCCCGGCAAACCGGCGGTCGAGGCGGGGTTGCGCGCCTATGAACGCGTCGCGCGGCTGGCGGCGGCTTTGGTGGCACCGGATGGCTATCTGGGCCTGTGTTCCTGTTCGCATGCGGTCGATCTGACGCGGTTCCGCAATGCCTCGGCGCGCGGGATTGGCCGCGCCGGGCGGCGTGGGCAGATCATCCATACCGGCTCTGCCGGGCCGGACCATCCGCTGCTGCCGCATCTGGCGGAAAGCGGCTATCTGAAGGCTGTGTTCTTCCGGCTATGAGGGTCCTGATCGACGCCTGCGTGCTGTATCCCACCGTCATGCGCGAAATGGTGTTGGGGGTGGCGGCGCAGGGTCTTTTCGCGCCGCGCTGGTCAGATCGTGTGCTGGAAGAATGGGCGCGCGCGGCGGGTACGCTTGGCGCCGCCGAGGAAGTCTGGGCGCGCGGGGAGATCGCGGCGCTTGCCGCCGGATTTCCCGATGCGCTGATCCGCTATGATACCGGGCTGGAGCGGCGCTATTGGCTGCCTGATCCGAACGATATCCATGTGCTGACAGCGGCGGTTGCCGGGTCCTGCGATGCGATCCTGACGATGAATGCTAAGGATTTCCCCCGCAACATGCTGGAGGATGAAGGGCTGGCGCGGCTGGACCCGGATGGATTTCTGCTGGATTTGTGGCGCGATTCCCCTGATGCTGTGCGCGATGTGGCAGAGGCCGTGCTGGCCGAGGCGCAGCGCCTGTCAGGGGCAGACTGGACCCTGCGCGCTTTGCTGAAAAAGGCGCGGCTGCCGCGACTGGGCAAGGCTTTGACAGCGGGGTAGCGTCCGATGATCACGCAGATCGCGGATTATTTTGACAAAGGCTGCGGGCGCTGCGCCCGGTTCGCGACCGAGGATTGCAGCGTGCAGCTTTGGCAACCGGGTCTGCGCGCGCTGCGGCAGATCTGCCTGGACGCGGGGCTGACCGAACAGGTCAAATGGGGCCATCCTTGCTATAGCCATCAGGGCCGCAACATCGCGATCATCGGCGCGCAGCGTGGTGGCATAAGGCTGGGGTTTTTTAACCCAAGCCTGATGCGCGATCCGGATGGTGTTCTGGAACGGCAAGGGCCAAATACCCCGCATCCCGATGTGATCCGGCTGACAGATGCTGATTCGGTCGCACGCCTTGCGCCGGTGATCGCGGCCTATCTGGCAGAGGCTGTGGGCTATGCGACGGCAGGGATCAAACCGGCGAAACCGACAGGAGAGATTGAATTGCCCGACGCGTTGATCACCGCTTTGGACGATGACCCGGAACTGGCCGAGGCTTTTGCCGCCCTGACGCCGGGACGGCAGAAAAGCTATGTGATCATGGTCAATGGCGCCAAGGCAGAGGCGACGAAACGGGCGCGGATCGCCAGGGCGCGGGACAAGATCATCGCGGGCAAAGGCGCGATGGAGCGGTAAAAGGACTTTTATACGCTCCGCGCGGGGAGTATTTTTGGAAATAAGAAGTCAGGGCGTGGTCAAAGCCATTTCGCCTCATTCGCTTCGATCGCGGCGATGCGTTGCGGCGTTTTTGGATGGCTCATCATCCAGGCGGGGGTGGCCGCGCCATTGGCCCTGGTCAGTTTTTCCAGCTTGGTGAACATCGATTTCTGCGGCCCGGTGCCGATCCCCGCCTTGACGAGCAGGGCCGAGGCATAGGCATCCGCCTCGAACTCATCGTCGCGCGACAGGCGGGCGGCGATCAGGCTGATCAGCCCGGTGGCGATCCAGGGGCCGATGCCGGGCAGGAAGCGGTTGAAGATCATCGCAAGCGCCGTGCGCATCGCGTTTTGCGCGGAAAAATCGATCATCCGGCGGCGCGAATGGCCCAAGGCGACATGGCCCAGTTCATGCGCGATGACGCTGGCCATTTCCTCTGACGTGACTTGCCCGGCGCGGTATTTGTTGAAAAATCCGCGGGTGATGAAGATGCGCCCGTCCGGGGCGGCAAGGCCGTTGACCTGCGGGATTTCATAGATATGCACCCGGATCCGCTCAATCTCGAGCGCTTTGGCCATGCGGTCCATCAGCACTTTGAGGATCGGATCAGCTAGTTCTGTCGATTTCTCGTCCAATTCACGCGCCGTGCGCCAGACCGAAAACCGGAACATCGCATAGCCGTAAACCAGCGCCAATATGATCGGGAGAAACTTCATCATGGGACTGATATGGGGCGCGTGTCAGGCATTGCCAATGGCCTGCTTTGTCGCGCCCTGCTTCTTATTTCTCCAAATACTCCCCGCGCGGAGCGCATAAAAGTCTTCACCCCACCAGCGCCTTCATCCCGCGGTTGATCCCGTCCAGCGTCATCGGCACCATGCTATCTGCGCCCATAATCTCGCGGATCATGTTGATGGATTGGGTATAGGGCCAATGCGCCTCAGGAACCGGGTTGATCCAGAGAGTATCGCGCCAATGATCCCTCGCGCGGGCCAGCCAGATGGCACCAGCCTCGGCGTTCATATGTTCATTGGCGCCGCCGGGATAGGCGATCTCGTAGGGTGACATGCTGGCATCACCCACGAATATACATTTGTAGTCAGGCCCGTAGGTGTGGATGACGTCCCAAGTGGCAGTTTGTGCATCCCAGCGGCGGCGGTTGTCTTTCCACACACCTTCGTAAAGGCAATTGTGGAAATAGAAATGCTGGAAATGTTTGAATTCCGATTTGGCGGCGCTGAACAATTCCTCCACCACCTTCACATGCGGGTCCATGGAGCCGCCGATATCGAGGAAGAGCAGCACCTTGACCGCGTTGCGCCGTTCGGGCCGCGTCTGCACGTCCAGATAGCCATGTTCCGCCGTGGCCCGGATCGTACCATCAAGGTCGAGTTCATCCGCCGCCCCATCCCGCGCCCAGCGGCGCAGGCGTTTGAGCGCGACCGTGATGTTGCGCGTCCCCAGCGCCACGCTGTCATCAAGATTGCGGAATTCGCGTTTGTCCCAGACCTTGACCGCGCGCTGGTGGCGGCTTTTATCCTGCCCTATCCGCACACCTTCGGGGTTATAGCCATAGGCACCAAAGGGCGACGTTCCCGCCGTGCCGATCCATTTGGAGCCGCCCTGATGGCGGCCTTTCTGTTCGGCCAGCCGTTCCTTGAGGGTTTCCATCAGCTTGTCAAAGCCACCAAGGGCGGCGATTTCCGCCTTTTCCGCCTCGGTCAGATGCTTTTCAGCCAGCTTTTCCAGCCAATCTCCGGGGATGTCGACGGCGTTCAGAACAGCCTCGACCGGGATCGCCTCCAGCCCTTGAAAACTGGCGGCGAAGGCGCGGTCAAAACGGTCAAGATGGGCTTCATTCTTCACCATCACCGTGCGGGCCAGATAATAGAACGCCTCCACATCATAGGTGGCGAGGCCCGCTTTCATCCCTTCCAGAAACGACAGAAATTCGCGCAAGGAGACCGGCACCCCGGCTTTGCGCAGATTGTCGAAGAAGGGCAGGAACATCAGGTCAGGCTGCGTTCAATCGCGATCAGCAAAAACAGCCCGAGGATGCCAAAGAGGATCGCAAAGGCTGCCGCCCATTGCAGCATGTCAGGCACTTTGCCGCCGCGCGATTTCGCGCGCCATGCGCCCAGGGCGGCCCCGAACAAAAGTCCTGCAAGTGGATAGATCATCGGTGCATTCTTTCTAGCTTGGCGGCCGTGGCAGGCTTGCGATTTCGTTCAGCCTGTCGACCACCTGGTCCCGGCTGCCAAAGCCGTATAGCCCCCATCCCAGACTGTCCAGCCGCAGCGCCATGGCAGCCTCGGTCTGGCCTTGCAGATCCAGCGCCTCGGCCCGGAACATCATCAAGAGGCTGAGTAAGGCCGCGTTTTCATGACGACGCGCGACAGTGATTGCCGGGCCGGTCAGGGCCAGAACGGCGTCTGAATCCCGCGCGATCAGCGCAAAGGCGGCGCGTTGCACATCGACTTGGGCGGCATGGATGCGCAGATTGGGATCGCCCTGATAGGCCGCAATGGCGGTCGTGAAAGCGCCAAGCGCGAGGCCGGGATCATTGCTGAGCTGCAGGCGGCCAAAGACATATTGCGCAAAGCCGGTCCGCACATCGGACCAGCCACGCGCCTGCCCGATGGCAATGGCGCGCGCCGCCTCTTGCCGACGGGCGGCAGGAGATGCGCCGCTGCCGCCCAAGGCGACCTGAATAGCGGCCATCCAGTCGCGGGTGGTTTCCTGCGGCGCTTGCCCCCGCATGCCTTCGCCAGCCGGGTTGAGCCGCGCGAGGATGCGGGGCACCAGCGCCATGACTTCGGCCTGCGACATGCCGCTGCTGAGTTCGGGCGCATAGGTCACCCGCAGGATCAGCATGTCGAATGGCGTCAGCACCGCATGCATATTGTCATCGTTGAAGACCGAATCCGGCAGGCGGTAAAGGTCATTGAGCGGGCCGAGCGCCTGGGCCAATTCTTCATGCAGGCAATCACGCATTTCCTGTGGCGTGGAATTGTCCGGCATGAAGACGGCGGCGCGGTCGCGCATCTGCAACGTCGTCCAGTCGATCACAGGGGAATTGCGGTTGCGGCGCAGCTCGCCCCAGTCGCGCACGCGCGGCACGACGAAACAGGCAGCGCCCGGGGCCACTTGCCGCATCTGGCGTGCATTGACCAGTTCGATCACGATATTGGCGTCAGCACCTGCCGTGCTGCGGATATCAATCCCGGCCTCGGCCCGCAGACGGGCGAGCAAGCCTTCCAGATCGTTGACAATATGGGCGGGGGCCGGGCCGTTGAACCGCACCGTGACGGGAGTTTCAAAGCGGGTAAAGACCGGCAGGACCCGCCCGCTTTCCAGCCGAAAGCTGAGGTCGGAAAAATCACGGGTGATTTCAGCATTGGGGCGCAGGGTGCCACCGGGGCTGGATGCCGCAAAGCTGCGCATCGGCGGGAAGTCGAGCACAATGGCGTCCTCTTCGGGTGCCATCGGGCCGGTGGGGGGCATCGGCGCGCAGGCAGCCAGCAGCAGGCCGGCACATAAGATCAGATATTTCATGGTTGTCCCGGTCGTTGACGCGCCTTGTGCAGCATAAGGCCTGTGGCTGCGAAGGCCAGTCACGTCGCTGTGCGGCATGGTCACCTTTGTTTGCGTGCCATGAAGGCCAGCCGTTCGAACAGATGCACATCCTGTTCATTCTTCAGCAGCGCGCCATGCAGCCGGGGCAGGGCATTTGCGGGATCATTGCGCAGATCCTCTGCTGTCAGATCCTCGGCCAGAAGCAGTTTGAGCCAATCCAGCACTTCCGAGGTGGAAGGTTTTTTCTTCAGCCCCGGAGTCTCTCGGATTTCATAGAACTGCGTCAGCGCGGTGGTCAGCAGCGCATCCTTGATTCCGGGATGATGCACGGCGACGATCTGGCGCAAGGTGTCGATATCGGGGAAACGGATGGAATGGAAAAAGCAGCGGCGCAGAAAAGCGTCGGGCAATTCCTTTTCGTTGTTGGATGTGATGATGACGATGGGCCGGTGGATCGCCTTGACCGTCTCGCCCGTCTCGTAGACGTGGAATTCCATCCGGTCGAGTTCCTGCAACAGATCATTGGGGAATTCGATATCGGCCTTGTCGACCTCGTCGATCAGCAGCACGACCCGGCCATCTGCGCCGAACGCCTGCCACAATTTCCCTTTGCGGATGTAATTGCCCACGTCATTGACCCGCGGATCGCCCAATTGGCTGTCGCGCAGGCGGCTGACGGCATCATATTCGTAGAGCCCCTGCTGCGCCTTGGTGGTCGATTTGATATGCCATTCGATTATCGGCAGCCCAAGGGCGGCGCTGACCTGACGGGCAAGTTCCGTCTTGCCTGTTCCCGGTTCACCCTTGACCAAAAGCGGGCGCTGCAATGTGACGGCGGCATTGACCGCCATCTTCAGATCATCGGTGGCGATATATGTGTCAGTGCCGGAAAACTGCATCTTTTAACCTTTTGATTTCAGGCCAAGCTAGCACGTCCCGCAGCATCATCAACACCCCGCCAGCGTGCAATTTGGGGGGGTGACATGGGCGGACCAAAGGAGTAAACGGCGCAACAAATGGGGGTGGGTTGCCGCAACTGCCCAACCAAGCCCCCCAAGGTGCCAGCCAAGGGAAATACGATGAAAGCCGAAAGTTTTCTGTCTAACGATTACCGTCCCGCCGATGACGAACCTTTCATGAATGAACGTCAGACCGAGTATTTTCGCCGCAAGTTGCTGGACTGGAAGGCAGAGATTCTGGAAGACAGCCGCGACACTGTCGCCGGCATGAAAGACCAGACCCGCAATATCCCCGATGTGGCCGACCGCGCTTCCGAGGAAACCGACCGCGGTCTGGAATTGCGCACCCGCGACCGGCAGCGCAAACTGGTCAGCAAGATCGACGCCGCTTTGCGCCGGATCGAGGATGGCGAATATGGCTATTGCGAAATCACGGGCGAGCCGATTTCGCTGAAACGTCTGGATGCCCGCCCCATCGCGACGATGAGCCTTGAGGCACAGGAACGCCACGAGCGCCGCGAAAAAGTCCACCGCGACGATTGAGGTGGGCGCGAATGCATCCCGCGATGTCGCTATCATCGGCGGTGGGATCGGCGGGCTGACAGCGGCTTTGGCCTTTGCCCGGATGGGCGCAAAGGTCAGTGTTTACGAACAGGCCGCTGCGATTTCCGAAGTCGGGGCAGGGCTGCAGATCACCCCCAATGGCGCACGGGCTTTGCACGGCCTGGGGCTAGAAAATGCGCTGGACTCAGCAGGTCTGGCTGCGGCGGCGGTGATCCCTTCAGATGCGCTGACCGGGCGCATGATTGCACGGTTTGATCTGACCCGCCAAAATCCTGTTTACCGATTCCTGCACCGCGCTGATCTGATTGGCCTGCTGGCACAGGCTTGCGCCGATCATGGCGCGCAGATCGTGCTGAATGCGCGGATCGCGGCGGTGGCGGCTGATGGGTCATTTGACACCGGGGCAGGCCGGGTGTCCCCCAGCCTGACGATTGGTGCCGATGGGCTGCATTCCATCCTGCGCCCGGTGCTGAACGGAACGGATGCGTCGTTTTTCACCGGGCAGGTGGCTTGGCGCGCGATCATTCCCGCCTCAAATGCTGATCCTGTCGCCCGCATCTGGATGGCACCGGGCCGCCATCTTGTAACCTATCCCTTGCCCGGCAAAAGGCTGAATATCGTCGCGGTGCAGGAACGCGCGACTTGGGCCGCCGAAGGATGGCACCATACCGATGATCCCGCCCATCTGCGTGCTGCTTTCGCCGATTGCGTGCCGGTGCTGCGCGATATGCTGGCACAGGTGGAGGTGACAAAGCTCTGGGGCCTGTTCCGCCATCCTGTTGCGGATCATTGGCATGGTGCCAACACCGCCATCCTCGGCGATGCCGCGCATCCGACGCTGCCGTTTTTGGCGCAGGGCGCTAATCTCGCGATTGAGGATGCCTATGTGCTGGCGCGTTGCTGCGATAAGACCGCCGATCTGGCGCAGGCGCTGCAAGCTTACCAGACCGCCCGCCGCCCGCGCGTGGCCCGCGCCATCGCCGCCGCCAATGCCAATGCGCGCAATTATCATCTGTCGGGATTGCAGCGCAAAATCGCCCATACTGGTCTGAAAGCCTTAGGCAAACTCGCCCCCGACGCTTTCATCAACCGGCTTGGCTGGCTCTATAACCACGACGTCACATCTTCATCTGTTTAAAAATATCCCCGCCGGAGGCTACAAGCCCCGTCAGGGGCGCAGTTCCAGCCAGACCGGCACATGATCGGACGGTTTATCGCGCCCACGCAGATCCCTCTCGATCCAGCAATCCGCCAGCAGATCCGCCGCTTGCGGGGTCAGCAGATGGTGATCGATGCGGATACCATTGTTCTTTTCCCAAGCGCCCGCCTGATAATCCCAGAAGGAATAATGCCCCGGCCCCATCTCGCGCGCGCGAAACGCTTCGGTAAAGCCAAGGTTCAGGATACGGCGATAGGCGGCACGGCTGTCGAGGCGAAACAACGCATCATCGCGCCATGCGTCGGGCTTGGCCGCATCCATTGCCTGCGGGATGATGTTGTAATCGCCTGCCATGATTGCCGGTTGCTCGGATGCCAGCAGATCGCGGGCGCGGGCCAAAAGCCGGTCCATCCATGCGAGTTTATAGTCAAATTTCGGCCCCGGCGCCGGGTTGCCGTTGGGCAGATACAACCCGCAAATCCGCACAGCCACGTCACCGACGACAGTCGCTTCGATCCAGCGGGCCTGTTCATCCGTTTCATCGCCCGGCAGGCCGCGCGTCACGTCCTCTAACGGCAGTTTTGACAGCAAAGCGACCCCGTTGAACCCCTTTTGCCCGTGGGTGGCGACATTATAGCCCAGATCCTCGATCTCGGACCGGGGGAAACCTTCGTCCTGCGATTTGATCTCTTGCAGGATCGCGACGTCAGGCTGGGTCTCGCGCAGCCAAGTGGTCAGCGTATCGATCCGGGCTTTCACGCCGTTGATGTTGAATGTCGCGATCTTCATTACATCGAAAACGATGTGCCGCAGCCGCAGGAAGACGCGGCATTGGGATTATTGATCACGAAACGCGCGCCGATCAGTTCTTCGGTGAAGTCAATCTCTGCATCCGCAAGGAAGGGCAGGGACACAGGGTCAATCACCACGGTTTCACCATCCGCGGACAGGACAAGATCATCGCCCTTCACCTCATCCAGATCAATTTCATATTGAAACCCCGAACACCCGCCGCCTTCAACAGCGATCCGCAGGGCCTTGCCTTGTGCGGCGGCACCAATCTCGGCCAGCCGTTCAAAGGCACGGGGCGTGACTTTTGGCGGGATTGTCAGCATGGGGACACCTATCGGTTTGTTCATTCTTTCCATATAAGGCGGGCAGGCAACAGCGACAACAGGCAAACAAATGACAGCCCCCTATGCGACCGATCCCGCCAATCCGCGCGGGCGGCTATACACTGAAGAAGAAAGCACTTTCCGCTCGCCGTTCCAGCGGGATCGCGACCGGATTATTCACGCTTCCGCCTTTCGGCGGCTGAAACACAAGACGCAGGTGTTTATCGAACATGAGGGCGATTATTTCCGCACCCGCCTGACCCATTCGATCGAGGTGGCGCAGGTCGCGCGCACGATTGCGGCGACCTTGGGGTTGAATGTGGAACTGACCGAGGCGGTGGCTTTGGCGCATGATCTGGGCCACACGCCCTTTGGGCATACGGGCGAGGAAGCGCTGGATGCGCTGATGCAGCCCTATGGCGGGTTTGACCATAACGCGCAGGCCCTGAGGATCGTCACCGATCTGGAACGGCATTATGCGGAATGGGACGGGTTGAACCTGACCTGGGAGACGCTGGAAGGGATTGCCAAACATAACGGGCCGGTCACCGGGGATATTCCCTATGCGCTGGCCGCCTATAATGACCGGCACGATCTGGAACTGCACACCCATGCCAGTGCAGAGGCGCAAGTCGCTGCACTTTCAGACGATATTGCCTATAATAACCACGACTTGCATGACGGACTTCGTGCAGAGCTTTTCAGCACAGATGATCTGGCGGAATTGCCGATCCTGCGCGATTGCTTTGCCCGGGTCGATGCGAAATATCCCGGCCTGAATTATTACCGGCGTCGGCACGAGGCGTTGCGGCGGTTCTTTGGTGTGCTGGTCGAGGATGTGATCGCGGTCAGCCGCCGCAATCTGGCCGATCTGAACCCGGCCACCGTGCATGATATCCGCCATGCCGGGCGGATGGTGATCCAGTTTTCGCCGGAACTCTGGACTGACCTGAAAGTGATCCGCAAATTCCTGTTTGAACGGATGTATCGCGCCCCTGCGGTGGTGGAAATGCGGGTCGTGGTCACAAAAATGGTCAATGAACTCTTCCCGTTTTTCATCGCAAACCCCGGTGAATTGCCCAAACAATGGCGCAAGGATGTGGCCGATGCGGCTGATCAGACCGCCCTGGCGCGGATCGTGGCGGATTATATCGCGGGCATGACCGACCGTTTCGCCATTCAGGAACATAAGCGCCTGATCGGGGGCGAAACCATCCCGCCCGGTGTGATCGACGGGAATTGACGCGGGCGGCGGGGGTGATACACCCGTCCCATCAAAAATGGACCATAAAATGAACCTTTTCGCCGATATGCGGGGCCGCGTGCTGGCCTGTCTTGACCAGATGGTTGCTGAAGGTGCTTTGCCGCCTGATCTGAACATGGATGCCGTTGCGGTGGAACCGCCCCGCGATGCCGCCCATGGCGATATGGCGACCAATGCCGCGATGGTGCTGGCGAAGCCTGCCGGCAAGAACCCGCGCGCAATTGCCGATGCTTTGGCGCTGAAACTGGCCGGTGATGATCTGGTCGCCAGCGCCGATGTTGCGGGGCCAGGGTTTCTGAACATGCGTCTGGTGCCTGCCGCCTGGCAGGGCATCGTGAAATCGGCTTTGGCTGATGCCACATTTGGCCGCTCTACCCTGGGACAGGGTAAGCGCATGATGGTGGAATATGTCTCTGCCAACCCGACCGGGCCTTTGCATGTCGGCCATACGCGGGGTGCCGTGTTCGGTGACGCGCTGGCCAGCCTGCTGGACTATGCCGGTTACGATGTGACGCGCGAATATTACATCAATGACGGTGGTGCGCAGGTCGATGTGTTGGCCCGGTCGGTCTATCTGCGCTATGTCGAGGCGCATGATCTGACGGTCGATTGGCCAGAAGGGTCCTATCCCGGTGACTATCTGATCCCGGTGGGTGAGGCGCTGAAGGATAAGGTAGGCGATGCCTTCCTTGATAAGGGGGAGCAATTCTGGCTCGAAGAGGTCCGTGAATTCGCGACCGAGGCGATGATGACGCTGATCCGCGAGGATCTGGCGCAACTCAACATCGAGATGGATAGTTTCTATTCCGAAAAATCATTATATGGCAGTGGTTTGATCGAGAAAGCGATTGCAGAACTTGATGCCAAGGGGCTGATCTATCGTGGCACGCTGGAACCACCCAAAGGCAAAGTGCCCGATGATTGGGAACCGCGTGAACAGACCTTGTTCCGCTCGACCGCGCATGGCGATGATGTCGACCGGCCGGTGCAGAAATCGGATGGGGCATGGACTTATTTCGCGCCCGATATCGCCTATCATTACGACAAGGTGCAGCGCGGGTTCGATATGCTGATCGACGTTTTCGGCGCGGATCACGGCGGCTATGTCAAGCGGATGAAGGCGGCGGTGTCCGCCCTGTCCGATGGCAAGGTGCCGCTCGATATCAAGCTGACGCAATTGGTGAAGCTTTATAAGAACGGTGAGCCGTTCAAAATGTCGAAACGGGCAGGGACATTCATCACCCTGCGCGACGTGGTGGATGAGGTCGGGCCGGATGTGACCCGGTTCCATATGCTGACGCGCAAGAATGACGCGCCGCTGGATTTCGACTTTGCCAAGGTGCTGGAACAATCCAAGGATAACCCGGTCTTTTACGTCCAATATGCCCATGCGCGGGTCAATTCGGTGCTGCGCAAAGCGGTGGAAGCCGGCGTCAAGGTGGATGATGCCACATTGGCCGCCGTCGATCTGTCCGGTCTCGCGCATGAGGCGGAACTGGCCGTCGCGCGCAAGATCGCGGAATGGCCACGGCTGGTCGAGATTGCGGCCAAAGGCCATGAGCCGCACAGGATCGCCTTCTATCTCTACGATCTTGCTTCGGATTTCCATGCGCTTTGGAACCGTGGCAATGACGATCAATCGCTGCGTTTCCTGCAAGAGGGTGATTCTGATACAACACAAGCGAAAATTGCGCTGATCCGGGCCGTTGCGATTGTTATTTCGCACGGTTTGGGTATTCTTGGCGTCACACCGGCGGAAGAAATGCGTTAACGCAACCCCGCCGCATTGAGCAGTTAACAAGACCCCACAAGCCACAAATGGCATGGGCAGTGAGGCAGTGATGGCGACTTATGATCAGGGGCATGCCCCGCAAACGGGTGCAGCACGCGGGCAGGGTTTCGTCAATGTCGTGGGTGCCGTGGTGTCCTTGTCGCTGATCATCGGCGTCGGTTACTGGGGCTATCAGCTGATCATGCGCGATGTCAGCGGCATCCCCGTGGTGCGCGCGATGGAAGGCGAGATGCGGGTCCTGCCCGATGATCCAGGCGGCGATATCGCCGGCAACGCGGGTCTGGCGATCAATGAACTGGTCGCGCAGGGCGAAGCCGCGGGGCCAGAGGATCGTCTGGTGCTGGCACCCGTGACCCAAGGTCTCGCGCAGGAAGATATGGCGACGCCGACCGCGATGGTGGTCGATGACATCACTGACCAGACCATGATCCCCAATGCCGTGCTGCCCGGCACGGCCGAGGCTGCGGCCAGCACCAATGCCACGGTCGATGATGTGCTGGCGATGGTGGCCGATATCACAGCCGAAGAAGAGGCCGAGGAGGTCGCCGCCATGGATCGCCTGCCCGCATCGGTGCACGGTGTCGCCGTGTCTTTGCGTCCGATCGTGCGGCCTGCGTCCTTGCGCCCAGCCTCCGCCGCAGCACCTGCCCCGGCGCAAGCGGCCCCTGTGGCGACACCGGTGACCGACGTGTCCGTGACAACGACAGATTTTGCCGTTGGCACCGATCTGGTGCAATTGGGGGCGTTTTCGACAGCAGAGCTCGCCGCTGAAGAATGGAACCGCCTGCAATCACGCTTTGGCTCGCTGATGAACGGGCGCAACCGCGTCGTTCAGGTCAGCAATCAGACCAGCGGCACCTGGTATCGGTTGCGCGCCAGCGGTTTCGCCGACCGCGATGATGCGCGCCGGTTCTGCGCCGCGCTGGAGGCTGAAGGTGCCGAATGTATCGCGGTCGTGGTCAATTAAGTGACGCAAACCGCCGCGATTTTCGGGCCAGCGGGGCTGGCCTTGACCGCATGGGAGGCCGGGTTCTTCCGCGAGGCTGATCCGTTCGGCTTCATCCTTTTCGCCCGCAATATCGACAATCCTGATCAGTTGCGCCGCCTGACAGGGGACCTGCGCGCCGCTCTGGGCCGCGATGCGCCGGTGCTGATCGATCAGGAAGGTGGCCGTGTGCAGCGGATGCGCAGCCCGCATTGGCGCGAATATCTGCCTGCGCTGGATCAGATGGGCCGCGCGCATGACCCGCTGCGCGCGCAATATCTGCGCTATGTCCTGATCGCAGATGAATTGCGGTCTGTGGGGATCGACGTGAATTGCGCGCCTCTGGCCGATATTGCGGAGGAGGCGACGCATCCATTCCTACAAAACCGGTTATATGGTTATGATGTCGCCACGGTCGTTGCCGCCGCCCGCGCCTGTGCCGATGGCCTGCTGGCGGGTGGGGTGTTGCCGGTGCTGAAACATATCCCCGGCCATGGCCGCGCGCGGGCGGATAGCCATCTGTCCTTGCCGCGTGTCACGTCCTCTGTCGATGATTTGACGGCGCATGATTTCGCCCCCTTCGCGGCGCTGAATGATCTGCCGATGGGGATGACCGCGCATATCGTCTTCGAGGCTTTGGATGCGGATCACCCCGCCACGACCTCAGCCATCATGATGCAGGTCATCCGCGACCAGATCGGCTTTGACGGGCTGTTGATGTCGGATGATCTGTCGATGCAGGCGCTGGCGGGCACAATGGGTGAGCGCAGCCATGCCGCCATCGCCGCTGGCTGTGATCTGGTGCTGCATTGCAACGGCGATCCGGGTGAAATGGCCCAAGTGGCGCAGACTGCCGGCCCGATGTCCGATGCCGCCACGCGCCGCGCCAATCGCGCGCTGGCCCTGCGCAAACCGCCTGCGCCGATTGACATTGCAGCGATAGAGGCCAAATTTAACGCGCTTACAGCGTAAGGCCCTGCCGATGGATGATTTCGAGGATGACAGCACCCGTATCAGCGCCCGCGTCGCCGCCGAGGCGCTGATTGTCGATGTCGGTGCCTATGAAGGGCCGCTCGATCTGTTGCTGACCCTGTCACGCACGCAAAAGGTCGATCTGCGGCAAATCTCCATTCTGGCGCTGGCGCAGCAATATCTGGCCTTTGTCGAACAGGCCAAGGCGCTGCGGCTGGAACTCGCCGCAGATTATCTGGTGATGGCGGCCTGGCTCGCCTTTCTGAAATCCCGCCTGCTGCTGCCGCCTGATCCACGGGAAGAGGGGCCATCGGGCGAGGAACTCGCCGCGCATCTGGCGTTCCAGCTGGAACGGCTGGCGGCAATGCGCGAGGCGGCGGCGAAACTGATGGCGCGCGATCAATTGGGCCGCGATTTCTTTGCCCGTGGCATCACCGAGGATGTGCAGCGCGTCCGGCGCATCAGCTATACCGCCACGCTGCTGGATCTGATGCAGGGCTATGCCCGGATCCGGACCCGCGATGATTTCCGGCCATTCGTGCTCGACCGCGAACATGTGATGACGATGGAACAGGCGCTGGAACGGATGCGGCATCTGATCGGCTTTGCCGGGGATTGGACCGATATTGTGAGCTATCTGCCCGATGGCTGGGACGCCGACCCGCAACGCAGGCGGTCCACCACGGCGGCGACCTTTGCCGCGTCGCTGGAACTGGCCAAGGAAGGCAAGATCGAAATCCGGCAGGCGGATGTTTTCTCGCCTATCCAAATCCGCAAGAAAGACCCGCGCCATGGCTAAACCGCAAAACGACAGCCTGTTCGAGGCGCCCCCGATGGCCGAACAGGAACGGATGGTCGAGGCGATCCTGTTCGCCAGCGCCGATCCGGTCACCGTGCAGCAACTGGCAGGCCGGATGCCGCATGGCTGCGACCCGGCAGAGGCGCTGGCTTATCTGCGCAAACGTTACGACGGGCGCGGGGTGAATGTGGTCAAGATCGGCGATGCCTGGGCGATCCGCACCGCACCCGATCTGGGTTTTCTGATGCAAAAGGAAATCGTGGAGGTGCGCAAACTGTCACGCGCCGCGATCGAGACGCTGGCCATCGTCGCCTATCACCAGCCCGTCACCCGCGCCGAGATCGAAGAGATCCGGGGCGTCAGCGTCAGCCGTGGCACGATTGATCAGTTGATCGAGATGGAATGGATCCGGTTTGGCCGGCGCAAGATGACGCCGGGCCGGCCGGTGACTTTTGTCGTCACGCAAGGTTTTCTTGATCATTTCGGTCTCGAAAACACCCGCGATCTGCCAGGGCTGAAGGAATTGCGCGCCGCCGGGCTGCTGGAAAACCGGCCGCCGCCGGGGGCCAATGCCTTGGGCGATCACGAAGAGGATAGCGGTGATGGGGATCAGTCAGAGCTGTTTGAAGAATAGCGCCAGCCGTGCTAAGTTTGCCCCAGACGAGTGCAAAGGAATGGTGCGATGAATATGAATAGATTGATCTCGATGATCGTGCGGCAGGTGCTGAATGTCGCCATGCGCAAAGGCATGCAGATGGCGTCAAAAACTGGTCAGAAACCGCGGACTGCGGCCCCCACAGATACCAACATCAAACAAGCGGCCAAGGTCACGCGGCGGGTGATCCGCTAGTCTTGAAATGTTTGGACAGTTTTAACCCCTGTCCTTGATAATTGGATTTTATCGCCTGCCCGTATAATGCCTCGGGCAGGGCGGCCATATGTTCATAGACCAGCCGCCCCACGACCTGCCCGTGTTCCAGAACGAAGGGCGCTTCGTGGCAGCGCACCTCCAGCACCCCGCGCGATCCGGCTCCACCGGCGGCGGCATAGCCGAAACCGGGGTCAAAGAACCCAGCATAATGCACCCGGAATTCACCGACCATCGCGAGATAGGGGGCCATTTCGGCGGCCTGCATCGGCGGGATCACAATCGATTCGCGGCTGACGAGGATGTAGAAGGCGCCGGGATCAAGGATGATCCAGCCGGTATCGGTATGGACGGGTTCCCAGAATTCAGCGGGGTCGTAATAGTTCAGTTTCGCCAGATCGATAACCCCGGTATGCGGCTTGGCGCGATAGCCGACAAGATTGCCCTCTGCAGGCCGCAGATCGACGGAAAAGCCCAGACCGTCAGAAATCACCGGATCACCCGACACGATGGGCGTCACCGCATGGAGCGCGCGCAGGGCCTCATCCGACATCATGGTCTTGCCGTGGCGGAAAATGATCTGGTTCAGCATCTGGCCGGGCTGGGCCACAACCGAAAACGACCGGGGGCAAATCTCAACAAACAACGGGCCGTGATATCCCGCAGGCACCCGGTCAAATTCGACGCCATGATCGGTGATGATCCGGGTCAGCAGGTCCAGCCGCCCGATGGATGATTTCGCCGATGCTGCCCCGGTCATGCCAGCGGGCAGGGCGAGGCTTTCCATCAAAGGCACGACATAGACGCAGCCTTTTTCCAGCACGGCCCCGCCGGTCAGGTCAATCGCATGCATCTGGAAATCAGCAAGGCGTTCGGTGACTGTCCGCGCCCGCCCCGCCAGAAACGAGGCGCGCACGCGGTAGGCGGTGGTCCCCAGTCGCAAATCCAGCGACGCAGGCTGAATTTGCCCCGCATCAATCGGCGCAGCGGCGCTGATCGCACCCGCAGCAATCAAATCGCGGATCTGGTGATCTGCCAAAACGCCGTTTTGCATGGTGATTGTCCCTTTTGGATACCAAAACGCCCGCTGCGCGAAAACGCAAGCGGGCGATTGTTGGTCGGGCTAGCAGGACTCGAACCTGCGACCTTCCGTCCCCCAGACGGACGCGCTACCAGGCTGCGCTATAGCCCGACTGAGGGCGTTCATACTGGAATTACAGGCAGGAACAAGCCCGAAAAGCATCATCGTCAGAGCCATTGAAATCGCACAAAAGCGCGAATTCAACTACATATCCCCGCCGGAGGCATCAAAGTTCTTCGGAGCAAAGGCCAAGCCTAGCTTTGCGGCAGACGGTCGCTCAGCGATTCCAACCGTGCCACCAGCGGCATCAGCGATTTCAGATGATGCCGCAAAGAATCTGCTTTGACGGGCGCGCGCCCGATCAGGCGGCCCGGCACATCGGGCAGATCAACAGGCATGTCGCGTTGCGCGGGTGCTGCAGCTTTCGGCGGTGCCGGTTTGGGGCGGACAGGCGGTGCGACAACGGCTGGTGTATCATCCAGCGACACTGACGGGCCGAGGGTCGCCACATATCTGGCGCCTTTTTCGCGCAGCAATTTCTGGGTGCCTTTGATGGTCAGGCCATCCTCATGCAGCAATTGCTTGATGCCGCCCAACAAATCCATGTCGCTGGGGCGGTAATACCGCCGCCCACCGGCACCTTTGACCGGGCGGATCTGGCTGAATTTGGTTTCCCAAAAGCGCAGCACATGGGTGGGCGTGTCAAGCCATTCAGCGACTTCGCTGATCGTCCGAAAGGCGTCTTTGGCTTTTGCCATGGGTCAGGACTTGTTCCCGGCGGCGACACGATCTTTCATCAGATGTGAGGGCCGGAAGGTCAGAACGCGGCGCGGATGGATCGGGACTTCTTCGCCGGTCTTGGGGTTGCGTCCGACGCGGGCCGCCTTGTCGCGCACCGAAAAGGTGCCAAACGAGGAAATCTTGACCGTATCCCCGGCGACCAGCGAATCGGAAATATGCGTCAGCACAGATTCAACCAGATCGGCGCTGTCGTTGCGCGACAGGCCCACTTCATTATGGACCGCATCCGCCAGGTCCATGCGTGTCAACGTCTTGTCCGTCATACCTCATCCCCGCGCCATTTGGTGGCTACATTGGCGTGCGGCAATTTCAGAGTCAATAACAAGGACTTGGCAAAGCAAGTTCTGGGCGCTTTTCATCGCTACCAGCGCAGCACGACCGAGCCCCAGGCAAGGCCGCCGCCGATGGCTTCGGTCACGACCAGATCGCCTTTTTTGATCTGGCCGCGTTGCACGCCGACGGACAGGGCCAGCGGGATCGACGCGGCAGAGGTATTGCCATGATCCTGCACTGTCACGACGACCCGGTCCATTTCAACGCCCAGCTTCTTCGCAGTGGCCTGAATGATGCGGATATTGGCCTGATGCGGCACGACCCAATCTACGTCATCGGCGGTCAGCCCGACCTTGTGCAGGGCTTTATCGGCGGTCGCGGCGAGTTTTTCGACAGCATGGCGGAACACTTCTTTGCCTTCCATCCGCAGCATGCCGGTGTTTTGCGTGGCCACACCGCCATCGACATAAAGCAGGTCCTTGTAGCGCCCGTCGGAATTGAGATCGGTGGACAGAATGCCACGGTCGGCAGTGGTGCCGTCACCATCCTCGGCTGACAGGATCAGCGCGCCAGCGCCATCGCCGAACAGGACACAGGTGGAGCGGTCGGTCCAATCCATGATCTTGCTGAAGGTTTCAGCGCCGATGACCATCACCGTATCGGCCTGACCCGAGGTGATCAGCGCATTGGCGGTTGATAAAGCATAGACGAAACCGGCACAAACCGCTTGCACATCAAAGGCATAGCCGGTTGTATTGCCAATCGCATGTTGCACCATGGTCGCGGCAGAGGGGAAGGTCATATCAGCGGTCGAGGTGGCCAGCACGATCGCGTCGATCTGATCGCCCTGCATCCCGGCCATATCCAACGCGGCAAATGCTGCAAGCGTCGCCATCTGCGATGTCGTCTGCTCGGGCGCTGCAAAATGCCGCCGCTCGATGCCAGAGCGGGACTTGATCCATTCATCCGATGTCTCAAGCGTCTTTTCGAATTCGCTGTTGGGAACGATACGTTCGGGAAGATAATGCCCGATACCTTTGACCACTGCACGCCGTGTCATATTTATTTGCCTGTGTTGTTATCGGCAGGATCTACCACACCGTCTTGCGCCTGATCTTGGGCAAGTGCCACGGCGGATGCAACCCGTGCGGCGAGTTTGTCCGAAAACCCGCTTTGCCCCAGACGATACGCCAGATGCAGCGCCGCCGCGACGCCGGTGGCATCGGCAGAGCCATGGCTTTTGATCACGGTCTGGTTGAGGCCAAGGAAAACCCCGCCATTGACGCGGCGCGGATCGATCCGTTTGCGCAACCGCCCCAGCGATCCACGCGCCAGCAGCGCGCCCAGCATTGACAAAGGATTGCCCATCAAGGCCCCGCGCATCAATTCGCTGATCAGCGTGGCCGTGCCTTCGCCGGTTTTGAGCGCGACATTGCCGGTAAAGCCGTCAGTGACGATCACATCGACCTTGTTGGAGGGCAGATCGCCACCTTCGACAAAGCCAACATAGTCAAAATCACCTTTTTCCGCAGCTTTGGCGATCAGCTCATGCGCGACCTTGAGTTCGGCGCGGCCTTTATGTTCTTCGGTCCCGACATTGAGCAACCCGACGCGGGGGCGGGTGATATCCAGACCATTGCGCGCATAGGACGCGCCCATCAGCGCATAGGTCAGCAAATCATCGTGATCGGCGCGGATATCGGCACCGGCATCCAGCATCACGTTGAAACCGGCGGGGTTGCGCGACGGCCAGAGGCAGGCAATCGCCGGGCGATTCACCCCTTCGGCCTTGCGCAGGCGCAGCATCGACAGGGCCATCAGCCCGCCGGTATTGCCGCAGGACACGCAGACGGCCGCCTGACCATCACGGACCGCGTCAATCGCGGACCACATCGAGGTTTGTTTGCCATGCCGCAGCACATTGCTGGGCTTGTCGGACATTTTCACGACATCGGGGGCATCATGCAGCGTGACCCGATCCGCGATCTTATGCGACGCGATCAGCTGTTCCAGCTCGGCCTTGGGGCCATGCAGGATGGCGCGGGCCTCGGGTGCTTTGCTGAGGAACTTGGCAAGGCCCGCAACCACAGTCGCAGGCCCTTTGTCGCCACCCATGGCATCTACAGACAGCACATTCGCCGATGTCGAGACGGGTCTCGTCTGGCCTTTGGTCATGTCTGTAATGCCTGTTTTGCAGCTTATGCTGCGTCTTCGTCCAGATCGACTTCGGTCGTGGCGGCGACGACTTCACGTGTCGCGTAGTGACCGCAGGACGGGCACACATGGTGTGGGCGCTTCATCTCACCGCAGTTGTCGCATTCGTTTGGATTTGCGGCAACGAGCGAGTCGTGCGACCGCCGGTTGTTGCGGCGGGATTTGGAAACTTTATTCTGCTGGACGGCCATAACGGAACCCTATGATAAATGGGCCGTAGCCCTGATTGGTGCATCTGTCGGGGGTCCTACGCCAATCTGGCTGCCCTGTCGAGACGCAGTGTGAAAGAGGCGGCTTAAATACTGCGATTTGCGCGCAGTGCAACCCCTTTTGCCTGATTCCTTTGGGTCTTCCGGCGGCTGCGCCACCGTCGATGCCTCCGGCGGGGATATTTTTACTCTGACGATGTCGAAAGAGGCGTGATTTAATCGTCGGTCTTTTTCAGACTGTCGCGGAGCGCGCCGAGGCCTGCGAAAGGTCGGGCAGCCTCATCCGTCAGCGGCGCGACGCCTTTTTCAGTATAGACGATCTGGCCCAGTTCGGCCCCCTCCGCGCGTGGATAAAGCGGCAGGGCGAGTGCCAGCGCCTCGGTCAGCACAGCGTAAAGGTCGATTGTATCGGGCAGAGGCTCGATCGTGTCATCCTCGGGCATCTCGACTTCGGTGCCAGAGACTTCGGGCATTTCGGCCAGATAGCTGCGGGTGATGGATTCGTCGAGCCGGGTCGTCACCGGGGCCAGTGTGACAACGCAGTCCTGCACCACGGTCGCGCCCAAAGTACCTGTCAGCACCCAGTCTTTGCTGCCCTGCGGTGTCAATTTGCCGTCAAAGCGCAGTTTCTTGATCCCGGTGATTCCCAAGGCATCCGCGATGGCGCTGCGCGCGCCCGTATCCGGTGTCAGCGCAAATTCGGTGCCACGGCTGGCGACAAGATCGGCCAAACGCAAAGGTGAGTGCGGGATCGGGGGCAAGGGTGCTTCCATTCTTGATCAGGGGCGGGCGGTGATGTAGGGGGGGATAAAAGGCATCAGATGCCAAAGCAAGGGGCGTTCCTATGATCTATACGACCGGTAAATTGCGCGCCTGCGGCATTGTTCTGGCATTTGTGGCGGTTTCGGCCTGTTCACCGATCACCCGATTTCACGGCTTTACCCCTGATGCGCGTGAAATCGCCCAAGTTCAGGTCGGGCAAACGACCCGCAATGATGTCGTTACCCTGTTCGGCCCGCCGACATCTGATGGGGGTGTCGCGTCGGATACGATTTACTATGTGTCCAGCCAGTTCGTGCATACCGGCCTTCTTGCCCCGCGCGAAGTGGACCGCAGTGTTCTGGCTATCGATTTTGACAGCAGCGACCGCGTCAGCGGGATCAACCGCTATGGGTTGGAGGACGGTCAGATCGTCAATCTTGACCGCCGTGTGACCGATGACGGTATCCGCAATGTCGGCGCTTTGGCGCAATTGCTGGGGTCCTTCGGGCGGATCGATGCCGGCGCCCTGTTGGGCGACGGCAGCGATGACAGCGATTTTTAATCAGCCGGCTCGAAGGTCAGCGCGACACCGTTCAGGCAATAACGCAGGCCGGTGGGGGCGGGACCATCGGGGAAGACATGCCCCAGATGCGCGTCACAGCGGGCGCAATGCACCTCTGTGCGTTTCATGAAGAAACTGCGGTCGATGGTTTCACCCACGGCCGTTTCATCCAGCGGCGCAAAGAAAGACGGCCAGCCGGTGCCGCTTTCGAATTTGGTGCTTTGGTCGAACAAGGGCGCACCGCAGCAGACACACATATAGGTGCCGGGGTCCTTGGGGAAATCCTCGTGGCTGCCCGCCCGTTCGGTGCCATGTTTGCGGGTGACCTTATAGGCCAGGTCCGAAAGTTGTGCGCGCCATTCGGCGTCTGACTTGATGATTTTATCCATCGCTATATTCCTTTTCCTAATCTTACGCTTGATCTAGGGTGCCTTAAGCACGTCGCCAAGGCAGGATGCTATGACAATTACGATGCAGTTCGGACGGTATCGCGCGCGGATCGGTGCGGACGGTGCGGATATGGCCGCTTGTCAGGCGCTGCGGCATCTGTGTTTCTTTGGCAAGCCGGGGCTGGATCGCGATGATTTCGACCCGCGCTGCCAGCATCTGATGATCGAGGATGGCAAAGGCCGGTTGATCGCCGCAGCAAGGATGCTGCTGGTGCCGGATGCAGCGTCGCTGTCGCAATGTTATGCCGCGCAATATTACGATCTTGCCCGATTGGCGGGGCAGGCGGGGCCGTCGCTGGAACTGGGGCGATTCTGCATCGCGCCCGATGTGCAGGATGCCGATGTCGTGCGTGCGGCCTGGGGGGCGCTGACGCAGATCGTCGATGATCAAGGCGTGCAGGTTTTGTTTGGCTGCACCAGCTTTGCCGGGACCGACCCGGAGATTTACGGTCTGGCGCTGGCGAAACTCGCCGCGCAACATATCGGGCCGGAGCATTTGCGCCCCGGTGTCAAAGCGGGCGAGGTGGTGCGCCTGTGCGATGCCACAGGGCGCGGCACAGCACCGTTGCCGTCGCTGTTGCGGTCCTATCTGGCGATGGGCGGCTGGGTCAGCGATCATGCGGTGATCGACCGGCAGATGAACACGTTTCATGTCTTTACCTGTGTCGATATCGCCGCTGTCCCGCCTGCGCGCGCGAAAGCCTTGCGCGCGGTGATGGGGGCGGGCTGAAAACCCCTTGCGCTGGTGCGTGGCACGCAATAGCAGGCGGGCATGGCACGTGCACCCCTTCTCCAGATTTCCGATATCGCGCTGACGTTCGGCGGCGATCCTGTTTTTGCTGACCTGTCTCTGGTCGTTCAACCCGGCGACCGTGTCGCCTTGGTCGGGCGCAACGGATCAGGAAAATCGACCTTGATGAAGGTCATGGCAGGCCTCGTGCAGGCCGACAGCGGCACACGGGTCGCATCTCCGGGCGTTCAGGTCGGCTATATGGAACAGGACCCGACGATGGACGGGTTCACCACATTGGGCGAATATGCCGCCAGTGGCCTGCCGCCAGAGGAAGCCTATAAGGTCGATATGGTTGCCGAAGGGTTGAAATTCGATCCCGAAGGGGCTGTTGCCACCGCATCGGGTGGCGAACGTCGCCGCGCGGCATTGGCCAAACTGATGGCCGAAGCGCCCGAATTGATGCTGCTGGACGAGCCCACCAACCATCTGGATATTGAAGCCATCGCCTGGCTTGAGAATGAATTGAAACAGACCCGTGCCGCCTTTGTGCTGATCAGCCACGACCGGGCGTTCCTGCGGGCACTGACCCGTGCCACGCTCTGGATTGACCGGGGCGCTGTGCGCCGCGCCGAACAGGGGTTTGATGCGTTTGAGGAATGGCGCGACAAGATCTGGGAAGACGAAGACCAGCAGCGCCATAAACTGAACCGCAAGATCAAGGCAGAGGCGCGTTGGGCCGTTGAAGGCATTTCCGCCCGCCGTACCCGGAACCAAGGGCGTTTGCGGGCCTTGCAGGATCTGCGTGCTGAAAAGGCAGGACAAATCCGTCGCCAGGGCACGGCGGCGATGGCGTTTGAGGGGGGATCAACCTCTGGCCGCAAGGTGATGGAATGTTTCGGGCTGACCAAGGCCTTTGACGGCAAGACCATCGTCCAAGGGCTGGATTTGACCGTGCAACGCGGCGACAGGATCGCCTTTGTCGGGCCCAATGGCGTGGGCAAGACAACGCTGATCAAGATGCTGCTGGGGCAGGTGGCACCTGACGCGGGTGAGGTGAAACTGGGCACAAAGCTCGATATCGCGGTGTTCGACCAGTCACGCGCGGCGCTGAACCAAGATATGACGCTGTGGGAAAACCTCGCCTCTGATCCCGAACTGGGTGTATCCGGCAAATCCGACCAGATCATGGTGCGGGGTGTGCCGAAACATGTTGTCGGCTACCTCAAGGAATTCCTGTTCGACGAGGCACAGGCCCGCGCGCCGGTCAGGTCGCTGTCGGGCGGTGAAAAGGCCCGGCTGCTGCTGGCGCGTCTGATGGCGCGCGAAAGCAATTTGCTGGTGCTGGACGAACCGACAAACGATCTGGACATCGAAACGCTGGATCTGTTGCAGGATATCCTGGGCGATTACGATGGCACCGTGCTGCTGGTCAGCCACGACCGCGATTTCCTCGACCGGGTGGCAACGACGACCATCGCGATGGAAGGCAATGGTCAGGCCGTGGTCTATCCCGGTGGCTGGTCGGATTACCGCGACCAACGGGGTGGTGATTTCACCGAATCTGCCACAGCGACCAAGCCATTGGCAAAGAAAGACAAACCGGTGGAAAAGAAATCCACCGGCGGTCTGTCCTTCACTGAAAAACACCGGCTTGAGGCGCTGCCGGGCGTGATAGCCACATTGACGGCGGAGATCGGCAAATTGGAAGAATTGCTCGCCGATCCGGCATTGTTCACCGACAATCCGGTGAAATTTGCAAAGGCCAGCGATGCTTTGGTCGCCCGGCAGATGCAATTATCCGATGCCGAAGATGAATGGCTGGCCCTGGAAGAAAAAGCCGCCGGCTGATCATGGCATCCGCAAGCCACCATCCAGCCGGATCGTGGTGCCGTTGAGGTAATCGCATTCGACGATAAACCGCGCGAGGGCGGCAAATTCTGCCGGATCGCCCAGCCGTGCGGGATAGATCACATCCTTGGCCAGACCTGCCATCACCTCTTCACCCAATGATTCCAGCATCGGCGTGCGGAAAATCCCCGGCGCAATCGCCATCACCCGGATCCCCGCACGTGCCAGATCGCGCGCCATCGGCAGCGACAGCCCGGCGATCCCGGCCTTGGAGGCGGCATAGGCCGCTTGCCCCTTTTGCCCTTCAAACGCCGCGACCGAGGCTGTGTTGATGATCACACCGCCCTGCGCCATCCGTGCCGCGGCCAGCCGTGCCACGTTGAACGTGCCACACAGGTTGATATCGACAGTGCGGGCAAAGCTGCTTTGCTGATGCGGCCCGTCGCGGCCAAGGGTTTTTTCGCTGATGACGATACCGGCGCAATTCACCACGACATTCAGGCCCTCGACCTGCGCCAGACCGGCGGCAACGCTGGCTTCATCGGTGACATCGACCTCGGCAAACCCGGCACCGATGTCCTGCGCGAAATCAGCGCCCTGCGCGTCACGATCAAAGATCATCACCCGCGCGCCTGCGGCCAAAAACGCCTGCGCCGTCGCCGCACCCAGACCTGATGCGCCGCCGGTGATCATCGCCACTGCTGTTGAAATATCCATCATTTTCCTCCCTGCCGTACCAGAATTGCCCTACGGAAAGAAAAACACTATCCCTATCGTCCGAGTAAAAATATCCTCGGGGGGGTGCGGGGGGCCGACAGCCCCCCGCCTTGATCGGCGGCTTTAGCCGTCGAAGTTGACTTCTTCCATGATCCGCACGGCGGCGGGACGATGTGTCGCCAATTCGTTCAGATCGACGCTGTCAGGTGTGAATTCACCCCAGCTTGCGACCAGTTCGGAGGGCGCGACACTGTCCAGCACAGGATATTCATTGTTCAGCTCGGCATAGATTCCCTGCGCCTCTGGCGAGACAAGAAATTCCATCAATTGCAGAGCTTCGTCACGGTTCGGCGCGGCATTGGTCATCGCTACGCCAGAGACGTTCACATGGGTGCCGCCATCTTCGAAGGTCGGGAAGATGATGCGCACGGAATTGGCCCATTCCTGCTGCTCAGGATCGGCCAGCATCGCGCCCATGTAATAGGTATTGGTCAGCGAAATATCGCATTCCCCGGCCCAGATCGCCCGGACCTGCGCGCGGTCATTGCCTTCGGGCTTGCGGGCCAGGTTTTCGCGGATGCCAGCGGCCCATTCGCGCGCGCCATCTTCGCCTTTATGCGCGATCACGGCGGACAGCAGGGCGAGGTTGTAATTGTTCAGACCCGAGCGCGAACAGATGCGGCCGGCCCATTTGTCACTGGTCAGATCCTCGTAGGTAGTGACTTCGCCATCGGCGACACGCTCGTTTGAGGCATAGACAACCCGCGCCCGTGTGGTCAGACCGAACCACAGGTTTTCGTCAGAGCGCAGTTCGGCAGGCACGGCTTCGGTCAGCACGTCGCTTTCGACAGCTTGGACCACACCGGCATCCACGATCTGTTTGAGGTTCGCGATATCCACTGTCATCACCAGATCGGCGGGCGAACGCGCGCCTTCGGCGGTCAGGCGTTCGACCAGACCATCTTCGACAAAGGCGAGGTTCACGGCGATACCGGTTTCTGCGGTGAAGGCGTCCATGACCGGCTGGATCAGCTCTGGCTGACGGGTGGTGTAGATATTGACATCAGCGATGGCCGGGCCAGCGATGGCCGCACAGGTGGTCGCCAAAAGAATATTGCGCAGGTTCATGGGATATCTCCTTGGTTGAACTGGCGCCTGTAAACCTGAGTCTTTTACTTCGGTCAATACCTGAATATTTTACTCAGGGAATTTCCGCGCCTTTTCCAGCACCTTCTCGGCCTCCCAAAGCGCGTCCATTTCGGCCAGATCGCTTTGCGCCGGGGTCTTGCCGCGCGCGGCGAGGGCCGCCTCGATCCCTTTGAACCGCCGGGTGAATTTGTCGTTGGTGCCGCGCAGGGCCTCTTCGGGGTCGACATCGAGATGGCGGGCGAGATTGGCGAGCACGAAGAGCAGATCGCCGATCTCATCCTTGATTTCGGCATGGGTCAGCGTGTCGCGCGCGGCGACAAGTTCATCGGCTTCTTCGATGATCTTGTCCAGCACATGGGATGTGTCGGGCCAGTCAAACCCAACACGCGCCGCGCGTTTTTGCAATTTCACCGCGCGCATCAGCGCCGGCAGGCCCAGGGCAACACCGTCCAGCACGCCGCCCTGCGCCTTGCCCGCGCGTTCGGCCGCCTTGATCTTTTCCCAATCTGCGACCTGTTGGTCGGCGGATTTATCGCGGTCTTCATCCCCGAATACATGCGGATGCCGCGCGACCATCTTGTCAGCGATGTTCTTCACCACTGAGTCAAAGGTGAAATGCCCAGCCTCGGCCCCGATCTGCGCGTGATAGACGGTCTGCAACAGCAGATCGCCCAATTCGCCTTCCAGATCGGGCCAGTCGGTGCGGGCGATGGCATCGGCGACTTCATAAGCCTCTTCAATCGTATAGGGCGCGATTGTGCCGAAATCCTGCGCGATATCCCAAGGACAGCCGGTGTCAGGATCACGCAACCGGCGCATGATTTCCAACAGGCGTGGCATACCGCCATCCGGGTCGTGGATCAGGGGGTCGTCAGCCATTGCAGCCACCTTCAACTTGGGATCAACTGACCCTATTGCGAAGTCACAGAAAGTTCCAGCCATGCCCGTTATCAACCGTATCGCCGATTATGCCGAAGAAATGACAGGCTGGCGCAGGCATTTGCATGCCCATCCCGAATTGCGATTCGATTGCCATGAAACGGCGGCTTTTGTGGTGGAGAAATTGCGCGCCTTTGGCGTGGATGAAATCCACGAAGGCATCGCCACCAGCGGGATCGTCGCGATCATTAACGGGCAGGGCAAGGGCCGCACGATTGGCCTGCGCGCCGATATGGATGCTTTGCCGATGGAGGAGGTGACGGGGCTCGATTACGTCTCGAAAACACCGGGCGCGATGCATGCCTGCGGCCATGACGGGCATACGACGATGCTGCTGGGGGCTGCGAAATATCTGGCCGAGACCCGCAATTTCGCAGGCCGCGTGGCGCTGATCTTTCAGCCTGCCGAAGAAGGCGGCGGCGGTGCTGAAGTGATGGTGCAGGAAGGTATCCTTGACCGCTTTGACATTGCAGAGGTCTATGCCCTGCATAATGCCCCCGGCACGGCGGTCGGGGCCTTTTACACCGCGCCCGGCCCGATCATGGCGGCGGTGGATACATTCCATATCCATGTCAAAGGCCGCGGTGGCCATGGCGCGATGCCGCATGAAACCGCCGATCCGGTGGTCGCGGTGCTGGGCATCGCGACGGCCATCCAGACGATTGTCAGCCGCAATCATTATGCTTTGCAGGAACTGGTCGTCTCGGTCACGCAGCTTCACACCGGATCGGCGGATAATGTGATACCTGATACAGGCTATATCAATGGCACGGTGCGCACCTTTGATCCTGCGGTGCAGGCTATGGTCAAGAAACGGCTGGCAGAGATTGTCGCGGGGCAGGCGGCATCTTACGGCGTGACGGCAGAGCTTGATTATGAGATCGGCTATCCGGCGACGATCAATGATACGGATAAGACCGCCTTTGCGGCGGAGGTGGCGCGGGAAGTCTCGGGCAATGTCGTCGACGATGCCAAGCCCGAAATGGGCGCCGAGGATTTCGCCTATATGCTCAATGAACGTCCGGGGGCCTATCTGTTCGTCGGCAATGGCGATACCGCAGGTTTGCATCACCCGGCGTACGATTTCGATGATGCGGGCGCGCCCGTCGGGGCGTCGTTCTTTGCCCGGATCGTTGAGCGTGCTTTGCCGGTGGGATAGAAACTTTCAAGCCTCCGGCGGGAGTATTTTTGGAAAAAAGAAGGTAGGAAGATGGCGTTAGAGGATGCAAAAGGGCAGGTCGATCTGGCGTTTACCCGCAAGGACCGGCGCGGGCTGGCGTTTGAGAATGCTTTTGGCGGCGCGACATCGTTTCTGCGCCGCGCCTATACCAAGGATCTGACGGGCGTCGATCTGGTTGTGACCGGCGTGCCCTTCGATCAGGCGGTGACGCACCGCCCCGGTACGCGGTTCGGGCCGCGCGCGATCCGCGAGGCGTCTTGCCTGCAACCCTATGACCCGCCCTATGGCTGGGACGGGTTTGATCCTTTGTCGGAATTCGCCATCGTGGATTATGGCGATATGGCCTTTGATTACGCCAATGTCGCCGGTGTGCCGGATCTGGTGCAGGCGCATATTGCGGGCATTCTGGCGGCGGGGCCGGGGACGGTCACGCTTGGTGGGGATCACTTTATCACCTTGCCGATTTTGCGGGCCTATGCGGAGAAATACGGCCCGCTGTCGGTGATCCAGTTCGATGCGCATTCGGACCTTTGGGCTGATGATGATATGGCGCGGATCGATCACGGCACCTTCATGTATAAGGCGGTGAAGCTGGGGCTGGTTGATCCGACGCGGTCGATCCAGATCGGTATCCGCACCGAATGCGATGATTATCTTGGGATGCGCTATATCGATGCGCGCGCCTGTCATGAACGCGGTTCTGCGGATGTGGCGGCGGAGGTGCGCAAGATTGTCGGCGATCATCCGACCTATGTCACCTTCGATATCGACGCGCTGGACCCGGCCTTTGCCCCCGGCACAGGCACGCCGGTCTGGGGTGGGTTAGCGTCTTGGCAGGCGGCGGCAATGCTGCGCGATCTGGCGGGGATCAACATGGTTGGCGGCGACATTGTCGAAGTCTCGCCGCCCTATGACACCACAGGGGCCACGGCGATTGCAGGCGCGCATGTGGCGATGGAATTATGCTGTTTAGCGCTTTGGAACAAAAGGAATAAATGATGCCAAATCAACCGATCAGCGGCAATGACCTAGCCCGGTTTTCGGGGCCGCAAAGCTTTATGCGCCTGCCGCAGGTGGACAGCGCTGCGGGGCTTGATGTGGGCTTTATCGGCATCCCGATGGATATCGGCACGTCATGGCGGTCCGGCACAAGGATGGGACCAAAGCAATTGCGCGAACAATCGGCGATGATCCGGCCCTATAATATCCAGACCGGGGCGGCACCTTTCGATGCGCTGCAATGTGCCGATCTCGGCGATGTGCCGGTCAATACGTTCAGCCTGTCCGATACGATCCGCATTATTACAGAGACTTACGCAGCACACCTCAAGCATGACTTTATCCCGATGACTTTGGGCGGCGACCATACGCTGACCTTGCCGGTGCTGCGCGCGGTAGCGGGCAAGCACGGGCCGGTCGCGCTGGTCCATGTCGATGCCCATGCCGATGTGAATGACGAGATGTTCGGTGAACGCGAGACCCATGGCACCGTCTTCCGCCGCGCCTATGAGGAAGGGATCATCACTGCCGATAAGGTCTTTCAGATCGGGCTGCGCGGCACCGGCTACACCGCGGATGACTTTACTGAGGCTGCGGGCTGGGGGTTCAACCAATATCTGGCCCCTGATCTGTGGCATAAATCGCTGTTGCCCTTGGCGGCAGAGATCAAGGCGCAGATCGGTGATCAGCCTTGTTACATCACCTATGATATCGACAGCCTTGACCCCGCCTATGCCCCCGGAACCGGCACGCCGGAGATTGGCGGGCTGACCACGCCGCAGGCGATGGAACTGATCCGGGGGCTGCGCGGGCTGAATATCGTCGGCTGCGATCTGGTGGAGGTATCGCCGCCCTATGACCTGTCGGGCAATACCGCGCTGACAGGGGCGAACCTGATGTTCGAGATGCTGTCGATCCTGCCGGGGGTGCTGTATCGATGATGGATATGCTGATCTATATCGTCGCCATTCTGGCGCTGCTGGTTTTAGGGACTATGGCCTATGTCCGCCTCGCCCCCACGGATGTCGCGCGCTGGCATCAATTGGCGCAGGTCGACAGCCCCGGCGATCTGGCCGAGGCGGGCGGGTTTCGTGCGGCGCGCCGGATCAACGGCGATGCAGGCGAAGTGTTGGCAGCACTGGACCGTATCGCGCTGGCCACGCCCCGCACGACGCGGATTGCGGGGGATGTAGGCGAGGGGATGATAACTTATCAGACCCGCTCGCAGATCTGGGGGTTTCCGGATCACACCACGGTGGCCGTGCAGGGCGATCTGCTGGTGATCTATGGCCGCTTGCGCTTTGGCGGTTCCGATATGGGCGTGAACCGTGCACGTGTGCAGGATTGGCTGACCCAGCTTGGCCCCTTGATTGTTCCCCGCTGATCGGCCAATCGGGGTGCCATGATAGCCGCAGACAAAATCGAACACATCATCGACCGTTTCCAGTTTCTGGAGGCGAAGATGTCCGATGGTGCCAATTCAGGCGATATCGCCGCTTTGGGCCGCGAATATGCCGAATTGCGGCCGGTGGTGGAAACCGTCACGGCCTATAAAGACCTGCTGGCGCAGATCGCCGATACGCAGGCGCTGCTGAAAGACCCCGAAATGCGCGCGCTGGCCGAGGATGAATTGCCGGAACTGAAGGCGGCGCTGGCAGACAGCGAACATGCCGTGCAACTCGCACTGCTGCCGAAAGATGCCGCCGATGCGCGGCCTGCCTTGCTTGAAATCCGCCCCGGTACGGGCGGGGATGAGGCGTCATTGTTTGCGGCTGATCTGTTGCGGATGTATCACCGCTATGCCGAAAATCAGGGCTGGCGCTTTGAAATCCTTGAACAAAGCCTGACCGAACTGGGGGGTATCAAAGAGGTGGTCGCGCGGGTCGCAGGCGAAGGCGTCTTTGCCCGGCTGAAATATGAAAGCGGTGTCCACCGCGTCCAGCGCGTGCCGGAAACCGAAAGCGGCGGGCGGATTCACACATCCGCCGCCACGGTCGCGGTGCTGCCAGAGGCGCAGGATGTCGATGTGCAGATCAATGTGAATGATCTGCGGATCGATACGATGCGCGCCAGCGGATCGGGCGGGCAACACGTCAACACCACCGATTCGGCGGTGCGTATTTTGCATATTCCCACCGGAATCATCGTTGTTAGCGCCGAGAAATCGCAACACCGCAACCGTGAAATCGCAATGCAGGTGCTGAAAACCCGGCTGTTCGATCTGGAACGCCAGCGGATCGACGGGGAACGTTCCGCCGATCGCAAGGCGCAGGTCGGGTCGGGCGACCGCTCGGAACGGATCCGCACCTATAATTTCCCACAAGGGCGGCTGACCGATCACCGGATTAATCTGACGCTCTATTCGCTGGGGCAGGTGATGGCGGGCGATCTGGATGCGATCATCGATGCCTTGCAATCAGAGGCGCAGGCGGCCCTGCTGGCAGAGATGGGCGCGTGAGCGGGTTTTTCGCGAGCGGACGCTATTGGGATCTGAACGCGGCGGAGGTCGCGGCGATGGATCGGGCCCGCGCGTGGCTGGCGGCAGCCGGGGTCACAGACCCCGGTCACGAATCGCGCCAGATCTGGGCGCATGTGGCGGGCGATGCGCCGCGGTTTGCCGCGCTGGTGGACCAACGCGCCGCAAGGGTGCCGCTGTCGCATCTGCTGGGCTATCGCGATTTCTACAATCACCGCTTTATCGTGACCAAGGATGTGCTGGACCCGCGTCCTGATACCGAATCGATTGTTGCGGCAGCATTGGCGCAGCCTTTCGCGCAGGTTTTGGACCTTGGCACCGGGTCGGGCTGTATCCTGTTGTCCTTGTTGGCAGAACGCCCAGAATCGCGGGGGCTGGGCGTTGATATCTCGGACGCCGCCCTTGCCGTGGCTGCGCAGAACCGCACAGCCCTGGGGCTGAACGACCGCGCCGACCTGCGGCAATCCGACTGGTTCAGCAATGTTACCGGCCAGTTTGATCTGATCATCTCCAACCCGCCCTATATCGCCGCAGGTGAAATGTCCGGCCTGCAGCCAGAAGTGCGCCTGCATGAACCCACCCAGGCCCTGACCGACAATGCCGATGGCCTGTCCTGCTACCGCATCATTGCAGCAGGCACGCCCGCCCATCTGGCGCCCGGCGGGCGGCTGATCGTGGAAATCGGGCCGACACAGGCCGATGCCGTCAGCACCATGTTCACCGCCGCCGGTTTCACCGATCTGGCGGTGATCGACGACCTTGACGGGCGTAACAGGGGTGTTTCGGGCCATTGGCCGGGTTAAGACCAGCGGTTAGACGCAAATATCCCTGACTGGGGCAATTTTGACTTGTCTTGGCGGAAATGCCATGCTTATTGCAATGTATCGGATGGGTAAGAGAACGATTATCTCTCTCCGATATGTCGCCACTCCATCGCACGGCCCGCAGTGCAAAGACGCGCAGCAGCGCGACAACGCGCCAGCGCAAGATCAGCCAAAGGCTCGAAAGCACATCTATGAGATCATCTAAGTCACGTTCGCGGAACAAAAACCGCACGCCCCGTCCATCTGGTGGGAATATTATCAACAGGGTTTTCGAAAGCTCTGGCCCGGATGGCAAAGTGCGCGGCACGCCGCAACAGATCATCGAGAAATACAATCAATTGCATCGCGATGCGCAATTGTCCAATGACCGGGTGAATGCGGAAAATTTTGCGCAACACGCCGAACATTACACCCGTCTGCTGGCCGAAGCGCAGCGCGAGGTCGATCAGCGCCGGGAAGAGGTCGAGGCCCAGAACCGCGAACGTCAGGCCGAGCGTGACAAGGAACGTCAGGACCGGATGCAGGCGCAGGACTCGGCCAGCCAGAATAACCACAACGGCAACGACCAGAATCCGCGGCAAGATCCGCAGCCGCGCCATGAACAGCCCGATCCGCGTGATGTAACTGCCGCACAGGATGACGAGCCCGAGTCGAGCCTGGTCGAAACGCCGGAAGAAAAGCCGCAACCACGGGCGCGCAAACCCCGTGCGCCGCGCAAACCACGGCCAGCACCGCAGCCGGATAATGGAACGCCGGAAGCGGCCGAGTAAAAACCCTAGCGCGCAGCAGCCAGGCTGCGCGCCAAGGCGCAGAACGCCTCCAGCCCGACTTGCTCGGCGCGTTCGGTGGGTTTGATCCCAACAGCATTCAGATGATCCTCGATCACCGGGCTGACGGATTTCAGCGCTGAGCGCAGCATCTTGCGCCGCTGATTGAACGCTGCCGCCACCACCATATTCAACACGCCGGGGTCAGCGGGATAGCGCGGCGCGGGCAGGGCGGTCAGATGCACGACGGCGGAATGGACTTTCGGTGGCGGGCTGAACACCTCTGGCGGCAGGTTCATGACGATCTGCGCATCGGCGCGCCACTGCGCCAGCAACGCCAGCCGCCCGTAAGCCTTGCCGCCGGGCTGGGCGACGATCCGTTCGGCGACCTCGCGCTGAAACATCAAGGTCAGGCTTTGCCAGAACGGCGGCCAGATCTGTGGCGTCAGCCAGCGCACCAAGAGTTCCGTGCCGACATTATAGGGCAGGTTGGCCGCGACCTTGATCGGCGCTTGCAGATAATCCAGCGGATCAATCTCCAGCGCGTCGCCTTCGATGACCTGCAACCGGCCCGGATAGGCTGCGGCAATCTCGGCCAAAGCAGGCAGGCAACGCGGGTCCTTTTCAATCGCTAGGACCCGCCGCGCCCCTGATGCCAGCAAACCGCGCGTCAGCCCACCGGGGCCGGGGCCGATTTCCAGCACATCGGCCCCAGTCAAATCCCCCGCCAATCGTGCGATCCGGGCGGTCAGGTTCAGATCCAGCAGGAAATTCTGCCCCAGGGATTTCTTCGCCGCCAGTTCATGCCGTGCAATCACATCCCGCAGCGCTGGCAGATCATCAATCCCGCTCATGCCATCTTCCGAGCCCAAATATCCCCGCCGGAGGCATAAAAGTTTTTCGCCATGCTCTCCGCCTGCCGCAGCGCCGCAATCATCGATGTCGGGTCCGCCACGCCCTTGCCTGCGATATCAAACGCCGTGCCATGATCGGGCGAGGTGCGGATAAACGGCAGGCCCAGCGTCACATTCACCCCGCCCGCAAAATCTATCGTCTTGATCGGGATCAACGCCTGATCGTGATACATGCAGACCGCCACATCATAACGCGCGCGGGCGGCGGCGTGAAATAACGTATCCGCCGAATGCGGCCCGGTGATGTCCATCCCTTCCGCGCGCAGGGCGTCCAGAACGGGCGTGATCATCGCCAATTCCTCCCCCCCCATTTTACCATCTTCACCCGCATGCGGGTTCAGCCCCGCCACGGCGATGCGGGGGGCGGCAATACCGAACTGGCGGCGCAGCGCGGCATGGGTGATCAGGATCGTATCGGTCAGCAAAGACGCGCTCAGCGCCTCTGGCACCGTTGCCAGCGGGATATGGATCGTCGCAGGCACCACGCGCAGCCCGTCACAGGCCAGCATCATCACGACGCGCTCCACCCCTGCCAAAGCAGCCAGATATTCGGTATGGCCGGGATAGGCGAAATCTGCCCCGTCGATCAGCGCGGCTTTGTGGATCGGCGCGGTGCAGATCGCACTGGCCTCGCCGCGCGTGACCAGATCGACACCTGTCGCAATCGCGTCAATCACGCCTTGCGCATGTTCGGGGTTGGGCTGGCCCGCAACAGCCGGACCGCCAAAATCGCGCGCCAGCACCGCCATACGGTCCGGCGTCACCAATCCGGTGTCAGTCACGATCTGTACCGGCGTACCGGCGGGCAGATGTGTCGGATCGCCGATCCAGACCATCGGCAGATCATGGCGCAAAGCGGCCCATGCCTTGGCCGCGACCTCTGGCCCGATGCCAGCGGGTTCGCCGCAGCTGATCACGATGGGTTTCATCTTGTGGTGATCACCGCCTGCGCGCGCAGGTCTTCCACGAGGGCCGCCGCCAGCGTGCCAAGGCGTTGGCCCCTGATGACATTGCGCACCGCCTCTGGATCGGCATCTGCCGCGCCGCCACGATTGCGCGCACATAGCATCAGGAACACCAGCGTCTGCCCATTGTTGCGGGTCAGATTGGTCGAGACTTCGTTCGGGTCCAGCCGGGCCAGTTCCAGCGCAATATCATTGGGGATCTGATCAGGGGCAGTTTCAACCCGGTCGAGCACGTCACGCGGCTGGTTCCGGGCGATGCCATAAAGATCGTCGCAGGTATCCACATTATTGGCGACATCGCGGGCAATGCGCAGACCCGCCTCGGACTGACCGCCGGGGATATAATAGGCGGCATAATCAAGGCTGCTTGGCGGCAAAGCCGGGCGCACAGCTTCGCGGCGTCCGCGCAGCTGGAACAAGGCGATGCCATTCGGGATCGTGATCGGTGCGGTGACTTGCCCGGTTTGCAGGCTCAGGATCACCTGCTGGATCTGCGGTGGATAGTTCGAGATTGGCACCCAATCCAGCCGCCCGCCGTTTTCGCGCGACGGCAAGGCCGAAACCTGCCGCGCTGCCGCTTCAAAATCGGCGAGCGAGCGCATCTGCGAAATCTGATCGGCAGCATTGGCTGCGCGTTCGGCCATTTCCGGCGGGGCGGCGATGATGATCTCGGATAACAGCACCTCAGTTTCGGTGCTGGCGCTGCCTTGCTGCCCAAGGGCGCGGGCGACATCGGCATCGGTCACGGTCACCTCGCGGTTGAACCGGCCACGGACATAATCGCGCCAGCCCAGACCGACGCTGACGAAATCACGCAAGGTGACCGCATCAATCCCGCTTTGCGCCAGCATCTGGTTGAATTGTGCCAGTGACATATCGGCGCGACCAGCAAATTCTTCCAGCGCGGCCTCCAGTTCCTCGGGCGCGATGGTCAGGCCGACACGGTCGATTTCCTGCTGTTTCAGACGGTCTTCGATCAGACCGTCGCGCGCCAGCTCTGCCGGATCACCGGGGGTGTTGAACACTTCCATCAGGCGGCGGCGCTGGTCCAGTTCATAGCGGGTGATGACCCGTTCATTCACTGTGATGGCGGGCGCAAACTGGTTCTGGGCGGTGGCGGTGCCCACCTGTCCAAAGGTCAGGGCCAGTGCCAGAAGGGCGGTTAATTGGGCAAATCCACGCATGCTTTCCTCTATCTTCTTATCACTGTCCGCACCCGGCGGCGGGCCTGCCCGCAGAGCGTCCGGCAGAAAAGCCGGATAAAGAGCCGCTTAGCCCAAAAGTGGTTGTCGGATCAACACTACTGGAAGACGTATACCGGCGCGAGGCGGAAACGGCGATAGTCACACATTCGTTTTGCCAGCCAAAGCCGATGCCCGCCTGCACCGGACGGTCGGCGGCAATGTCGTAGCGCGCATCCAATGACATGGTCCAGGCATCGCTCAGCACAAAAGCACCGTCCAGCGTCCATTCAGAGACAGCCCCATCACGGTTTTCGGCCAGATCGCGGGCCTGCCAGATATAGGCGGCATTGATCCCGATCCGGTCATTTTGCCAGCGCATACGGCCATCGGTGCGGGTGGTCTCTGCATTTTCGTCAAACAGGCCGCGCAGTTCGATCAGAAACCCGCCTTGTGACACATATTGCCCCGATACCAGCCAATCCGATTGCAGCCCGTCCAGCCCGGATGAAGGGGTGAAATCCGACTGCGCTTCCGTCCGGTATATCCGCCCCATGGTCAGGGTGGATGATGCCCCCCCGATCCCCAGCCGGGTCCAGGACAGGCCAGCGGCCAATTGGCTGCCGGTTTCCACCGCATCCTGCCCGGCAAAGCGCGAGCGGTCGAACAGATTGGCCTGATCCAGTTCGGACCTTGTGCTGTCTTCATTGGGCGGCCTGCGGCCGTGGATATCGGCCCAGTTCAGGCTGATCGTCGGTTCCAGCAGATGGCTGGCCGCCGCACCCTGCCGGACCAATGGCCAGCGCAAGGTTGTCATCACGCTGGGCACGATGCGCGCGGCACTGGTCGGAAAGTTGCTGTCATCAGTGACGCGGTAAAGATCGCCGCGCAGACTGCCCTGTGCAGAGCCGACAAACCCAGATGGCAGGATCCAGTCCTGCCGCCAATCGGCCCGCCCACCCGCACGGGTGACGTCCCGGCCGGTTTCGCCATCGGTGTCATCGGGGCGATAGGCCGTGTCCAGGCTGGTGACATAGGTCAGCGTGCCGCCAGCAGCAGGCCGGACCCGCGCCTCATGCCTGATTTCGCCGATGATCGGCGGCAAAGAGGCATTGGTTTCCACCTCGCGCAAAGTCTGAAAATAGCTGAAACGCAATTCATTCAGGCTATTGTCCGTCACGCGGACAAGGTTCAGCGCGCTTTCCAGCCGGTCCTGATCATCATAGCCGTAATCCAGCAGATAGGCCTTGTCGGACACGGTTTCGATATTGAACTGCAGCTGGTAATTATCCGGCAGGGTAAAATTTCCGGTGGCAAAAAGATAAGACCGCGTGTCGTCCTGCAGACTATCGTTGCTGGCCGCCCCGCGCACTTGCAAGGACCCGTTCGCAAAGGCGCGGCGAAAGGCGATTTCCAGCGTCCGAGTTTCCGGTGAGACATAGGGCGTCAGCGTGATATCGGCGTGGTCACCCAAAGTGACGAAATAAGGCAGTTTGATGCCGCTGCCCAATTGGCTGGTGTTGCGCTGACTGGGGATCAGAAACCCCGTGGCGCGCTCCAGTGTCGGGTCGGGCAGGCGCATCGCGGGTAACCAGAAGACCGGCACACCGCGCACCCGGAATGTGGCGTTCTCGAAATAAAGCTGCTTTTCCAGCGTATCATGCACCACCCTTTCGGCCCGGATTTCCCAAAGCGGTGCGCGGGTGCCGCAAACCTGACAGGATGACGCGGCAGAGCGATAAAGCTGCACATAGCGCCCGTCCTGCCGGTCGATCTGATTGGCGACCAACTGCAATTGCTGGTCCAATACCAGCCGTGCGCCGATCAGAATGCCGCCTTGCAGCCTTGGGTCCAGCTCCGCGCTGGTCGCGGTCAGCACGCTGCCATCGGCATCCTGCACCACAATCGGGCCGGTGATCATCAGCCGGTCGCTGCTGCGGTCATAGATGATCTCTGACGCGGTCAGGCGGGTGCCGTCAAAGAACACTTCGACATTGCCGCTGGCGATCAATTGGTCGTCTGCGTTCAGCGTGACATTATCCGCCACAAGCGTCGCCGCCTGTTGGGCGCGCGCCACAGCGGGGAACAGCAGCAGGATCAGAACCAGCCAGCGCATCAGCCATCCTCATTATGTAAAAGCAGGCCCAGCGACAGGCCGATGGCGGCAAGCGGCGGTGCCCAGGCGGCAAGGGCTGCGGGCAATTGCCCGTTTTCGCCCAGAACCTGCGCAAAGTTGCGAATGAAATAGATCACAAAGGCCAGCAGGATGGCGAACATCACCATCAGCCCGGTGCGCCCGCCACGCTGATGGCGGATCGTGAAACTGGCCCCGATCATCACCATCGCCATCAGAAAGAACGGCTGCGCCAATTCACTGTGCAGCCAGACCAGATGGCGCTGTGCGGAAAATCCCGCCGCCTGCAAACGGGTGATAAAGGCGGGCAATTCCCAGATCGGGATCGATGACGGGGTGCCGAAACTGTCGCGGATCTCATCGGGTGTCAGGGTCGAGGGCAGGCGCATCGCAGCGCTTTGTTCGGCCCCGGCCTCTGGTGTGACATCATCACCGAAGGTCCAGGACTTCACCTGTGTCAGCACCCAGGCCCCATCCGTGAGGATGGCGGATGCGGCATTCACCCGGCGCGCCGGACCGCTGTCAGGCGCAAACGTGATAAAGGTCACATCGGTCAGCACGGTACCATCCAGATTGGCGTTGGCCGCGCGGATCACCGTCTGCCCCTCATCCGACCCTTGCCGCAGCCAAAGCCCTGATGACCCGATCGACAGAACCGAGGCATTGCCACGCAAGGCGCCGCCGCGCGCCTCATATTCCTTGGATGTCGCCGCGACGATCGGGTTCAGCACACCGACGGCCAACACTCCGATCAGCAAAGCTACCGCCAAAGGTGCCGTCAGCGCGCGCAGGGCCGACCGTCCTGCGGCACGGGTGACCACCAGTTCAGACGACCGTGCCAGCCCCAGAAACAGCGCAATCGCCGCCAGAATCATGATCAGCGGCAGGATTTGGTAAATCGATTGCGGAATATTCAACAGCGTCAGCTCGATCAGCGCCCGGAAACTGGCATCGGCACTGGCATAGCGGCGCAATTGTTCCACCAGATCCAGAAACACCATGATCAGCAGAAATATGCCCAGCACGCCCAGAAATGTCAGCAGAAACCGGCGCGCGAAATAGCGGTGCAGGATCATGCGGGCAACCCCGCTTTGGCGCGGCGTTTGAACAGATAGGGGCGGCTGGCCCAAATAAGCAGGAACCAGACAATGACCAGACCGCCCAGACTGGGCAGATAGGTCAGGAACCACAGCTGCGCATCGGCGCGCGCGGCATTCAGCCCTGCGGTTTCCAGCGCTTTGATCACGACGATCAGGCAAATCGCCGCCACAATCTGCCGCCAGACGCCAAAACGGCTGTAGCCGCCCACCATCAGCGTGGCAAAACCGATCAGCGCCGCAACGGTCCCCAGCAAGGATTGGCTGAACCGGTCATGGCCATCGGCGATCATCCGCGCCGCAGGCGTGCCGGTTTCGGCAACCAGATCCGGCGTGGGGTTCAAAAGGTCCCAGGTCGACAGATGCGAGGCCCGCCGCCCGCCGGGCGATGCTGCCGCGATCAGTTCGCCGATATTATAGGAAAAATCTGTAAAGCGCGTGGTGAACAACCGCTGATCCGCCAGCCGCAGCGTCTGCACCATACCGTCGATCATCACCAACTGGGTCTGATCCGCATCGCGCACCAGAAAGGCACGGGTGGCGGTATAGGTCACATTTTCCTCCAGGCTGCGGGTATCGGATAGAAACAGATCGGCCAGTTCGCCGCCTGGCGTGACATCGCGGATATACAGCGTGATGCCGGGAACCGGCTCGATAAAGGTGCCGGGGGTCAACAGGCGCGCGGTAATATTGCGCGCAATTTCGGCTTCGCGCAGCGCCAGTTGCGTGCTGCTGGCCGGGACCAGCACATGCATCAGCAAGGACATGAGCAAGCCGACAATCAGCCCGAAATACAGCACCGGACGGGCCAGCCGGAACAGCGAAAACCCGGTCGCCTGAACGACGATTAATTCGCTTTCGCTGGTCATCCGGTTGGTGACATAGATCGACGCCGCAAAAGCCGCCAAAGGCAGGGCAATCCGGATCACGCCGGGCAGCGACAGGGCGGTGAATTCCAGAAACACCCCGGCGGATTGCCCATCCGCGATCAGCTGGTCAAACAGCAGGACCGCACGGTTGATCCAATAGACCAGCACCAGCACAAGACTGAAAAAGCCAAACAGCACCATCAGTTGGGACAGCATATATCTGTCAAATCGCGCCACGCTCTGGTCCTTTGCCCCGCCGTTTGCGGCAAACTATCCCAAGCCGGGGCCGGATAGAACAGCTAACTGGTCATCGCGGCGCGCACGGGCTACCTATCGCTGATCACATCCCAGACAGGAGCGATTATGCCCGTGCCAGCCGAAATTCAGTTCAGCGCCATCGATCTTGATCACATCGCACAGGTGACAGGACAGATCGCCATCCTTGTCGATCAGGATGGCCGCATGGATCAAAGCGGGCGCAAGCTGAACAGCCTCGCGCGCAAGGCAGTGGAAAAGCTGACCGGCTCTGCAGCGTTTGAAAAGCTCGCGTTGGGCGATCTGGCGCAGATCAGCTATCCCTCCGGGCTCGCAGCCACAGCGATCTGTGTCGTCAAACTCGGCCGCCGCCCGTCTGTGGCCGAGGCGCGCAAGGCAGGCGCTGCACTGGCCAAGGCGCGCGGCGATCAGGATCTGCTGGTGCTGGCGGGCAATTACCCGCGCGCGGCGGATATCGCTTTGGGACTGGCTTTGCGTGGCTATCAATTCGATACCTACAAGACCGACGCAAAGCCGGGCAGCACCAGAACAGGTTTCATGGTGGCAGAGCCGGAAATCGTGGCCAAATCCGCAAACCCGATGGCGGCTGTCGCCGAAGGCGTGTTTTTCACCCGCGATCTGACCAATGAACCGGCCAATGTGCTGACGACGGATGATTTCGCCGCAAGGCTCGCCGCGATGCAGGATCTGGGGCTGGATGTCGAGATATTGGAAGAGGCCGATCTGGCCCGGCTTGGCATGCGGGCCTTGCTTGCGGTCGGGCAGGGGTCGGACAGTGCGACCAAAGTGGTGGTCATGTCCTGGAACGGCGGCAAAAAGGATGACGCCCCTTTCGCGCTGATCGGTAAAGGCGTGGTATTCGATTCGGGCGGCATCAGCCTGAAACCGGGCGCCGGCATGGAAGAGATGACCGCCGATATGGGTGGCGCTGGCGTTGTGGCCGGTGTCATGCGCACGCTGGCGCTGCGTAAGGCGCGGGCGAATGTGGTCGGTGTCGTCGGTCTGGTGGAAAACATGCCCTCCGGCACGGCGACCCGGCCCGGTGATGTGGTCCGGTCGATGAAAGGCGACACGATCGAGATCATCAACACCGATGCCGAAGGCCGCCTGCTTTTGGCCGATGTGCTATGGTATGTGCAGGAACGGTTCAGCCCCAGCGGCATGATCAATCTGGCCACCCTGACCGGCGCGGTCGAGGTCGCCTTGGGCCATGAAAACGCCGGGCTGTTTTCCAACAATGACGCGCTTTGCAACCATGTGCTGAAAGCCGCAGAGGCTGAAGGCGAAGGCGCATGGCGGCTACCCTTGGGCAAAGCCTATGATGCGCTGATCACATCGCGGATCGCGGATATGAAGAATACCGGGGGCAGGGCGGCAGGTGCGATCACTGCGGCGCAGTTCCTGCAACGTTTCGTCAAGGATGATATGCCATGGTGTCATCTGGATATCGCCGGTGTCGCCTATGTGACCTCTGAAACCACGCTGGCCCCGGCGGGGGCGACAGGCTGGGGTGTCATGGCGCTGAACCGGCTGATCGCAGATCATTACGAGGGGTAGATGGGCGCAGTATTTTTCTACGAATTGCAGGGCAGCCCGCTGGAAACCACGCTGCCGATGCTGCTGGACAAGGCGCGCGGGCAGGGCTGGCGGGTACTGGTGCGCGGCAATGATCTGGCCCTTCTGGCGCGGCTGGATGATTTGCTCTGGCAAGGGCCGGTTGACAGTTTCCTGCCGCATGCGCTGGCCGGTGGCCTGCATGATGAAGATCAGCCGATCCTGCTCGGCGATGTTTCGGCCACGGGTTTTGCCTGCGTGATGGCCGTCGCCGGTGCTGGTGTCACTGCGGAGGAAGCGGCGGCCTTACAGCGCGCCTGCATCCTGTTCGACAGCCATGACACAGCCAAAGCGCAGGCCCGCGTGCAATGGAAAACCCTTACGGACGCCGGCATCGCCGCGCAATATTGGGCGCAGGAGGATGGGCGCTGGGTGAAAAAGGCGGAAAAGCCAGCGCAAGGCTGAGAGGGCGGCAAGGGGCGCTGCCCCTCGCCCGGATCAAGTCCGGGCTTCACCCCGGAGTATTTGCAGAAATAAGAAGAGGGGCACCAAAACAGGCGGCCGGCCTCGCTTTGTTCGAAATACTCCCGCCGGAGGCTCGAAAGTTTTTAAAACGCAAAGCTCGAATCAAAATCCGGCGGCAGTTCGGGGGCAGGCGCGCAGGCGGCGAGCAGGAGTATCAGGACAAAAGCGCGGATCATCGGGTCAGGACCAGTTCATTATCGGCAATCTCGATCCTGTCATAAAGCCCCAGATAGGACATGCCAAGCAGGCTTTCCTCCATAGCGCCGCCATTGACCACGGCGCTGATAGGGCCGTCACTGATGCCTTCCAGCGTCATTGTGTCCAGCATGACCGGTGCGGTCGGGACCATGCCATTGGCGGTCGAGGCCATGCCGGAATAGGTCAGGGTTTCAGGGTCAATACCGACCCGCCGCGCATCGTTTTCGGATAAAACCACTTGGCTGGCCCCGGTATCGACAACAAAGCGCACCGGCGTGCCGTTGACGTCGATATTCAAAAAGTAATGCCCGCCCTGACCGCGCGGCACGTTAATCGTGCCATCCGGCATGGCAGCCTGACGTGGGCTGACGTTCTGGCTGATATCGCCCCAAAGACCGTAAGCCCCGATCACACCGACAAAAATCAGCGCCCAGATTGCGGCCTGTTGCGCCATTTTGCCCATATTGTTGCGACCCGCCACAATGGCAGAGCCGCCAATCGCCGCGCCCAGCAGGACAAGATAGGTCAGTTGCATGATCTGGTCCGTGCTCATGATCCCTTATATAGGGCTTAGGTGCCGATTCCAAAGCCCCGTAAGCCATCCATCACGAATTGCACGGCCAAAGCCGCCAACAACATGCCCAATACGCGGGTCAGGATATTCAGCCCGGTCTTGCCCAGCACCCGTTCGATGACTGGCGCGGCGAGGAAAGACAGAAAGGTGATGATCAGCACCACGAAAACCACCCCGGCAATCGCGCCGTAATCGGCGGGACTAGGGGAATTGCCCGCCAGCAGGATCACTGTGGTGATCGCCCCCGGACCCACGATCAGCGGCAGGGCAAGCGGAAACACCGAGGGATCATCCTGATGTTCGGCCTGACCTTCGGCGGCGTTATCTTCGCGCCTTGCCTGACGGCGCTGGAACAGCATGTCGAGCGCGGTCAGGAACAGCAACACGCCACCCGCGATGCGGAACGCATCCATCGAGATGCCGATGAACCCCAGCAAAGCCTCGCCCACGAACAAAAACAGCATCAGAAGGCAGGCCGCGACGGTGCAGGCGCGGATCGCAATGGCGCGGCGCTGGCTCGGTGTCATGCCTTGGGTCAGGGCGATGAACACCGGCGCCAGCCCCGGCGGGTCCATGATGATGAACAGCGTCGTAAAGGCGGCGATCAGGGCGGGCAGTTCGGTCATGTTTTATGTCCGTCCAGAAAAGATTTGATGCGCGCCGCGCGGGGAGTATTTGTCACAAAGCGAATGGATCAGGCTTTTTCGGCCTTTTCCAGCTTTTCAAGGCTGGCCATCCACATCGCCTCGGCCCGGCCCAAACCGTCCATGACTTCGGCGTATTTCTTGTTCCATGTCGCCAATTCGCCCGCTTTGGCATCGTCGTAAAGTGCCGGATCAGCCAGCTTCTTGGCCAGCTTATCGCGCATATCGTTGATTTTTGTGACACGCTCTTCGTTCTTGCGCACATCGGCACGCAGGGCGAGGATTTCATCACGGGTTGGTTTCGGCGCGGATTTGGGTTTCGGCTTGTCTTTTTCCGCAGGCTTTTCCGGCGTCAAAAGCAGGCGGCGATAGGATTCCAGATCGTCGTCATAGGGTTTGACATGGCCGTCTTTGACCAGCCACAGCCGGTCTGCGACCATCGAGAGCAGGTGCATATCGTGGCTGACAAGGATGACAGCGCCGGAATAGGCGGTCAGCGCTTCGACCAAAGCCTCGCGGCTTTCGATATCGAGGTGGTTTGTCGGCTCATCAAGGATCAGCAGATGCGGCGCGGGCAGGGTGGCCAGCAGCAGCGACAGACGCGCCTTTTGGCCGCCTGACAGACGCCCAACCTCGGTTTCCGCCTGATCCGCGCCAAGGCCGAAACCGGCCAGACGGGCGCGCAGGCGGGCCTGGCCTTCGACCGCGCGTTCGCGCATCAGGTGCTGCAGCGGGGTTTCATCGACATAAAGCTCATCGACCTGATGCTGGGCGAAGAACCCGATGCGCAGCTTGTTCGACGTCACCATCGTGCCGCGTGCGACGTCCAGCCGCCCGGAGAGCATTTTCGACAGGGTCGATTTGCCTTCGCCGTTGCGGCCCAGAAGGGCGATCCTGTCATCCTGATCGATCCGCAGGTTCAGATCATGTAGCACGATGGTGTTGCCGTACCCCACGGCCGCACCTTCGGTCGCGATGATCGGTGGTGCCAGTTCTTCGGGTTCGGGAAAGGTAAAGACCGTGCGCGCCGCATCTTCGGGCGCGCGGATGGTTTCCATCTTTTCCAAGGCCTTGACGCGGGACTGGGCCTGCTTGGCCTTCGACGCCTTGGCCTTGAACCGGTCCACAAAAGCCTGCAAATGCGCGCGTTTCGCGTCCTGTTTCTTGGCCGCCGATGTCATCAAGGCGCGCTTTTCGGCGCGTTGCTTGGCGAACATATCGTAGGTGCCGGTGTAGTAAATCAGCCCCTTGTCTTCCAGATGCAAGATGCCGCCGACTGACCGGTTCAACAATTCGCGGTCGTGGCTGACGATCAGCACGGTATGGGGGTATTTGACCAGATAGGCCTCCAGCCAGAGCGCGCCTTCAAGGTCGAGGTAGTTTGTCGGTTCGTCCAGCAGCAACAAGTCGGGTTCAGAGAAGAGAACAGCCGCCAGCGCCACGCGCATCCGCCAGCCACCGGAAAAGGCCGAACAGGGCTGTTGCTGTTCTTCATGGGTGAAGCCCAGACCTTTCAGGATCGTCGCGGCCCGCGCTTCGGCAGACCAGGCATCGATATCGGCCAGACGTGTCTGCACCTCGGCGATGCGGTCGGGGTCGGTAACGGTTTCCGCCTCGGCCAACAAAGCCTCGCGTTCCTGATCGGCGCGCAGCACGGTGTCGATCAGCGACACCTCGTTGCCGGGGACTTCCTGGCTCACACCGCCGATTTTCCAGCCTTTAGGAATGCTGACATTGCCGGTATCCAGCACCATCTCGCCCCGGATGATCCGGAACAGGGTGGTCTTGCCCGACCCGTTCCGGCCCACAAGCCCGACCTTATGGCCGGTGGGAATAGTGACAGTGGCGTTTTCGACCAGGGTGCGGCCTTCGACGGAATAGGTGAGGTCTGATATTTTCAACATGGCGTTGCCTTGCCCCATCGCGGGCGCGGGGTCAATCGGTGGAAATGGGGTTGCTGGGTGCTGGCGGGCCTTTTCACGCGGGATGGCGCATGTTAGGGCAGCGCCAGTTCAACCCAAACAGTGAAAGACCCATAATTATGGCGATCCAGCGTACATTTTCTATCATCAAGCCCGATGCGACCAAGCGTAACCTGACCGGCGCAATTGTCGCGAAATTCGAAGAAGCAGGCCTGCGCGTTGTCGCATCCAAGCGTATCCAGCTGACACTGGCGCAAGCGCAGCAATTCTACGGCGTCCACAAGGACCGGCCATTCTTTGGCGAGCTGTGTGAATTCATGGTGTCCGAACCTATCGTCGTGCAAGTGCTCGAAGGCGATAATGCGATTGCGAAAAACCGTGAAGTGATGGGTGCGACCAACCCTGCAGATGCGGCCCCCGGCACGATCCGCAAGGAATTCGCGCTGTCGATTGGCGAAAACTCGGTCCATGGCTCGGATGCGCCGGAAACAGCGGCAGAAGAGATTGCGTTCTTCTTCTCGGGTCTCGAACTCGTCGGTTAATAGGACGGACGTCGGGGAAAACTCCGACCTATCTTATCAGTCACCGTAGGTCGGGGTTCTCCCCGACCCAAAGGCCACCCGCATCACGCAGGTGGCCTTTTCTGCGCCGGGACCACGCCAATCTGGTTGAGGATATATTCCAAAGCGGATCTATCACTATCAACATGCTGCGCCTTCAGCGCATCGAACTGTACCCGCAAAGCAGCTTTTTCCGCCCCCTTGCAATCATTCCAAGGCCGGCCTTGCAGCGCCATATGCAACACGTAGTAGCTGATGAAATGTGGTTTGCTGCCGTCCTGCAAAAGCCGGATATAGGCGGCATCCGCGCCTAACGCGTGCAGCTCTTCCGCCGTGGCAATACCCACGGCGCGCAGCGACCCGGCAAAAGCGGGTCCGATATTGCGGATGGTTTCGAGCGCAGCCATAGCGGCAGATTACCCGCAAGCCACGCGAAATCCAGCTTTAGATCGAGGCCAGATCGGTAAAGATCGGTTTGGCCGGGACCTGCGCCTGCATCTGCGCAGGCTGGGCTGTTGGCTTGCTCTGGCCCATCTGTGTGGGCTGGCTTTGGGTGTTTGGCTGCGAACTGGCCATTTGTCTTGTCCTGAATGAGGGATCGTACCGGTGATATTACAGCCGGACAGGGCTTTCGCGCCAGCCCGGCTGATTCCGGTCACAGGTTTCGTGACATTTTTGTGACGTCAGCTTTTGCCGCGTTTCGGCGCGCCGGATTTGCCAGCTGGTTTGCGCGGCTTGGCGGTGCCACCCGGTGGGACGAAGCGTTTCGAGGTATCGTTGGCGCTAGGCTTGGGCTTACCATCGGGTTTGGCAAAACCGGGCTTGCCATAGGCAGGCTTGCCACCGGGTTTGCCGGGCCGCGCGAAACCGCCGGGCTTTTTATCGTCGGATTTGCCTTTGTAAGGCGCACCTTCGGATTTCGCCTTATAGGGCGGCTTGCCTTCGGATTTACCCTTATATTCCGACTTGCCCTTATAAGGCGGTTTGCTGTCGGATTTGCCTTTATAGGCGGGTTTGGCACCATAGGCGACCAAGGCATCGCCATGATCGCGCCGTTCTGGTTTCTGGCGCGGTTTGCGGGCCTTGGTGTCATCGGCGGCACCATGGATCGGCTGGATCGCAGCAACATCGGGTTGCGCGGATGGTGGCGGCGCGTCCTGATCACGCGGCGCATGGCGGCGCGGTTTCGGCGTGTCGCTGTCGTAATCACGTTTCGTCGCGCGCGGCCCGCGTTCGCCGATCTGCGGCGCGCCATCCATCTTGGACAATTTCGCCTGATTTTCCAGCACCATATCCGGGCCGATCGCGGCAAGGAAACCAGCGACGGCGGGTTCGGAAATCTCGACAAAAGTCTCATTCGGCTGGATACGGATCGCGCCGATTTCGGTCTTTGTGATGCCACCGGCCTTGCAGATCATCGGCAGAAGCCAACGCGCCTCGGCCTTGCCTTCGCGGCCCACATCGACGCGGAACCAGCGGGACGGGCCGAATGATTTGTGATCACGCGGCGCGCGTTCCTTGCCGTCGCGGTCCTTGGTGACCGGACCGTCCTTGTATTCGCTCAATTCTTCGGGCGCGGATGTCTTGCCCGCATAGATCCGCAGATAGGCGGCGGCGATCTGTTCGGGCGCATGTTGCGCCAGCAGCCGCGCGGCGAATTCCTGTTCGCTGTCGGTAAAGGTTTCCGACCAGACCGGATCATTCAGCAGGCGTTCTTCATCACGCGCGGTGACTTCATCGGCTGTCGGGGGCAGTGCCCAGGTCGCCTCCAGCTTGCCCCAGGTCAGCAGGTTCTGCGCGCGCCGTTTCATCTTGGCGGGCACGATCATCGCGGAAATACCCTTGCGGCCCGCGCGCCCGGTCCGGCCAGAGCGGTGCAGCAGGGTTTCGGCATTGGTCGGCAATTCAGCGTGGATCACCAGTTCGAGATTCGGCAGATCGATCCCGCGCGCCGCCACATCCGTCGCCACACAGACCTGCGCACGCCCGTCGCGCATCGCTTGCAAGGCATGGGTCCGCTCGGTCTGGCTGAGTTCACCGGACAAAGCCACAGTCGCAAAGCCGCGATTGGCCAGACGGGTGGTCAGCCGTGTGACCATGGCGCGGGTATTGGCGAAAACGATGGCATTGGGGGCGGCGTAGAAGCGCAGGACATTGATGATCGCGGCGTCGATATCATGGTTGGCGACAGTCAGCGCGCGGTATTCGATATCGCTGTGCTGGCCTTCCTTGCTGGCGGTCGCCACGCGGACGGCGTTTTTCTGGTAAGATTGCGCCAGTTTCGCGATGGCGGCAGGCACGGTGGCCGAGAACATCAAGGTGCGGCGACTGGGCGGTGCTTGGTCAAGGATGAATTCAAGGTCTTCGCGGAACCCGAGGTCCAGCATTTCATCGGCTTCGTCCAGAATGACAGCCTTGATATCGCTCAGATCAATCGTGTTGCGCATGATATGGTCGCGCAGACGGCCCGGTGTCGCGACAACGATCTGCGCGCCACGTTCCAGGCTGCGTTTCTCATCACGGAAATCCATGCCGCCGACGCAGGACGCCAATGTCGCCCCGGTGCCTGCATAGAGCCATTGCAATTCGCGTTTGACCTGAAGTGCCAATTCGCGGGTCGGTGCGATCACCAGCGCCAAAGGGCGACCGGCGGGACCGAACAAGCCATCTTCGGGCAGGATCGTCGGGCCGATGGCCAGACCAAAGCCCACGGTTTTGCCAGAGCCGGTCTGCGCCGAGACGAGCAGATCCTGATCTGCAAGCGCTGCATCTGTCACGGCCACCTGCACTGGTGTGAGGTCGGTATAGCCTTGGGCAGACAGGGCATTCGCAAGGGTCGGGATCATCGTCGTCATCAATCTTGTGCTTTCAGAACTTTATAAACTCTGCGCCCTACGCTTGATAACCCTGTTTGTATAGGGGCAATGTCGTTTTAGACAGAACGCGCCGGGGGCCAGCCCCCAGCCGCTATGAAGAATCCGGGGGCCAGCCCCCGGGCCCCCGGGATATTTTTACTCGGAAGATGGAAGATGTGCGGCGAACCACGCATCGATCCGGGATTTCAGCGCAGCCCAGAGTGCGGGCGCGCCGCGCGCGACTTTGACGCCGACGCGGGATTCGACTTGGGCGGCAGTGACATTATAGGCGCGCCAGCTTGCACCGTCTGTTTCCAGATTGGCAACCAACGGCTGCACCCGGTCAATGGACTTGGCGAAAACGGCATCGGGGGTTTCTGCCGCCTCGAATTCATCCCAGAGCGCGCGGAAACTGGCAGCCTGATCCGGCGGCAGCAGGCCGAAAATCCGGGTGGCGGCGGCTTGTTCTATGGCGTCTTGCGCTGCGATGTCGTGATCACCGTGGATCGGGGTGTCGCCTGCGTCAATCTCGACCAGATCGTGGATCAGCAGCATCCGGATCACCCTGTCGATGTTCACATCGGGGCCTGCCTGTTCGCCCAGCACCAAGGCATAAAGCGCGATATGCCAGCTATGTTCACCGCTGTTTTCCCGGCGCGACCCATTGCAAAGCGTCGTGGCGCGCAGCACGGATTTGAGTTTGCAGGCTTCGGTCAGGAAGGCCAGCTGCGCGTTGATCCGGTCAGACATCAGCGGATCACCCGGCGCGGGCCGCTGTCGGGCGTCGGCGGCGCGGTCGTGGCGGGGGCCTGATATTGCCGTGCCGCCCGGTCGGCGAGAAACGCGCGCGCCCGCGCCTCTGCCCGCCGCACGCGCACCGCAGTCTGGTAGCTTTCCTGCAGGATCTGTGATGAGGTCCCCAGCATGTCGCCGATCTGATCCACAATCAGCACATCGCCAGAGGCGGCCTGATCGGCCAAAGCCAGATCAGCCAATTCGCCTGCGACTTTTTCCAAATAGCTTTCGTCCATCTGACTACCGTGTGTTTTCTGTCAACCGCCGCCGGACATAGGTTTTGACCGTGTCGATCATCGGGTCCATATGCGGATCTTCAAAGAAATGGCCCGCACCCGGCACTTCATCATGGGTGATGGTGATGCCTTTTTGTTCATGCAGCTTGTTGACCAAAGTCACCGTATCCTGCGGCGGTGCGACACGGTCATTGCTGCCGTTGATCACCAGGCCCGAGGCCGGGCAGGGGGCAAGGAAGCTGAAATCATACATATTCGCTGGCGGGCTGACCGAGATGAAACCGGTGATTTCCGGACGGCGCATCAAGAGTTGCATGCCGATCCATGCGCCAAAGGAAAATCCCGCGACCCAGCAATGTTTGGCATTGCTGTTCATCGATTGCAGGTAATCCAGCGCCGAGGCCGCATCAGACAATTCGCCGACGCCCTGATCATATTCACCCTGTGACCGCCCGACGCCGCGGAAATTGAACCGCAGCACGGTAAAGCCAAGGTTATAAAACGCATAATGCAGGTTATAGACCACCCGGTTGTTCATCGTTCCACCAAACTGCGGATGCGGATGCAACACGATGGCGATTGGCGCGTCACGGTCCTTTTGCGGATGATAGCGCCCTTCAAGGCGTCCTTCGGGTCCGGGGAAGATGACTTCGGGCATATAATTTTCCGTCGCTGGTTGGGTGCGAGGTTTCTTGACGAAAACACTCGGGCACCTTAGAAGGATTCTAAACTAGGGGTCGCGACCCCAGGTCCGGTTCACGGTTGAGTAATGACGCAGCCGTGCGCCGTCAATGGATTTGCAGGGATTGGGCAGGGCGCGGGTATGAAGTTAAGCACAAAAGGCCGTTATGCGATGGTCGCTCTGGCCGATCTGGCGTTGCAGCCGAAAGAGGCCTTGGTCAATCTGACCGAGATTTCCAAGCGGCAGGATATTTCCCTGCCCTATCTGGAGCAATTATTCGTCAAACTGCGCCGGGCCGGTCTGGTGGATTCTGTGCGCGGACCGGGCGGCGGGTATCGCCTGTCACGCCCCGCCTCGGAAATCCGCGTGGCGGAGATATTGGGCGCCGTGGATGAAACGGTTTCGGCCATGCACAAAGGGGCCGGGGCCTCGGGCGGTGCGTCCGGCAGCCGCGCGCAATCGCTGACCAACCGGCTGTGGGAAGGGTTGTCGGCGCATGTCTATGTGTTTCTGCATCAGGCGCGTTTGTCGGATGTGATCAGCAATGGTCTGGCCCCTTGCCCAGCCGTGCCTGCCTTGTTCGAGGTCGTCGATGAGGATTGAGCGTCGCAAAACAGGTCGTCCCTGAATGAGGGTCTATCTGGATCATAACGCCACCACCCCTTTGCGGGCAGAGGCGCGCGACGCGATGCTGGCGGCGATGGATGTGGCGGGCAATCCGTCGAGCGTCCACGCCGAAGGCCGCGCGGCCAAGGCGATAGTCGAACGCGCCCGCGCGCAGGTGGCCGAGGCTGTCGGCGCAGGCGAGGCGGATATCGTGTTCGTCTCAGGCGCGACCGAGGCTGCGGCGCTGGCGCTGGCCGGGCGCGGATTGCAGGCGGGACCGGTTGAGCATGATGCGGTCCATGCTTGGGTCGATCCGGTTCTGCCGGTTATCGACGGTGCCGTGCAGGTGACTGACCCTGCGCGCGCGACCTTGCAATTGGCGAATTCCGAAACCGGCATCGTGCAGCGCCTGCCGGATGGCTTGGCCGTCTCTGATATCACCCAAGGTTTTGGCCGGGTGGCGTTTTCCTATGCCTGGGCCGGTGTGCAGATGGTGTTTCTTTCAGCGCATAAATTCGGTGGCCCCAAGGGGATCGGCGCCTTGATCATCCCGCGTGGGCATGACCTGAGCGCGCAGATCAAAGGCGGCGGGCAGGAAATGGGCCGCAGGTCCGGCACCGAAAATGTCATGGCCATCGCCGGGATGGGCGCTGCAGCCGCTGCTGCACAGGCCGATCTGGCGGCGGGGCGTTGGGAACGGGTTGCGGAACTTAGAAATATTCTAGAAAAGGCCATTGAGGCTGCCGAAAAGAATACTATTTTTGTAGGGAAAGGCGCGGAGCGTTTGCCGAACACATCGTGTTTCGTGACACCGGGCTGGAAAGGCGAAACACAGGTGATGGCGATGGATCTGGCAGGTTTTGCCGTTTCCGCCGGATCGGCCTGTTCGTCGGGCAAAGTCAAGCAAAGCCGCGTGTTACGCGCGCTCGGTCTGGACGGCGATGATGCGGCCTGTGCGCTGCGGGTGTCGCTGGGGCTGGATACAACAGAAGAAGAGGTCTTGCGCTTTGCGCAGGCCTGGACAGAAAAACGCGCGCGGTTGCGCGCGGCATGAGGGGAAAGATATGACTGCTTTGGACAAGATAGACGTCAAAGATGGTGTCGATCAGGAAACGGTCGATGCGGTCGCAGCCCTGTCAGGCACCTATAAACACGGCTGGGAAACCGAGATCGAGATGGATTATGCCCCCAAAGGCGTGAATCCCGATATCGTGCGGCTGATTTCATTCAAGAATGAAGAACCCGAATGGATGACCGAATGGCGTCTGCAGGCCTTTACCCGTTGGGAACAGATGACAGAACCGACCTGGGCGATGGTCAGCTATCCGAAAATCGATTTTCAGGATATTTTCTACTATGCCCGCCCGAAAAGCATGGCGGTCAAGCCGAAGTCCTTGGACGAGGTCGATCCGAAACTGCTGGCGACCTATGCCAAGCTGGGGATTCCTTTGAAAGAACAGGCGATCCTTGCTGGCGTCGAAGGGGCAGAGAATATGCCCGCCGAAGGCCGTAAGGTCGCGGTGGATGCGGTATTCGATTCCGTTTCTGTCGGCACCACCTTTCAGGCGGAGCTGAAAAAGGCTGGCGTGATTTTCTGTTCCATCTCCGAAGCGATCCGCGATCACCCGGAATTGGTGAAGAAATACCTCGGCTCGGTCGTGCCCCAGTCGGATAATTACTATGCGACGCTGAATTCGGCGGTCTTTTCCGATGGTTCGTTCGTCTACATCCCACCGGGCGTGCGCTGCCCGATGGAATTGTCGACTTATTTCCGCATCAATGCCGAAAATACCGGCCAGTTTGAACGCACGCTGATCATCGCGGATAAGGGGTCTTATGTCTCCTACCTCGAAGGTTGCACCGCACCCAAGCGTGACGTCGCCCAATTGCACGCCGCCGTGGTCGAGATCATCATCGAAGAAGATGCAGAGGTGAAATATTCCACCGTGCAGAACTGGTATCCCGGTGATGAAAACGGCAAGGGCGGGATCTATAACTTTGTCACCAAACGCGCCGATTGCCGTGGCGACCGGGCCAAGGTGATGTGGACGCAGGTCGAAACCGGCTCTGCCGTGACATGGAAATACCCAAGCTGCATTCTGCGCGGGGACGATGCACAGGGTGAATTCTATTCCATCGCCATCGCCAACAACATGCAGCAGGCCGATACCGGCACGAAAATGGTGCATCTGGGCAAGAATACCAAATCGCGGATCGTGTCCAAAGGGATCAGCGCGGGCAAGGCGCAGAACACCTATCGCGGGCTGGTGTCAATGCACCCCAAGGCCAAGAACAGCCGCAATTACACCCAATGCGACAGCCTGTTGATCGGCGATCAATGCGGCGCGCATACCGTGCCCTATATCGAGGTGAAGAATAATTCATCGCGGGTGGAACATGAGGCGACGACATCCAAGGTGGACGACGATCAATTGTTCTATTGCCGCAGCCGTGGCATGGACGAAGAAGAAGCCGTCGCATTGGTCGTCAACGGGTTCTGCAAGGAAGTCCTGCAAGCCCTGCCGATGGAATTCGCCATGGAAGCACAGGCGCTGGTCGCCATCAGCCTCGAAGGATCGGTGGGATGAAGCAGATTGACGGGATGCATATGAGTTCTGTGGTCGTGGAACAGGATGCTCATGTCCTGTCTTCCGCAATGATCATGGGCGATCTGCATGTGCGCGGCGGCGCGCGTGTGATCGTCGACGGCATGGTCGGCGGCACCCTGATCGCCGAGGATAGCACCGTTGTCCTGAACAATATGGCTAAACGGATAGAAACGCGCGGCACGGGTGAGATTACCGGCCCCGGCATGCGCGGAAATTGATTGAGTAAGGAAGAATAAAATGTTGGAAATCAACAACCTACACGCCGAACTGGAAGACGATTCCGAAGTAACGATCCTCAAGGGTCTGTCGCTCTCTATCAAACCGGGCGAGGTGCATGCGATCATGGGCCCGAACGGGTCGGGCAAATCGACCCTGTCCTACATCTTGTCCGGCAAGGATGGCTATAAGGTCACCGATGGTTCCGCAACTTTGGAAGGTGCCGATCTGCTGGATTTGGAACCCGAAGAACGTGCCGCCGCTGGCCTGTTTCTGGCCTTCCAATACCCTGTTGAAATCCCCGGTGTCGGCAACATGACCTTTCTGCGCACCGCTGTGAACGCACAGCGCAAAGCGCGCGGGGAAGAGGAATTGAGCGCGGGTGATTTCCTGAAAGAAGTCCGCGCGAAGGCCAAGGATTTGCAGATCGACGCTGACATGCTCAAGCGGCCCGTGAATGTGGGATTCTCGGGTGGTGAAAAGAAACGCAATGAAATCCTGCAAATGGCGATGCTGGAACCCAAGATGTGCATTCTGGATGAAACCGATTCCGGTCTGGATGTCGATGCGATGAAACTGGTCGCAGACGGCGTGAATGCGTTGCGGTCTGACAACCGCTCATTCCTTGTGATCACCCATTATCAGCGCCTGCTCGACCATATCAAACCGGATTTCGTGCATATCCTGTCGGGTGGCAGGATCATCAAATCAGGCGGCCCGGAACTGGCGCTTGAGGTGGAAAACAACGGTTACGCCGATCTGTTGGCGGGGGCGGCCTGATGGCAGTCGCGCAACTGAAACTGGATACCACGACCAACCGGCTGGCCGCAGTCACCTTGCCTGACGGTGCCGTCTGGGCGCAGGCCGCGCGCAGCGATGCGCTGGCGCGGGTCAGCGCGATGGGCCTGCCCACGCGGCGCGATGAATATTGGCGCTACACCGATCCGGCCTCCTTGGTGGCGGTCGATGCCCCAGCGGCGGCATTGTTCGACAATGGCGAAGGGCCGCTTTTCGCGGGCCTCGACAAGATCGCGCTGGTCTTTGTCGATGGCGTTTTCGACGCCAGCCAGTCGGATGATCTGACAGGCGTGGGGCTGGAGATCGACCATCTGTCCACCGCGACGCAAGCTGATATCCATTGGGCGACAGACCTTTATGGCAAGCTGGAGGAGCGTGGCCAGCATCCTGTGCCGCGCCCGCTGGCGGCACTTAACACCGCTATTGCGACGGATGGCATCGTCATCCGCGCAACTGCCGCCGTGACCAAGCCCGTGCATATCACCTATCTGCACCAATCCACGACCTCGGATGTCACCCTGCACCATGTCGTCCGGGTCGAGGAAGGCGCAAGCCTGACCCTGCTGGAAACCGGCCCCGGTGCCGCGCGGCTGAACACCTGTCTTGAGGTCGATATCGCCAATACTGGCCAGTTCCACCACATCCGCGCCCAAGGCAACGACCATGAACGCCGCGCCGTGACGCATTGCTTCGCGCAGCTTGGCACGGAATCGGTGTTCAAATCCTTCACGCTGACCTTCAACGGTGTGCTGACGCGCAATGAATGCGTGATCGACATCCGCGGCGATGATGCCATCGCCCATGTGGCAGGTGCCTGCGTCGGCGACGGCGATGATTTCCACCATGATGACACGGTGTTCGTGACCCACGACGCGTTGCGCGGCGAAAGCCGTCAGGTGTTCAAAAAGGTCCTGCGCAACGGCGCCGTCGGCGTGTTCCAGGGCAAAATCCTCGTCAAACAAGGCGCGCAGAAAACCGATGGCTATCAGATCAGCCAATCGCTGCTGCTGGATGACGACAGCCAGTTCCTCGCCAAGCCGGAACTGGAAATCTACGCCGATGACGTCGCCTGTTCACACGGCTCCACCACCGGGGCGATTGATGAAACGGCCTTGTTCTATCTGCGCTCGCGCGGGGTGCCGCTCCATACGGCGCGCAATCTGCTGACGTTGTCCTTCCTTGCCGAAGCCTTGGCCGAGATTGAAGACGAAGCCTTGGCCGAAGAACTGCAGACCCGGCTGGAAGGCTGGCTGGCGCGGCGCGCCTGATGCCAGTCACCAGCGACATCGTGCGGACATGGCGCGCGCCGCGTGCGGTGATGCGCGATATTCTGGCGCAGGGCAGGCGGGAGGATCGGGCAATCGCCTATTTGCTGATCGCCTGTTTCCTGATCTTCATCGCGCAATGGCCACGGTTGTCACGGATGGCGGCTGGCTTTGATCTGGCACCGGGGGCCGAGGTGCCGGAACTCGACCGGCTGATCGCCTATGAATTTCTGGCATGGCTCATGGTCTGGCCGCTGTTCTTGTATTTCATCGCGGCCGTCACACATCTGATCGCGCGGCTGTTTGGTGGCAAGGGCAGCATGTATAGCGCACGGATCGCCCTGTTCTGGACGATGCTGGCAACCTCGCCCGCGATTCTGCTGCACGGCATGATGCGCGGTTTCGTCGGGCCGGGGCTTGAGGCGAATATCATCGGCGCATTCTGGCTGATCGCCTTTGCTATCATCTGGGTCCAATCACTCCGCGAAGCAGAAAGCAAACCATGAATATGACACCGCAAACTGCTTTCCGCGCGCTTTGGGGCACGATCACGGACCCGGCCAATGCGGCGCGCCATGTGCTGCAATGGCCGATCAGCCTGCTGAACCTCTGGTCCGTTCTGGTGCTGGTCGCGGTGCTGAACGTGCTGATGCTGGCTTTGTTGCAGGCGGTGTCGCCGGTACCGGTGGTATTGCAGGACCAAGGGCTGGTGCTGACGCCGTTCAGCTATGCTGCCATCATCCTCGTGTTCCTGTTCCTGCTGGTCTACACGATCTACCAAATCGGTCGGATGATGGGCGGCCAAGGCAGTGTCGAGGATTGTCTGAAAGCCATCATCCTGTTCCAGACCGTCAGCGTCTCGCTCGAGGCGGTGCAGGTCCTGCTGGTGATCATCAGCCCGATGATTGCAGGATATTTCGGCATCATTTCGCTGGTGATCCTGATCCGCTGCATTTTGAATTTCGTCAATGTGATGCACCGCTTTGAAAGTATTGGCAAAACCATTTTGACCTTGCTTTTCGCGCTGATCGCCACCGCCCTGATCGCCGGGATCGTCCTGTCGGTTCTGGGCGTCGCACCAACAGGGATGCAAGCATGAGCCTTGATATCGCAAAAATCCGCGCCGATTTCCCGATCCTGTCGCGGCAGGTGAATGGCAAACCCTTGGTTTACCTTGATAACGGGGCCTCGGCGCAAAAACCGCAGGTGGTGATCGATGCAGTCACCCAGGCCTATTCCCAGGAATATGCCAATGTGCATCGCGGCCTGCATTACCTGTCCAACCTTGCGACGGACAAATACGAATCCGTGCGCGGCACGATTGCGCGCTTTCTCAATGCCGGGTCCGAGGAGGAGATCATCATGAACTCCGGCACCACCGAGGGGATCAATATGGTCGCCTATGGCTGGGCCATGCCCCGGATGGAAGCAGGCGATGAAATCGTCCTGTCAATCATGGAACATCACGCCAATATCGTGCCCTGGCATTTCCTGCGCGAACGGCAGGGCGTGGTGATCAAATGGGTCGAAACCGATGCCCGCGGCGATCTGGACCCGCAAAAGGTGATCGATGCAATTGGACCCAAGACGAAACTGGTTGCCATCACCCATATGTCCAACGTGCTCGGCACAGTGGTGGATATCAAGGCGATCACCGCCGGTGCCCATGCCAAGGGCGTGCCGGTGCTGGTCGACGGCTCACAGGCCGCCGTGCATATGCCCGTCGATGTGCAGGATCTGGGCTGCGATTTCTATGCGATCACCGGGCATAAACTCTATGGCCCATCAGGGTCTGGCGCGATCTATGTGAAACGCGAAAGGATGGCCGAAATGCGCCCCTTCATGGGCGGCGGCGATATGATCCGTGAAGTGGGCCGCGACACCGTCACATGGAACGACCCCCCGATGATGTTCGAGGCGGGCACCCCCGGCATCGTCCAGATGATCGGCCTCGGCGTGGCCTTGGATTACATGACCGGGCTTGGCATGGCGCAGATCGCCGAACATGAACGGCAACTGCGCAATTACGCCCGCGACAGGCTGGACGGTCTGAACTGGGTGCAGGTGCAGGGCACATCCGACACCAAAGGCGCGATCTTTTCCTTCACGCTGGACGGTGCAGCCCATGCGCATGACATTTCCACGGTGCTGGACAAGAAAGGCGTCGCCGTGCGCGCCGGATCACATTGCGCCATGCCGCTGATGGAGCATATGGGGCTGGGTGCCACCTGCCGCGCGTCCTTCGCGGTCTATAACACCACCGACGAGGTCGATATCCTGATCGACGCGCTGGAATTGTGCCACGACCTGTTTTCCTGATATTTGACATTGCGAGGGGCCACTGGCCCCGCTATAGAACCCTCAAATGCACCCGTAGCTCAGCTGGATAGAGCGCTGCCCTCCGAAGGCAGAGGCCACAGGTTCGAATCCTGTCGGGTGCACCAATAATCCTTTGTAAATAAAGCGATAACTGCACTGCATTTTTGCTGTGTTCTGCGGCCGGATACCGATTGGATGCGGAAATAAAAACGCCGCCCGGATCTGGGGCGGCGTTTTTTTTCGTTTCATTCCCACTCAATCGTGCCGGGCGGTTTGGAGGTGATATCATAGGTCACCCGGTTGATGCCGGTGACTTCATTGATGATCCGTGTGGCGGTTTCGCCAAGGAAATCATGGCTGAACGGGTAGTAATCCGCCGTCATCCCGTCAACTGACGTGACCGCGCGGAGCGCACAGGCGAAATCATAGGTCCGCCCGTCACCCATCACGCCGACCGTGCGCACCGGCAGGATTGCCACGAAGGCTTGCCAGATATCATCATAGAGCCCGTGTTTGCGGATCTGGTCGATAAAGACCGCATCGGCCTTGCGCAGGATATCCAGCTTTTCGCGGGTGATTTCGCCGGGGCAACGGATCGCGAGGCCCGGGCCGGGGAAGGGGTGACGCCCGATGAAACTGGGCGGCAGGCCGAGTTCGGCACCCAAGGCGCGCACTTCATCCTTGAAGAGTTCGCGCAGGGGTTCGACCAGTTTCAACCCCATTTTCTCGGGCAAACCGCCGACATTATGGTGGCTTTTGATCGTCACAGAGGGGCCGCCCGAAAACGACACCGATTCGATCACATCGGGGTAGAGCGTGCCTTGGGCGAGGAATTCTGCGCCTTCGATCCCGTTGGCGTATTTCTGGAACACGTCGATGAACAACCCGCCGATGATCTTGCGCTTGGTTTCGGGGTCACTGACACCGTCGAGTTTACCAAGGAACAATTCCTTTTCGTCGGCATGGATCAGCGGCATGTTGTAATGGTCGCGGAACATGGTCACGACCTCTTCGGCCTCGCCCAGCCGCAAAAGGCCGTGATCGACGAACACGCAGGTCAGCTGGTCGCCGATGGCTTCATGGATCAGCACGGCGGCGACAGAGGAATCAACGCCGCCCGACAGACCGCAGATCACCTGTTTGTCGCCGACCTGTTCGCGGATCGCGGCAATCGCCTGTTCGCGGTAGGCCCCCATTGTCCAATCGCCGGAGAAACCTGCGATGCGGACGAAGTTTTCGTAAAGCCGCGCGCCGTTGGGGGTGTGATGCACTTCGGGGTGGAATTGCACGGCATAGAAATGCCGTTCGATATCTGCCGTGATCGCGAATGGTGCATTGGGCGAGGTGCCGTAGACCGCGAAACCGGGCGCGATGGCAGAGACATGGTCGCCATGGCTCATCCAGACCTGTTCGCGGTCGGTCAGGAACCAGCCTTCGAGCAGGTCGAGCTTTTCGACGGGCGTCACAAAGGCCCGGCCGAATTCGGCGGTGCCATGGCCGCGTTCGACCTTGCCACCAAGGACATGCATCATCACTTGCTGGCCATAGCAGATACCAAGGATCGGCACGCCAAGGTCGAACACCGATTTGGGCGGCATCGGCGCACCATCGGCAAAGACCGAGGATGGACCGCCCGAGAAAATCACGGCCTTGGGCGCGAAATCCTTCAGGAATTCATCCGTCACATTATGGAACGGGTGAATTTCGCAATAGACGTTCAATTCGCGCAGACGCCGCGCGATCAGCTGGGTGACCTGAGAGCCGAAATCAATGATCAGCAGGCGTTCATAAGTGATGTTTTCCATGTGCTCTCCGGTAAAGCCAGTTGCGGGTCTGCGCAAGAGGCGGGGAATGTCGTTTTCGCATGTGAAGGGGCGCAAATACGGCAAGGGCTGCGCCGAGCGCCCGCTAGAAAGAGCGAAACCTTGGAGGAATCGCCATGTCTGATGAAGCCGTTACACCATCCCGCCGTGCCCGTGGCGGCGGCGGGGCCGCCAGACGTGCGGAACGCACGGCGGTCAGCGTCGAAACTGCGAAGTATATTGAGCGCAATATCCCCAATTACGAGGTGCTGACCGAAGAGGCCCTGCAGGTGATCGAGGCCAATGCTGAAACGGTGCTGGCCGAAATCGGGGTGAATTTCGTCGATAACCCTGCTGCGCTGGAATTGTGGCGCGATGCGGGGGCGCAGATTGATGGCGAACGCGTCCGCATTCCGCGCGGTCTGGCGCGCCAACTTTGTGCCACGGCGCCTGCGGAATTTACCCAACATGCCCGCAACCCCGAGCGCAATGTGGTTATGGGTGGCAAGAATCTGGTGCTCGCCCCGGTTTACGGCCCGCCTTTCGTGCGCGATGCCGAAGGGGGGCGGCGTTACGCAACCATGGCGGATTTCGAGAAATTCGTGAAACTGGGCTATATGTCGAAATGGCTGCATCATTCGGGCGGGACGGTGTGCGAACCCACCGATATTCCGGTGAACAAACGCCATCTGGACATGCTGCTGGCGCATATGGTGCTGAGCGATAAGCCGTTCATGGGGTCGGTGACGGAACCCAGCCGCGCGCAGGATTCGGTCGAGATGTGCGAGATCCTGTTCGGCAAGGACTTCGTGCGCGACAATACGGTGATGACATCGCTGATCAATATCAACTCTCCCCTGACGTTCGATTCTGTGATGATGGGCGCGTTGGAGGTCTTTGCGCGGCATAATCAGGCATCGATCATCAGCCCCTTCATCGTCGGCGGCGCGATGGCCCCGGTTTCTGTCGCCGGTACGTTGACTCAGGTTTTGGCCGAAGTGATGGCCGGTGTCGCTTATTCCCAGTTGATCCGCCCCGGATCGCCGGTGATTTTCGGCACTTTCGTCGCCTCGATCGACATGAATTCCGGCGCGCCGACCTTTGGCACACCAGAGGCGAGCCAGATCACCTATGGCGCGGGGCAACTGGCGCGGCGGATGGGCTTGCCTTACCGTTCCGCTGGTGCGTTCTGTGGGTCGAAATTGCCCGATGCGCAGGCCGCCTATGAAACCGCCAACAGCCTGAATATGGGGCTTTTGTCGGGGGTGAATTTCATGCTCCACGCCTGCGGCTGGCTGGAAGGTGGGCTGGTCGCCTCTTTCGAAAAATTCGTCATGGATGCCGATCAGTTGGGCACTCTGCATCATTTCGCGCGCGGCGTGGATATGTCCGAAAACGGGCAGGCGATGGATGCTTTGGCCGAGGTCGGGCCGGGCGGGCATTTCCTGGGCTGCGACCATACACAGGCGAATTTCAAGGCGGCTTTCTGGCGATCCGACCTGTTCGATTACAAACCGTTTGAGACATGGGACGAAGAAGGCGCGCGTGATACCCAAGCTTTGGCATCTTTGCGGGTCAAAAAGCTGATCGACACCTACCAGCAACCGCCGCTGGACCCTGAGATCGAGGCGCGGTTGCGCGCCTATGTGGCTGACAAGAAGGCCGCGATGCCGGATGCTTTTGGCTGACCTTCCCCGCGGGGAAGGTTTTGCATATCTTCCCCGCGGGGAAGATCACAGAGCGCGCGGGGTGAGGGCGGTGAGCAGACGCGCCTCGCCGACAATCGCGGTCAGCAAGGCGACATGACGGGCGGGTGAATATTGCGCAAGCTGCGCGATCCGGCTGCGGTCCATTTCTGCCTCAATCTCTAGCAGGGCCATGATCGCTGCGGCGGGGCGCGGCAGCACAGCGGTTTTCAACAGCCGGGGCAATTGTGCCTCGCGGCGATAGTCGTCACTGCCGAAATGGGCGGCGCGGGCCAGAAGCGCAGGGCGCTGCAACTGGCGGATACGGGTCATGAGATCAATCATTGGGGCAGCCTTTCTGGATAAATGGTCTGACCTGTATCGCACAGCCCCGGCGGGTGTTGCCTGATCGCCAAAAGTTAAGAACGCTGCGGTTACGAATATTTATCCTTTGGTAAGAATACTTGACAGAGCTGAAACCTGGTTAACACATAGGTAACCATACATCTCTAGGTTGTGTACATGACAAACATCCTGCCAAGGGTTTTGCCTGGACCGGAGATATCTGCCGGGAAAGGAAGATGCAGATGACCATACGACCGGGACCGGAACGGTCTGATAATTTCCCGCCATGGGTGCCAGAGGCCGTCCGCCATTATCTGGAGCATACCGAGACGGGCATGTCGATCCGAGCTCTGGCGCGCGCCAGCGCCTGCCATCCGTCCACCGTGTTGCGGCAGGTCCGCAAGCTGGAAATCCGCCGCGATGATCTGCTGATCGACGGCGCGTTGAAATCCCTTTCCATGCGCGCCAGCGCCGGGTCTGAACAAAGCCAGAAGGAAACACCACAGATGACATCGGATGAAGCTTTGCCAGAGGCGTCGGGCGGGATCGCCCTGACCCAGCGCCGGATCGATGATGAGGCGCGCCGCATTCTGCGACGGCTGTGCGAACATGGGGCGGTGCTGGCGGCGGCCCGCGACATGGATACCGCCGTTGTCGTGCGCGAAAGCCAAAGCGGTGCGCCGTTGCGCACGACAAGCGTGGACCGGGAAATCGCGCAGGCGATGGCGTTGAAAGACTGGATCGCCTGTGCCGATCCCGATGCGCGGATCGCGCGCTACTTCATCACCAATCTGGGGCGCGCGGCCTTGCGTCGTCTGACTGCGCAGGATGAAAACCGCGCCGGTGGATTTTCCGACAAACGCGCCGGCAAGGATGGCGATGCCCGCTGGGACATGATGGCGCTGGACAGCGGTGAGCGGCCGGTCGCGCGCTATCACGTCACTGAAAGCCCGCTCGTCGGTCTGGCCCGCAGGCGGGATCGTGATGGCGGGATGTTTCTGAGCCGGGATCTGGTAGCCACGGGCGAGCGGTTGCGCGAGGATTTTGAGCTGGCGCAGCTGGCGACGGGAGGCGGGCGCGGTTGGGACAAGGCGGCTTTGGGGCAGATCCCCGATATCCAGCCTGATGCCCCGGCCCATAGCCGGGCCGCGCATGACCGGGTGCGTGCCGCGTTGCGGGATCTGGGGCCGGGGCTGGGCGATGTGGTGTTGCGCTGTTGTTGTCTTCTCGAAGGGCTGGAAGCGACCGAGAAATGCATGGGCTGGTCGGCAAGGTCCGGCAAGATCGTGCTGCGCATCGCGCTTGAACGGCTGGCGCGGCATTATGCCCAAACCCACGGCCCCTATGCTCCGCGCATCGGTTAGGCGCATGTGCTGCGCGCAGTGCTGTCATGTGGGGACGCTTGGGATTGGACAAATCCCGCGCGCAAGGCTACCTGTATTGCATATCTGAGCGGAGCGAGCCTATGTCCCCACGCGATCTGAAAATCCCGGCCCAGCGCCACCCTGAAAAGCAGCGCCGCGAAGACGCGCCGCAACCGAAGAAACCGGATTGGATCAGGGTCAAGGCACCGACATCGGAAGGCTATAAAACCACCCGCGATATTATGCGCGAACATAAGCTGGTGACGGTCTGTGAAGAGGCGGGTTGCCCCAATGTCGGCGAATGCTGGTCACAGGGCCATGCCACGATGATGATCATGGGCGAGGTCTGCACCCGCGCCTGCACCTTCTGCAATATCGCGACCGGCAAACCGCCGGAGGCTCTGGATGTGTTCGAACCGGGCCGTGTCGCCGATGCAGTGAAGAAACTGGGGCTGAACCATGTCGTGATCACCTCCGTGGACCGCGACGATGTCGAGGATGGCGGTGCGGAACATTTCGCCCAGACAATCCGCGCGGTGCGCCGGCAAAGCCCCGGCACCACGATCGAGATCCTGACCCCGGATTTCATCCGCTGCGATCCATCGGTGTTGGAGGTGGTGGTGAAAGCGCGCCCCGATGTCTTTAACCATAATCTGGAAACAGTGCCGGGCCTTTACCCCGAGGTGCGCCCCGGTGCGCGCTATTTCCACAGCTTACGCCTGTTGCAACGGGTCAAGGAACTCGACCCGTCGATGTTCACCAAATCCGGGATCATGGTGGGGCTGGGCGAGGATAAGCAATCGGTCCAGCAGGTCATGGATGATATGCGCGCCGCGGATATCGATTTCCTGACCATTGGCCAATATCTGCAACCGACGCCAAAACACCACCGGGTGGACCGTTTCGTCACGCCAGAGGAATTCGCAGGCTATGAAAAAGCCGCCTATGGCAAGGGGTTCCTGATGGTCTCGGCTACGCCGCTGACCCGGTCATCCTATCACGCAGGCGATGACTTTGCCCGCTTGCGGGATGCACGGAATAAAAAACTCGGGATCGCCTGACGTCCCCTTCTTATTTCTGGAAATACTTCTGGGGGTTTGGGGGCAGAGCCCCCATTGCGGCTGTGCCGCAGCCTCCGGCGGGGATATTTGGGCTCGGACGATGAGGTTTAAGGGAGTGCCTTGAGATAGGCGGCAATGGCCAGACGGTCCTCATCGCTCAATTGTTCGGTGTTGCGGATCACATCGGCCATGGTGCCACCGGCGCTGTCGAAGTCCGGGGTGAACCCGCTGCTGAGGTATTCGGCGATATCCTGTTCAGACCAATCCAACCCGGCGGGCGTGATATCGGGAATGCGCCCGTCGCCGCTGGGGTTCGGCGCACCTGTCATCCATGCGGCGCGGTCCAGCCCGCCCAAGGCATCGCGCGGCGTGTGGCATTCGGCGCAATGGCCCAAAGCCTCGACCAAGACCCGTCCGCGTTCCAGTTCGGGCTTGGGGGCGTCCATCACCCAATCGTCGCGCAGGTAGAGCGCTTTCCATGGGCCGAGCGTGGCGCGGATGTTATAGGGAAAGGTCAGATCATGGGGCTGGCTGGGGGTGGCATCGGCGGGCAGGGTCCGCAGATGGGCGATCAGGTCGGCGACGTCCTGCAGGTCGGCCTTGATATAGCTGGTATAGGGGAAGGCGGGGTAATAGTGCGCCCCATCGGGCGATACGCCGCGCATGATCGCGCTCGCCAATTCCAGATCGGACCAGCCGCCGATACCCTGCACCGGGTCAGGCGAGATATTGGGCGCGACGAAAGTGCCGAAGTCGCTGGCGAAGCTTTTGCCGCCTGCCAGCACCTCGGGCGGGCCATCCGGCGCCGCATGGCAAGAGGCGCAGCCCGCGGCGGCAAAAGTGATCGCGCCGCGCGTGGCATCGCCGGTGATCCCGTCAAGGGCAGAGGCGGGCAGGGGTGTGGGTTTGGTGGCGAACCAGCCCGCGCCGATGCCAGCCGCAACGATCCCGGCAACCCAAAGCCAGCGGACCATTAATTTGCAGGCGCGCGATAGGTCTCGTGACAGGCACCGCAGGATTGGCCGACCGGGCCAAAGGCGCCTTTCAGCGCATCCAAGCCATCACCGGCAACCATGGCCAAGGCGGCGGTTGCGGTTTCCATGTCCTGTTTGACCTCCAGATAGCCCTCCGGATCGGTCCAGATTTCGGCGCGCGCGCGGCTGCGTTCCAGCGTACTGTCGGTGCCCTCAACCCAGAACGCGCTTTGGTCAATCGCGGCCATGGCGGCCAGATTATTCGCCGCAGCGGCGGCGACCTCGGCATCATAGGGGATGCGGTCCTGTGCCATCTGGCCCAAAGGGGTGAGGTAGAAGCCGTAAAGCCCCATATGCGCCTGACGGGCGGTCAGGGCGCGGTCTTGGTCCTCGGTCAGATCCTGCGCCAGCAGGGCTGTGGCGGACAGGCAAAGAGTGGTGGCAAGCAAGGTAAAGCGGCGCATGGCAATCTCCGGTTGGGCGGCGTTGACGCAAGGTTAGCCCGGCGTTGCGCGAATCCATAAACACGAAAATGTCAGCGGCTTGTGTGGCCTGCCCGCTGCCTCAGGTGAACCTGACCTTGCCGATATAGGGCAGGTTGCGGTTGCGCTGGCCGTAATCGATGCCGTAGCCGACGACGAATTCATCGGGGATTTCAAACCCGATCCAATCGGCTTTGAAATCCACTTCTCTGCGCGCGGGTTTATCGAGCAAGGCAATGGTCCGCAGGCGGGCAGGATTGCGCGACAACAGGAACTTGGTGACATGCGCCAATGTATGGCCGGTATCGACGATATCTTCGACCACCAGCACATCGCGGCCTGCGATCTGGCCACGCAGATCTTTCAATATTCTGACCTCGCGGCTGGTCTGCATGCCGTCGCCATAAGAGGAGGCTTCTAAAAAATCAACTTCGACGGGAAGATCCAACTCGCGCACCAGATCGGCGATAAAGACGAAGGAGCCGCGCAGCAGGCCCACGACGACCAGCTTGTCGGTGCCGGCGAAATCCTTGGCAATGTCGCGTGCCAATTCTTCGATCCTTGCGGCGATGGATTTCGCGCTGATCATCTGGTCGATCACATAGGGGGGATGGTCGGCGGGCATCATGGTCTCCGGGTCTGGGGCAGGGGTGTTGTGGCGCAAATCGCGGACTGCGACAATGGTGCATTTCTGACGCGCTGCCCTTGAAACCCGCACCGTTTTGGCCGACAGAGCGCAAAGCCAAGGAGTGCGATGATGCCACAACATTCCGAAACCCGGGTTCTGCCTTTTGCTGCGGACCAGATGTATGCGCTGGTTGGCGATGTTGCCAATTACCCGAAATTCCTGCCCTGGACCGCTGCCGCACGCATCCGCAGCACGGTTGATAAGGGCGATCATATCGTGATGTTGGCCGATCTGGTGATTTCGTTCAAAGTGTTTCGGGAAACCTTTGGATCACAGGTCACGCTCTGGCCCGAGACCCGGCGGATTGACACCGCTTATCTGGATGGCCCGTTCAAACATATGGAAAGCCAGTGGAATTTCCGGGATGTGGAGGGCGGCTGCGAAGTGTCGTTCTTTGTCGATTTCGAATTCCGCAATCGGCTGTTGCAGGGTGCTGCGGGGATGTTTTTCAACGAGGCGATGCAGCGGATCGTGCGCGCGTTCGAGCGCCGCGCGCATGAGCTTTATGATGACAAGGCGGCCAAGAGTAAGCCCAAGGCGTGATTTGCTGAGGCTTGCCGCACTTGTGCGCGGCCCAAAGCGCCGAATTCGATTGTTTCTGTCTGGCACTCGATCGTTGTGGCGATACCGAAACAGACGCGGCCTTCGGGTTTGTGGTCTGACCCGCCCGGCCCTGCGATGCCAGTGACCGAGACAGAGAGTTGCGCATTTGAATGTGCCAGCGCGCCTTGCGCCATTTCCGCCGCCACCTGTTCGGAGACTGCGCCATGCGCGTCGAGCGTGGCTTTCTGCACCCCCAGCATCTGCATTTTCGCGGCATTGGTGTAGGTCACAAAGCCCCGGTCAAAGACGGCTGATGATCCCGCCACATCCGTCAGTGCCGCGCTGATCATGCCGCCGGTGCAGCTTTCCGCTGTCGTGATCATCATGCCGCGCGCTTTGGCCGCGTCCAGCACGGCGGCGGGATTCATAGCAGCACCAGATGGAACAGGGCGGCCAGCGCCATGACGCCGATGGCGGCGAAGAGACCCGCGATCACATCGTCCAGCATGACGCCGGTCGGGCCATGTTTGCGGTCGGCCCAGCCGATGGGGCCGATCTTGGTGATGTCGAACAGGCGGAACAGCAGGAAGGCCGCGACCCAGCCGGGCCAGAGCGCCAGCAGATCGGCGTCGCGGGCGGCGGCACCGAATACCACGGGCAGGAGGGCGATCCATTGGCCTGCGACCTCGTCAATCACGATTTCGGAAGGGTCGTGATCGGCTTTGCCTGCGGTTTCCACGCCGGTCGCCCAGACACCGAGGGCATAGGCCAGCACGATGCCCGCGACCAAGGCCCAAGGGCCTGCGAGTATTGCCAGCGCATAGGCAACGGGCAAAGCGGCGAGTGATCCCCAGGTGCCGGGGGCGGGGCGCAGGTGGCCGATGTAGAAAAAGGTTGCGATCAGATGACTCATGATTTCACCAATGTGACTGTGGCCAGAGAGGCGATGCCTTCCTCGCGCCCGGTGAAGCCGAGCCGTTCGGAGGTGGTGGCTTTCACGCTGATGCGGTCGGCAGCAAGGCCCATGATGGCGGCGAGCGCCGCTTTCATTGCCGGTTGGTGCGGGCCGATTTTGGGGTATTCGCAGACCAAGGTGCAATCGACGTTGCTGATCTGGTAGCCAGCGTCATGGGCAAGGGCCACGGCATGGCGCAGGAAGATATGGCTTTCCGCGCCTTTCCATTGCGGGTCTGACGGCGGGAAATGCTGGCCGATATCGCCCTGCCCAAGCGCGCCATAGATCGCGTCGGTCACGGCATGCATACCGACATCGGCGTCGGAATGGCCTTGGAGGGACCGGCCGTGCGGGACCTTCACGCCGCAAAGCCAGACATGATCACCCGGGCCAAAGCGGTGGACGTCATAGCCGTTGCCGCATCTGATATCCATATTCTGTCCCATCAATCTGGCTGCGCGGGCGAAATCGCCGGGCGTCGTGACTTTGATATTGCTTTCATCGCCCGGCACGATGGCGACGTCCAGCCCGGCGGCGCGGGCCACGCCGACGTCATCGGTGGCGTCATCCTGATGCATCTGATGGGCGGCGAGCAAGGGCGCAAGGTGAAACCCCTGCGGTGTTTGCGCGCGGTACAGGGCGCTGCGGTCCTGCACGCCGGTGACCTGATCGCCCTCGCCGTGCCAGAGCGTATCGGTGACAGCGACGGCGGGTGCGGCCCCTTGATGCGTTTCCAGTGCCGCCAAGACTCGGTCGATGATCGCCGCAGTGACCAAAGGGCGGGCGGCGTCGTGAATCAGCACCTGCGTCGTGCCTGCGGGCGCGGCGGCGAGGCCTGCCATGACGCTTTGCTTGCGGGTCGCACCACCGGCGATGACCTGCGCCTTTGGCATGTCGCGCCACAGATCGCTGTTGATATCATCGGGATGCAGCGCCAGCACCAGATCGCTCACCAGCGGATGATCCGCGAAAGGCTGCATCGCATGGGCGGCAATGCTGCGGCTGCCAAGCCTTTGCCATTGTTTGGGAATATCCCCGCCTGCGCGGGTGCCACGGCCTGCGGCGACGATGATGGCACAGATGCTCATGGTGATCCTGTCGTTGCTATCACAGGTGTAAGCTGCTGCGCAGGGCGGTGCAATTCGTCTCTTTGTCGGGCGGTTTGCCTAAGTTTTGGGCATATGCTATGGAATGGGGATAATTCACCCCGGATGGCGTTGTGGTGTCACCTGATCCGGCCTATTTCAACGGCAACGCACACCCTTTAGGCGCATGTGATCTCCTTGGCTTATAACAATACCATTGATCTTGACCAATTGTCCTTGCAGCCACCTGTGGCGCTGGCGCCGCTTGCCGGGATCACCGATCTGCCGTTCCGGCAATTGGTGGCGTCTTTCGGGGCCGGTTGGGTCGTCAGCGAAATGGTCGCCAGTCAGGAAATGGTGCAGGCGAAACCCGGCGTGCGCGAACGGGCCGAGCTGGGGTTTGATCAGGCAGGCACCGCTGTGCAGATCGCCGGACGTGAGGCGCATTGGATGGCCGAGGCGGCGCGGATGATCGAGGCCAATGGCGCAGCGATGATCGATATCAATATGGGCTGTCCGGCAAAGAAAGTGACCAATGGCTATTCGGGCTCGGCGCTGCTGCGCGACCCGGATCATGCCTTGCGGTTGATCGAGGCGGTGGTAAATGCGGTCAAGGTCCCGGTCACGCTGAAAACAAGGCTGGGCTGGGATCATGATTGCCTGAATGCCGCTGATGTGGCGCGGCGTGCGGAAAATGCCGGGATCAGGCTGGTCACGATCCATGGGCGCACGCGCTGTCAGTTTTACAAAGGCAGCGCCGATTGGGCGGCGATCCGCGCGATCAAGGATGCCGTGACGATCCCCGTCATCGCCAATGGCGATATCACCGGGCCGCAGGCGGCGCGTGATGCGCTGGCGCAATCGGGGGCGGATGGCGTGATGATCGGGCGCGGCGCGCAGGGGCGGCCCTGGGTTTTGGCGCAGGTGGCGGCGGCTTTGCATGGCGGGCCGTTGCCGGTGATACCGCAAGGGTCGACATTTTATGACATGGTTTCGGGGCATTACACAGCAATGTTGTCGTTTTACGGGATCGATATGGGCCGCCGCGTGGCGCGCAAACATCTGGGGTGGTATATGGATGATGCGGGCACGCCTGCCGGGTTACGCAAGGCGATCCTGACCCATGCCAACCCTGATGACGTGCTGCGCGATCTGCCGGATGCTTTGGCGCTGCGGGTGGCGGCATGATCGAGGATTCCGCGCTTTGGTCCTCCCTCCCGGTGCCCGCGCTGCTGCTGGACGGCGATGATGTGATCATCCAAAGCAATGCGGCGGCAGAGAGTTTTCTGAACCTGTCGACACGGTCGCTGGTCGGGCAAAGGATATGGGAAAAGGTGCTGATTGATGCGCCACTGGAGGCACCGTTTGCCCGCGCCCGCGCGAACCGGTCATCGCTTTTCGTCAATGATGTCGATGTCGGCAGCGGTGAAAATGCGCCGATGCAATGCAATCTGCAATTCGCCCCGGTGCAGGGCAGCGACGATGTGATGATCGTCATGATCAGCCCGCGCGAGATCGCGAGCCGGATCACGCAGAACCTGTCATCCGCCAAGGCCGCGAAATCAGCGATCGGCATGGCCGAAATGCTGGCACATGAGATCAAGAACCCGCTGGCCGGGATCACCGGTGCTGCGCAGCTGCTGTCGATGGGGCTGAGCAAAGAAGATCAGGAATTGACCGATCTGATCGTCGAGGAAAGCCGCCGTATCGTCAAATTGCTGGAACAGGTCGAACAATTCGGCAATCTGCGCCCACCCTTGCTGAAACCCGTCAATATCCACGATGTGCTGGACCGCGCGCGGCAAAGCGCCTCGGTCGGGTTTGGCGCGCATATGCTGTTTATCGAGGATTACGACCCGTCCTTGCCCCGCACCATGGCGGATGCTGATCAGCTTTTGCAGGTGTTTCTGAACCTGCTGAAGAATGCTTCCGAGGCGAATAAGGACGGTGGTGCGATAAGGCTGCATACGTTTTACGACACATCCCTGCGGGTGCGCCGGACCGATGGCACGCAGGCGCGGCTGCCATTGCAGATCGAGGTGATCGATGACGGGCCGGGCCTACCGCCCAATATTGCCGATGATGTGTTCGAACCCTTCGTGTCGGGTCGTGAAAACGGCACCGGGCTGGGTCTGGCGCTGGTGTCAAAGCTGATCAGCGATGTCGGTGGGTGGATTTCGGTTGAATCCGTGCCGGGGCGCACAGTGTTCCGCATCTCGTTGCCGCTGGCACCCAAAGAGACTGAAACAGGAGAAGAGTGATGGACGGGACAATTCTGGTTGCCGATGACGACCGCACGATCCGCACCGTATTGACGCAGGCGCTGACGCGGGCGGGGTGCAAGGTCCATGCCACATCATCGCTTGTGACGCTGATGCGCTGGGTGGACGAAGGCAAAGGCGATCTGGTGATTTCCGATGTCATCATGCCCGATGGTAACGGGTTGGAGCAATTGCCCAAGATCGCCGCGCTGCGCCCCGGCCTGCCGGTGATCGTGATTTCGGCGCAGAATACGATCATGACGGCGATTCAGGCGGCAGAGGCTGATGCCTATGATTACCTGCCCAAACCTTTCGATCTGCCCGATCTGATGAAACGTGCCGCCCGTGCGCTCGAAACCAAGCGCCGGGCGGGGCCTGCGCGCATCCCCGATGTGAACGCGACCGAACAGGGCGGTGATCTGCCCTTGGTCGGGCGCACCGGGGTGATGCAGGCGCTCTATCGCCTTGTTGCACGGGTGATGAATACGCAATTGCCAGTGCTGATCACCGGCGAAAGCGGGACCGGCAAATCCCTGATCGCGCGCGCGGTGCATGATTTTTCTGACCGGCGCAGCCTGCCGTTTATCACGGTCTCTGCCGCTGATCTGGATGGGATGGATGGGCCGTCGACGATCCTCAGCCGTGCGCGTGGTGGCACGATCCTGTTTGATGAGGTCAGCGATCTGTCGGACGCCGATCAGGGGCGGATCGTGCGGATGCTGGATGCTTTGGGCGAGAATGCGCCGCGGATCATGGCGACATCGCAATCGGACCTGATGGCGCGGATGGAAGAGGGCAAGTTCCGCGAGGATCTGTTCTATCGCCTTGGCGGTGTCACTGTCGCGGTGCCGTCCTTGCGTGAACGCGTTGACGATATCCCGCTGCTGGCGGAACATTTTCTGGCCCGCGCGGAACGTGATGGCGCACCTGTCCGGCGGTTCGGCACAGCCGCGCTGGATATGGTGCGCGCCTATAGCTGGCCGGGCAATGTGCGCCAGTTGGAAAACGCCGTACGCCGCTTGGTCTTTACGGCAGCCGAGGAAGAGATCAGCCGCGCCGAGGTTGAGATGGTGCTGGGTAACCAGCCTGCGATTGAACCGCTTCGGTCGGGGGGCGAGGGCGAGAAACTGTCGGCCTCTGTCGCCAAACATCTGCGGCGCTATTTCGATCTGCATGGCGGGGTCTTGCCGCCGCCCGGTCTTTACAACCGTATTTTGAAAGAGGTCGAGGGGCCGCTGATCGAGATCGCGCTGGATGCTTCGGGCGGTAATCAGGCCAAATGCGCCGATCTTTTGGGGATCAATCGCAATACTTTGCGCAAGAAGATTACAGACCTTGATATCCGCGTGACACGCCGCCGCAAATTGATGTAAAACCGCAACAGAAATGTGGCCCATCTGCGTCAGACTGTAAACTGGGCCATGACATATTGCGGTAACGTGGGGGCGACCTCACCTCAATGACAAGGCGCATGCGTGCGGCGTTCCCTTCTGACATTGGATTTTGCGCGTCTGGGCCGCTGGTTCCGCCAGCGACACGTGCAAAATGCACTGACCATGACATTGATCATCGCGGCGCCGGTGCTGGCGGCGCTGACCTATTTTGTCGTCGGGCCATTGGGGCAGGGTGCGTCATCGCCGCAATTGCAATTGGTCCTGCTGATCGACCTGATCTATGTGCTGATCGTGATGGCGCTGGTCATGCGGCTGGTGGCCAAGATGATTGCCGCAAGGCGCGCAAAGTCTGCCGGGTCACGGCTGCATCTGCGGCTGACCAGTGTTTTTGCGGTGTCCGCCCTGATCCCGACCGTGCTGGTCGCGGTGTTTTCGGTACTGCTGCTGTCGGTCGCATTGGACGGGTTGTTTTCAGAACCTGTGGGCAATGTGCTGCGCACCTCGCTCACCACCGCGCAGGCCTATGAAGAGGAGCATATCCACGACCTGACCCGCGATGCTGAAGGCCTGGCCAGTTACCTGAACCGTGAACGCCAACGCGATCTGTTCATGGATGACGGGGACGTCCGGCTGGCGCTGGCTGATGTGCAGGGCCAGATTGACCGCAGCCTGACCGAGGCTTTTGTCATCGACAGTGCGGGCGTGATCGCGGCCCGCGCGGTGGGGTCTTACGATTTCTATTATGAACAACCCAGCGCAGAGGAGTTCGCCCGCGCCCGTGCGGAACAGCTGCTGATCATCGAAGATCCGGCCAATAACGAATTCCGCGCGCTGATCCCGCTGCAAACCTTCCCGGACAGGTTTTTATATGTCACCCGCGCTGTGGACGGGAATGTGCTGGCCTTGCTGGATGAAACCACCGAAACCGTGCAGCAATATGAACAATTGGCCAGCGACCGGGGCCGGTTGCTGTTCCAGTTCGGGCTGCTGTATCTGGGGTTTGCGCTGATCCTGATCCTGGGCGCGATCTGGGGCGGGCTTTGGTTTGCCGAACGGCTGTCGCGGCCCATCGGACGCATGGTGACCGCATCGCAAAGGGTGGGTTCAGGCGATCTGGATGTGCGCGTGATCGAGGATGACGGCGACGATGAAATTTCGCAATTGGGCCATTATTTCAATCAGATGACCGGCCAGTTGAAAGGCCAGCGTGAGGCTTTGCTGGAAAGCAACCGGATGTCGGAACGGCGCAGGCGGCTGTTTGATTCTGTGCTGAGTTCGGTCACGTCGGGCGTTGTGGGCCTTGATGCGGATGGGCGGGTGACCTTTGTGAACCCGTCTGCCGGACGGTTATTGTCGGTCAGCGATGCCGCGGCGGATGCGTCTTTGTCGGTCGCTGTGCCGGAATTCGGGGCTTTGTTTGATGAGGTCCGCCAGTCCGGCCACGATTCCGTGCAGGATCAGATCAACCTGATCCGCAAAGGCCAGCAGGAAAGCCTGCTGGTGCGGATGTCGCCGCGCCGCACGGCGGAAGGCGCGCTGGAAGGCTATGTTGTCGCCTTTGACGATGTCACCGATCTGGTCAGCGCGCAGCGCATGGCCGCCTGGGGCGATGTTGCGCGGCGTATCGCGCATGAGATCAAAAACCCGCTGACCCCGATCCAACTGTCTGCTGAACGGATCAAACGCAAATTCCGCGCGCAGGTCGGCGATGATGTTGCCGCATTGGATCAGATGACCGATGTGATCATCCGCCAGACCAATGACTTGCGCCGCATTGTGGATGAGTTTTCCAAATTCGCGCGGATGCCGGAGCCGGTGTTGGTACTGAATGATTTAAGCAAAGTCGTCACCGATGCGGTGGCCTTGCAGCGTGCGGGCCAGCCAAAGGTCCGCATCACCGCCGATCTGCCGCAGGAGCCGGTGCTGGCGGATATGGATGCGACGATGATCAGTCAGGCCTTGCTGAACCTGATCAAGAATGCGGGCGAAGCGACTGAAACCTATATCGAAAAAAACGATGCTGAAGGTTATGAGGCAGAGGTCAGGATCGCGATGCATCAGGATGGCAACCGGGTTGCGATCACGATTTCCGACAATGGCATCGGGTTGCCCGAAGACAGGTTGCGTCTGTTTGAACCCTATGTGACGACACGCGACAAAGGCACCGGGCTGGGCCTGCCTATCGTCAAGAAGATCATCGAGGAACATGGCGGCAGTCTGACACTGACGGATGCTGATGTTTTCGAAGGCCAGACGCATCACGGTGCGCAGGCCATCATTCAGCTTCCGGCAGTGCCGGCGGCGACTTTAAAAGCAAAAATACCTGCATGAGGACGATATGGGCGATATCCTGATTACCGACGACGAACGCGATATCCGCGAACTGATCTCTGACATCCTGCGCGATGAAGGCTTTACCACGCGGTTGGCTGGCACTTCTGACGAATGTATGGCGCAGATCGCGACCGAAACACCGGCGCTGATGATCCTAGATATCTGGCTCAAGGACAGCAGCATGGATGGGATTGATATCCTGAAAGCGGTGAAGCGCGATCACCCCGAGGTGCCGATTGTCATTATTTCGGGCCATGGCAATATCGAAATTGCTGTCGCGGCAATCAAACAGGGTGCTTATGATTTCATCGAAAAGCCGTTCAATATCGACCAGTTGATGGTCGTTATTCGCCGTGCGATGGAAACCTCGCGCCTGCGTCGCGAGAACAGCGAACTCAAGCGCGGAGAAAGCGTTTCTGCGGAAATGATCGGCGAAAGTGCGGCCTTCCGCACGTTGAAATCGCAGCTGGACAAGGTGACCAAATCGAATGGCCGCGTGATGCTGACCGGGCCTGCCGGATCGGGCAAGGAGATTGCCGCGCGTTACATTCATGCCAATTCTGCCCGGGCCTCTGGCCCGTTTATCACCGTCAGTTCAGCCTCTGTCGCGCCTGACCGGATGGAAGAGGTGTTGTTTGGCCGTGAAGATGCCGGGCGCGGCATCGAACATGGCCTGCTGGAAGAGGCCAATGGCGGCGTCATCTATTTCGACGAAGTGGCCGATATGCCTTTGGGCACGCAGTCAAAAATCCTGCGGGTGCTGGTCGATCAGCGGTTCCAGCGGGTGGGTGGCAATGACAAGGTGCAGGTCGATCTGCGGGTGATCTCAAGCACCAACCGTGATCTGTCCGCTGCCATCGCCGCAGGTGTGTTCCGCGAAGAATTGTTTCATCGTCTGAATGTCGTGCCGATTGCGGTGCCCGCACTGGAAGAACGGCGTGAGGATATTCCGGTGCTGGCAGAACATTTCATTGCGCAGTTCAACACGGCGCAAGGCCTGCCATTGCGCAAACTGGCCGATGATGCGCGTGCGCTTTTGCAGACGATGCATTGGCCGGGCAACGTACGGCAGTTGAAGAACGTCATGGAACGTGTTCTGATTCTTGGCGAAAGCCGCGGCGAAATATCCGCCCGCGAATTGCCATCGACCGAGGATCATACCGATGATGACAGCCGGATCGTACTGGCCGGTGGGCTGGCCACCTTGCCTTTGCGCGAGGCGCGGGAGTTGTTTGAGCGTGAATATCTGCTGACCCAGATCAACCGTTTCGGCGGCAATATCAGCCGCACGGCGTCTTTTGTCGGGATGGAACGGTCTGCCTTGCATCGCAAGCTAAAGTCACTGGGAGTGGTCACCACCTCTAAATCGGGCGGGCGTGTCGCCTATCTTGAAGGTGATCTGGAATGAAAGTCATCATCTGTGGCGCGGGGCAGGTCGGCTGGCAGATCGCCCGGCATCTGTCGGGCGAAAAGAACGATGTCACCGTGGTGGACAATAATCCCGAACTGGTGCGCCGCGCGACAGATACGCTCGATGTGCAAGGGGTCGCGGGCTATGCCAGCCATCCGGATGTGCTGGAACGGGCGGGCGCGCGCGACGCCGATATGATCATCGCCGCGACCTATTCGGATGAGGTGAATATGGTCACCTGTCAGGTCGCGCATTCGGTTTTCGCCGTGCAGCGCAAGATTGCGCGTCTGCGGGCCCAGACCTATCTGGACCCCGCCTATTCCGATCTTTATCGCCGCGATCACCTGCCCATTGATGTGGTGATTTCACCAGAACGCGAAGTGGCCGAGGCCGCTTTGCAGCGCCTTGCTGCGCCTGCGGCTTTTGATACCGAAAGCTTTCTGGACGGGCGGGCGCAATTACTGGGGATCATGATCGAGGATGATTGCCCCGTCATCAACACGCCGCTGCGGCAATTGACCGATCTGTTTTCCACCCTGCGCGCCATTGTCGTGGGGATCAGGCGGGACGGGACATTGTTCGTCCCTTCGGCGGGCGATCAGATTTTTGCGGGCGATGCCTGTTATGTTTTCACCCATACGCAGGACCTGAACCGGACGTTAGAGATTTTCGGCAAGACTCAGGCCAAGCAGGAACGCATCGTCATCATCGGCGGCGGCAATGTCGGGCTGGGCGTCGCACTGGCGCTGGAAGCGCGGACCGACCGTGTCCGGGTCAAGGTCATTGAAAAAGACCGCAATGCCGCCGAACGCGCCGCCGATACGCTGGACCGGACCATCGTGCTGCATGGTGACGGGCTGGACACCGCCCTGCTGGATGAGGCCGGGATTGCCAATGCCGATGCGGTGCTGGCGGTCACGGATGATGACAAGACCAATCTGCTCGCCGCTGTCCGGGCCAAGGAAATGGGCTGCAAAATGGCGATCTCTCTGGTCAATGACCCGACTTTGGTGCCGCTGATGGGCCCGCTGGACATCGATGCCTATATCAACCCGCGTGCTACCACGGTCAGTTCGATCCTGCGCCATATCCGGCATGGCCGGGTGCGCGGTGTCTATTCCATCGGCGATGCCGAGGCCGAAGTGATCGAGGCGCAGGTGCTGGGCACCTCGCCCATTTCAGGGCAAAAGATCAAGGATGTCGATTTCCCCGAAGGCGTGCTGATCGGCGGCATGATGAAGGAAGGCAAGGTCATCCGCCCCACATCGGAAACCCGGATCGAAGAAGGCGATGTGATCGCCATTTTCGCCATGACCCCCGATGTGCCAGAGGTGGAACGGCTGTTGCAGGTCAGTATCGACTTTTTCTGATGCAGTGGATCATCCGCCTTCCGTTTTTTGTGGTGTTGATGGGGCTGGGTGCCATCGCCATGCTGTTGCCCGCGACCCATGCCGCCATCGTGCAGGATTTCACCACGATGCGGGTGTTTTTCTACGGTTTCATCCTGTTTTCGGTGCTGACCGTGCTGATCGCGCTGACAATGTCGAATTACGCGCCCAGCAACGTGGCGCGCAGCCAGTTGATCGGGCTGCTGGCGGCGTTTTCGGTCCTGCCATTGATGTTCGCCCTGCCGTTTTATGAGGCGGTGCGGAACACCAGCTTTTTTGACGCCTGGTTTGAAATGGTGTCGAGCTTTACCACAACAGGCGCCACCACCTATGAAAGGATCAGCGCATTGACCCCGTCGCAGCATCTGTGGCGCTCGACCGTAGGCTGGCTGGGGGGGCTTTTGGTCTGGATTACGGCGGTGTCGATCTTTGCCCCGATGAATCTGGGCGGGTTCGAGGTGCGCGCCACCGCGGCGGTCGGCAAAGGCACCACCGGCACCTTGACCCAGATCGGCGCGGTCAGTGACCCGTCTGAACGGCTGGTGCGCTATACGCTCGCGCTGACCCCGGTCTATATGGGGCTGACGCTGATGCTGTGGATCGGGCTGATGATGCTGGGCGAGCGACCTTATGTCGCACTGGCCCATGCCATGGCGGTGCTGTCCACATCCGGGATCACGCCGATCGGCGGGCTGAATTTCGCCGCCTCGGGGTTTCTGGGTGAGGTGCTGATTTTTGCTTTCTTTGCTTTTGCCCTGTCGCGGTTGACGTTTTCGCGCGGAATCACCGGCGAAAGAAATCAGGTTCTGTGGCGCGATCCTGAATTCATCACCGCCATCGTGCTGATTGTTCTGGTGACGTTGCTGCTGTTTGCGCGCCATTATACCGGGACACCGGACAGCAGCGGCTGGACCAGCCTGCGCAATGTTTTCACATCATTCTGGGGCGCTTTGTTCACCGTTACGTCTTTCCTGACGACGACGGGCTTTGAATCGCGCGCCTGGGACGGGGCGACAGATTGGTCGCGGCTCAGCACGCCCGGGCTGTTCCTGATCGGTCTGGCGCTGATCGGCGGCGGCGTGGCGACCACGGCGGGTGGCGTCAAGCTGTTGCGGATCTATGCCTTGTTCCGGCATCTGGAACGCGAACAGGAACGCCTCCTGTCACCGTCATCGGTGGGCGGCGGCGGGCGCGATGCGCGGCGCATCCGCAAACAGGGGGCCTATATTTCATGGGTGTTCTTCATGCTTTTCGCGCTCAGCATCGCGGGGGTCATGGTGCTGTTGTCGCTGACAGGTGTCGCCTTTGAAACCGGCATGGTGCTGGCTGTCGCGGCCTTGTCGACCACCGGGCCTTTGGCCGTGGTGGCCGCAGAAACCCCGATCCTTTATTCCGAACTGCCCGATGCGGCCAAGATGATCCTTGCAGGGGCCATGGTGCTGGGCCGGTTAGAGACATTGGCGATTATCGCGCTGTTCAATCCAGAGATCTGGCAGCGCTAGTCCTTGGTGCGCCTGTCTTTTTGGGGCTGGAAACTCTGCAATCAGCAGGACATACTAGAGCGGAATGGGGGGCCGGTCTGCGGTCACAAGAACAAAAAAAGGGTGTGGTTATGGCCGCCGATAAAGCAAATCTGCAAGATGCATTTCTGAACCACGTCCGCAAGACCAAGGTTCCGGTGACAATCTTTCTGGTGAACGGCGTCAAGTTGCAGGGTGTGATCACCTGGTTTGACAGTTTCTGCGTGCTGTTGCGGCGCGACGGTCAATCGCAGCTGGTCTATAAAAGCGCGATCTCGACGATCATGCCGGCGCAACCGATCAGCCTTTATGAAGGCGAAGAATAGTTTTGCAAGAACACGATAAGCCCGTCACACGGGCCTGGGTGCTGCACCCGGAACTCAAATCCGACCATACGCGCCGCGCGCCTGTGCCTGCCTTGGCCGAGGCGGTGGCGCTGGCTGCGGCCTTGCCTGACCTGGAAGTGGTTGGGTCCGATATCGTGCGCCTGCCCAAGATGCATGCGGGCAAATTGTTCGGAAAAGGCAAGATCGAGGAATTGAAAACCAGTTTTGCCGCTGCCGATGTTGAACTTGTGCTGGTCGATGGGCCGGTAACACCTGTGCAGCAGCGCAATCTGGAAAAGGCCTGGGGGGTCAAGCTGCTCGACCGAACCGGGCTGATTTTAGAGATTTTCAGCGACCGCGCCCGGACGTCCGAAGGTGTGTTGCAGGTCGAAATGGCGGCTTTGTCCTATCAACGCACAAGGCTGGTCCGCGCATGGACCCACCTTGAACGGCAGCGTGGCGGGCTTGGTTTCGTCGGTGGTCCCGGCGAAACCCAGATCGAGGCGGACAGACGCGCGATTGATGATCAATTGGTCCGACTGCGCCGTCAGCTGGACAAGGTTGGTCGCACCCGGGCGTTGCACCGGGCGTCACGCGCGAAAGTGCCGTTCCCGATTGTCGCTTTGGTGGGCTATACCAACGCGGGCAAATCGACCCTGTTCAACAGCCTGACCGGGGCGGATGTTTTCGCCAAGGACATGCTGTTTGCCACGCTTGATCCGACGATGCGCAAGATCACCTTGCCGACGGGCGATGAGATCATCATGTCCGATACAGTCGGTTTCATCTCTGATCTGCCGACAGAACTGGTGGCTGCGTTTCGTGCGACATTGGAAGAAGTGCTGGACGCCGATCTGATCCTGCATGTGCGCGATATAAGCCATGACCAGACCGAGGAACAATCCCGCGATGTCATGGCGATCCTGCAAAAGCTGGGTGTTGCCGAAGGCGCGCCTTTGATCGAGGTCTGGAACAAGGTCGATCTGCTGGAAGGCGAAGCGCGTGAGGCACGCGTCAATCAGGCCGCGCGCACGGATGATCTGTTCGCTGTCTCTGCGATTACGGGTGAGGGGATGGCGGCATTGCTGGCCGCGATCCCGGAAAAGCTGAAAGATCCACGCACCGAGGCTGTGCTGACGTTAGGCTTTGCCGATGGCCGCAAACGCGCGTGGCTGTTCGAGGCCGGGATTGTTACGCACGACGAACAGACAGAAGACGGCTATAAAATGACAGTGTTCTGGACCGCCTTGCAGGAAGAACGTTTCAACCGCCTCTGATCCTCATCTTCCGAGTATAAATATCCCCGCCGGAGGCTTAAAAGTTTTTACTCGGCGGGCTCCAAAACCGTGACCCCCACGGCTGCTGCGCGCGCCAGATCCGGGTCCAGCGACATCGGAATGTATTCACCGCGCCGCCACAGCTCGCCCAGATTGTCGTAATAGCGCGAGAACGGATGGCCTGATTGCCCGGTCGATGAGATGAAGACCGATGAATCCGGGTCGGCGAAATCATAGACCCCACGGAACCCTGCCGCATGGACGTTCTGGAATGGCGCAGGCCCGGTGCCACGGGTGCGGCCGCGCATCAGCGTGTTGTCATCGCCGCTGGTCGATTGGCGGATATTGACGATCCAGCCAAGGATCGGCGTGGTGCCAAGCACCGGATGGTCATGCGTTGCCTGATGAGCGTCGCCCCAGCGGACAGCCTCGATCGCGGGGCCGTGGTTTTCGGTGATCCAGATCAGCGCCTCGTCCAAGGCCTGACTTGCGATATCGGTGCAGGTCTCAACCGGGGCGGATTGGATGACGTCGCACCAGATGGATGCACCATCCACATCGCGGAAAATCCGTTCCAGAAACACCGGGTCCAGATGGGTGAATTCCGCGGCCAGCGGCCCCAGTTCATCGCGGATCACCCGCGCCTGAAACGCGCGCGCCCAGGCGGCATAGATCAGCGGTTCGGGCAGATGTTCGTTCATCTCACCATTCCAGGCCGCCAGCAGTTCCAGTGCGACCTGCCTGCGCCGTTCCGGCGTGCCATCGGGGGCGGCGTCACCGGTGAACCACAGATCGGCGCCCATGAAGGTCAGCAGGGTTCGGGCGGTGACGCTGACGGTATCCAGCTGCGCCTCGATGAAACTGTCGCGGGTATGCACCTCGCGCGCTTGCATCAGGTTGCGCCAGCGGATCACCCGCTGCGTGTCGCCCCAGTCAAAGGAGACGTGGTCGGGAAAGGGGCGGTCGATCATCTTGTTATTGGTATTGCCGACGATGCCGCCTTCGGGGTTCACGAAACGCGGGTTATCGGCATAGGGAAAGATACCCTGCCAGCGGTTTTCGGGCAGATAGCCGAAACTGGGGTAGCGGCCCTGACTTTGATGCGCCGCGTCACGGATCGGCATCGCGCCGATGGTCTGCATGGCGACACGGTTGCGGTCGGCCAGCGTGATATTCTGCGCCGGTGCGATATGGCCTTCACCTGCCGCAATCGCCTGAGTGACAGAGCGCGCGCGCATCAGCGCCATGGCTGAAGACATCGATGTATCTTGCTGCGACAGGGCGGTCCAGCCAATCGCCGTGACATGGCCCTGCGGGGTGATCGTGCCCAGATCGAACTGATCGGGCGGCATCACTGGCCCGTTTTCGGTCCAGCGCAGGCGGATCGTCACGGCGGGCTGGTCTTTGACATTGATGATGGACTCGCGGGCGCGGAAGTTTTTCCAGCCGTCGAGCCCGCGATATTGGTCGGGATTGTCGGGGTTGACCTGTTCCAGAAAGATATCCTGATCATCGACATTGGCCGTGGTCAGCCCCCAGCCCAGATTGGCGCTGCGCCCTGACAGGATCACCGGCACGCCGGGGATGGTGCCGCCGATCACGCCACCGTCCTGCAGTTCCAGCCGTGCCAGAAACCAGATGCTGGGTGCTGTCAGCCCCAGATGCGGGTCATTGGCCATCAAGGTGGACCCGGTAGCAGAACGTGTCGCATTGGAGGCCCAGGCGTTTGATGCGCCTGCCAAGGCGCGTGGCGGGACCGGCATCAACGGGTCATAGGCCATGCGGGTATTGGGCGTATAGTCCGGAACGCCCGGCACAAGTGCCGCATAGGAGGGCAGGGCCGCCACACCGCTGGTCGGATCATCCGGCAGGATATCGCGCAGACGGTCGGGGCTGACGATGAGTGAGGTGCGGGCGCGTAGCACTTCATTTTCAACGCCGGAGGTCAGTTGCAGCGCCATCAGTTTCAGAATCGCGATGGAATCGGCAGGTTGCCATGGGGCGATGGCATGGTTGAACAGCCACATTTCCGGCGCGCCGCGGCCCAAGGCACCTTTGTTCACCTCTGCGAGCCAGGCATTGACGCCATCGGCATAGGCTTCCAGCGCGGCAAGAGTTTCGGCGTCCTGTGCGGCGACAGAGGCTGTGGCGGCGGAATAAAGGTCATAGCGGCGCATAACCTCATCAATCCCGATTGTGCGGGTGCCGAACAGTTCTGACAGCCGTCCCTGCACAGTGCGGCGCAGCATCGTCATCTGCCACAGCCGGTCCTGCGCATGGGCATAGCCAAGGCCAAAGAAGACGTCAGGATCGCTGTCACCAAAGATATGCGGCACGTTGGCATTGTCGCGCACGATCTCGACCGGGGCGGAAATGCCGGGGACCTGTGCTGTGCCATTGTAATCGGGCAGCGAGCGTGTGGCGAAATAATAGGCCAGAGCGCCCAGCGCCACGACCAGCACGATAACCCCTGTGGTCAGTCTGACCAGCCACCGAAAGATCACGACCATAACGCCCTCGCCTGTCACCTCTGCCCCTTCTAGCAGGGCAGAGGTGAAGAACAAGTCACCGTTCGGGGATCAATCCACGCGGGCTGAACCGCAGCACGATCAGCATCAGCAGACCCATCGTCAGCAGGCGCATATGGGCGGCGGCATCGACCATCCGGGTCTGCATTGCGCTGCCATCGGCCAGACCGCTGGACAGCAGCTGCATCAGCGCCAGACCCATCGGTTCGACCTGCACCCAAAGCCACCAGATCAGGATACCGCCCAGCACGGCACCCCAATTGTTTCCCGAGCCGCCGACGATCACCATCACCCAGACAAGGAAGGTAAAGCGCAACGGCTGATAGCTGCCCGGCGTCAATTGCCCGTCGAGCGTGGTCATCATCGCCCCCGCAATGCCGCAAATGGCCGAGCCGAGGATGAAGATCTGCAGATGCCGCGCGGTGACATCCTTGCCCATGGCACGTGCCGCGGTTTCATTGTCGCGGATCGCGCGCATCATCCGGCCCCATGGGCTGTTCAGTGCTTTTTCCGCCATCCAGAGCAGGATCAGCAGCACGATGGCAAACAGGCCCGCATAGGCAAGTTTGGTATAGATCCCCGAGGCCCAGACCGGGTTCATCCCAAAGCTGAGCGCGCGTTCGACAAAGGCGGGGTCCTGCTGCAACTCAATCTCGAACGGGACAGGGCGGGGCAGGCCGATGACGTTTTTGACGCCGCGCGACAGCCAGTCTTCGTTTTTCAGGACGGCAATGATGATTTCGGCAATGCCCAGCGTCGCAATCGCCAGATAATCGGATCGCAGGCCAAGCGCTGTCTTGCCGATGACCCAGGCCGCCGCCCCGGCGAGCAAGCCGCCCACGGGCCATGCCAGCAGGATCGGGAGGTTCAAACCACCGATATTGCCGCTGACCGAAGGGTTGATCGCCTCGATCGCGACGACGCCGGGATCAAAGACGGCGCGGTAAACAAAGAAGCCGACAGTCAGAATTGCGATGGTCGTCAGATTGCGGATGCGGCCCTTTTGCATCCGGGTCTGCGCCAGCACGGCGGCTACGACAGTCGCGGCACCCAGTGTCAGCCCGATCAGAACATTCCAGCCCCCGGCGGCAAAAGCCCCCGGTGTCGGTGGTGTGGCGACCAGCACGGCGGCCAGACCGCCTAAGGCAACAAAGCCCATGACCCCGATATTGAACAGGCCGGCAAAGCCCCATTGCAGATTGACCCCCAGCGCCATGATCGCGGAAATCAGCCCCATATTGAGAATCAGCAGGGTGGAATTCCACCCCTGCACGAGGCCGGTCCCGATCATCAGGAGAGCGACGAAACCAAACAGCAGCGGTGCGCGGATTGCGGGGTTCATACGGATTGCCCTTTGAACAGGCCGGTCGGCTTGAAAAGCAAGACGATGATCAGGATCGCAAAGCTGACGGCGAATTTATAATCGGTTGACATAAGCTGGACCAAGCCATCAGGGGCAAGGTTTTCCGGTACGACATAGGTCAGCACCCGTTTCCACGCATAAGTCACGGTGACTTCGCTGAAGGCGATCACGAAACCACCGGCGATAGCGCCCAACGGATTGCCCAAACCCCCGACGATGGCGGCGGCAAAGATCGGCAGCAACAACTGGAAATAGGTGAAGGCTTTGAAGGATTTATCCAGCCCATAAAGCACGCCCGCCGTGGTGGCGAGGGCGGCGACAATCATCCATGTCACCTTGACCACCCAATCGGGGTTGATGCCGGATAACAGCGCCAGATCCTCGTTATCGGAAAAGGCGCGCATGGATTTGCCGGTGCGGGTCTTGTTCAGGAACCAGAACAACAGCGCCATGGCGATCAGGGCGACAACCACGGTAATGACCTGCGTGGTGCGGATGGCCAGCCCTTCGGCCAGCCCGGTGGCCTCACGGAACCCACCTGCGGTCACGACGAACCTTTCGCCATCGGCAAAATTGATATCACCCACGCCGATGATGAACCGCACGATCCCGTTCATGACGAACATGACACCCATCGAGACGATCACCAGAATGACCGGAGCCGCCTTTTTCACACGGTAGAATTTATAGACGGCCCAATCGGTGCCAAGCAGCAGCAGACAGCTGATCGCGATGCCAAAGGGCAGGGCGAGCAAGGCGGTCGGCAGCGGACCAAAGGTGATCCCCGCCGCCAGCAGCGCATTGGTGCCGATGATGGTGATCGCGGTGCCAAAGGCCATCGTGTCGCCATGGGCAAAGTTGGAAAACCGCAGGATGCCGTAGATCAGCGTGACACCCAAAGCACCCAAAGCAAGCTGCGCACCATAGGCCAGCCCCGGCACTATCACGAAATTGGCCAGCACGACGATGGCGTTGAGAAAATCCATTTAATTCACCAAATCTGCTAGTTGGGGGGCGCCGCAAAGATCCAGACACTGACGAACCAGTTCGCTGAGTGGTCCATATACAGGTACCCTGCCCAGTTTCGGTTGTTCACCGTAGCGAAGCCGATGAGACGTTAGTAAGTCTGAGATTATTGCCAGAATGTTCTCGTCGATCTGGGGCAAGTTTGCGTTGTTTGCCTTACAAGTGTCCCACAATTTCACAAGATCATGCCCTAGTTTCCGAACTTCATCTTCGTTGTTGCCGTTTTTAAGGAGAAGAGATTTTAAAGATAGCTCAATTGCGTGTGCGCAAAGTGTCATAACTGGCGGCGGCGCAGCCAACTCATAACCAGGCAGGAAGCCAATCTTTCTATCTGCATGATCAGCGCACTCAAAATTTAATCGTGCAAGATAAGCATAGTAATCTGCTCTATTGGTTGTATCGACTGAAAACACTCTATCCCCCAAGAAAGCTGCGGCGCACTTCGGGGTTTGCCAGCAATTCTTTGCCACTGCCGGTATGGGCGTTGCGGCCCTGCACCAAGACATAGGCTTTATCTGCGATTTCAAGCGCTTGGCGCGCGTTCTGTTCAACCATCAGGATCGGAATGCCGGTGCGCGCAACTTCGATGATCCGGTCGAACAATTCATCCATCACGATCGGGCTGACTCCGGCGGTCGGTTCGTCCAGCATCAAAACCTTGGGCTTGGTCATCAGCGCGCGGCCGACCGCGACCTGCTGGCGCTGCCCGCCGGACAATTCGCCCGCCGCCTGATGGCGCTTTTCCTTGAGGATCGGGAACAGATCATAGACCTGCATCATCGTATCGCGGAAATCATCACGGCGGATGAAGGCGCCCATTTCGAGGTTCTCTTCGACCGTCATCGAGGTGAAAATATTGGAGGTCTGCGGCACGAAACCCATGCCTTTGACCACCCGGTCCTGCGGTGTCAGCGTGGTGATATCCTCGCCATCCAGCAAGACACGGCCAGAGCGGACGTTCAGCATCCCGAACACCGCTTTCATCGCGGTGGATTTGCCGGCACCATTGGGGCCGACGATCACCGCAATTTCGCCGCGTTCCACGGCGATGGTACAATCGTGCAGGATATCGGGGCCTTTGCCATAGCCGCCGGTCATTGCCTCGCCAATCAGGAATGGGCTGCCCTGCGCGGCTGTGACCTTGCCGCTTTTGTTGCGTGGCATCTCGCTGCCTTGACCGGCGGGGTTGGTGATGGACCGGTCCTTGTTGCCACGACTGTCCTGATAGGCATTGCTCATGTGGCCACCATATCCTTGTTCTTCAGACCGGTGCCCAGATAGGCCTCGATCACCTGTTCATTGGCCTTGATCTCTGCCAGCGTGCCTTGCGCCAGCACGCGGCCTTCGGCCATGCAGATCACCGGATCGCAAAGCCGTTCAATGAAATCCATGTCATGTTCGATCACGACAAAGGTGTAGCCGCGTTCCTTGTTCAGCCGGATGATCGCATCGCCGATGGTATTGAGCAGGGTGCGGTTCACGCCTGCGCCGACCTCGTCGAGAAAGACGATCTTGGCATCGACCATCATTGTGCGCCCCAGTTCGAGCAGTTTTTTCTGCCCACCGGACAGATTGCCCGCGCGTTCGTCTTTCAGATGTTCAATGGTCAGGAATTCGATGACTTCATCGGCCTTGGCTCGCAAGGCGCGTTCTTCATCAGCGATCCGTTTGCGGCCAAACCATGCGTTCCAGAGCGTTTCACCCGATTGGTCCGCAGGCACCATCATCAGGTTTTCGCGGACGGACATGGATGAAAATTCATGCGCGATCTGAAAGGTACGCAGTAACCCTTTGTGAAACAACTGATGCGGTTCCAGGCCTGTGATGTCTTCGCCCATCATCGTGACGCGCCCGGAGGTTGGTTTCAGAACACCGGCGATGACATTGAAAAGCGTGGTTTTTCCGGCCCCGTTTGGACCGATGAGCCCGGTAATGGACCCTTGTTCGATGCGCAAGGATGCCCCATCGACAGCGTGAAAACCACCAAAGGTCTTCACCAGATTTTCAACGACGATCATTTTTGCTCCCCGCGCGCGGACGTTATCGCCCGTCTTGCTTTGAAAAGCGGCGCAAGGCGTGATGCCCTGCGCCGCTTCGATTCCGATCAGGTGGAATTAACGGTAACCGACGGTGGAGTAAACGCCATCCACGAATTCGATTTCCTGATAATTGCCAGCGGATTCGCCGGGCCCGATCAGTTCCACGGCAGAGGCACCTTCGTAGTTGATGTCTTCACCAGCGGCGATCAGTTCCAGCGCCTTGGCCAGTTCGCCCGGATAGATCATTTCGCCCGGTTCGTTGGCGACGTCCATGACGTGGTCTTTGTAGACAGCGGAATCGGTCGACTCAGCTTTCGCCATCGCCAGCATGATCAGCGCGGCAGCGTCATAGGATTCAGGCGCAAAGGTGCTGGTGCCGTCAAAGCCAGCCGCTTCGGCCAGATCGACGAACAGCGCCGCACCCGGGCTGTCGGTGCCGGGGTAGGAGCCGAAGGTGCCGTCAATTTCGGAGCCGAAACGGTCGTTCAGCGCGGCACCGACCATGCCGTCGGGCAGGTAGAATGTGTCGAAGGCGCCGGTGTCGAGTGCGGCACGGATCACGCCGGACCCGCCTTGGTCGACGTAGCCCGCGACAACCAGCAAGTCACCACCGGCGGATGCCAAGGCGCCGACTTCAGCAGAGTAATCGGCCTTGCCGTCTTCATGCGCTGCAGAGATCGTCACAGTGCCACCTGCAGCCTCAAATTCGGCCTGGAATGCATCGGCGAGACCTTTGCCGTAATCATTGTTGGTATAGGTGATTGCGACGCTGTCGAAACCCCGATCCTGAATGATTTCGGTCATGATCACGCCCTGACGCGCGTCAGAGGGGGCGGTGCGGAAGAACAAACCATCATCTTCGGCAGTGGACAGGCCGGGCGAGGTGGCGGAAGGCGAGATCATCACGATCCCATTGGGCCGCGCTGCGTTTGCAAGGATCGCGCCGGTCACGCCCGAACAATCCGCGCCCATGATGGCATTGACTGCATCCGAGGTGATCAGACGTTCAGCAGCCGCCGTTGCGGCAGCGGCATCAAGGCAGGTGCTGTCTGCACGGACGGATTCGACCGCAGCGCCATCCAGCAACAGGCCGGATTCGGTGACTTCGGCCATCGCCAGTTCGGCACCGGCTGCCATCGCAGGCGTGATCGATTCCAGCGGGCCGGTAAAGCCCAGGATCACACCGATCTTGACGTCCTGCGCAAATGCGCCGCTCGCGATCAGTGTCATGGCGGTCGTTGCCATCATCAGTTTTTTCATTGTCGTCTCCCTTATTGGATATTTTTACCCTGCGGCGCAGATTAGCAGGGTGTTTCCAAAAGGAAAGGCTGAACCAAAAGTGATTTGGCCTTTAAACTCGCCTTGATTCAGTGAATTATCCGTTGCCCTTGCGTCACTCAGGCAGGCGAGCCGCGTGGCTGCCGCGTTCGCGATATGGTGTGGTATCGTAATGCGACCGATAGCATTTGGAAAAATGCGAAGGCGAGGCAAAACCGCAGGCCAGCGCCACATTGATCACCGTCATATCGGTCTGCATCAAGAGATTACGCGCCTTTTGCAACCGCAGTTCCATGTAGTACCGCTTCGGGCTGCGGGCCAGATAGCGGCGGAACAGCCGTTCCAGCTGCCGCGTCGACATGCCCACGTCGCGCGCCAGCACGGCAGGGCTGATCGGTTCTTCGATATTGCCTTCCATCAGCTGGATCACCCGCGACAGTTTGGGATGACGCACGCCGATGCGGGTGGGGATCGACAGGCGCTGCGTGTCTTGATCAGTGCGGATCGCGGAATAGATCAGGATATCGGCAACGGCATTGGCCAGATCCTCGCTGAAGTGATCGGCGATCAGTTTCAGCATCAGATCAATGGACGCCGTGCCGCCAGCGGTGGTGATCCGGTTGCCGTCCACCACGAACACCGATTTGGTCAGGATCACATCTTCGAATTCTTCGGCAAAACTGTCCTGATTCTCCCAATGGATCGTCGCGCGTTTCCCGTCGAGCAGCCCGGCCTTGGCCATTGTATAGCCAGCGGTGCAAAGCCCCGCGACCTGCACACCGCGCCGCGCCTCGCGCCGGAGCCAGTTGAGGATGCGTTTGCTGGTGGCTTTCTGCACATCGAGCCCACTGCACAACATGATCGTGTCGTCACGATCGAGTTCGATCAGGTCGGATTCCAGCTTGAAGGCGCAGCCGTTGGAGCAGGTGGCGATATCGCCGCCATCACCGATGATCACCCAATCGTAAATCTGCTTGCCCGCCGTGCGGTTGGCGATGCGCAGGCTTTCCACCGCGCAGGCGAAACACAGCATGGTAAACTGATCCATCAGCACAAAGACAAACCGGCGCGGTTTCGCGACAGGGCCGACATCGATGATCTGGGGGGCTTGGCTCATGGCGATTTACTTTGGCTGGGACGTCGCGGGACATCACCAGTTTTCCTCTTGCGCGACAAGGGCAAATGTCGGTGGTGCAGATTGGCATTGGCCCTGCCGGATAGGCGCGCTATACCACGCGGGCAAAAAGCGAAATAGTTGACTGGAGCAAGACCATGACTGACTGGCAGAAATCGGACTGGCGCAAAAAGCCACGAGTCCAGATGCCCGATTATACCGACGCGGCAGCGTTGTCGGCTGTCGAGGCGCGTCTTGCCAGCTATCCTCCGCTCGTTTTTGCAGGTGAAGCGCGCAAGCTGAAAAAGCAGCTTGCTGCCGTCAGCCGGGGTGAGGCGTTCATGCTGCAAGGCGGCGATTGTGCCGAAAGTTTTGCGGAATTTTCCGCCAATGGTATCCGCGACACGTTCAAGGTGCTGTTGCAGATGGCGATGGTGCTGACCTATGGCGCGAAAGTGCCGGTGGTGAAAATCGGCCGGATGGCGGGCCAGATGGCCAAGCCACGCTCCGCACCGACCGAGGTGATCGATGGCGTGGAATTGCCCAGCTACCGTGGCGATATCATCAACGGTTTCGATTTCACGCCAGAGGCGCGCAACCCTGATCCAGAGCGGATGTTGCAGGCCTATCTGCAAGCTGCCGCCACGCTGAACCTTTTGCGCGCCTTTTCGACGGGTGGCTTTGCCAATGTGCATCAGGTGCATCAATGGACGCTCGGCTTTACCGATGCCAATGAAGTGCAGAAATATTCCGACATGGCCAGCCGGATCACCGATACGCTGGATTTCATGCAGGCTGCCGGTCTGACGACAGATACGAACCATGAATTGCAGACGGTGGATTTCTATACCAGCCACGAAGCTTTGTTGTTGGAATATGAAGAGGCGCTCTGCCGTCTGGATTCCACATCGGGCAAGATGCTGGCAGGCTCGGGCCATATGATCTGGATCGGCGACCGCACGCGGCAGCCGGATGGCGCGCATGTCGAATTCTGCAAAGGTGTGATGAACCCGATTGGCCTGAAATGTGGCCCGTCGATGACATCGGGGCATCTGAAGGCGCTGATGGCGTCGCTGAACCCCGACAATGAGCCGGGCCGTCTGACGCTGATCGCCCGCTTTGGCGCAGGGGCGGTGGGTGATCACCTGCCACGTCTGATCCGTGCGGTTGAGGAAGAAGGCGCCAATGTCGTCTGGACCTGTGACGCGATGCACGGCAATACGATCAAATCCTCGACCGGCTATAAAACCCGGCCGTTTGAATCGGTGCTGCGCGAGGTGAAGGAATTCTTTGCCATCCACAATGCCGAAGGCACGATCCCCGGCGGTGTGCATTTCGAGATGACTGGCGCAGATGTCACCGAATGCACCGGCGGCGTGCGGGCTGTGACGGATGAGGATCTGTCAGACCGCTATCACACCGCCTGCGATCCACGCCTGAACGCCTCTCAATCTTTGGAACTGGCGTTTCTTGTGGCGGAAGAGCTTTCCGCCCGCCGTAACAAGATCGGCCAGGCCAAGGCCAGTTGATCAGGCGTTATTGACGATTAATCGCAAAGCCGGGCGTATCGCGTCCGGCTTTTGCTGTGGTGAAGGCTGGCTGCTGACCAGTCCGATAGCCAGACTGTCGATCCGCAGCGTCCGTCCGGGAGCCAGATCAAACCGTCTTGGCGCATTGCCTGTCACTGGCTTGGTCACCAAGGCCCCCAGCACCCGGCTGGTCTTGCCCTGATCGTCGCGCAGGGGCAGCAGCATTATTCTGCCTGCCAGCGCTGGGTGAAACAGCTGCGCCGGTGCGATCAGATCGGCAGCGATGATCGCAGGCCGGACAAAGGCGGTTTCCACCAGATCGGACAGCGCGTCGCGGCTGCCGGGTGCGAACAGGATGCTGACCGGCATGCCGCGCGCATCCATCCGCAGCAGATCATGGATGCGTTGTCCTGCCACCCGCATGCGCGCGACACCGGGGGCGACCCTTTGCAGGACAAAGGCATAGGGCAAGGCCGCGTCGATCTGATCTGGCGCGATATCATTACGCGCTGGAATACGCCGGGCATGGCGCAAGGATTGCCAATAGGCTTCAAGACTGCGTAAAATCGGACAATCGGCGCCTGGCAGACTGTCGCGCCCGTTTTCGGGATGATCGCGCGTTGGTGACATGAGACCCTCGGAACTGAAAAACACCATTCCGTTCGGAATGGACACACTATTTACACCGCCAGACATAGCTTAAGTATCCGGCAACTTCACTTAACAAAGTGTTAACGGGTTAACGGCAGCGGGTTGCCCCAAGGCCGGGTTTTCCCTTAGGTGCGGGCAGACCCAAGCAAGAGGCCCGCGATGATCCATTCCATGACCGCATTTGCCAGCCGCACCGGTGATCTGGGGCCAGTGTCATGGGTGCGGGATATGCGCGGCGTCAATGGGCGCGGTCTTGACCTGCGGCTGCGCCTGCCTGACGGGCTGGACGGTCTGGAACAGGCTGTGCGGGCCGCGTTGCAGGGCGCTCTGACGCGCGGCAGTATCACTGTGGCGCTGCGGTTGACCCGCGATGAGGGTGGCAGCGCGCTGCGGCTGGATGAGGGTGCATTGACGGCAGTCTTGCAAGCGCTTGATCAGGTGCAGGAACGCGCCTTTGCGATGGGCGTGACCCTGGGCCAGCCCACGGCGGCGGATGTGCTGGCGCAGCGTGGCGTCTTGGTCGGCAGTGGGGCGCAGGGTGATGATGCAGCGCTTGTCCAGAGCCTGGCGCAGGATTTCACAGCACTTCTGGCGGATTTCACCGCGATGCGCGCCAGCGAAGGCGCGGCGATGCTGGCCCTGATCACCGGCCATCTGACCCGGATCGCCGATCTGACTGCACAGGCCGCCAAGGCGGCAGCAGATCGCGCGCCTGCGCAGCGCGTAACGCTGCAAGGCGCGCTGGCCCGTGTGATGGACAATGTCGAGGGGGCCGACCCAGCACGTGTGGCGCAAGAACTTGCCCTGATCGCTGTAAAATCGGACGTGACCGAAGAAATCGACCGCCTGCATGCGCATGTCGCGGCAGCGCGCGATCTGCTGGCGCAGGACAAACCTGCAGGCCGCAAGCTTGATTTTCTGGCACAGGAATTCAACCGCGAAGCCAATACCTTATGCGCCAAGGCGCAATCCAGCACTCTGACGGCGATCGGGCTTGATCTGAAGGCCGTGATCGAACAGATGCGCGAACAAATCCAGAATGTGGAGTAAACCATGCAACGACGCGGCCTTTTGATCATCCTATCCTCGCCATCGGGCGCGGGGAAATCGACGCTGGCCGGGCGGTTGCGGGTCTGGGATGACAGCCTGCGGTTTTCCGTTTCGGCCACGACACGCGCGCCGCGCATCGGTGAAGAGGATGGGCGCGAATATTATTTTGTCAGCACCGAAGACTTTCAGACGCAGGTTGCGGATGGCGAAATGCTGGAACATGCGCTGGTCTTTGGCAATTATTACGGATCGCCCAAAGCCCCGGTGCAGCATGCCATCGAGGCCGGGCGCGACGTGCTGTTCGACATCGACTGGCAGGGCGCACAGCAGATCAGCAATTCATCCCTCAGCCCGCATGTGCTGTCGATCTTCATCCTGCCGCCATCTATCCCCGAATTGCATCGCCGTCTGGTCAGCCGCGGGCAGGACGCACCCGAGGTGATCGAAAAGCGGATGCAGAAAAGCTGGGACGAGATCAGCCATTGGGACGGCTATGATTATGTGCTGATCAATGACAATATCGACGCGACCGAAGCGGCGCTGAAAACCATCATCAGCGCCGAACGGCTGCGCCGCAGCCAGCAACCGCAATTGGTGGACCATGTCCGCGCCCTGCAAACCCAGTTCGGAGAGTTGATATGAGCCTTTACGCCCTTGGTGATCTGGAACCCGAAATCGCTGCTGACGCCTGGGTTGCCCCCGGCTGTCACGTGATCGGACGTGTCGTGGTCGCGGCGCAGGCATCGATCTGGTTCGGCAGCACGCTGCGCGGTGACAATGAAACGATCCACGTGGGCGCAGGCAGCAATATTCAGGAAAACTGCGTGCTGCATACCGATATGGGTTTTCCGCTGACAATTGGGGCGGGCTGCACGATTGGCCATAAGGTGATGCTGCATGGCTGCACGATTGGGGCCAATTCACTGATCGGGATGGGGGCGATTGTGCTGAACGGCGCTGTGATCGGCGAAAACTGCCTGATCGGGGCAGGGGCGCTGATCACCGAAGGCAAGGTGATTCCCGACGGGTCACTGGTCATGGGCGCGCCGGGCAAGATCATCCGCGAGTTGGATGATCAGGCGATTGCGCGGCTCAAAGCCTCGGCCTTGCATTATCAGAAAAATGCGCTGCGGTTCAGCCAGAACCTGCGGCCGCATTAGCATTGCGCGGGAAAACCAGCAGATCGAAATCCAGTTCCGGGGCAATCGATCTGATCTCTTGCCGGATAATCTCTGGATTGGGCACGTCATCGACAACGGCACAATAGCGCCCGGCAAAGGCCGCAGCGCGCAGACGTCTGGCGACATCCACAGCATCAAATCCTGTGGCAACCAGCGGTGAAATGATCAGATCGGGGGCGATTTGTTTGATCTTTTGATGATCAAGCTCACCCATATCGACAAAGCAGAAGCCGGACAGGTCATCGCGCAGGCGGCCAAGTTGTTTCCAACGGGCGACATCGCCCACGACCAATACTTTCACAATTTTTGCCTCTGCCGGACCTTTGGCGAAACTGATCTTATGCATGTCACGTCGCGCCGCCATATAAGACACAAATACTGGTTATCGTTTCGTAAACGTTAACGGTGAATTCAATTCGAGAGTAGTGGTTAATTCCCCCGCGACAATTTGGTCTTGCCTGTGAGACTTGAAAGCACCACTTATCCGCCTGCGCCTGATGAAAGGGACTGCTGTGTCCACTGAACGTATCCTGAACCTGATCGATGCTATCCCGATGCCCGTGCTGGTGATCGGGCCCGATGACCGTATCCGTGCAACGAATCAACCGCTGGAGGCGCTTCTGGGCGGGGATCTGATCGGCAAGCACCATATCACGGCCTTGCGCCAGCCGGCGGTGATCGATGCGATTGCCACGGTCCGCCAGACAGGCACCAAGATGAATGTGCGCTTTGTCACGCGCGAACGTGACAAGGATACGCCGTTTCAGGTGCTGGTGGCACAGGCTGATGGCGATGTCGTGCTGTCATTCGAGGATCAGAGCGCGGCGGAAGATGTCGGCAAGATGCGCCGCGACTTTGTGGCCAATGTCAGCCATGAATTGCGCACGCCGCTGACCGCGCTTTTGGGGTTTATCGAAACGCTCAGCGGGGCGGCGCGCGATGATGCGGCAGCACGGGCGCGGTTTCTGGGCATCATGGCGCATGAGGCGAACCGGATGACCCGGCTGGTGGATGATCTGCTGTCGCTGAGCCGGGTAGAGGAAGATGAACGCGTCCGTCCGCGCGAACAGGTCGAACTGGGGGCTTTGCTGGCCTCGGTGATCAAAGGGCTGGAACCGCAGGCGGCGGCGGCGGATGTCGCCGTGCAGCTTGATCTGAAGCGCGACACGATGCATGTGCCCGGGGATGCGGGGCAATTGACCCAGGTTTTCAGCAATCTGATCGAAAACGGGATCAAATATGGGGCCAGCGGCAAAGAATTGCGTATCACGCTGGAAGAACCCGTCAATCATCTGCGGCTGCGCGGGCAGGGCGTGCAGATCCGCGTGGCCGACAAAGGCGACGGGATCGCCGCCCACCATATCGCGCGGCTGACCGAACGGTTCTACCGCGTCGACAGCCACCGGTCGCGCGAGGTGGGCGGCACCGGGTTGGGTCTGGCGATTGTCAAACATATCATCAACCGGCACCGTGGGCGTTTATTGATCGAAAGCGAATTGGGGCAGGGCACGACTGTCTCCGTCTTTTTGCCGGTGGCACCTTTGTCATAAAATTGTTACGTCCGTGCCACACTGGCGACGACGAACCATGCTATTCTCGGGGCCAGCCCTGACAGGAGATTGCGATGACCGACCATATCTCATCCGCTTATGACCGTGATCTGGAACAGATCACGACGCTGATCGTCAAGATGGGTGGTCTGGTCGAAGATGCGATTTTGAAAGCGGCGCGGTCGCTGGCGGAACGCGATGTCGAACTGGCCGAAGAAGTCCGCAACGCTGATCAGGCCATCGATGATCTGGAAGAGCAGATCAACGAAGAGGCTGCGCGTACGATTGCGCTGCGCGCGCCGGTGTCCAAGGATCTGCGCGCGATCCTGACCGTGCTGCGGCTGGCGGCATCACTGGAACGGATCGGCGATTACGCCAAGAACATTGCGAAACGCACCTCTGTTCTGGTCGAGATGCAGCCGGTCAGCGGATCGGACACCGCCTTGCGCCGCATGGCGCGCGAGGTGGAAGGGATGCTGAAAGACACGCTCGACGCCTATGTGCGCGGTGACGCGGAACTGGCCGAGGATGTGCGCCAGCGCGATCACGAAGTCGATCAGATGTATAATGCTTTGTTCCGCGAATTTCTGACCTTCATGATGGAAGACCCGCGTAACATCACGGCCTGCATGCATCTGCATTTCATGGCCAAGAATATCGAACGGATGGGCGATCTGACGACCAATATGGCCGAACAGGTGATCTATCTGGTCACTGGCGAGATGCCGGATGAGGCACGGCCCAAGGGCGACCGCACATCATTCGTGACGCATCCGCGCTAAGGCAGGGCGTGGTTTGGTGCAGTTAGACTATCAATCCATAAGGCGCATAATCAGTATTATGTTAATTATATACTGATCACGTTTCGAGTACATGCCACTGATCATTTTCCTTTATAGGATTGGTTGAATGATGGTACAAAACCCCTATGCAACATCATATCCTGATCCTGAACGGCCCGAACCTCAATCTGCTTGGCACGCGCCAGCCCGAAGTTTACGGTCCTACGACATTGAAAGATATCGAAAACCTGTGCATGGCTAAGGCAGATGCGCTTGGTGTCACTCTGACCTTCCTGCAATCCAATCATGAAGGCGTGCTGATCGACACATTGCATAATGCGCGCGGTGTGCATGACGGTGTGATCCTGAATGCCGGCGCTTATACCCATACATCGGTCGCGCTGATGGATGCGGTGTCGTCGATCATGTTGCCTGTGGTGGAACTGCACCTGTCCAATATCCACGCGCGTGAAACCTTCAGGCATAAATCCTTTATCGCCCCTGTCGCTATCGGCCAAATCTGCGGTTTTGGTGCGGCGGGCTATCCGCTCGCGATGGAGGCATTGGTCAACTATCTGGGTACTGCTACGGCGTGAAGGATTTCGTTGCCCATCTGGACCGGATGACAAATGCCGGCAGCGTCGAAGATCTGTGGGCCATGCATGTCGATAAAATGGCGGGCTTTGGTTTTGACCGGATCATGTACGGCTATACCCGCTATATGACGCCGCAATCTTTGGGCAACCGGCAGGATTGGGTTTTGCTGTCGACCCAGACCCCTGAATATATGAAGGTGTTTTTCGATGAAGGGCTGTATTTTCAAGCCCCGATGATCAAATGGGCCATGGCCAATGACGGTGCCTGTAGCTGGCGCTGGATGATGAATATGACCTGTGTCGAAAATCTGACACCCAGTGAACGACGGGTGCTTGCCTTTAACCGCTCGATGCAGGTGACGGCGGGCTATACGATCAGTTTCCGGTCCCTGTCGGAACGGACCAAAGGTGCGATCGCGCTGACAGCCGCGCCAGGCATCACCCAGGATCAGGTCGAGCAGGTCTGGGCGGCGCATGGCGATGAAATCACCGTCATGAACAATGTCATGCATCTGAAACTGCTGACCCTGCCCCTTTGCGGTATGCGACAATTGACCAACCGTCAGCGCGAGGTGCTGCAATGGGTCGGTGATGGCAAGACCACTCAGGATATCGCGGTGCTGCTGGGCCTGACCCCGGCGACAGTAGAGAAACATTTGCGGCTGGCGCGCGATGCGCTGGATGTCGCGACCACAGCACAGGCCGTGCTGAAGGCCGCGTTTTACAACCAGATGTATCAGGTTGAGAACAAGCCCAGCCGCATTGAGCCATGATCACACGAAAAGACACGTAAAAGTCAGGATAACCTGACTACAGGTTCGCAATGGTTGTGTCTATGTTGTGTAAGCGCCGCAGGAAACTCGACTTGCGGGGCTGCTGGCAGGTCCTTGTATTTCCGGGGACTTGCTGGAATCCGGGAGACCGGTTCCCTTGATGCGGCAGATTTTGGCTGCCGATGCGGGGGGGAATGCTGGTCTGGATTGATTTTCTTGTCCAAAAGAATTGGATCAATCCAGATCACAGCGGCACCGCCCTTTATCTTCCTGTGGCGGTGCCGTGCAGCGGTCAGCGACAATAAAAAAACGGCCCGCATTGCTGCGCGCCGCTCTTTGCATTTTGTTGATATCAACCGTTCAGTTTGGCGACTTCTGCGGCGAAATCTTCTTTTTCGACTTCGATACCGTCGCCGACTTCCAGACGCACATAGCCGGTGATCTCGACGCCAGCTTCGGCAGCCGCAGCCGCCACGGTCAGGTCCGGGTTCACGACGAATTGCTGGTTCAGCAAGGTGACTTCGGCCATGTATTTCTGCATGCGACCGACGATCATCTTTTCGATCACCGCATCAGGCTTGCCGGATTCGCGGGCGATATCGATCTGAACCTGCTTTTCCTTTTCAACCATTGCTGGATCAAGGTCAGCTTCTGACAAAGCCGATGGGTTGGCTGCTGCGATATGCATCGCGACCTGACGGCCGAATGTTTCGTTATCGCCATTCATTGCGACCAGAACACCGATGTTGCCCATGTTTGGTGCTGCAGCATTGTGGACGTAAGTCACTACCGATCCGCCAGTCAGCGTTGCCATACGGCGCACGGACATGTTTTCACCGATCACGGCGACAGTGTCTGTCACGGTCTGTTCGACGGATTTGCCATTCAGATCAGCCGCTTTCAGCGCATCGACATCATCAACAGTCAATGCAACGTTTGCGATCTTCTGGACCATATTCTGGAAATCGCTGTTTTTCGCAACGAAATCGGTTTCAGAGTTCACTTCGACAGCGATCCCTTTACCGTCTTTCACAGCGACGGCCACCAGACCTTCGGCGGCGGTGCGGCCCGCCTTTTTCGCGGCTTTCGCAAGGCCCTTGGTGCGCAGCCAGTCAACGGCGGCTTCCATATTGCCATCGGTTTCGGTCAGCGCCTTTTTGGCGTCCATCATGCCTGCGCCTGTGCTGTCGCGCAGGTCTTTCACCATTGCAGCGGTGATTGCCATGTTAAATCTCCTTTAACGGAATGGGTCAGGCGGGGCATAACGCCCCTGCCCTAAAGTTTTGTGACGCTTTTACGCGTTGGCGGCTTCAGCTGCGCTTGCGGCCTCTTGCGCCAGCGTTTCTTCGGCGTAATTTTCCATCGCACCCATATCAACGCCAGCAGCGCCAAGCTGCGCTGTCATACCGTCAAGGGCAGCACGGGCGGCCAGATCGGTGTAAAGCGCGATCGCACGGGCCGCGTCGTCATTGCCGGGGATGACATAATCAATGCCCGCAGGCGAACAATTGGTGTCAACCACAGCCACAACGGGGATGCCCAGCTTGTTGGCTTCGGCGATGGCGAGGTCTTCTTTGTTGACGTCAATGACGAACATCAGATCCGGCACGCCGCCCATTTCGCGGATACCGCCGAGCGATGCCTGCAATTTGCCCTGCTCGCGTTCCATGCCAAGACGTTCTTTCTTGGTCAGGCCAGCGAAGCCGTTGGCCGATGCCTCATCAATCGCCTTTAGGCGGTTGATCGACTGCGACACGGTCTGCCAGTTGGTCAGTGTGCCACCGAGCCAGCGGTGGTTCATGTAGAATTGGGCCGATTTTTCAGCAGCTTCCATGATCGGTGTCTGTGCCTGACGCTTGGTGCCGACGAACAGAACGCGGCCGCCTTTGGCGACAGTGTCACGGATGACTTGCAGCGCCTGATCCAGCAATGGCACAGTCTGGGTCAAGTCCATGATATGGATGCCGTTGCGCGACCCATAGATGTATTGACCCATCTTGGGGTTCCAGCGCGCCGTCTGGTGGCCAAAGTGAACGCCAGCTTCCAAAAGCTGACGCATGGAGAACTCTGGAAGAGCCATGGTCGTTTCCTTTCCGGTTTCAGCCTCAGCGGGGGATCAGCCTGTTGGCCAACCGGTGGATGGTCTGGGATTTCTCCCCAGCACACCCGCCCCCGCTTGCGGGATTAAGTGAGGGCGCTATAGACGCCTGTGCTGTGGCGCGCAAGGGGTCAGAGCAGGATCGGTGCCAGCCACCAATAGAGGCAGAGCCCGATCATCGCGGCTGAGACTGGCACGGCCACAATGTGATGATAGGCATCGATCCGGTCCCGCATCGTGACGGACAAAGCGCACAGCGCAAAGAGCGCTGTCAGCGGTGCGGCAAAGACCCAGATAGGTTGGTGCAGGATAGCCACCAAAAACGGCGGGTTCAGTGCGATCAGCGCCAGTGCGGCTGCGGCAAGCACGCCGTAGATCGCATAGCTTTGCAGCACCTCATTGACGCCCTGATCGACGCGGATTGCTTCCCAGATACTGATCCCGACGATGGCTGCGACCAACAGCAAGGCCATCTCGATCCCGATAATATAGCCGACCAGCGCAGGCAGGATCGCAGGCACTGATGCGTCAAATCCATTGGCAAGGCCAAAGCCGTGGATCAGCGCCAGCCCGAAGACAAGGATGACACGCCGCATGCCGAAAACTTTGCCAAAGATATTATCGATAGCAAGGATCACGACAGATACCGCCATTAGCGGAAAGACGACCTGCGGCGATATGCTGATGATCCCGTAGGCGCCCAGCGTCAGCGCGCTGATATAACCCAGTGCGAATAGACCAAGCTGCCAGATCAGCGGCCCGCTTCGCCTGCTCAGGAAAAGCAGGGCCAGCACGAACAGGATATGCACCGGCCCACCCGGCAGGATGTTTTCAAACCCCTGTGGCAGCATTTGCAGAACGCTGCCCCATGCCGTGACAGGGGCGTCGGACAAATCTGTGTTTTCGACAATTGCGGTATCATTCACCGGCTCTTGCGCGATCAGCGGCGTGACCGGCCACAGCAGCGCAGCGCTGATCCAGACCGGCAGTTTGGGAAGAGACACGATCATAGGCGCGCTTTCTGTAAATACCTTGCCAAGGGTAAGGTGCGGCTGGCCCGTGTCAACGTCGAAGGGACGGGCCTTGCTCTTGCCCGTACTTCGAGGCAGAAGCGCGGCATGACACATCAGCCTGATATCCTGTGCATCGGTTCGGTCCTGTGGGACGTGATCGGGCGCGCGCCCAGCCATATGCGTGTGGGATCGGACGTGCCGGGGCGGATCACCCGCCTGCCGGGTGGTGTCGCGATGAATATCGCGATGACGTTGCGCCGCTTTGCCATGATCCCTGCCCTGTTGACCAATATAGGACGCGATGTGGAGGGTGATGAACTGATCGCTGCCGCGACGGCGATAGGGCTGGTCTGCGATCATGTTTACCGGTCCGAGGATTTACCGACCGATGTTTATATGGCCATCGAAGGCGCAAACGGTCTGATCGCCGCAATTGCCGATGCCCATTCACTGGAGGCCGCAGGCGATAAAATCCTGCGCCCTTTGGCGAGCGGTGCTTTGGGATCACTGGACAGCCCGTGGTCCGGTCCTGTGGCGTTGGATGGCAATCTGACGGTAGAATTGCTGCGCGAAATAGCCACCTCGCCATTGTTCCGCAATGCCGATCTGCGCGTGGCGCCCGCGTCACCGGGCAAGGCGGAACGGTTGCTGGCGCTGCTCGGGCATCCCTCCGCGACGCTTTATGTGAATTTGGAAGAGGCCGGGTTGCTCTGCCAGACGGAATTCGCCTCTTCGGCGCAGGCCGCCGCTGGCCTGATCGCGCGTGGTGCGCGGCGCGCCTTGGTCACCGATGGCGGCAAATCCGCGTCAGAGGCGACAGGCAGCGATATCATCACCCAAACCCCGCCTGCCGTCATGGTCACCCGTGTGACCGGCGCGGGCGATACATTCATGGCCGCCCATATCGCGTCAGAGACGCAAGGGATGACCCGCGCCGATGCTTTGCAGCGCGCCTGTCAGGCCGCGGCCACCTATGTTTCAGGAGAAATACCATGATCCCCATCACCTATTCCGCCGAAGTCGCCGAAGCCCGCGCCAATGGCCGCGCGATTGTGGCATTGGAAAGCACGATCATCACCCATGGCATGCCGTTTCCGCAAAACGTGGAAACCGCGCGTCTGGTCGAACAGGATCTGCGCGATGCCGGGGCCGTGCCTGCGACGATTGCCGTGATGAACGGGACGCTGCATATCGGGCTGGAACCGGCGGAACTTGATGCTTTGGGTCAGGCGCAGCATGTCGCGAAACTGTCGCGCGCTGATCTGGCCGCCTGTATCGCCATGGGTGGCACTGGTGCGACCACCGTTGCGGCGACGATGATCGCATCGCATCTGGCGGGGATTCATGTCTTTGCCACGGGTGGCATCGGTGGCGTGCATCAGGGTGCGGAACTAAGTTTCGATATTTCCGCCGATTTGCAGGAACTGGCGCTGACGCCGGTGACCGTGGTCTGCGCCGGTGCCAAGGCGATCCTTGATCTGCCGAAAACCTTTGAAGTACTGGAAACGCTTGGCGTGCCAGTGATCGTTTATGATCAGGACAGTATTCCCGCCTTCTGGTCTGCTGCCTCCGACATGCCTGCGCCGTTGCGGATGGATGATGCGGCCCAGATCGCGGCAAGCCATCAGATGCGCGTGGCGATGGGCCTGCCCGGTGGGCAATTGGTCACCAACCCGATACCGCAGGCAGATCAGATCGCGGCAGAAACCCTCGCCCCGATCATCGCGCAGGCTTTGGCCGAGGCGGAGGCGCAGAACATCAGCGCCAAGGCGGTGACACCTTTCCTGCTCGACCGGATTTTCGCGCTGACCGAAGGCCGGTCCCTGACCGCCAATATCGCGCTTGTGCGCAACAATGCGCGGCTGGCAGCCAAGATCGCGCTGGCGATGATAAAATAAACCCCGCCAAGGGATTATCCGGCTTGCTGCGGCGCGAATGCGACCTTACGTCTGGAGCTGTTGTTTTAGCCGGATGCCGCCTATGTCTGACCCTGTCATCAAAGATCCCAAACGCCGGACCCGCCCCAGTGTGATGGCCCGGTTGCGGGGCAATTTTCTGGCCGGTCTGATCATCGTCGCGCCGATTGGGCTGACCTTCTGGCTGATCTGGACGGTGGTCGGCTGGGTCGATAGCTGGGTCTGGCCCTTTGTGCCGAATTATTACCATCCCGAGCCCTTGGTAAACCGCCTGCTTGGCCGCACGCCGGGCAATGAAATCACCGTCAATGTGCGCGGTGTCGGTGTGGTGATCTTTCTCGTCTTCACCATCATCATCGGCTGGCTGGGTAAAGGCCTGATCGGGCGGTCATTTCTGGCGATGGGCGAACGCATGGTGGACCGGATGCCCGTGGTCCGCTCGGTCTATAATGCCGCAAAACAGATTGCCGAAACCGTGTTTTCGCAACGCGAGACATCCTTCGACACCGCCTGTCTGGTGGAATATCCGCGCAAGGGCATGTGGGCCATCGCCTTTGTCTCGACCGACGCCAAGGGAGAGATCGCGGCAAAAGTGTCGAACGGCGAAACCATTGTCACTGTCTTCATGCCGACCACGCCGAACCCGACATCTGGCTTTCTGATGTTCCTGCCGCGCAGTGAAATTATCGAGCTGGATATGTCCATCGAAGATGCCGCCAAACTGGTGATTTCTGCCGGGTTGGTTTACCCCAGCAACAAGGCCGTCGCTGACCTCCCCCCGCCGACGGAGTAAGTTTATGTTGAGTGCGGGTGTCACCGGCTTTGCGACCGGATTTGCGTTGATATTGGCGATTGGGGCGCAGAATGCTTTCGTTTTGCGGCAAGGGCTGGCGCGGCAGCATGTGTTCTGGCTGTGCCTGCTTTGCGCCACATCCGATGCCGTGCTGATCACGGCGGGTGTGTTGGGGTTTGGCTATATCGTCACGCTCTACCCGTCTTTTCCGCAGATCATGGCCTGGGGTGGTGCAGCGTTTTTGTTTGTCTACGGCGCGTTGCGGTTCAAAGCTGCTGTAACGGGTGATTACACGATGCAATTGGCGGGCCAATCTGCCGGGCTTTGGACAGTGCTGGCAACCGGCGCTGCTTTCACCTGGCTTAATCCCCATGTCTATCTGGACACTTTGGGATTGGTGGGCGCGGTCTCCACCCAATACACTGACACGGCACTGAAAACCGCCTTTGGAGTCGGCGCGGTGCTGGCGTCCTATACGTTCTTCTTCAGCCTCGGCTATGGCGCCCGCTTGCTTGCACCGGTGATGCAATCGGCCAGCGCATGGCGCAGGCTTGATGTGCTGATCGGCGTTGTGATGTGGGCCTTGGCGATCAAACTGATCAGTTGAACATCGCCGCCAGATCGATGGTGCTTTTGACGTTCAGATCAGCTTTGTGATTTTTCAGAAATGCCTTTGCCGCGGCCTGCCCGGCCTCTTTCAGCCGCGCCAAAACCACCGCCTGCGGGATCGTCTTGGTCGCGACATTGAGTTCGTTCATCAACACATCGTCCGAGATCATATGCACGATGACATCCTTCATCGTGCCAGATGTCAGCGATCCATCCGCGATCAGCCGTTTGACAAAGGCGATGGCGCGGAGTTCGCGCAGCAAGGAAGAGTTGAAACTGATCTCATTAATCCGGTTCTGGATCGCCTGCACATCGGTGGGCAATTCTTCGCGATACAGCGGGTTGATGTTCACGACCAGAATATCGTCTGGCAAGTCTTTGTTAAACAGCGGATAAAGTGCGGGGTTTCCAGCATAGCCACCATCCCAGAACGCCTCTGACTTGCCGGTTTTCGGATCGGTAAATTCCACCGCCTGAAACAGGGTCGGCAGACAGGCCGAGGCCATGATGACATCGGATGAAATCTCATCCCCTGAAAATACCCGGATCTTGCCTGACCGCACATTGGTCGCACAGATATGCAGATCCGGCCCATGGGTCGCACAAACTGCGTCATATTCGAACTTGCTGACAATGTTCTCCAGCGGGTTCCGCATCAAAGGCCCATAAACATAGGGCGACAACATCCGCGTGGTCATGTCCATCATCGCATAGGCGGGCGAATATTTCATCGCCTTGGCCAGCATCGCAGCGGATGGTGTCAGCGCCGATACCCAATCCGACATGCTGTCATCGGTGACCGCACCCACCTGCCCCCAGAGCCAATCGAGATTTTCGCGCGCGCCGTCGCGCCCGTTGCGGACATAGCCTGATTTCAGCGCCGCCGCGTTCAGCGCCCCCGCCGAGGTGCCAGAGATCGCTGCAATCTTAACCTCTTCATCCGCCAGCAGCACATCCAGCACGCCCCAGGTGAAGGCGCCATGCGCGCCGCCGCCTTGCAGGGCCAGATTGATCCGCTTCATTGCGCGGTCCAGCCCCCATCGACAGAAATCGATGTGCCGGTGATCTGGGCTGCTGCGTCAGAACAGAGGAACACCGCCGTGCCGCCCAATTCCTCGACCGTGGCGAATTGTTTGGATGGTTGCCGTTCCAGCAGAACCTTTTCCAACACCTCTTCGCGCGACATGCCGTATTCTTTCATCGTGTCAGGGATCTGCGCCTCGACCAATGGGGTCAGCACATAGCCGGGACATATCGCATTGCAGGTGATCGGGTCTTTCGCGGTTTCCAGACCCACGGTCTTGGTCAGGCCCATAATCCCGTGCTTGGCCGCGACATAGGCGGATTTATAGGGCGAGGCGGTCAGGCCATGCGCGGAGGAGATATTGATGATTCGTCCCCAGCCGCGTTCACGCATGCCAGTGACGGCTGCCGCAGTTGTGTGAAACGCCGATGACAGATTGATCGCGATGATCGCATCCCATTTCTTGGGATCGAAATCCTGAATCGGTGCCACATGCTGAATACCGGCATTGTTCACCAGAATGTCGCAGCCCCCGGAAGCCACGATCAACCGGCGACAATCGTCGCCTTTGGACATATCGGCCTGCACATATTTCGCCTCGACTCCTGTCACATCAGCGATTTCCGCGGCGCGGGCATGGTCTTCTTTACTATCCGTAAAGGAATTCAGCACCACATTCGCGCCCGCTTTGGCCAGTTCGCGCGCGATCCCCAGCCCGATGCCAGAGGTTGATCCGGTGATGACGGCGGTTTTACCTTTAAGCTGCATGTCAGGCTCCTTGTGATGTCGCTTTGCGACTCACCCTATATGCTGCAATTGCAAAGGTCACCTGTCTGCCGGAATCGCCCATAAAAAAACGCCCGCACAAGGCGGGCGTGAAGTTATTGAGGCAGGTTTCATACAGGCAAGAAACCTATCGAGCAGTGCCCCTGTTATAAGCAATCTGTCGCCCGGCTCCAAGCTAAAAGTTTGAAAAGGCTCAAAACCATCTTTACGGTGGTGGAAAGCAAATCAAAAATCTGACGGGGACATCACAAAAATGGCATCTTATCTTGGCGGGCTGATGGCAATTTGCCGCACCGCGATTGCAGTTCTCGCCACGGGCGGTCTGGTCCATGCCCAGCCTCAGCATGGCATAGCTATGTATGGCGATCCTGCACTGCCACCTGATTTTGTGTCCCTGCCCTATATCAACGCCGAAGCGCCCAAAGGCGGGCGCATCGTCACGTCCGAGGTGGGGGGCTATGACAGCCTCAATCCGTTCATCCTGAAAGGGTCGGTGTCGTGGCAATTGCGCTACTTTGTCGGCGAAAGTCTGATGGCGCGCTCGTTGGACGAACCTTTCACCTTGTACGGGCTTCTGGCCGAATCGATTGAGACCGGACCGAACCGGGAATGGGTCGAATTCACACTGCGGCCAGAGGCGCGGTTTTCCGATGGCAGCCCGGTCACCGTCGAAGATGTGATGTGGTCCTACGAGACTTTGGGCACCATCGGCCATCCCCGCTACCTTGGCTTCTGGACGCGGGTCGAGAGCATGGAACAGACCGGCGACCGCTCTGTCCGCTTCACCTTCAACACCGAGGATCGCGAATTGGCGCTGATCGCCGGGATGCGCCCGATCCTGAAAAAGGCGCAATGGGACGGCGTGGATTTCGCGGACAGCACGCTGGATATCGTGCCGATCACCTCTGCCCCATATGTGATCGAGAGTTTCGATGCCGGTCGGTCCATCAGCCTGCGCCGCAACCCCGATTACTGGGGCGCTGATGTGCCCTTCCAGCGCGGCCAGCATAATTTCGACGAGGTCCGTATCGAATTCTTCGGCGACGAAACCGCCGCATTCGAGGCGTTCAAGACGCTGGAGGTCAATACCAACCGCGAATTCAACGTCGCCCGCTGGGAAACCCAATATGATTTCCCTGCCGCCCGCGATGGCGATGTCGTGATGTCGGTGCTGGGCCATGAACGCCCATCGGGCATGACGGGTTTCGTGATGAACAGCCGCCGCGCGCAATTCGCTGATTGGCGGGTGCGTGATGCGCTGATCCATGCGTTCAACTTCGATTTTATCAATGAGGCGATGACCGGATCGGCGCAGCCGCGGATCACATCTTACTGGTCGAATTCCCCGCTAGCGACAGACCACGGCCCCGCGACGGGGCGCGTGCTGGAATTTCTGGAACCTTTCGCCGCTGATCTGACCCCCGGCACGATCGAAGGTTACAGCCTGCCCACCGGCGACGGGTCAGAGCGGAACCGCGCCGGCACCCGCGCGGCACTGGACCAGATGGCAGAGGCAGGCTGGAATGTACAGGACGGTGTCTTGCGCGATGAGGCAGGCAATGCCTTCACGTTCGAGATCCTGCTCGAACAGGGCAGTTCCGAAAATCAGGCGATCATCGACATGTATCGCCAGGCGCTTGGCCGGATCGGGATCACCCCGACAGTCGCGGTCGCCGATGGCGCGCAATACAAGGAACGCGTCGATGCCTATGATTTCGACATGACCTTCTACCGCGTCGCGGTTTCGCTTTCACCCGGCAATGAACAATATAGCTATTTCGGCTCTGAAGCCGCCGACCAACCCGGTGGGCGGAATGTGATGGGCATCAAATCCCCCGCGGTGGATGCCATGATCAACCGCCTGCTGACGTCCGAAAGCGAAGAGGACTTTGTTGCGACGGTGCAAGCGCTGGACCGAATCCTGACCGCTGGGCGCTATGTGATCCCGATCTATCAATGGAACATCAGCCGGATCGCGCATGCCAAGGAATTGCGCTACCCCGAGACCCTGCCGATCTTTGGCGACTGGCCCGGCTGGCAACCCGATGCCTGGTGGTATGAAGACTAAAGCAAAAAGGCCCGGATCAATGCTGGGCCTTTTCAGCTTCTTATTTCCCAAAATACTCCCGCCGGAGGCGTAAAAGTTAAGAAAGCGACGTGACCCAAAGGATCGTCGCATCCTCGGCGCTCAGTGACACAACATTATGCCCCATTGCCGCGTCATAATAGGCGCTGTCGCCGCGCTTCAATTCAATCGGCTCATAAAATTCGGTATACAGCCGGATCTGTCCGGTCAGGACATAGAGAAATTCCTCGCCATCATGGCGGACCCAGCCGTCGAATTCCTCCATGCTGCGGGCACGCACCCGGGCGCGGTAAGGCAGCATTTTCTTGGCACTCAACGCCTCGGCCAGTAGCGCATGTTCATAGGTCGTTGTGATCTGCACCGTTTCGTCACCGTCGCGGGTCACCGCCATCCGACCATTGACCTGCCCCTTGGACGGCGGGGTAAACAATTGCGGCACCGAAATCCCCAGACCCACGGCGAGCTTTTTCAACGCATCATAGGTCGGCGACATCTGCCCGTTTTCAATTTTTGACAGGGTCGAGCGTGCCAGCCCCGCCTGTCGCGCCGCCTGTTCCAGCGTCCAATCCCGCGCCTTGCGCAATTCCCGCACCCGCGCCCCAAGGTCGAGAGGTTGTGCCATAGAACTCGCGCCATTTTCATGGGCGATGCGGATCAGGTTGCGCGGATCAATATCAGACATGACATTTCTTTAAGCAGCGCCGCGCGATCTTGCAACTGACACGGGTCAGGGATAGGCCTGCGGCATCTTTACATGCCATAGCTGACAGGGGGCCTTTTCATGGTCAAACTTGACATTATTTCTGACCCGATCTGCCCCTGGTGCTATATCGGCAAGGCCAATCTGGACCGGGCATTGGCACAATTCCCTGACCATCCGTTCACCGTGGAATGGCACCCGTTTCAGTTGAACCCGGACATGCCAGCAGGCGGGATCGACCGGAAAACCTATATGGAAAGCAAGTTCGGCAGCAAGGAGGCTGCGGCCAAAGCCTATGTGCCTGTTGCAGAACACGCCGAAAAGGCCGGTGTCACGATCAATTTTGAAGCGATGAAAATCGTCCCCAACACGATCAATGCCCATCGTCTGATCCATTGGGCGGGCATCGAGGCGCGACAGAGTTTCGTCGTGGACCTGTTGTTCAAAGCCTATTTCGTCGAAGGCCGCGACATTGGTCGTGACGACGTGCTTGCCGATATCGCGGATAGCGCCGAGATGGATGCCGCGCTGATCACCCGCCTGCTCGAATCCGATTCCGACACGGCTGATATCCGCGCGCGTGACGCACATAGCCGTGAAATGGGGATCACTTCGGTGCCGACTTTTGTTGTCGCCAATCAACATGCCGTGCCCGGCGCACAGCCACCTGACCTTTGGGTCAAAGTCATCAGCGACATCATCGCGCAAGTCGGAGAGTCAGAATGATCGCCCCCACACAAAAGCTCGGCCAGACCGAATTCATCGCCATGATGGCGATGCTTGTCGCCACAGTCGCCTTTTCCATTGACGCGATGTTGCCCGCTCTGCCCGAAATCGGCGCGACGCTGAGCCCCAGCAACCTCAACAATGCGCAGCTGATCATCACCAGCTTCGTGCTGGGCATGGGTTTCGGCACCTTGTTCACCGGGCCTTTGTCGGATGCTTTCGGACGCAAACCTGTGATGGTCGGTGGCGCGATTGTCTATGTCATCGCCTGCGGCATGGCCTGGGCAGCGCAATCATTGGAAATGATGCTCTTCGCCCGCGTGTTGATGGGGCTGGGTGCTGCCGGTCCACGGGTGGTCGCCATCGCGCTGGTGCGTGACCTTTACGAAGGCCGCGACATGGCGCGGATAATGTCCTTTGTCATGGCAGTTTTCGCGCTGGTCCCGGCGCTGGCCCCGACCTTGGGCCATTTCATCATCCTTGGCTTTGGCTGGCGCGCGATCTTTGCGGCCTTCATGCTGTTTTCGGTCGCGACCCTGCTTTGGTTGCTGGTTCGCCAGCCAGAGACGTTGACCCCGGAAAACCGCCGCCCGCTCAGCATCAAGGCCTTGGCAAGCGCCACCGGCCAGATGTTCGCGCATCGCACGGCACGTCTGTCGATCATGGTGCAAACGCTGGTCTTCGCGATCCTGTTCATGGTCCTGTCCTCGACCCAGCAGGTCTTTGACATCACCTTCGGCCAAGGCGAATATTTCCATTACTGGTTCGGCGGTATCGCGATTTTCGCCGCCTCGGCCAGCGTGCTGAACGCGACCTTGGTGATGAAACTGGGGATGCGCGCGATCATCAAAGCAATGCTGACAATCCAGATCGGCCTTACCGTCGCGATGATCGTGATCACCGCCGCCGACGGCCCCTATTGGCTGGCCTTCGGCACCTATGTGATCTGGGTTACCGGCAATTTCTTTCAGGCTGGGCTGACCATTGGGAACCTCAACGCGCTGGCGATGGAAGAAATGGGCCATATCGCCGGCCTTGCCGCCTCGATCATCGCGGCCATCAGCACCGTGGGTGCAGTCATCATCGCCGCACCCATCGCGCTGATGTTCGATGGCACACCGATGCCGATGGCGATTGGTGCGCTGGTCGGTGCCAGCCTCGCACTTTGGCTGACCACCAAGATCAAACGCCCTGGCGAAACCTGATCAACATCGTCAGAGCCTAAATATCCCCGCCGGAGGCCGGAAAAAGCAGGGTTCACCCTGCTTTTTTCGTTTCCTGCGCCAGCTTCCCCGCCAGATCCCGCGCGATGGCAAAGGCCCCTTGGATCTTGTCACGTTCCTTAGCCCAATCGCGCTGCACGACGATCTTGTTATCCCTGACCTTGGCCAAGCCACGCTGGTCATTGATGAAATCCACCAGCCCGGCGGGCGAGGCGAATTTGTCATTGTGGAACCGGATTGTCGCGCCCTTCGGGCCCGCATCCAGCTGGCTGATGCCCGCCTTCTTGCACATCGCCTTGATCCGCACGACCAGCATCAGCGTGTTCACCTCACGCGGCAAAGTGCCGAAACGGTCGATCAATTCAGCGGCAAAGCCTTCCAGTTCGACCTTTGTCGTCAGGTTGGACAGGCGACGATAGAGGCCCAGACGCACATCCAGATCAGGCACGTAATCTTCGGGGATCAGCACCGGCACGCCCAGATTGATCTGCGGCGCCCATTGCCCGTCATCTATGATGCCTTCAGCCTGACCGGACCGGATCGCCATGATCTGATCTTCCAGCATCTGCTGATAGAGCTCATAGCCAACTTCACGCATCTGCCCGGATTGTTCTTCACCCAGCAAATTGCCCGCACCGCGAATGTCGAGGTCTTGTGACGCCAGCATGAACCCCGCACCAAGGCTGTCAATCGATCCCAGCACCCGCAGCCGTTTCTGCGCGGAATCGGTCAGTTTCTGGCGGGGTTTCGTCGTCAGATAGGCATAGGCCCGCGTCTTGGACCGGCCCACCCTGCCCCGGATCTGATAGAGCTGCGACAGCCCGAACATATCCGCGCGCCAGACGATCATCGTATTGGCGGTCGGGATATCCAGCCCCGATTCCACAATCGTCGTCGCCAGCAGCACGTCATATTTACCGTCATAAAAAGCGTTCATCCGGTCGTCGAGTTCCCCCGCCGCCATCTGCCCGGTGGCGCTGATATAGCTGACCTCGGGGACCTCATCGCGCAGAAACGCCTCCATCTCATCCATATCGGTGATCCGGGGGACGACGATAAAGCTCTGCCCGCCGCGATAATGTTCGCGCAGCAAAGCCTCACGCACGGTGATCGTGTCGAATTCACTGACATAAGTGCGGATCGCCAGCCGGTCGATCGGCGGCGTGCCGATGACCGACAGATCGCGCACACCTGACAGCGACAGTTGCAAGGTACGCGGAATCGGCGTCGCGGTCAGGGTCAGAACATGGACATCGGTGCGCAGTTGTTTCAGCCGTTCCTTGTGCTGCACGCCGAATTTCTGTTCTTCATCAATGATCAACAGGCCAAGGTTCTTGAACCGCACAGATTTCGCCAGCAAGGCATGGGTGCCAATGACGATATCCACCGTGCCTTTGGTGATCCCGTCACGGGTCAGGGCGGCATCCTTGGCCGAAACGAACCGCGACAAAGGCCGCACGTTCACCGGGAACCCCCGGAACCTTTCGGCAAAACTCTGGTAATGCTGCCGCGCCAGCAAAGTCGTCGGGGCCACAATTGCCACCTGCACACCGGCCATCGCGGCGACGAAGGCAGCGCGGATCGCCACCTCGGTCTTGCCGAAACCGACATCGCCACAGATCAGCCGGTCCATCGGCTGACCAGAGCCCAGATCGGTCAGCACATCATCAATCGCCGACAATTGGTCATCGGTTTCGGCATAGGGAAAGCGCGCCAGAAACTGATCCCACAACCCGCTTTCGGGTTCCAGCACCGGCGCTTTGCGCAAGGCGCGTTCGGCGGCAACCCGGATCAGCCGTTCCGCGATCTGGCGGATGCGTTCTTTCAGCTTGGCCTTTTTCGCCTGCCACGCGCCGCCGCCGAGTTTGTCGAGAAGGCCTGTCTCATGGCCATATTTCGATAAAAGTTCAATGTTTTCGACAGGCAGATAGAGCTTTGACTCCTCTGCATATTCAATCAGCAGGCACTCATGCGCGGCCCCCAGCGCCGTGACCACCTCCATCCCCTGAAACCGCCCGACGCCGTGATCGACATGGACCACCAGATCGCCGGGGGTCAGGCTGTTGGCCTCGGACAGGAAGTTATCGGCGCGGCGTTTGCGTTTGGTGCTGCGGATCAACCGGTCGCCCAGCACATCCTGTTCGGAAATCACGGTCAGCCCGGGGGATTCAAACCCTTGATCCAAAGGCCAGACCGCCAGATAGACACCGGTTTTGCCGATGCGGGAAAAGTCGGTGACAAGGATGGTTTCCCCCACCCCTTCATCCTCGATCAAGCCTTCCAGCCGATCCCGCGCGCCTTCGGAATAAGACGCGACCACCACCGGACCTACAGCGCTGCGCGCCTTGATATGGCTCGCCAAAGCACCGAACAGGCTCAGGTTTTCCTGCTGGCGCTCAGGCGCGAAACTGCGGCCCATCCGTCCGCCTGCGTCAATCACACCGGGGCCGGTGGACTGCTTATGCGGCGAAAATTGCATGACACGATGGTCGGCGACGGCTTTGGTCCAAGCCGCATCATCAAGATACAGCAATTGCGGCGGCGCGGGCTTATAGACCGAATCCATTCGCCCCTTTTGCGTCAGCGCATGCATCCGCGTGCCATACTGGTCAGAGATCGATTCCCACCGCGCCAGACGCTGCGGGCCGATCTGGTCATCCAGCGTGATCGTGGTCTTTGGCAGATAATCGAACAAGGTTTCCAGATTATCCTGAAAAAAGCCCAGCCAATGTTCCACGCCCGCATGTTTACGGCCCGCGCTGACGGCCTCATAAAGCGGATCATCCGACCCCGCCGCCCCGAATTCGATCCGATAATTCTGCCGGAACCTTGTGATTGACGCTTCGTCGAGGATCACCTCCGACACCGGGGCCAGTTCCACCTCACTCAGCTTTTCAACCGTGCGCTGGGTGGCGGGATCGAACCGGCGCGCAGCGTCCAGCACATCGCCGAACAGGTCAAGCCGCACCGGGCCAGATTGGCCGGGCGGGAAAATGTCGATGATCCCGCCACGCACGGCATAATCACCCGGTTCCATCACATTGGGGCTTTGTGTGAACCCCATCCGCACCAGAAAGGCGCGCAGGGCGCTTTCATCCAGCCGTTTGCCGACCGTGGCGGTAAATGCCGCCTCGCGCAGCACGGACCGCGCCGGCACCCGTTGCGTGGCCGCAGAGAGCGTCGTCAGCAGGATAAACTGCCCCGGCATCCCATGCACAAGGGCGGCCAAAGTCGCCATCCGTGCTGCGGAAATATCGGTATTAGGCGACACCCGGTCATAAGGCAGGCAATCCCACGCCGGAAAGACAAAGACCGGCACCGCAGGCGCAAAAAACGCCAAGGCTGCCTGCACGGCTGCCAGCCTCTTGTCATCGCGCGCGACATGCAAAACGGGCTGACCCTTGGCCAATTCGGCGAGGATCAATCTGGCGTCAAACCCTTCGGGGGCGCCGCTGACGATGATATGATTGCGATCAGACATTGCGCCGAGATATCCTGCACCAGCCGCGTGTCAACTGCTCAAAACATCTGCATCCGGCTCAGGTTGATATACATGCCCAAAAGCGCGGTGAAAAAGATCGCACTCATCGCGATGACCTGTATCCAGAACCGCAAGCGGATCAGGGCTTTGATCAACGCATCGCCGGTTGGTTCATGCGCGGCAAGGCTGCGGCAGGTACGCAGTGTCAACGCGGCCACAAAGATCAGTGGCAAGGCCAGACAGACCACACCCTGCGCCCATTCCACCCGGTAGCCAAAGCCGAGCATCGCCGCAGTGGTGATAAAAAACGCCGCGATCGCAGCAAGGACCAGCCCCGGCGTCCCTGTCAGGGTCAGCAGACGACGCAGATTGATGGCAGTGATCTGTTCCAGATCCTGCATGGCCTGTCCACCGTGCCTGCGGGCGTTATAAATCATGTCAAACGGCACGCCGATGATCCAATGGCTGACACTTGCCCAGGTCACAGCAACGGCCAACCAATACCAGATGTTTGAAAATGTGCGAAAGTCGATCTGGCTGAAAATCAGGTCGGAAAAGGTCAAGGCAATCTCATTTCATACGCGTCAGGCGCGAGCATAGCCGCAGCACCTTGGATTGCCCAGACTTGTGGTGCTGGAAAATCCATGCGACCACATGACAAAACCGTAATGAAGGCGAGCTGTCATGCACCCGATTACCCCTGCTTTCCCTGTCACCCGCCTCCGCCGGATGCGCCGCACCCCGGCCCTGCGCGCGCTGTCGCGCCAGAACACGCTGACGGTGGATGATCTGATCTGGCCGGTTTTCGTGATGGATGGCAAGGATGACGAAACCCCCGTCGCCTCCATGCCCGGCGTGATGCGCCGCACCGTGGACCGGATTGCCAAGGCCGCGGTCGAGGCACAGGCGCTGGGTATCCCCGCGATCTGCATCTTTCCCTATACCGGGATGGAGGCGCGGACCGAAGATTGCGCCATGGCCTGGGATCCCGACAACCTGACCAATCAGGCGATCCGCGCGATCAAGGATGCAGCACCGGATATCGCCGTGATGACGGATATCGCGCTCGATCCTTACAACATCAACGGCCATGACGGTTTCGTCGAGAATGGTGAGATCGTGAATGACCGCACGGTAGAGGCTTTGGTGAAAATGGCGCTGGCGCAGGCCGATGCCGGGGCGGATATTCTTGGGCCATCGGATATGATGGACGGGCGGATCGGAGCGATCCGCATGGCACTGGAAGGGGCCGGGCATCACAATGTCACGATTCTGAGCTATGCAGCGAAATATGCATCGGCCTTCTACGGCCCGTTCCGCGATGCTGTCGGTGCCTCTGCCGCGCTGACCGGCGACAAGAAAACCTATCAGATGGACCCCGGCAATACGGATGAGGCGTTGCGCCTTGTCGCCCGCGACCTCGCCGAAGGGGCCGATATGGTCATGGTCAAACCCGGCATGCCCTACCTCGATATCTGCCGTCAGGTGAAAGACACATTCGGCGTGCCGACCTATGCGTATCAAGTCAGCGGCGAATATGCGATGATGCAGGCGGCGATCCAGAATGGCTGGCTGGACGGCGAAAAGGTCATGATGGAAAGCCTGCTTGGCTTCAAACGCGCGGGCTGCGACGGCATCCTGACCTATTTCGCAATCGAAGCGGCGAAGGTCCTGCAACGCTAGCGCATCGGCGCGAATTAACCGTCACAAGCACCAAAAGCGTGACACTTTGTCCGCAATGGCGTAATCTACAACCATGAAGGGCGGTCAACGCCCCGGTTTGAACATAGGCGGACATGATATGAGCAGTCTTTCACGGCGCGGCTTCGCGCTTGGTGCTTTGGCAGTGGCGGCCCTTGCTGCATGTGACAACGGTGTCGGCAGCGGTGGCGCTGCGATGATCGATGCGCGGGTCGAAGCGACGCTGAACCAGATGTACGCAGAATTCCCCGGCACACGCGATCTGTCGACACGCGCCGCGGGCATGCTGGTGATGCCATTGGTGACCAATGCCGGTCTGGGTCTGGGTGGGTCATTTGGGCGCGGGGCTTTGCGCGTCGGGCCATCCACGGTGGATTATTACTCCGCCACAGCAGGCTCTGCCGGTTTGCAGATCGGCGCGCAGCAATTCAGCTATGTGCTGTTCTTCATGACGCCCGATGCCTTGCTGGATTTCCGGCAGTCGCCCGGCTGGGCCGCCAGTGCCAATATCGATTATGCCGTCAGCAACCAGAGCGAGATGTTGCGCGCCGAAACCACCACATCCCTTTCGCCGGTGATCGCCGTGGTCTTTGGCCAGACCGGCTTGCGCCTTGGCGCGACATTGGAAGGCAGCAAATACACGCGGATCATTCCCTGATCCAGGGGTCTGACATGGTTCCGGTGCTGATCCTTGCAGCCGGCGAATCGCGCCGGATGCGGGGATCGGACAAGTTGCTGCAGGAAGTCTACAGCATGCCTTTGCTGCGCAGGCAGGTGCTGATGGCGCAGGCAGTGGGTCAGCCCGTCTTTGTTGCCCTGCCTGCATGCGACCATCCACGCGCCGCAACGATCAGCGATCTGAATGTGACCATTCTGGCTGTGCCGGAAAGCACGCAAGGCATGTCGGCCACGATGCGCGGCGCTGTTGCGCAATTGCCGGACACCAAGGCGTTCATGATCCTTCTCGCCGATCTGGTCGCCATCACCAGCGCCGATCTGCACATGGTTCTGGACGCGCAACACCGGCACCCCGAACACCTGATCTGGCGCGGTGCGACGACAGATGGTAAACCCGGCCATCCGATCATCTTTGACGCGGCCCTGCGCCCGGATTTCGCGACCCTGACGGGTGATCAAGGCGGCGAACCCATCGTCAGGGCGCATCTGGCGGAAACCTGCCTTGTCCCCCTGCCCGATCAAAGCGCAAGGCTGGATCTGGACACGCCAGAAGATTGGGCGGCCTGGCGCAAGACCACGCTTTAAGCCTGCACCAACATGGCCTCTTCTTGCGACAGGGTCTTGCGGGCTGTGCGATAGGCTTTGCGTCCGGTGCTGCAAGCCAGTTCCGGGAACAGTGTCAGCAATTCGGTGCGTTTTGCCGCATCAATCCCATGCAGCGAATCGTCATTGGGCTGAAATGTCTCCGTCCATGTGCCATCGGAAAAGACGATCTCGTGCTGCGCGCACATGAAATGAATATAAGTCACATCCGGAACATGCAGCGGATCAACACCGGGCATATAGGTCATGTGCTTGGCGGCCAGCAGCATCTCTGTCTCGGCAAAGCTGTCGCGCAGGTGGTCTGCCGCGATCAGCATCCGGTGATTGGGTGACACGACCATATCGCGTTCCGGGCAATTCTGGCCCAAAGCGCCTTTGCGGATGCGCACCGGCCGCATATCGGACGTTAGCGGCAGATCCTGCATCGTCATCGTCTTTTGCCCAGCCCAGGTGATGATCTGCAAACCATTGTCACGGGTCAGCACACGGTCGCCGGGCCGCAACGCCTCTGCCGGGATTTCCCCGTCAGGGGTGGCGATCATCGTGCCCGCCGTAAAGCAAGGGATAATCGCCGCGATCTGCGCAAAAGAAAGATCGGTGCCGCAGTGATATCTGACGCGGCTGCTGTCAGGCTGATCGGTGAAATGCGCGATCTGGCGTACATGCGGACCGGTCAGATCAAGCAGATCATGCCGCGAAAATTCATCAAAGGGCGTGAAGTCAGCACAGTCGGACGCGTTACTCTGCGTCGCAAGACCAAGGGGCTGTTCCATAGGGGTATTGTCCCAGCCGGGTGACGCAACAGGCGTCAGGTTACACAAAAACCGGGTGATACAGCCCGGCACACTAACACAAACAACTCAGCATACAGGCGGATATCCGTTATTGGTCCAAATATCGTACCTGAATTGTCTTTACACGCAAACTGGTTCTGATTGCAAGGTTTACTGCGCATGAACCTTAATGGGGTGTGGTCATACGTCGTCTGCCGTATCGTTGATACGGCTGCGACCATGTCATCGGAGAATGGCGGGTATTTTTGAGAATTCTCAACGCCATAAGGCGTTATTGGTGCCGATGGAGGGACTCGAACCCACACGATGTTACCACCGGGGGATTTTGAATCCCCTGCGTCTACCATTCCGCCACATCGGCACTGGGATGCTTCCTAATGCGGCCCGCAGACGGCGTCAATCGCATTTGCATTGCCTTGACGGGGCATCATTGCCGTGGCCTAAGCAGCCCGACGAATAAGGGCTTGGCCATGTTGCGCAGATTATATGACTGGACGATTTCGCTGGCACGCACGCCCTATGCCCTATGGGCATTGGCGGCGGTGGCCTTTATCGAATCGTCCTTCTTTCCGATTCCGCCTGATGTGCTGATGATCCCGATGATCATCGCGCGCCCGACGCGCGCCTTTATCATTGCGGCTGTGGCGACCTGTGCCTCGGTGCTGGGGGGGATGTTCGGCTATTACATCGGCTTTGCGCTTTACGATTCGGTCGGCGTGCAGATCCTGCAGTTTTACGGGAAAGAGGCGTATTTCACCGAATTCGCCGCCACCTATAACAGCTATGGTGCCTGGGCCGTCCTGGTCGCTGGTGTCACCCCCTTCCCTTACAAGGTGATCACTATCGCGTCGGGGGTCACGCAATTGTCGCTGCCGGTGTTTATCCTCGCCTCGATTGCGGCCCGCGCGTTGCGGTTCTTCCTTGTCGCGGCGCTGCTGTGGAAATTCGGTGAACCGATCCGCGATTTCATCGAACGCCGCCTTGGTCTGGTCTTTATCCTGTTCTGCGTCCTGTTACTGGGCGGTTTCGCATTGCTGGGGGTCTTATGACACGCAACTTTCTCATCTTGCTGGCTGGTGCCGGGTCTTTCGCACTTCTGGCCGGGGCTTTCGTGTTTCAGGCCTTGGGCTATCCGCCCTGTGCCATGTGCCTTTGGCAACGCTGGCCGCATGTGGCCGCGATCCTGGTCGCGGCTTTGGCGCTGCGCTTTGGCGGGCGCGCCCTGCCCGCTTTCGGCGCTGTCGCAGCGGCCGCGACCGGCGCTATCGGCGTGTTCCACACCGGGGTTGAGCGGGATTGGTGGGAAGGTCCGACCTCCTGCACCGGCGGCGGCAGCCTGCAAGGCCTGTCCGGCAATGACCTTCTGGCCATTGAGGGCCCGCGCGTCGTGATGTGCGATCAGGTGTCTTGGGAATTTCTCGCGCTGTCGATGGCAAGCTGGAATGCGATCCTGTCGTTTGGTCTGATGGCGATCTGGATCATCGCATTGCTCCGCCCCAAAGGCGCGCGCTAAGGCCTCCGCCGCGTGTTTTGTCATGGTCGCAACGAACAGGGTTTCCCTCCGCGCGTTTCCGGATAATCTGCCGCCATGACACATAAACATTGCATATTGATTGGCGCCCCCGTGGATTGTGGCAAACGCCGCCGGGGCTGTTTGATGGGGCCTGATGCCTATCGCACCGCTGGCATCGCAGAGGCGATCACTGCGCTGGGGCATAGCTGCACCGATTGGGGCAATCTTGCCCCGGCAGAGGTTACGGTGGGCGAACCCCGTAACCCCTTGGTCTATAAGCTGGCCGAAAATGTCGGCTGGACCAAGACCTTGGCCGATGCCGCGCAAAAAGCCGCCCCCGATGGATTCCCCATTTTCATGGGTGGCGATCATGCGCTGGCGGCGGGCACCGTCTCCGGCATGGCCGCCCATGCGCAGAAACTTGGGCGTCCGTTCTTCGCGCTCTGGCTGGATGCGCATAGCGATATCCACACGCCCGACACCAGCGACAGCGGCAATCTGCATGGCACGCCCGTGGGTTACGTGACCGGGCGCGATGGGTTTGACGATTTCCCACCCCTGCCCGTCCGTGTTGATCCCGCCAATATCTGCATGATCGGCTTGCGGTCTGTTGATGTGGCAGAACATGAAATTCTCGCCGATGGCGATGTCGAACTGGTCGATATGCGCCGGATTGATGAGGAAGGGATCAGGATGCCGTTGCAAGGCTTCCTCGACCGCGTTGCTGCTGTTGACGGGATGCTGCACGTGTCGCTGGACGTTGATTTCCTTGATCCGTCCGTCGCCCCTGCCGTTGGCACCACCGTGCCGGGCGGCGCGACCGTGCGCGAAGGGCATCTGGTCATGGAAATGCTGTCTGATTCCGGTCTGGTGACCTCGCTCGATCTAGTGGAACTGAACCCTTACCTCGATGAACGCGGCAAGACCGCCAATCTGATGGTTGATCTGACAGCCTCCCTACTGGGCCGCCGCGTGTTCGACCGGCCCACGCGGAGCATGAAATGAGCCTGAAAGCCTTTCGTCAGCGTCGATAATATGATGCGGCTGGTGCATCATATCGGGATTGAGACCTTCATCGCCGATCTGGCCGCCGCCATCGAAGAAGATTTCGCCAAATGGGACCAGGCGATAAAACGCCACGCGTCGGGTCGCATTCCGATGTCGGGGTGATCGAATTGATGCCGACCTCTGACGGCGTGCTTTACGGTTTCAAATACGTCAACGGCCACCCCAAGAATATGGGCGAAGGGTTGCAGACGGTGACCGCCTTTGGCGTGCTGTCGGATGTCTATTCCGGCTACCCGAAATTATTCACCGAGATGACCCTGCTGACCGCCCTGCGCACGGCAGCGATGACGGCGGTGGCGACGAAACATCTGGCCGCGCCCGGTGCCGATACGATGGCGATGATCGGCAATGGCGCACAGTCAGAGTTTCAATGTCTGGCGGTCAAGGCGGTTTGTGGTGTGAAAACCGTCCGCCTCTACGACATCGATCCTGCCGCAACCGCGAAATGCGCGCGCAATCTGGCGGGGCTTGGGTTGAACGTGGTCTCCTGCACCTCGCCCGAAGAAGCTGTGGAAGGTGCGCAGATCATCACCACCGCGACCGCTGACAAGGATATGCAGACCATCCTGACCGACAATATGGTCGGCAGCGGCGTCCACATTAACGCCATCGGCGGCGATTGCCCCGGCAAGACCGAATTGCACCGCGATATCGTGGCGCGCGCCAGCACCTTTGTCGAATACACGCCACAAACAAGGATCGAAGGCGAAATCCAGCAGATGGCTCCCGACCATCCTGTGACCGAACTCTGGCAAGTCATCACCGGCCAGACCAAGGGCCGCACATCCGCTGATGAAGTGACTTTGTTCGACGGTGTCGGCTTCGCGATCGAGGATTTCAGCGCCCTGCGTTACGTCCATGCACAGATCAAGGACACGCCCTATTACATCGATCTGGACCTTATCGCCGACCCGGACGATCCACGCGATCTGTTCGGCATGCTGAAACGGGCCAAATAGGGCCGGTTTTACCTATGTTTTGCAATGCGGCATTGCACCCCAGATAGGGTGTCTGTTAGAATGCCGTAACAAAATATAGCAGATAGCAGACAGGCGGCCTTTGTGAACGATACTCCTGAAACCCCTGAAAACGATGATGATTTGCCGGTCACCCGGATGGCCCATGCCGGGCCAACCGTCACCATCGAACATGAGCTGAAAACCAGCTATCTGGATTACGCGATGAGCGTGATTGTATCCCGCGCGATCCCCGATCTGCGCGACGGTCTGAAACCTGTGCACCGCCGCATTCTGTATGGGATGTATGAGGCCGGGAATACGCACGATAAATCCTATCGTAAATCCGCCCGCTCCGTTGGCGACGTGATGGGGAAATACCACCCCCACGGTGACAGCGCGATCTATGACGCTTTGGTGCGGATGGCGCAGGATTTCTCCATGTCGCTGCCGCTGCTGGATGGGCAGGGCAATTTCGGGTCCATGGACGGCGACCGCGCCGCCGCGATGCGCTATACCGAAGTGCGGATGGACAAACCCGCCGCCTATATGCTGGCCGACATCGACAAAGATACCGTTGATTTCCAGGACAATTACGATGGCAAAGACCGCGAACCCACCGTCCTGCCCGCGCGTTTTCCCAATATGCTGGTCAATGGCGCGGGCGGTATCGCTGTCGGCATGGCGACGAATATCCCGCCGCATAACCTTGGCGAAGTCATCGACGCGACATTGGCGCTGATCGACAATCCCGATCTGACGTCAGAGGAAATGATCGACTATATCCCCGCCCCCGATTTCCCCACCGGCGGGATCATTCTGGGCCGGTCCGGCGCGCGCAAAGCCTATCTTGAAGGGCGCGGTTCTGTCATCGTGCGTGCCAAGACGGTGATCGAGGAAATCCGCAAAGACCGCTATGCCATTGTGATCAATGAGATTCCCTATCAGGTCAATAAATCCGTGATGATCGACCGCATCGCCGAGGCCGCGCGCGATAAACGCATCGAAGGCATCGCCCATGTGCAGGACGAATCCGACCGCAACGGTGTGCGCGTGGTGGTCGAACTGAAACGCGATGCCACGGCAGAGGTGGTGCTGAACCAACTGTTCCGCTTCACCCCGATGCAAACCTATTTCGGCTGCAACATGCTGGCGCTCAACGGCGGCAAGCCGGAACAACTGACCTTGCGCGCCTTCCTTGTCGCCTTTGTCGATTTCCGCGAAGAGGTCGTTGCGCGCCGTACCGCGTATGAGCTGCGCAAGGCCCGCGAACGCGCCCATATCCTCTGCGGTCTGGCCGTGGCCGTCACGAATATTGATGAAGTCGTGGCCACCATCCGCGCCTCTGCCGATGCCGCCGATGCGCGGCATACTTTGATGACGCGGCCTTGGCCTGCGGCCGCGATACTTGAATATATCAAGCTGATCGATGATCCGACCCATACTGCCAATGAGGACGGCACTTACAACCTGTCAGAGGCACAGGCGCGTGCTATCCTAGAGTTGCGCCTGCAACGCCTGACCCAGATCGGCGTCAAGGAAGTCACCGATGAATTGCAGGAACTGGCTGGCAAGATCCGCGAATACCTCGAAATCCTCGGCTCCCGCGACCGGATCATGCAGATCATCCGCGACGAGTTGACCGAGGTCCGCGATCTGTTCGCCGTCCCCCGCCGCACCCAGATCCTTGATTGGGCCGGTGATATGGATGATGAGGACCTGATCGAGAAGGAAGATATGGTCGTCACCGTCACCTCCGGCGGCTATATCAAACGCACCGCCTTGGCCGATTTCCGCGCGCAACGGCGTGGTGGCAAGGGTCTGTCGTCAATGGGCACCAAGGACGAGGATGTTGTCACCACCCTCTTCGTCGCCAACACCCATACGCAATTGCTGTTCTTCACGACCGATGGCATGGCCTATAAGCTGAAAACATGGCGTCTGCCTTTGGGCAGCCGCACCGCCAAGGGCAAGGCCATCGTCAACATCCTGCCGATTCCGCAGGGCGTGTCGATTGCCGCGATCATGCCGGTGGACCGGCCAGAGGCAGAATGGGACGCGCTGCAGATCGTCTTTGCAACATCTGCAGGCGATGTGCGCCGCAATGCTTTGTCAGACTTCACCAACGTCAAGTCGAACGGCAAGATCGCCATGAAACTGCCTGATGAACATACGCTTTTGGTCAATGCTCGCATCTGTTCACCGGACGATGACGTGATGCTAGTCACAGATTCTGGCCGCGCGATCCGTTTCCCCACCACCGATGTGCGCGTCTTCAAAGGCCGCGACAGCACCGGGGTGCGCGGGATCAGGTTGCAAGGCGATGACAAGGTCGTCTCGATGAGCATCATCCGGCATTTCGAGGCTGAGGCCGAAGAACGTGCCGCTTACCTCAAAATGCGCCGTGCCATGGCCGGTCTGGCCGATGATGCTGAAGTCGAGGATGAAGAAGCAACGCCGGGCCAGATTTCACAGGAACGCTATGCCGAAATGTCCGCCGCCGAAAACCTGATCCTGACGATCAGTGCCAAAGGCTCGGGGAAATTGTCGTCCAGCCACGATTACCCGGTCCGCGGACGCGGCGGCATGGGTGTCACGGCGATGGACAAGGCGATGCGCGGCGGGCCGCTGGTCACATCCTTCCCGGTCGATATGTCGGATCAGATCATGCTGGTGACCTCGACAGGTCAGTCGATCCGCGTTCCGGTGGAAGGGATTTCCTTCCGGTCGCGCAGCGCTGGCGGCGTGAAAGTGTTCAACACAGGCAAAGGCGAAACCGTGGTCTCTGTGGCCTGGATCGCCGATCAAGGAGACGATGAGACCGAGGCAGATACGTAACCGGCACCGGGACAACCCGGGCCACGAGCAAGAGGCAGAAACGATGTACAGGACACTGACTTTTACGACGGCTTTGATGCTGACCGCAGGGTCTGCGGCAGCACAAGGGTTTACCGGGGCGACGCTGGGCATTGATTACAGCAAATCCTTCGACACAGACGATCTGGGCGGCATCACCTATTACGGTCAGGCACAATTCGAGGCCATGGCAGGCGTCAGCTTTGCGCTTGATGTGACGGCCTATGATTTTGCCATCGCCGGATCGGATGCGCAAAACCTGACCGGCCATGCGATCTATGCGCTGGACCCTTATATCTCGCTTGGGGCCTATTTCGGGCGCGATTGGGTCGATGACGACTCTATCGACACTTACGGCGTGCAGGGCGCCTATGATTACGGCTTCGGCACGGCGCAGGCCTATGCCGGGCTGGGCGACGGTGCCTTTGAAGAAGTGTTTATCGTCGGCGCCGCGGCCAATTACGATTTCGCCGGTGGGATCAGCGCGATTGGCGCGGTTGACCGGGTCAGCTTTGACGGCGGCAATGGCCTCGCCTTTGAGGTCGGTGGCGAATATGCGCTGGAAAATGGCCCGGTGTTCAGCGGTGTGCTGGGCCGGGTGGCGCTGGAAGAGAACAATGCCAGCAATGACGAGCTTTATGTCGGCGTGAAAGCGCGGATCGATCTGGGCTTGCAAGGTGGGACGACCTTTGACCGGCGCGGGTTTTTCGAGGCTTTCCGCGCCGCTGGCAATTAAGGGTTTAGGCAGAGGCCCCGGATTTGATCCGGGGCTGCATCGCGCCAAGATGCGGGGCCTTTTCTTTTGGCCTGCGTCAGCCTAAATGCAGGATATGCAAAACACACTCCATATCATCGGTGGCGGCATGGCCGGGTCCGAAGCCGCCTGGCAAGCCGCCAATCTGGGCATCCAGGTCGTCATCCACGAAATGCGGCCCAAGGTCGGCACTTTCGCCCATCGCACCGGCAATCTGGGGGAAATGGTCTGTTCCAATTCCTTCCGGTCCGACGATCATGAACAGAACGCTGTCGGCCTGCTGCATTGGGAAATGCGTCAGGCGGGCGGCTTGATCATGGAAATGGCCGCGCGGCACCGTCTGCCTGCGGGTGGGGCCTTGGCCGTGGACCGCGACCCTTTCGCGGAGAGCGTGACAGCCGCGCTGAAATCACATCCGAATATCACCGTCGATTACGACGAAATCACCACCCTGCCCGATGATGGTCATTGGATCATCGCCACTGGCCCGCTGACATCGGGTGCCTTGGCCGAGGCGATTGCGGCAGAGACCGGGACCGAGGCGCTGGCGTTTTTCGACGCCATTGCCCCCATCGTTTACCATGAGTCGGTGAATATGGACGTCGCATGGATGCAGTCACGCTATGACAAGGGCGAGACGGTGGAGGAACAGACCGCCTATCTGAACTGCCCGATGAATAAGGACCAGTATGAGGCCTTCATCGACGCGCTACTGGCTGCGGAAAAGACGGAATTCAAAGAAGGCGAAACCGCCGGGTATTTCGACGGCTGCCTGCCGATCGAGGTGATGGCTGAACGCGGCCGCGAAACTCTGCGTTTCGGCCCGATGAAACCTGTCGGCCTGACCAATGCCCATGACCCACAGAACAAAGCCTATGCTGTGGTGCAATTGCGGCGTGATAACGCATTGGGAACGCTCTATAATATCGTGGGCTTTCAGACCAAGATGAAATACGGCGCGCAAAAACGCGTCTTCGCCATGATCCCGGGGCTGGAAGATGCCGAATTCGCCCGTCTTGGCGGCATCCACCGCAACACTTTCATCAACTCGCCCACTTTGCTCGACGATCAGATGCGCCTGCGCTCGCGCCCCAATATCCGCTTTGCGGGCCAGATCACTGGCGTTGAAGGCTACGTGGAAAGTGCGGCCATGGGCCTGCTCGCCGGCCGGATGGCTGCGGCGGAATTGCAGGGGCAACCCCTCGCCCCCGTGCCGAACACCACCGCGATGGGCGCGCTCGTCACCCATATCACCGGCGGTGCAGAGGCGAAAACTTTCCAGCCGATGAACGTAAATTTCGGGCTGTTCCCGCCGCTGGACGGGGTCAAAGGTGGCCGTCGCGGGCGCAAGGACCGGTACAAGGCCTATACCGACCGCGCCAAGCTGGACTGGCAGGATTGGCTTGCGCCACAGGCGCTTGCCGCCGAATGATCACGCGGTTTGCCCCGTCGCCGACGGGGCCGCTGCATCTGGGCCATGCCTATTCCGCGATCCTCGCCCATGACATGGCGCGCGCCGCAGACGGTCAGTTTCTGCTGCGGATCGAGGATATCGACCAGACCCGCGCCCGCCCCGAATGGGAGGCGCAGATCTACGAGGATCTGGCATGGCTTGGCCTGACATGGGACGGGCCAGTCTGGCGGCAATCCGAAAGGATGGACAGCTATCACAAGGTCATCGACGATCTATGGCAGCGCGGGCATCTTTATATCTGCAGCTGCACGCGGCGCGATATTCAGGATGCTCTGAACGCGCCACAGGAAGGGGCTGCTATTGGTCCTGATGGGTTGATCTATCCCGGCATTTGCAAGCCGCAGCGCCGCCTCCGGCGGGAGTATTTGCAACAAAGTGAAAGCAAGCCGCCACGCGATGCGGTGCTGCGCTTTGATATCGATACATTAGCGCGTGAGGTTATGTCGTTTAAAAACAATGGCTTGCAGATTGAAGTGACGCGTGATGATTTGCGCCGCGATGTTGGCGATTTCGTCATCGGGCGCAAGGACAGAGGCACCTCTTACCATCTCAGCGTTGTTTTGGATGATGCCGCGCAAGGGATCACCGATGTCCTGCGCGGCGCGGATCTGACCGAGGCGACGCAGATGCATGTCGCCCTGCAACGCCTGCTCGGCCTGCCGACGCCGATCTATCACCACCACAGGCTGATCCGGGATGAGAACGGCAAACGCCTTGCCAAGCGCCACGATGCCAAGGCGATTGCGAAGTTCCGTGATGAGGGGGCGACCCCGTCAGATATCAGACAGATGGTGGGTTTGGCGCCATAGGCTGCATCAACTCGACCTCGGCATCATCGCGCACCGCCCTGTAGAAACACGACCGCCGCCCGGTGTGGCAGGCAGGACCCGTCTGGTTGACCGTCACCAGAATACAATCACGGTCGCAATCCACCCGGAAATCCACCAATTCCTGCACATGGCCGCTGGTGTCGCCCTTGACCCAGAACGACTGGCGCGAGCGCGACCAATAGGTCACCCGGCCCGTCTCTAATGTCCGCGCCACCGATTCCGCATTCATCCAGGCCATCATCAGCACATCACCGGATGCGGCATCCTGCGCGATGGCGGGGATCAGCCCTGCGTCATTATAGGTCAGGGTCGCAGGATCAAAAGACATGGGGTTTCCCTTTGCAAGCCGGAGGCAGGGCACTATCTAAAGGGAACTGCACCTAAGGGCAAATGCGATGTCAGCCGAAACCGATATGATCAAACTCTATTCCGCGCGTATTCTGGCGCTGGCCGCCGATATGCCGCGCACCGCACGCCTAGCGCAGCCCAGTGCGACGGCAAAGAAACGTGCGCCGCTTTGCGGGTCCAATGTCACGGTGGATGTGGTGGTCGATAACGGCGTGATCACGGATTACGGGCAGGATGTGAAAGCCTGCGCCTTGGGACAAGCCGCCGCTGCCGTGATCGGTGGCGCTATCGTCGGGTTGACCGTAGATCAGGTCCAGCAAGGGCGCGATGCGCTTTACGCCATGCTGAAATCGGATGGCCCGGTGCCTGCCGCCCCTTTCGACGGGCTGGCGGTGCTGGAACCTGCGCGCGATTACAAGAACCGCCATGCCTCGATAATGTTGGCTTTCGAGGCGACATTGGACGCGCTGCAAACCGCCAAGGCCCGCGCATAAAAAACCGCCGCGCATCCCGGGCAGGATGGCGGCGGCGAGTTTGGCGGTATCCGATCCAATAACCATCAGGGAGAGGCAAAACCCCGTGACAGCGGGCGGGACAGGTCATTGCAAGGTGGGACAGGCAATGAAACAGACCGGACAACCGCGCTTGACGTCAGATTGACCCGGGCAAGGCCAATCCGGCAAACAACAAAACCATCAAGGCAATCACGCCCAAGGCGTCCCCGATCAGCGTATGCCGCGAACGGATGAGAATGGTTTGAATTTCTTTCGCCATGTTCATGTTCCCTTAATGTTCTTGTGTTAACTTGATCACATAACGAATCGCCTGTGTAAAGAACATTTTAGGAACATCGGTGAGGAATTTTTTAACCTATTGAAATCAAAAGGATCGCGCGGTCCTGTTCCAATAGCCAAAGCAGAGTGCGCGCACCTTCTCCGCGGGGAAGGTTCAGGTCAGGGTCATCATGCAGCAATTTGCGGGCATCCGATTGCGCCACCGCCATCAACCCCGCCTGCCGTTCCAGATCGGCAACGCGGAACCGTGGCAGACCCGATTGCGCAGTGCCGATCACATCTCCGGCGCCGCGCATCATCAGGTCTTCTTCCGATATGCGAAACCCATCCTCGGTCTCGCGCAGGATTTCCAGCCGCTTGCGGCCATTCTCGGTCAAGGGCGGTTGGTAGATCAGCAGACAGGTGGATGCCGCATCGCCGCGCCCGACCCTGCCCCGCAACTGATGCAATTGCGCAAGGCCAAAACTTTCGGCACCTTCGATCATCATGATCGACGCATTGGGCACATTCACCCCCACCTCAATCACCGTGGTGGCGACCAGCACGCGGGTGTCCCCGCTGACAAACCGCGCCATGGCGGCGTCTTTTTCGGCAATCGGCATCTGGCCATGCACCAGCCCGACGACATCATCGCCCAAGGCGGCGCGCAGCCGTTTGAACCGTTCTTCGGCGGCGGTCATCGCGATGACCTCGCTTTCCTCGACCAGCGGGCAGACCCAATAGGCCTGCCGCCCCTCGGCCACGGCGGCGCGCAGTTTCGCGACCACCTCATCCATCCGCGCCGCTGACACCAGCGCGGTCTGCACCGGTTTGCGCCCGGGCGGTTTTTCATCCAGCACCGAGACATCCATATCGCCATATTGCGCGAGCGCCAGTGATCGCGGGATCGGCGTCGCCGTCATCACCAGCACATCAACGGCGCGGCCTTTTGCGCCAAGCTCCATCCGTTGTGCGACACCGAACCGATGCTGTTCGTCGATCACCGCCAGCCGTAGGTCATTGAAATGCACGTCTTTCTGGAACACCGCATGGGTGCCGACCAGAATATGGATATCGCCCGCCAGCAATGCTGCCAGTTTCGCCGCGCGATCAGCGCCTTTGTCACGGCCAGTCAGCACCTCCAGCCGTATTCCGGCAGCAGTGGCCAAAGGTGCCAGCCCGGCATAATGCTGCCGCGCCAGAATTTCGGTCGGGGCCATCATCACGCCCTGCCCGCCAGCCTCGACCACCTGCAACAAGGCCATCATCGCGACCAAAGTCTTGCCGGACCCGACATCGCCCTGCAACAGCCGGTTCATCCGCTGCGGTGCCGCCAGATCGGCGCCGATTTCCTTAATCGCACGGATTTGCGCACCGGTCGGCGCATAGGGCAAATCCGCCAAGACACGGCCCTGTAGCGCGCCGTCACCCTTGGACACGATGCCCTTGCCCCGCCGCGCCTTGGCCCGGGCCAGCGCCAGCGTGATCTGATGCGCCATCAATTCATCATAGGCCAGCCGCGCGCGGGCCGGGTGATGCGGCGACAGATCGGTGGATGATTGCGGGTTATGCGCAAGGTGCAGCGCATCTACCCAATCGGGCCAGCCTTCACGCGCCTTTTGGCCCGGATCGATCCATTCCGGCAGGTCGGGCAACAGGGTTAACGCGGACCTTGTCGCCTTCCACATCACCTTTTGCGTGATCCCGTGGTGCAGCGGATAGACCGGTTCAAAGGCGGGGATTGTGTCCGCCTCTGCACTGGGCAAGACGTGATCGGGATGCACGATCTGCGCGATGCCGTCGAACAATTCCAGCTTGCCCGATACCACCCGCCGCTGGCCCGTGGGCAGCAGTTTTTGCAGGTAATCGCCGCGCGGGTGGAAAAAGACGAGTTGGAAACTGGTCTCTGCATCATCAACCACGATCCGGTAAGGTTTCCCCTTGGATTTGGGCGGCATATGCAGACCCACCGTGACCTCCACCGTCACAACGCAAGGGGCGATCACCTCGCGTATGCTGGCCCGCCTGCGCCGGTCCACGCCGGAAATCGGCAGGGTGAACAAGAGGTCAGCCGGTTTTTCGATACCCGCATCCGCCATGATCTGCGCGGTTTTCGGCCCGACGCCGTCGAGCCTGGTCAGCGCGCCGAACAGCGGGAAAAGAACCTCTGGCCGGCCTTTCATGAGCCGGCAATCAGCGATAGCCAGCCATCCTCATCCATCGTGCGGATGCCAAGCGCCTCTGCCTTCGCCGCCTTCGACCCGGCCCCGGGACCTGCGACCAGAATGTCGGTCTTGGCGCTGACCGAGCCTGCGACCTTGGCGCCCAAGGATTCAGCGCGCGCCTTGGCCTCTGCCCGTGTCATGCGCTCCAGCGTGCCGGTAAAAACCACCGTCAGGCCCGACACCGGGCTGTCGCTGGCGACCTTCGCGGCATCCTGCACATCGAGTTCGGCGACCAAGGCGGCGATGGAGTTTGCCTCTGCCGCGTTCTGCATCGTCGCGATCAGGGATGTCGCCATCACGGCACCGACACCGTCGATGCTGATCAATTCCTCCCAAGCCGCACCGCTGCCGATGTCGGCCTCTGCCATTGCGGCGGCGAATGCGGCCCATGATCCGTAGTGATTGGCCAGTAACGCCGCAGAGCTTTCGCCGACATGCCGGATCCCCAGCGCAAAGATCAGCCGGTGCAGCGGGATTTTGCGTTTGTCGTCGATGGCGGCAAAGAGGTTATCGGCACTTTTCGCGCCCCAACCTTCGCGGTTCTTCAACTGCTGGAGGCCCTGCCCGTAGCGCCTGCGCAATTGAAAAATATCGACCGGGGTTTTGATCCAGCCATCGGCATAGAATTGTTCAACCTGTTTCGCGCCCAAACCTTCGATGTCAAAGGCCGCGCGGGAGACGAAATGTTTCAGCCTTTCAACGGCTTGCGCGGGGCATATCAAGCCGCCGGTGCAGCGGCGCACAGCGTCGCCATCTTCGCGGACCGCGGGGGAATCGCATTGCGGGCAAGTGTCGGGAAAGACATAGGGCGCGGCATTCGCAGGCCTGCGCGCCAGATCCACATCCTTGATTTTGGGGATCACGTCACCGGCGCGGTAGACCTGTACCCAATCGCCGATGCGGATATCGCGGCCTTCGCGGATGGGCTGACCATCGCCGCCACGCCCGGCGATGTAATCCCCATTATGCAGCGTCGCGTTGGACACCATGACGCCGCCGACATTGACCGGCACCAGCCGCGCGACGGGTGACAAGGCCCCGGTGCGCCCGACCTGAATGTCGATCCCGGTCAGTTCCGTCCAGGCGAGTTCTGCGGGGAATTTATGCGCAATCGCCCAGCGGGGTGTGGTGGACCGGAACCCCAGGCGTTGCTGCAAGGCCAGATCATCGACCTTGTAAACCACGCCATCAATGTCATAGCCAAGGGTCGCGCGCTGCGCCTCGATCCCTTGGTAATGCGCGATCATCGCCTCGGGGCTGTCGCAGGTCACGGTCAGCGGATTGGTCGCGAAACCCAAGCTTTTCAGCCGCGCGATGGCACCAGATTGCGTATCCGCCAGCGGTTCTGACACTTCCCCCCAAGCATAGGCGAAGAAACGCAAAGGTCGCGCGGCGGTGATCTGCGCATCCAATTGGCGCAAGGACCCGGCGGCGGCATTGCGCGGATTGGCAAAGGTTTTCGCGCCTCTCTCGGCTTGCCGCGTGTTGAGGGCGGCGAAATCCGCGTGGCTCATGTAAACCTCACCGCGCACTTCCAGCACGGCGGGCGCATCGGTCAGGCTTTGCGGGATATCCGCAATCGTGCGCGCATTGGCGGTGACATTTTCCCCCACGGCCCCGTCGCCACGGGTTGCGGCCTGCACCAGTTCCCCGTTTTCATAGCGCAGCGACAGCGACAGCCCGTCAATCTTTGGTTCTGCGGTATAGCGCAACGGCTGATCGCCCAGCCCCAGATACTTGCGCACGCGCTGGTCGAAATCGGTGACATCTTCATCGCTGAACGCATTGCCCAACGACAGCATCCGCACCGCATGGGGCACTTTGCCGAATCCATCCGCGACGGCGGAACCGACCTGATCGCTGGGGCTGTCGGCGCGTTTGAGCGCGGGAAAGCGCGCCTCGATCGCGGCGTTGCGCTGTTTCAGCGCGTCATAGGCGGCGTCATCTATCGCCGGATCATCCTCGCGATGATAGGCGGCATTGGCCTTTTGAAGAACATCCGCCAGCCGCGCCAGCTCTGCTTTGGCTTGATCTGTGGTCAGATCCTCTGCCGCGATGGTCGCGATATCGTCATTTTTTGCGTTCTGGCTCACCTTGGTCCCCAATGCGGTTGCGCGCCAGATAGTGTTAGGCAGCCATCACGCCAAGGTCCAGAGAGCAGAGCCTTGCATTACGCCCCGACAGCCAATCTTGCGGGGGCTTTCACCGGTTCGGGGTCGCGCAACACGTAACCCCGACCCCAGACGGTTTCGATATTGTTTTCGCCATTCGACGCCTCTGACAATTTCTTGCGCAATTTGCAGATAAAAACATCGATGATTTTCAATTCCGGTTCATCCATACCGCCATATAGGTGGTTCAGAAACATTTCCTTGGTCAACGTCGTGCCTTTGCGCAAAGATAACAATTCAAGCATCTGATATTCCTTGCCGGTCAGATGCACGATGCTGCCCGCAACCTCGACCGTTTTGGCGTCCAGATTGACGGATACCTGCCCGGTGCGGATGATCGATTGCGCATGACCTTTCGACCGGCGGATGATCGCATGAATCCGCGCGACCAGTTCTTCACGGTGAAACGGTTTGGTCAGGTAATCATCAGCGCCAAAGCCGAAACCTTTCAGCTTGCTTTCGGTCCCGTCATCGCCCGTCAGGATCAGGATCGGCGTGTCGATCCGGCTGAGCCGCAATTGCCGCAACACCTCGTGCCCATCCATATCCGGCAGGTTCAGATCCAGCAGGATCAGATCGTAATCATAGAGCCGTGCCAGATCGATCCCTTCTTCGCCCAGATCGGTGGTGTAGACGTTCAGGTTCGCATGGGTCAGCATCAATTCGATGCTTTTGGCGGTGGTCGGGTCATCTTCAACCAGCAGGACGCGCATAAGGATTCTCCGCTTTCATGTGTGCAGCTCACCTTGATCACAAAAAGGTTAACCACACGTTACCTGTGCGCAACAAGAGAAATAACACGCTAAGGTTGTCTATATTTTTGCATTGTGGTGGCTTTCAGCGCCGATTCCCCATGGGTTTGCACGGCTTTTTCCCATTCGGTCAGCTCTTCTTCGGACAGATCATAGGTTTCCAACGCTTCTTCGCGGTTGATCAGCCCATGCGTGACGGCGCGCACCACGGCGGCCTTGCGCGACGCGACCCAACGTTTGATCGCCTTGTCCGGCAGATCCGCCCGCGTCATGCTGGACCCGTCCGGCAATATCACGGCGCGCGGTCCCGGTACTTTTCTGATACGCATCTGGCACCCCTTTCCCCAAACTTGCCGGGATGGTATGACGCGGATGACTTAACGAGAGGTGTAGCCGCACCTTGAGAATGCAAAGCATTTTCCTATATTTGTCGCTGATCTTGACCTGATGGATTGTATGATGCCGCTGGAAGCCCCGTTGAACTCGCTTGGTTTTGCCAAGGCCCCTGCCGATACCCGCGTGGTTGTTGCCATGTCCGGGGGCGTTGACAGCTCTGTAGTGGCGGCAAAGCTGGCCGAAGAAGGCTATGATGTCGTCGGCGTCACCTTGCAGCTTTATGACCATGGTGCAGCCTTGGCCAAGAAAGGTGCCTGTTGCGCCGGGCGCGATATCCACGACGCCCGCCGCGTGGCCGAGGAAATGGGCTTTCCGCATTACGTGCTGGATTACGAAAACACCTTCCGCGAGGCGGTGATGGATGAATTCGCCGACAGCTATCTGGGTGGTGCGACGCCGGTGCCCTGCATCCGCTGCAACGAGCGGGTGAAATTCAAGGATCTGCTGCAAACCGCCAAGGATCTGGAAGCCGATTGCATGGCCACCGGCCATTATATCCAGCGCAAGATGGGGCTGGAAGGCGCGGAACTGCACAGTGCTGCCGATGCGGGCAAGGATCAAAGCTATTTCCTGTTTTCGACCACGCAGGACCAGCTGGATTACCTGCGCTTTCCTTTGGGCCATCACAAAAGCAAAGATGAAACCCGCGCCTTGGCTGCCAAATATGGGCTGAGCGTCGCGGATAAACCCGACAGTCAGGATATCTGTTTTGTCCCCAACGGTGATTATGCTGCGGTGATCGAAAAACTGCGCCCCGGGGCTGCGGCACCGGGCGAGATTGTTGATATCAATGGCAAGTTGCTGGGCCAGCATAACGGGGTGATCCATTACACTGTGGGGCAACGGCGCGGCCTTGGCATCGGTGGGTTGGCAGACCCGCTTTATGTGGTGCGTCTGGATGTCGAAAAAAAACAGGTCATCGTCGGGCCGAAAGATATGCTCGCCACCCGCCGGGTGCCGATCCGCGAAATCAACTGGATCGGCGGCGGCAAGATCACAGATTTCGCCGAACGCCAGATCGGTGTGCGTGTGCGCTCCACGCGGCCCCCGACCGAGGCTGTCCTGCGTCCGATCAGCGCGACCGAGGCCGAGGTTGAATTGCTGGTCGCCGAACAAGGCGTCTCACCCGGTCAGGCCTGCGTGTTCTACGACCTCGACACCACCCGCATCTTGGGCGGCGGCTGGATCTGGCGCGGCGCTTAACCCCGCGCCCCCCTTCTTATTTCTGAAAATACTTCCGGGGTCAGGGGCAGCGCCCCTGCTGCGGCGCAAAAAACGCTGGCAGATCATGACAGTCCCGATTACCCAAGGCGCATGATTTATACATCCGCATCAGACTGGCGCGCCGCGCCGCAAAAACGTGTCCTGCTGTTCGCTATGTCGGGGCTAGGCAAGACCTATTTATCCAGCATGCTGCGCGAGACGGGTGATTGGTTCCATTATTCCATCGATTACCGGATCGGCACCCGCTATATGGGTGAATATATCGCCGATAATGCCAAGCGCGAGGCGATGAAGGTGCCGTTCCTGCGCGATCTGTTGCGAAGCGACAGCATCTATATCGGCTCCAACATATCCTTCAACGATTTGCGGCCGATGTCGTCTTATCTGGGCAAACCCGGGGATCCGGCCAAGGGCGGCCTGCCGTGGGATGAATATACCCACCGTCAGGACCAGTTTCAAAAGGCCGAGGTCGCGGCGCTGCACGACACCGGCCATTTCATCGAACGCTCGCATGACCTCTATCAATATCCGCATTTCGTCTGCGATACGGGCGGGTCGATCTGTGAATGGGTCGATGTGAATGACCCCGATGATCCGATCATGACCGACCTTGCCGCCAAAACCTTGATGGTCTGGATCGAAGGCACCGATGCCCATACCGCAGAACTGATCCGCCGCTTTGATCGCGAACCCAAGCCGATGTCCTATGACCCGGTTTTCCTGCTGGACACATGGCAGGCTTATCTGGCGGAATTCAACAAGGCCCCCGATGCGGTGGACCCTGATGATTTCATCCGCTGGGCCTTTGCCAAGGCTTTGGCGCATCGTCAGCCGCGCTACAAGGCGATGGCAGAGCGTTGGGGATTAACTGTCGCGCAGGATGACGTGGCGGCGGTAAGGGATGCGCAAGGTTTCATCGACATGATCGCCACAGCCCTTGAGATGCGGGGCTAAGCCGCCTATCTCAACGCCTCTGTCAGGATAAATCCCATGCCGATCAAACTCCCCTCTGCCCTGCCCGCATATGATGTTCTGTCGAAAGAAGGCGTCATGGTGCTGGATGAAGTCACCGCCGCGCGTCAGGATATCCGCCCCTTGCGGATCGCCTTGCTGAACCTGATGCCCAAGAAAATCCAGACCGAAAACCAATTCGCCCGGCTGATCGGCGCGACACCGTTGCAGATCGAATTTTCGCTGATCCGCATGTCGGAACATCAGACGCGGAACACCGCCGCCGATCATATGGAGGAATTCTATCGCCCGTTCAGCGATGTCAGGGGTGAAAAATTCGACGGGCTGATCATCACCGGTGCGCCGATTGAACATCTGCCGTTCGAAGATGTGACCTATTGGGATGAATTGAAACAGGTTTTCGACTGGACCCAGACCAATGTCCATTCCACCTTTGGCGTCTGCTGGGGGGGGATGGCGATGATCAATTATTTCCATGGTGTGCGGAAACATCTGCTGGATCAAAAGCTGTTCGGTTGCCTGCGGCATCAGAACAAGGCGCCCAGCTCGCCCTACCTGCGGGGGTTCTCTGATGATTGCGTGATCCCTGTCAGCCGCTGGACCGAAATGCGGCAGGCTGAAATCGACGCAGCACCAGGGTTGAAAACCCTGATCACCAGTGATGAGGCCGGGCCTGCGCTGGTCGAAGACCCTGCCCACCGCGCGCTTTATGTCTTTAACCATTTCGAATATGACACCGGCACGCTGAAACAGGAATATGACCGCGACGTCGCCAATGGCACGACGATCAATATCCCGGCGAATTATTACCCCGATGACGATCCGTTGAAGATGCCACAGAACCGCTGGCGCAGCCATGCACACCTTCTATATGGCAATTGGATAAACGAGATTTATCAGACCACCTATTTCGAGTTGGATAAAATTGGTACTTAAAGCGCTCACCTACACCGCCATCGCCCTCGGGCTCGGCGCGATCCTGACCGCCTGCACCGCATCGCAGCGGGTGGACCGGATCGAGGCGGCCTATCCCCCCATTGGCCAATTCGTCAATGTGACGGGTGGGCGGGTGCATTATGTGCAGGCAGGGGAAGGTCCCGATGTGATCCTGCTGCATGGCGCGGGTGGTAATCTGCGCGATTATACTTTTTCGCTGATGGATCAACTCAGCGACCGCTACCGCGTCACCGCCTTTGACCGGCCCGGTTTGGGCTATACCGACCGGGTGCCGGGGATCAGCACGGGGCCTTTCGCCACCGAAGGTGACAACCCCAACGCGCAGGTCGCCATGCTTCGTGAAGCGGCCACGGCTCTTGGCATCACCGATCCCGTGGTCGTCGGCCACAGCTTTGGTGGGATCGTCGCGATGGCTTGGGGCACGACCGGCCTGACGCTGGATGATCCGACCAATGCTGCCGCTATCGTGACATTTGGCGGTGTGTCGATGCCTTGGCCCGGCGACCTTGGCGCTTATTATTCCGTCAACGGCAGCGCCATTGGCGGCGGGCTGGTGATCCCGCTGATCACGGCGTTCACCCCGCGCAGCACCGTCGATAGTATCGTAGCCGAAACCTTCGCGCCGCAAGACCCACCGCCCGGCTATATCGCCCATCTTGGCGGCGAACTGGCCCTGCGCGAACGCACCTTCCGCGCCAATGTGCGGCAAGTGAACACGTTGCGCCCCTTCGTGGTGGAAATGACCGCACTTTACCCCCAGCTGACCATCCCGATCGAGGTGATCCACGGCACCGCAGACAACACCGTTCCGATCCATGTGCATGCCGAGGAATTGATCAAGATCGCCCCGACCGTCAATCTGACAAGGCTCGAAGGCGTCGGCCACCAGCCGCATCACAGCGATGAACCCGCAGCAATCGCCGCCATCGACCGCGCCGCCGCCCGCGCCGGATTGCGCTAGACGCGCGGCGCGCCCATAAAGGGGCAACAAAGCGGGGATGATTTCATGGACCTACCATTTGACGGCGCGATCAGCCGCTATTTCAAGACCGAGGCCCCGGCAGATATCCGTGACATCATCGCGGATTCCAAGAAAAACGACATTCTCAACCCCAGTTATCCCTATGACACAATCTGGGATAAGGATGACTACAAGGATGCATTGGACGATCTGCAGGTCGAATTGGTCCGCATGCAGGCCTGGGTGCGCGACACCGGCCAGCGCGTTGTCGTCGTTTTTGAAGGGCGCGATGCGGCAGGCAAAGGCGGGTCGATCAAACGGTTCCGCGCCAATCTGAACCCGCGTGGCGCCAAACTGGTGGCTTTGCCGAAACCATCGGATACCGAAGCCGGGCAATGGTATTTCCAACGCTATATCGCGCATCTGCCTGCCAAGGGAGAAATGACACTCTTTGACCGCAGCTGGTATAATCGTGGCGTCGTCGAACATGTGTTCGGCTTTTGCACCCCGGACCAGCGCGAAAATTGGTTCAAACAGGTTCCCGAATTCGAGGATATGCTGGCCAAGGAAGGCATCACCTTGTTCAAGATCTGGCTCAATGTCGGGCGGGCCACGCAATTGCAGCGGTTTCTGGACCGCGAACAGGACCCGCTGAAACAATGGAAACTCAGCCGGATCGATGTCGAAGGTCTGGCGCTGTGGGATCAATATTCCGACGCGATTCAGGAAACGCTCGACCGGACCCATCTGCCAGTTGCCCCTTGGACCGTGATCCGCGCCGATGACAAACGGCGTGCCCGCGTCAATCTGATACGCACCATCCTCCAAGGCCTTGATTACACGCGAAAAGATAGGGATGCCTTGGGTGCGACAGACCCGCTGATCGCCGGTGGCCCCGACCTGAGACATGTCTAAACAAGGCTATCACCACGGCAATCTGCGCGAGGCGCTGGTGAATGCCTGTCTCGACCTGATCGAAAAACGCGGGCCGACCGGGTTTACCCTGTCCGAGGCAGCGCGCGAGGCGGGCGTCACCCCCGCCGCCGTCTATCGCCATTTCGCAGGACGCGAAGACCTGATCGCGGCGGCCGCGCAAGAAGGCTATGCCATCTTTGCCGATCTGATGGATCATGCCTATGCCAAAGGGCAACCATCGGCGCTCGCCGCCTTTTCCGCGACAGGCCGCGCCTATCTCGCCTTCGCGCGGCGCTATCCCGGCCATTACATCGCGATGTTCGAATCCGGTGTTTCGATCAACCACAGCGCGGAACTGCATGCTGTCGCAACCCGCGCCATGGGTGTGCTGGAAAAAGCCGCAGCGGCGCTGAGCCAGCATATCCCCGCCGACAAACGCCCGCCCGCCCAGATGTTCAGCGCCCATATCTGGGCGATGTCGCATGGCGTGGTCGAATTATTCGCCCGCGGCAATCCAGGCCGGACCAGCCCGTTTCCGCCCGATGATCTGCTGGAAACCGGCATCGGTATCTATCTGCGCGGGCTTGGCCTCTTGGACCCTGACACATAGGAACGCATCATGGACGGCACTTTTGCAGTTATCTTTTTCATTGTCGGCCTGACCGATACTTATCTGAACGAATGCGATAAAGGCTGTTTCGCGCTGCGCGAGGCCCCTGCCCGCGTGGCCCTGCAATTGAGCGAGACCTATTTTCAATCCGAGACTATCAGCGAAGAACTCTATGCCACCTATGATTTCGCGCGTAGCTATGGCGCGTTCCAGCCGGTCATCGGGGCGAGTGCGACCAGCGATGGCGATCTCTGGCTGGGTGCCGGTGCCAAATGGACGACGCAGAATGTGATCGAAGGCCCGTTCTTTGTCGAACTGTCCTTCATGCCTGGGCTTTATGTGCAGGGCGACGGCCCCGACCTCGGCGGCCCGCTGGAATTTCGCGGCGCGCTTGGGGTCGGCTATGCCTTCGACAATGGCGCGACATTGACGGTTCTGGCCGACCACCGCTCCAACGCCGATCTGGGTGATATCAATCCGGGGCTTGAAACCGTCGGCCTACGCTTCGCCATGCCGTTGAACTAACCCATCGTCCGAGTATAAATATCCCCGCGCGGCGCGTTCCGGCGGAGCCGGATCAGTAGGGTGGATGTCAATCCACCCTACGCCAGCAACACCAGCGACCGTTCGTCCCAGACGACTTTGGTCTGGGTGCCGACATCCAGCACTGGCCGCCCGATCAGATTTTTCATCGCGATATTCAGCGGCTGGTCGATCCCCGCCACGCGCACATCGTAATAGGTCATATCGCCGTAATAGACGACCTCATCCACGACACCATCGACAAGCTTGCGGTCGGTCGTCTCGCCCTCAAACAGGATCGCCAAAGTCTCTGGCCGCACGCCGGCAACGGCGGCGCCTTTGTGCAGTGCCATCGGCGCTTGTTCCGCATTCACGCTGACGCGCCCAAGCCCCGCAACCTCGACATTGATCTGATCACCAATGTCATGCACCTCAGCCGCCAGAAAATTCATCTTGCCGATGAATTCCGCCACGCGTCGCGAATTGGGGCGACGGTACAGCGTTTCCGGGTCGGCCAATTGGCCGATCTCGCCTTCGAACATGACGGCGATGCGGTCGGACATCACCAAAGCCTCTTCCTGATCATGGGTGACCAGAATGAAAGTGATGCCGACATGGCGTTGCAGGCGGATCAATTCCACCTGCATCTGTTCGCGCATTTTCTTGTCGAGTGCGGACAAAGGCTCATCCAGCAGCAGGACCTTGGGTTTCAGGATCAGCGCGCGGGCCAGGGCCACCCGCTGCCGTTGCCCGCCCGACAAAGCATGCGAGGCGCGTTTGCCATAGCCGGACAGGCCGACCATGCTCAGCGCCTCTTCGACCATTTTCGATTTATCGTCCTTGGACAGATCCGACCGTTTGCGCAGGCCAAAAGCCACGTTTTCCGCCACCGACAGATGCGGGAAGATCGCATAGGATTGAAACACCATATTGGTCGGGCGCAAATTGGCAGAGACACCCGCCATATCCTTGCCGCCGATCATCACGACACCGCCAGAGACATCCTCCAACCCCGCGATCACCCGCAGCAACGTGGTCTTGCCACAGCCCGACGGACCCAGTAGCGAGAAAAACTCCCCCGCGTTGATCGTCAGGTCGATGTCACGCAAAGCATGATAATCGCCGTAATATTTATTGACGCCCTTGAGCGTGATCAAAGCTGTCAAAGAAAGCCCCCTTTGTCTTTCACACCGGCGCGGGCCATGCCGCGGCGGCGCAAAAGCTCTGCAATAGTCAACAGGATGATCGACAGCGCGACCAATATAGTCCCCAAAGCCATGACAATGGGCAAAGACGCCGGGAACCGCATCAGGCCCCAGATATAAACCGGCATCGTCGGGCTAGTGCCGGACAAAAAGAACGCGATGATGAATTCATCCAGCGAGATGGTGAAGGCGATCAGCATGCTGGAAATGATACCGGGCATGACCAGCGGTAAAGTCACCAGCCGAAAGGCCGAGAACCGGCTTTCGCCCAAATCCATCGCCGCCTCTTCCATGCTCGGATCAAGATTCTGAAAGGCACCGTTCAGGATGGCGATGCAGAATGGCGTGCAGATCAGCACATGGGCGGCGATGATCGTCCAGTTCGACAGGCCCAGATCGAAAATCTGCACCACGACGACCAGCAAGGACACCGCTACGATGATTTCAGGCAGCACCAGCGGCAGCATGATGAACCCCATGATCCCCGCCTTGACAGGAAAGCGATACATCGCACCCGCCCGCGCCGCGCAGATCCCCAGCAAGGTCGACAGGATCGCCGTCATCACCGCGATGAACAGCGAATTTTTCACCGCCGTATGCAGCGAGGTATTGGTCATCAAGGCATCAAACCATTCGGTGGTAAAGCCTGACAAAGGAAAGGCGATAATCGTTGCATCATTAAAGGCAAAGATCGGCAGCAATACGATCGGCGCGTAAAGAAAGATCAGATAGGCGATGGCATAGATGCGCAGGCTCATGACCGGCCCCGCAGCCAGCGGCGGTTGAGCAGCACGAAAAACAGGCTGATCGCGGTGACCGACAACATTGCTACTACGGCCAATGCGGCGCCAAGCGGCGCATTGTTCAGCGCCAGAAACTGGGTCTGGATCATATTTGCGATCAGCTTGCCCCCGGCCCCGCCCATCAGTTCCGGCGTCACATAATCACCGATGGTCGGGATGAAAACGATCAGCACCGCTGCCACCACGCCCGGCATAGCAAGCGGCAAGGTTACGCGGAAAAACGTCATCACCTTGTTTTCGCCTAGGTCCTGCGACGCTTCCAGCAACGACCGGTCAATCTTTTCCAGCGCCACGAAAATCGGCAGGATCGCGAAAGGCGCGAAAGCATGGGCCAAGGTGATGATCACCGCGTTCACGTTATACAGGATGAATGTCAGCGGCTCGTCGATGATCCCGATATTCAGAAGGCCGGTGTTGATCACACCGTTATAACCCAGGATCACTTTCCACAAAAACACCCGGATCAGATAGGATGTCCAGAACGGGATCGTGATCAGGAACAGCCAAAGCGATTTCCGGTCCGGCCGGACATGAAACGAGACGAAATAGGCGATGGGAAAAGCCAAGAGCACCGTCACCAGCGTCACCGTGCCGGACACAAACAAGGACCGCTGCAACAGCGCGCCATAGATCGGCTGGTCGATGATCGTGCGATAATTATTCAGGGTGAATGTCGTATCGACATCCATGAAATTCTGGGTCCAGAAACTGAACAGGATGATCGCCCCTAAAGGGAAGGCCATCAGCAGCAAAGCATAGAAAAACGGCGGGCTGATCAACAGCAATCCGCGCCCGCCTTCGGTTTTTGTCAGCCTTTTGAACATGGGCTGATCTTGATCGCCACAGTGGAAAGATCAATATCAAAACGGTGGCGCGCGGCAGAAACCTGTCAGATTATCCGGCACTTGCCCGATTAGGCGTCACTCTGAAAACGCGAAAAGGCCCGCGCTTGCGGGCCTTTTCCAAATATGTGCCAAACTTAACGCTTGGAGAACTGGAAGCTCTTACGGGCTTTCGCCTTGCCGTATTTCTTGCGTTCCACAACGCGGCTGTCGCGTGTCAGGAAGCCGGCAGCTTTCAGCGCAGGGCGCAGCGATGGATCATAAAGCTGCAATGCTTTGGACACACCATGCTTGACCGCGCCGGCCTGACCGGACAGACCGCCACCCTTCACTGTCGCCACAACGTCGAACTGACCTGTGACACCGGCGATGGAGAACGGCTGGGCGAGGATCATCTGCAGCACGGGGCGCGCAAAATAGACCTTCATTTCCTTGCCGTTCACAACGACCTTGCCGGAACCGGGGCGGATCCAGACGCGGGCGACCGCATCTTTACGCTTGCCGGTGGCATAGGACCGGCCCAGCTCATCGCGCTTGGGTTCACGGGGGGGCGCGACGGGTGTTGGTGCCGCAGCTTCAACACCTTCAGCGACCTGCCCCAGCTCTTCGAGCGAATTGACTTGATCGGCCATTATGCGGTCCTCGTGTTCTTTTTGTTCATGGATGCAACATCCAGAACTTCGGGCTTCTGAGCTTCCATGCCATGTTCCGCGCCTGCGAAAATCCGCAGATGGGTCATTTGCAGGCGGGACAGCTTGCCACCGGGCAGCATGCGCTGAACGGCTTTTTCGACGACGCGCTCTGGGTGCTTGCCTTCAAGGATTTCGGCCTTGGTCTTGGATTTGATCCCGCCGGGGTGGCCTGTGTGCCAGTAATAACGCTCATCGCGCTTGTTACCGGTCATCTGGATTTTCTCGGCATTGATCACGATCACATTGTCGCCCATATCCATGTGCGGTGTGAAGGAGGGCTTGTGCTTGCCGCGCAAGCGCATGGCGATGATCGAGGCAAGACGGCCCAGAACAACGCCTTCAGCGTCGATCAGGATCCACTTTTTCTCGATATCCGCCGGGGTAGCGGTAAAGGTTTTCATATCTCACCAAAGTTTTGGGGTGGCATTGCGCCACGGTCATTCGGATAGAGGGCTTATAAGCGCCGCAGCTTTCGCGTCAAGCGGGGTTTATCCGAATAAAATAAGCAAAAACAAAGTCTTGCAAATTAGGTATTATAATACCCCATCATTTTGGCAGCGAATAGGTCAAACTCGCGCGCGCCACCGGTGCCGCCTGCTCCGCGCTGTAGATCAGCGCATCGACCACGGCCAGCGCCCGGCCCAGTTTCAACAACCGTGCTTCGCAGATCAGCATCTGCCCGGCTGCGGGTTTGCGCATGAAATCAATGCTGCAATTGGTCGTCACCGCCAGCGCGCGTGGTCCGATATTGGCCAGAATGATCAGATAGGCCGTCACATCCGCCAGTGCGAACATCGCGGGGCCGGATATCGTGCCGCCGGGGCGCAAATGGCGGTCGGCGACCGGCATATGGACGGTGATTGCCGCGGGCGTCAGCGCATCGACGATGAAATCAGTCCCCACCTGCGGAAAGGTCTCGGCCAGAAACCCGTGTAAATCCGCGATATCCATCTTCAGCGTCATGGCTTCCCTCACTCCCGTTGCTGGCCTAGCATGACCCGGAACCGAAACAAAGGACAAGCCGATGGATATCCTGCTGCGCGAAGATCGCGACCATATCGCCCATCTGACGCTGAACGCGCCGGAGCGGCTGAACGCGCTCGGCGATACGATGCTGGCGGGCTTGCATGCAACTTTGGACGATATCGCCAGTGACCCCGATATCCGCGCCGTGATCATCGCGGGCGCTGGCAAAGCTTTCTGCGCGGGCCATGATCTGCGCGAAATGCAGGAAGCGCGGCAGGCCGATGATGCAGGCGCCGATTATTTCGCCGATCTTTTTGCGCGCTGTGCCGCCCTGATGCAGCGCATCCAGTCCCTGCCACAGCCAGTCATCGCGCAGGTCCATGGCATCGCCACTGCCGCAGGCTGCCAATTGGTCGCGACCTGTGATCTGGCGATTGCCGTCGATGACACGCGCTTTGGCGTGAACGGCGTGAATATTGGGCTGTTCTGTTCCACCCCGATGGTCGCCCTGACCCGCAACATCCCGCGCAAGGCCGCGTTCGAGATGCTGACCACCGGGCGTTTCATCGCGGCGGATGAGGCCTTAACGCTCGGCCTGATCAACCGCGCTGTGCCTGCTGCTGAACTTGCCAGCGCGACACAGGACCTCGCCCAGAGCATTGCCACCAAACTACCCGTGGCGGTCAAGATCGGCAAATCCGCCTTTTACGATCAGGCGCAACTGTCGACAGCAGAGGCTTATGCCTTCACCGCCGCCGTGATGGTGGAAAACATGATGATCCACGACACCGATGAAGGCATCACTGCTTTCCTCGAAAAGCGCCGCCCTGATTGGTCATCTTCCGAGTAAAAATATCCCCGCCCGAGGCTCCGGCGCAGCCGGACCTAAATCGCGTAGATCGCGGCGAACTTGGCCTCAAGATAATCCAGCAACGGCCCTTCTGCCGGGGCCATCCCTGCGGCATGGGTGATCGTGGCAACCGGCTCCCGCAAACCGCCATATTGCTGCAGATTGGTCCGTAACCAGCCTGTCGCGCGCGATATATCGCCGCGCGCCAGATCAGCATCCAGATCAGGCACAGCCGCGCGCAGCGCCTGATGCAGGCAACCCGCATAGACATTGCCCAAAGTATAGGTCGGGAAATAGCCAAACAACCCTTCGGACCAATGCACATCCTGCAAGACACCGTTCGACGGACGATCCACCGCAAAGCCAAAATCTGCCTTGAAACGGTCATTCCACGCCGCCTCCAGATCAGCCACCGCCAGATCGCCCGAAATCAGCGCGCGTTCCAGATCAAAGCGCAGCAGCACATGCAGATTATATTGCAGCTCATCGGCTTCCGTCCGGATGAACCCGTCGCTGACGCGGTTGACGCAGGCATAAAACGTATCCTCACCATCAATCCCGAAATCACCGAATTCATCGCGCATCTGGCCATAGAGCCAGCCGGTAAAGGCACGGCTGCGGCCGAGCTGGTTTTCATAGATCCGGCTCTGGCTTTCATGCACACCCATTGACACGCCTGCGCCAACAGGCGTCAGCAGATGCGTATGATCGATGCCTTGTTCATAGGCGGCATGGCCGACCTCGTGAATGGTGGAATAGAAACAATTGAACGGATCGACAGGATTCGTCCGCGTCGTGATCCGCACATCAAGGCCAGAGCCGGATGAAAACGGATGCACCGCCTTGTCGATCCGGCCAATGTTCAGGTCATAGCCAAAGGCTAGCGCGAGTTTTTGCGACATCGCCAATTGCCCTGCTTCATCGAAAGTGCGTTGCAGCATCGGCGGCGCAGGCGCATCCAGCACGGCAGCGCGTAGATCAACCAGGCGCGGGCGCAGGGCGGCGAACATCGCGCTCAGGCTGGTCCCCGAAGCGCCAGGCTCGTAATCATCCAACAAGGCATCATAGGGATCGGCATTACCCGCAATCGCCGCCGCCTCTTCCCGGCGCAGATCAAGGACCTTTTGCAGGACCGGTAGAAAAGCCGCGACATCTTCCTCGGCCCGCGCCTTGGCCCAGACCCGATGCGCCAGCGACGTGGTGCGCGCCAGTTCAGCGGCCAGACGCGCAGGCACCTTGGTCGCGCGGTCAAAGCTGCGGCGGATATGGCGCAGGTTCGCCGCTGCCACTTCATCCACCGCTTCGGCCTTGGCCAGCCAGTCGCCCACGCGCGGATCGACACGCCGCGCATGCAGGATATTGGCCATGGCGCCATGTTCCTCGGCCCGCTGCGGCCCGGCGCCATCCGGCATCATGGTTTCCTGATCCCAGCCAAGACGGCCCGCGACTTGGGCCAGCGCCTCTGTCTCGCGCTGAAAGGCCATCAGATCATCATAGGCTGTCATCTCAACGCCCCCGGACAGATTGTGGTTTGGGATATTGCGCGACAAAGCGCGCGCGCAGGATCATGGCCCAGAGGATCACCGCCACGAATTGATGGGTGATCGCCAGATGCACAGGTGCTGCATAAATCACCGTGAAGATGCCCAGCACGACCTGCACCAGCATCACCGCCATCATCATATTGAACGCCGCGCCGATATGCCGGTTGGCCGACCGCCGCGCGATCCACCAGAGCGCCAAAGCAAAGGCAAACAGAATATAGCCCGCCATGCGGTGCATGAATTGCACCAGCCCGGCATCTTCAAAGAAATTGCGCCAGATCGGTTGCAGGCTGAACGGATCGGGTGGAAAGAAACCGCCCGCCATCAATGGCCAGTCCGGGAAGGCCCGGCCGGCATCGATGCCCGCGACCAGCGCGCCCAGCAATATCTGCACGAAGGCCAGACCGACCAACAGCGACCCCAGCCGCGCCAGCCGCGCATCGCCCGAGCGTCTCGCCTGTAACAGATCAGCAGGCGCGCGGCCCAGCAGATAGATATACCAGGCGATAAAGCCAAAGATCACGAAAGCCAGCCCCAGATGCGTGGCAAGGCGGTAGGAGGCGACGCTCAGCATCCCCTCTTCCAACCCCGACGCCACCATCCACCAGCCGATCGCGCCCTGCAAGCCGCCCAATGCGCCGAGGAGGAGCAACCGCCCGGTCCAGCCTTTGGGGATCTGGCGTGCTACGAGGAAGCCGACAAAGCCCAAGGCCCAGACCAGCCCGATCACGCGGCCCAGCTGCCGGTGTCCCCATTCCCAATAATAGATGACCTTGAACTCTTCGAGGCTCATGCCCCGGTTCATCAATTGATATTGCGGGATCTGACGATATTTGTCGAATTCCACCTGCCATGCTTCGGCAGACAAGGGCGGTAAAGCCCCTGTCACCGGCGCCCATTCGGTGATCGACAAGCCACTATCGGTCAACCGGGTAAGCCCGCCCACGGCGATCATCACCACGACCAGCGCAAACAGCACCATCAGCCATGCACGGATCGCACGGCGCGCACCCTGCCCGGCCCTGCTGATCCCGCCCGGCGTTGCCACCTGTTTGGGGCTGTCGCCGACCTCTTCAAATATGCTGCGTTTGGTTGCCATTGCGGGTCTCCGTCATTTGGGCGGAACCTAGGTCCGCGCGCGCGGCAGTGCAAGCGTCAGACTGCCACAGCCGTCAACCGCGTTCCTTCCAGCGAACCATCTGGCGCAATATGCCGTGCAGCATCTGCACATCGGCACGGGTCAGCGGCATCCGCGACCACAGATTGCGCAGGTTCATCTGCATATTCGCAGCCTTGTGGTCTGGAAAGAAGAACCCCGCCTCATCCAGCCGTTCCTGATAATGATCGGCGAGCTTTTCAACCTCGACCTGAGACGCCCAATCGGCCAGCGCATCCACCCGCATTGGTGTCACCTCTGTCACGATCCGCCGCCATTCATAGCCCAAAAGCAAGACACATTGGGCAAGGTTCAGCGACGGAAATTCCGGGTTCACCGGCACCGAGATAATTGCATTGGCGCGCGCGATATCGTCATTCTCCATCCCGGCGCGTTCCGGGCCAAACATCACCGCGACCTTGCCGCCCGCCGCGATCCGCGCTTGGGCATCCTGCATCGCGGCCTCGGGCGAGAACACCGGTTTGGTCAGACCGCGCGGCCTTGCGGTGGTCGCATAGACGAAATCGCAATCGGCAATGGCGCTGGCAGTGTCATCGAACAACTGCGCCTCATCCAGCAACCGCCCCGCCCCGCTGGCCATCGCGACAGCGCGGCTGTTGGGCCAGCCATCGCGCGGCGCGATGACCCGCATCCGGTCCAGCCCGAAATTCCACATCGCGCGGGCCGCAGCCCCGATGTTTTCGCCCATCTGCGGGCGGATCAGAACAAAGGCGGGTTGAGGATCAGACAAAGGGAAAGGCTTTCTGGACAGGTTTTGCGCCTGATACGCGGCACCGGGGGCCAAGGCAAGCAAGGCATGGCCAAGCGCTGCGTTCCCCGCTAGAGATGGCAAAAGCTCAATGAACCGGAATGCCCCATGTCGGACGCCCAAGACACCCCGCAAATCTATCTGATCACCCCGACAGAATTTGACCTCGACACTTTCCCTGACAGGCTCGTTGCCTGTCTGGACAGCACCGAGGTCGGCTGCGTCCGCCTCGCGCTGGCGACCAAGGATGACAGTAAGATCGCGAAAGCCGCCGACGCCCTGCGCGCCGTGACACACGCCCGCGATGTGGCGCTTGTCATCGAAAGCCATGTGCTCATGGTGGACCGTCTGGGTTTGGACGGTGTGCATCTGCTCGATGCCGCGCGATCCGTCAAAACCATCCGCAAGGATCTGGGCCCTGACGCCATCGTCGGCGCATTTTGTGGCCAGTCGCGCCATGACGGGATGAATGCCGGTGAACTCGGCGCGGATTACGTCAGCTTCGGCCCGGTCGGTACCACGCCACTGGGTGACGGACGCACAGCCGAACTGGAACTTTTCGAATGGTGGTCCGCTATGATCGAAGTGCCGGTCGTCGCCGAAGGCGCGCTTGACCTTGCGCTGATCCGGCAACTCGCCCCGCATAGTGATTTCTTCGGCATCGGCGATGAAATCTGGCGCAGCGATGATCCGGCAGCGACGCTGGCCGAAATGCACAAGGCAATGGCTGGCTGACCCCTTCTTATTTCGGCAAATACTCCGGGGGGGATAGGGGGGCAGCGCCCCCCTCTGGCATCAACCCAGCCCGCACCTGATTTTCCAAGGCAAGCGCCAACCCCTTGCGATCCGCGAAATCGCGCACGGCAACAGGCGGGTGATAGATCACACAAACCTCGCCCTGCCGCTTGGCCGCCAAGGTTGCCAGCAGATGCGGGCCAAAGCCCATATCGCCCCACCAGCCATAGAACCGCGGATCGGCCCCCGCAGGCGCGCGGTAGCGGACCGTCACCGGCTGGACCTGCATCATGTCGCGCAAGGCCGGATCAAAGAAGGCCGCAAACAGCGTCGGTTTGAACGGCAGCACCTGCAAACCGTCGGTGGATGTGCCTTCAGGGAAAAATAACAGTTTATGCCCTGCTTGCAGGCGCGCCTTGAAAATGGCGATCTGATCCAATGTATCGCGCCGGTCGCGGCGGATGAAGACAGTGCCAGTCGCGCGGGCGAGCCAGCCGATGCCGGGCCAGCCTGCCACTTCGGACTTTGATACGAAGTAAATCCGTTTACGCGCGTTCAGCGCGAAAATATCCAGCCAGCTTGCGTGATTGGCGACAACCGCCCCCGGCCCGCGCATGGCTTTGCCCTGATTGCGAAAGCGAATGCCCAGCAGGATCAACGCCGTCCGGCAGACCCATTGCGTGATATGCGGCGTCAGCGGGCGGCGCAGGCCGTAAATCGGGCGCTCGATCAGGCGGATCAGCAACAAAAGCAGCAGCGCGCCGAAAACCAAGATCGCCAGCGGCACACCGCGGCGGATCACGCGCAGCCAGTCGCGCAGCCCCCGCGCCGGATGCAATGGTGCCGCTGCACCTTGCCAGGTCTTAGCCATTGCGCCGCGCCCGCGTGTAGATCTGGCGTTGCATGTCGCTGACGCCGGATGTCGGCAGGATCAGACAGACATCGGTGGTGTTAAAGGCGTGATCGACAAAGATGCCCTGCCCGACAACGCCGCCGATCCGCAGATAGGCCTTGATCAGCGCTGGCGTGGCGCGCAAGGCCGCGACCCTATCGATCTGTGCCTCGGGCATCAGGGTGAATTGCTGCGCGCCGTCGCCGATGGCCTGAACCCGCAACGATTCCGGTGCCAGATGGCGGTGGAACAGCAGGCTGAGCGGGGCCGCCAGCCGCGCCAGATCGGTGCCATGAAATGACGCCACGCCGAACAGGATATCGATGTTGTGGTCCTGCACGTAGATCGCCAGCGCCTGCCACAGATGCATCATCGCCATACCGCCCCGGTAATCCGGGTGCAGACAGGACCGGCCCAGTTCCAGCAGATTGAGCCCTGAATTTTTCAATGGTGACAGGTCATATTCCGTCTCGCAATAGAATTTGCCGGCCATCGTGGCGGCATCCTGCGGTAGCAGACGGTACACGCCGACAACCCGGTCATCTGCAGGCCGGGTCATATCGCGCAGGATCAGATGGGTGGCGATGTCGTCAAATTCGTCCTTTTCCAGCCGTGCCTGATGATCGACCAGCGGGCCATTGCCCCCCAGCTCTGAAACAAACACCAGATAACGCAGGCGCTGGGCGGCGCGCAATTCTGACTCGGTCCGGACAATGCCGACCTGAAAGCGCAATTCCTGCCCGCGAAGATCATAATCCGGCAAAGGTTTATCTCTCATATCGCTCATTAAGGAATAATTAACCTTTTTTGACACATATATTGAAACAATATGAAACGCATAGGTTGACAGATGTCACCATTGCTCTACTCAAAGTTGTAAAGATCTGTGTGTACGATTTCCAATGCGATATGGTTTCCATCGATGACGACCTTACCTGCCTCTGTGAAGTTCACGGTGATCCGGCCTGAAATGTTGGATTGCACCTGTCCCACACCCCAGTCGGGTTGTGTCGGGTGTCGCACCAGCAGCCCCGGTTCCAGAATGGCGTTTATCCCCAACATCAGTGTTTCCCTTCCAAGGAGCTTAGTCCATGCAGCCTGATCTGGCCACACTTGTCGGCTCGCGGATTTGCCACGACCTTATCAGCCCAATCGGGGCCATCGGCAATGGGTTAGAGCTATTGTCGCTGACCGATGGTGATACCGGCGCAGAAATGGCGCTGATCAGCGATTCTGTCGAAAATGCAAATGCAAGGATCCGGTTTTACCGTATCGCCTATGGTGCTGCGGGGGCCGACCAGATGCTGAGCAGCAATGAAGTTCTGTCGTTCATTTCGATCCTCGCGCGCGGTGGACGGTTCACCTATTTCTGGCAGGTGGCACAGGACCGGCCCCGCCGCGAAGTCCGCTGTGCCCTGCTGATGCTGCAATGTTTCGAAGCGGCAATGCCTGTCGGTGGCGATATCCATGTGCAATTTATCGATGACGCTTGGATGATCAGCGCCGAAAGCCTGCGGTTCAAGATTGATGAATGCCTCTGGGATCATCTGGCTGCAGGGCAACATTCTGCGGCCTATTCTGCGTCACAGGTCCAGTTTGCCTTGCTGCCCGGGTTTCTGGCCGAAGCAGGGCGGAGCCTGACGATCGAGATGGCGCAGGACCGGATCGTCGCGCGGTTTTGACAGGACAACAGGGGCGCTGCCCCTCGGCCCGGATCAAGTCCGGGCCTCACCCCGAAGTATTTTTGGAAAAAAGAAGAGGCTGGCGCGTCAGGCGCGCGTCGCGCCTTTGCCGGTCACAAGATATTTGAAACTGGTCAATTGTTCCGCACCCACCGGCCCACGGGCATGCATTTTTCCGGTGGCGATGCCGATTTCCGCACCCATGCCGAATTCACCGCCATCGGCAAATTGGGTGGAGACGTTGTGCATGAGGATCGCCGAATCCAGTTGCCCGAAGAAATAGGTGGCGGCCTGCGCATCCTCGGTAATGATCGCATCGGTGTGGTTTGATCCGTAGTGCCGGATATGGGCGATGGCGGCGTCCACGCCGTCCACCAGTTTGGCGGCACAGATCATGTCGAGGAATTCCTGCCCGAAATCATCTGCTTTGGCCTTGGTTGTGCCCGGGGTCTTGGCCAGATCGCCATCGGCGCGGACCTCGACCCCGGCTTTGACCAGCGCGTCGATCAGCAAGGACCCGTGTTGCGTATAGAACCGCCAGTCGATCAGCAGGCATTCCATCGCGCCGCAAATGCCGGTGCGACGGGTTTTGGCGTTCAGCACAATCTCGACCGCCATGGCGGGGTCGGCGGTCGCGCCGACATAGATGTGGCAGATGCCTTCGAGATGGGCAAAGACCGGCACCCGCGCCTCGCGCTGCACCAGTCCGACAAGGCCCTTGCCGCCGCGCGGCACGATGACGTCGATATAATCGGTCGCGGTCAGCATGGCGCTGACAGCAGCACGGTCACGGGTTGGCACAAGCTGGATCGCGGTTTCGGGCAGGCCTGCCTGTTTCAAGCCCGTTTGGAGGCATTTATGAATCGCGGTTGACGAGTGGAAACTCTCTGAACCGCCGCGCAGGATCACCGCATTGCCCGATTGCAGGCAAAGCGCACCGGCATCGGCGGTGACATTGGGGCGGCTTTCATAGATCACGCCGACCACGCCCAAAGGGGTACGTACCCGGCGGATATGGATGCCGCTCGGCATATCCCATTCGGCGATGACCTCGCCCACCGGGTTGTGCTGGGCGGCGACATTGCGCAGACCTTCGGCCATGGCGCGGATGCGCGGTTCGGTCAGGATCAGCCGGTCCATCATCGCGGGGGACAGGCCTTTTTCCTCGGCGTAAAACTGATCTTCAGCATTGGCGTCGAGGATTTGCATGATATTGTCGCAGATCGCATCGGCAGCACCGATCAGGGCGGCATATTTGCGTTCTGACCCGGTGGTCGCCAACACAGTGGCGGCAGCGCGGGCATCGGCACCGATCTTGTCCATCATCGCAGAAATTTCAGTCATATCAGATCCTTACAGCACCATATCATCGCGGTGGACCAAGGCGGCGCGGCCTTCATAGCCCAAAATACCGGGGATATCGGCAGACCTGTGGCCCATGATCTGCCGCGCCTCGGCGCTGGTATAGCGAGTCAGGCCTTGACCTAAAGGTTGCCCATTAGCATCGGCAATCGTGATCACCTCGCCCCGGCCAAAGCTGCCGCTGATCTGGGTCACACCGGCGGGCAAAAGGCTTTTGCCTGACAGCAGCGCCTGTCCGGCACCGGCATCGACGGTTACAATACCGCGCGGTTTCATCGCCGCGATCCAGCGTTTGCGCGCGGCTTGCGGGTCGGTCTGGGCGGTAAACCATGTGGCGCGCGCGCCACCAGCCAGAGCATTCAGCGGATGCAGACCCGTGCCAAGCGCAATGGCCATCGCACAACCGCCTTCGGTGGCGATCTTGGCAGCCATGATCTTCGTGATCATCCCGCCTTTCGACAGGGCCGAGCCGACATCACCGGCCATATTTTCAATCTCTGGCGTAATTTTATCTACAATCCCAAGATGTTGCGCCGTGGTGTCAATCTTAGGGTTGGCGGTGTAAAGCCCATCGACATCCGACAACAAGATGAGCTGATCCGCGCCAATCGTCACCGACACCTGGGCCGCCAGCCGGTCATTATCGCCATAGCGGATTTCATCGGTGGCGATCGTGTCGTTTTCATTCACGATCGGCACGACGCCGAACCCCAACATAGTTTCCATCGTTGCGCGGCTGTTCAGATAACGCCGACGATCTTGCGAATCTTCAAGCGTGACAAGCACTTGCCCCGCGATAATGCCATGCGGCGCGAGCGCCTGTTCATAGGCCCGCGCCAGCCGGATTTGTCCGACCGCCGCCGCCGCCTGTGATTGTTCCAGTGCCAAAGCCGCCTGCGGCAGACCCAGAACACCACGGCCCAAGGCGATGGACCCGGATGACACGAGGATCACCTGCGTCCCGCGCGCCTTGATCGCGGCGACATCCGCGGCGAGTGACGTTAACCAATCCTGCCGCAAAGCCCCCGTCGCGGCATCGACCAACAGGGCCGAGCCGATCTTGACCACCAGCCGTTTGGCATCTGTCAGGGACGCCATTCTTCGTTTTCCTCTTCCGCCGCCTCTGCGGTGCGGTGGCGCAGGCGGTTGTCGTCAATCTCGGCCCGCAGGGCGCGCAGGACATCGATGATGCCTTCGCGGCTGACGCCGGACATCAGCATCACCGGGCCAACGGCAACTTCGGCCAGTTCATCGCGCAGGAAATTGCGTTCTTCTTCGTCCAGGGCGTCGATCTTGTTCAGCACCGTGATCCGGGGCTTGTCGGCCAGATCGCCGCCATAAGCCTCCAATTCCTGAATGATCGTGATCAGATCGCCCGCCGGATCGCCGGAAGTGCCGTCGATCAGATGCAGCAGCACCGCGCAGCGTTCGACATGACCAAGGAACATATCGCCCAGGCCCCGCCCTTCGCTGGCACCGGCGATCAGGCCGGGGATATCGGCGACGACGAATTCGACCTCATCCACGCCGACGACGCCGAGGTTTGGCACCAGCGTGGTAAACGGATAATCGGCGACCTTGGGACGCGCGTTTGACGTGGCGGCCAGAAAGGTCGATTTCCCGGCATTGGGCATCCCCAAAAGACCAACATCGGCGATCAGTTTCAGCCGCAGCCAGATCGTGCGTTCAATCGCCTCCTGCCCCGGATTGGCGCGGCGCGGGGCCTGATTGGTCGCGGATTTGAAATGCAAATTGCCCCAGCCACCATTGCCGCCTTTGGCGATGACCACGCGTTGGCCGACCTCAGTCAGATCGGCGATGACGGTTTCTTCGTCCTCGTCGATGATCTCGGTCCCGACAGGCACGCGCAGAATCTTATCCTCGCCATCCTTGCCAGTGCGCTGGCTGCCCATGCCGTGCTGGCCGCTGCCTGCAAAGAAATGCTGCTGATAGCGGAAATCGATCAGCGTGTTCAGACCATCCACCGCCTCGACAATCACATCACCGCCATTGCCGCCGTCACCGCCATCCGGGCCGCCATATTCGATGAATTTTTCACGGCGGAACGAAATACAGCCCGCGCCGCCCGCGCCAGAGCGGATATAGACCTTGGCAAGATCGAGAAATTTCATGGTCTGGGGCCTTCCGGGGCTGTTCAGCGTCGCGATAGTCTATTGTGCCGCGCTTCTCAAGTCTTCCCAGTCTGCACGGCTCAACCGATAGTATTGCGACAGAACAGGAAGCCGCCGGGCGACGCTTTGTCCATAGCGGGTTTGCCAATGAACAAAGCCGCATTTGCGCAACACCTTGGCAGAGGCTGCATTATCCCACCAGATCGAGGCTGTCAGAAAGGGCCAGTCAAATTGCGCGAAGGCGTGATTGATCGCGTCACTGCAAGCGCGGGTCATGATGCCCTTGCCCTGCTCGCTCGGCGCCAGTTTATAGCCCAATATGCCCCGCGTCACCGCAACCGACCCAATCATCCGGTCATCGCGGCAAATGGCCCAGACGAAACCTGGCCCGCCATAGGCACGACAGCGCTGGCGCGTAAAATCAGGCGCGGCGGGCCATGGGAAACTGCCCAATTGCCGCACAACCGACCAATCGCTGACGATGGCGTGCATCGCATCGAAATCGCTGGCTTGCGGGGGGCGGTAGGTCAAGTCATGCATCGGGAGTCTGCTGCCATCTGCTGCGGGAATGAACTCAGCCGCGCCGTCTGCAAGGTCGGGACGGTCACTGCCCGGTTTTCAGCGTATAGGTCCATGTCGGCACTGTGGCACCACGCGAAACAGAAAACGCCTCTGCATCGCCCAGGTAATCGAAGCCACAGTTGGTCAATACACGGGCAGAGCCGGGATTGTCCTGAAACACCTCGGCAAAAATCCGTTCGGAGTGATGCGGATTGGCATTGATCAGCGCGCGCACGGCCTCTGACGCATAGCCTGTGTTCCAGAAGGCAGGCGCGATCCAGTAAAAGATTTCCGATTGCTTGCGGTCCATCCGTTCCAGACTGATCAAGCCCAAAGCCTCTGCATGGCCAAGGGCGGAGCCGTCGATGATCCAGATATCCTCGGTCCGGTCAGGGCGCAGGGCGCGGTCGATCATCGCCTCCACCGTGCCGGGGGGCAAAGGATGCGGCACAGAGCGCGTGCCGCGCGCAACGCGGTCGTCGCCTGCATACATGGCGATCAGGCCCGCATCGGATTTGCGGCATGGGCGCAGGATGAAGCGGTCCGACTGGACCACCTGCTGCACTGCTACTCCTTCGTGGATCATGTTTTCCCTCCTCGAAAACAAGCCGGTCTGGCGCTGTCTAACCCGCAGAAGTTGCGGATTTATGAACGAAAAAGGGGACCGGTTTACACCGATCCCCTCAAAATCTTGATTGAGATTTTCGGTTTACTCTGCGGCCTCCGCCACGGGGAGAACCGAAATAAAGGTGCGGCCTTTCAGACCGGTGTGAAATTTCACGGCGCCTTCTGTGGTTGCAAAGATCGTGTGATCCTTGCCCATGCCGACGCCCATGCCTGGCCACATCTTTGTGCCACGCTGGCGCATGATGATGTTGCCGGGAATGACGGCTTCGCCGCCGAATTTCTTCACACCAAGACGACGACCCGCAGAGTCGCGTCCGTTACGGGATGAACCGCCTGCTTTTTTATGTGCCATCTCGTCTCTCCTTAAGCTTTGGACAGCTCGGTCGCTTGTGCAACCCAGTCATCACGTTCCACACGGCCACCGAGAGAGAGTGTCTCCTCGTAGCCAGCGATATCTTCTTCACTCCACGCGGCGATCTGAGCGTAGGATGTGATGCCTGCTTCATGCAGCTTCTTTTCCAGCGCCGGGCCGACACCGGTGATTTTCTTCAGATCGTCACCATCGGTCGCGGCGGCCTTGGTTGCTGCCGATTTCTTTGGCGCGGCACCGGCCTTTGGTTTGGCAATGCCTTTGGGGTTCACGCGGGGCGTGATCACCATCTTGATGCCAGCACCGGACACAGCGGCCATGACGTCAGATTTGTCAGCGCCGGTTTCCAGAATGTCACCAATGCGGACCAGGGTCAGTTGCTGACGGTGGCCTTTCTTGCGCTGGCTGCCGTGCTTACGACGACGCTTGACGAAATTGACCGTCTTTTCGCCTTTGATCTGGTCAATGACTTCGGCCTGAACGCCGGCACCAGCCACCAAAGGCGCGCCAATGGTCGAACCGACCATCAGAATCTCGTTGAATTGAACTTTATCGCCAGCTTTTGCTGCCAGCTTTTCGACGCGCAATACATCGCCAGAGGCGACTTTATATTGCTTGCCGCCGGTTTTGAGAACCGCAAACATATGATCTTCCTTCATTTTCCGCGTCGCTGAGGCCCCGGTGTGATCCGGCGTTTGGTGCCTGTGGACTGCGCGCCCGTAGGCGTCATTTCGCACAAAGCCCGACAAAACCCTTGCCGGGATGCGGGCTTATCAGTCCAATGCCCCTGTAAGTCAAGCCAAAAGAAGGTGAAAAAAACCCATGCGCCCTGCCCTGCTGATCCCGCTGATCCTAGCCGCCTGCACCACCGACCCGAACAATCCGGGCCTGCCGGTCTTTACCCCACTGACCGCGATGACCGACCCCGGCTATGCGCAAAAGCGCGGGCAGGTCGAGATTATCGTCAAAAGCGAATATGACGCGATCCGCCGGGATATTGATGCGGGCGGCGGGCCGGTTCTGACGGCGGCTTTTGATGCGGCGGGTGTGCCACAGCAAGACCGCCCAACGCGGGTGATCCAGCTGCAATCGGACCGGGGTCTGTTCGATGTGAACCCCGGCGCCTTGGTCACCGCCTTGCTGGTCTATGGCGGTTAGAAACTGCCAACCGCTGAGTCGCGCTGCGCCACCAGATCCCAGAAGGCTTTGGATCGCGAGATATCCGTCGCCAGATCGGTGGGGATACCGCGCGCGATCATGCGATTGTAAAGATCCTGTGGAAAGCCGGGCGAGACCGAGGGCACGCTGACCATCGGGTTGATATCTGCCGGACGGCTGGCCGCATCTGCGGGGCATCCGCGTGTCGGGTCACCATTTGGCGCAAGGCCATCGGCCTGCAATTTGGCCACAGCCGCGAAATAGATCGCGCATTCGTTAAACACCAGGCGTTCCTGCCGCGGATCGCCCGTGGGCAAGGCCGGGTCAGCCGCCATTGGTGGCGTCTGTGCCCCACAGGCGGCCAAAAAACAAAGGGCGATAGCGGCGGGGAATTTCAGTTGCAATGACCTGCTCCTTCTTTTTGACTGACGGACAGCTTAACCGCTTTGCCCCCGATGCCAAGAGCGCCTAAAGCTCCTGCGCCATGATAAAGCCGGAAGCCGCCGACCCCAGATCATAGGACACCTGTTCGAACACCTGATCAAAGGCGGCGAATAAGGCCGCGGTCAGAACCTGCCCTTCCGGCGTCTGCATCGCATTGTTGAATTCGGTCAATTGCGCATCCGACAAAGGTTCGTAGGACAGCATCAGAAAGGCATAAAGCCATTCGGTGCTGCTGGCCCGGATGTCGGGTTCCTGCGCCCAGACATCATCAAGCAAGGTCTGTTCCGTCAGGCCAGGCAGGGTCGCGCCGCCCGACAATAGCCCCGTGACAAAGGCGTAATTGGAATTCAGCGCGCCGACCACATTGGCCTCAATCAGATCATTGGCGGCGATGAATTCATCAATCAGTTGAAAGCGTGGCGTGTCATCGCGCGCAGCCTCGGCCGCCAAATCCATGCTCGCGGCTTCCAAAGCGGGGTCCAGCATCGCCTCGCGCGCGGAAATTTCCAACAAGACAATCTGCTGACCCAGATCCGAGCGGTAAAATTCCAGCATTGGCGCGATATCCCTGCCGTCGAGTGCGGCCACAAAAGCGCTGCGCATCTCATCGGTCATGGTTTCGACATCATAGACCTGTGCCACAGCCTCGGCCCATCGCGGGGTCATGCCAGAGGGAAACATATCGCGCGCGATTGTATCGCCATAGGTCAATCCTTCGTCGCGCATGATGGTGATGATCTCCGGCAGACCCATCGCGTCAAACAGGGTATCGGCATCATCCTGCGCCCAAAGGGCGCTGGCCAAGGCAAGCGTGGCGATCACAGACAGACAGAGACGGCGCAACATGAACAATCCTTTCGTGATATGTCGTATCGGCGAGAAACATTATTTTTGCGTAAATGCCCAAGCAATTCTCGGTGACCGGCTTTTTGCCCCTTGCGTCCGCCCAGCGACCACATTATCTCGCCCCCACCGCGGAGAGGTGCCGGAGTGGTCGAACGGGGCGGTCTCGAAAACCGTTGTGGGTGCAAGCCCACCCAGGGTTCGAATCCCTGTCTCTCCGCCATTTTACCTTTTTATAAAACAAAATCAGCTACTTAGCGATTAACTTTGTGCTTGTTTTTATGCATGTTCGGCAAGTCGTTGATTTGGAAGGATAATCGACCAGACAAGCCGAAAGCGATCACACGAACGTGAAAGCTATTCAGTGCGCGAAAGCATGAGTTCCAAGACGGCGGCGAACTTCGGGTCGGGGTTGTTGACCTGATAAGTCCGGGGCGGGCCGCTGCGCTTCGCGATGGTGAAGCCGTCGATAAGCAGTTCGACGTTGGCAACCTGTGTCCAAGTGATCCGTTCGTTACGTTCGCCGCCTTCAAAGACAACGGCCTTGTCGGTGACAAGAAGCCGACCCCGTGCGGTCGCTTGCCATGACTTTTCCGTTCGGATGCTACCCGAACCGACGCGATGTTGCGCCGTCTTGGACCGCAAGAAGATTTTCCTTGGCGACAGGGCGATAACCAACGTCCGAAGCATTCAGCACTGGCAATGATGCCGAACTTGAACTTGTTAAAAGGGTTTGTTTCGCGCTTTCAACTTCGTTCGAATATGCGTTGCTTTGTTCAAGCTTGACCGCGTTTTTCTTATTTTCAGCCTTCACAGAGAAGACGACGAGAACGACGAACAAACCGCCGATAATAAAAACCCACTGGCGGCTTCGTCGGTCCCAATCTGACATCCCCCCAAAGGCTGACAAAGCGCGGTTTGTCAGCCTTGCGGCAGCAGCCCTTCCGGCAGGTTCTGGTAGCACACCGGCCGGAGGAACCTCCGGATTGACAGCGTCCCGACTGATGTCGCGCCGAAATTGGTCGAGGCTGGGTATGGCCCGCCATGCACCATGCTGTCGGCCACCTCCACCCCGGTCGGGAAGCCATTGGCCAGCACGCGGCCTGCCTTGCGTTCCAGCACCGGCATCAGCCCTTTCGCCTGCCCGATATCGCCGTCATCCAGATGCAGGGTACAGGTCAACTGCCCCTGCAGGGACCGCGCGATCTCGTCCATTTGGGCGGCATTGCGGGCGCGGATAATGAGGCCAAGCGGGCCGAACACCTCTTCCGCCAGTGTGTGATTGGCCAGCCAGATATCGGCGCTGACGTCATAAAGACCGGGATTGGCATTGCGCCCCGCGCTTTCAGCGGCCAGCAAAGCGGTCACACCCGCACTGCCTGCCACGACGTCACTGCCCTTGCGATAGGCGCTGGCGATGCCATCCGACAACATGACTTGCGCGCTGACCTCTTGCAACGCAACAGTTGCTGTCGCTGCGAAAGCATCGGCATCCGGACCGTCGATCAGGATCGCCAGGCCGGGATTGGTGCAGAACTGCCCTGCCCCCATAGTCAGACTGCCCGCCCAGCCTTTGGCAATCACCTCGCCGCGTGCGGCCAAGGCCTGCGGTAGGATGAACATCGGATTGACGCTGCCCAATTCGCCAAAGAACGGGATCGGCTCTGGCCGCGCGGCGCAAAGATCGAACAAGGCGCGCCCGCCGCGCAGTGACCCGGTAAAGCCGACAGCCTTGATCAGCGGATGCGTGACCAGCGCGCCACCCATCTCATGCGCGCCGCCTTGGATCAGCGAAAATACCCCGGCATCCAGCCCGCAGGCGGCAACAGCCGCCGTGATCGCATCGCCGACCAATTCGCCGGTACCTGGATGGCCCGGATGTCCCTTGGCCACAGCCGGGCAGCCAGCGGCCAGCGCCGCCGCCGTGTCACCCCCCGCCACCGAAAAGGCGAGCGGGAAATTCGACGCGCCGAACACCGCCACCGGGCCGATCGGGCGCTGCATCATCCGCAGTTCCGGCCGGGGCATCGGCTGGCGGTCGGGCAAGGCCGGGTCGTGGCGTTGATCCAGATAATCGCCCTTGCGAATATGATCCGCAAACAGGCGCAATTGCCCGGTGGTGCGGCCGCGTTCGCCAGTCAGCCGCGCCTCTGGCAGACCGGTTTCCTGCGCGCCGATTTCGGTGATCGCATCGCCGCGGGCGTCGATTTCTGCGGCGATCCGCTCCAGAAAATCCGCGCGCTGATCACGGCTGGTGGCGGCATAGCTTTCAAACGCGGCCTCTGCCGCCTCGGCGGCTTCGGCGACATAGGCGGGGGTGCCTTCGCTGAAGTCATGCGCCGGGCCATTGGCCGGGGTCGATGTGAAACGGGCGTCACTCTGAACGCGGGCACCGGCGATCAGATGCGCGCCATGTGGAATATGTGTCATAGTGTAGTCCTTTATTTGCCCCAGCGCAGGGCGATCAGATCGAGTTCACCGGCCAGATCCAGCAGGCGGGTCCGGGTCCGGTCGCTGAGCGGTTTCAGCGGGTGCCGGACGTAATCGGATTTGATCACGCCACCAGCCTGCATCACGGTCTTGGCCGCGCGCAACCCACATTGCCGGTTTTCATGATTGATCAGCGGCAAGCAGCGTTTCCATTGATCCAGCGCCGCATCCGTATCACCGGCGCGATATTGCGTCACGATGGGCCGGATCTGTTCGGGCAGCAAGGCCGATGTCATCGTCCCGGTGCAACCGGCATCCAGATCGGCCAGCAATGTCACCGCCTCTTCGCCGTCGAAGGGCCCGACGATATCATCACCGCCCGCCGCGATCAGCGCGGCGAGTTTGTCGGCGGCAAAGGGCATTTCCAGCTTGAAATAGCTGACCTGTTCCAGTTCCCGCGCCATCCGGGTCAGGAACGGTACCGTCAGCTGACAGCCCGACAAAGGCGCATCCTGCACCATGATCGGGATGTTGATCGCCTCTGAAATGGCCTGAAAATGTTCGAAAATCACCGGCTCCGGCGGCACGATCCCGACGCCATGATAGGGCGGCATCACCATCACCATCGCCGCCCCCAGCGCCTGTGCATCGCGGGCGCGTTTGACGGTGATGTGGGTGGCAAAATGGCTGATCGTCACGATCACCGGCACCCTTCCTGCCACATGCTCCAGCGACAGCCGCATCAGATCGGCGCGTTCGTCATCGGACAGCACGAATTGTTCGGAGTAATTCGCCAGAATGCAGATCGCATCGACGCCTTGGTCGATCAGACAATCCAGCACCCGGCGCATACCGTCATGATCGACGGTGCCATCGGCGTGAAACGGGGTTGGGGCGACCGGCAGGATACCAGTTAAGGGCGTTTTCATCACAAATCCTCAGAATTCAAAAGGGTCAACAAGAACGCGGTCACCGATCACGAAACAATCGGTGACAAGGTCCATCGGGCGGGTATCGAGTTCCGACTGGCCTGCGCGAACAAGCTCCGCCATGCGGGCATAAAGCCGGGGATATTCCCCGCTCAACGCGGCCTCGGGGGCGGCCTGTGCGGCGCCGTCAATCGTCATATCAGCACCGCCATTGTGCAAGGCCAGCGTGCCGGCATCGGTCACAATCTCGATCGTCCATGTTTGCGGGCCTTCCTGACGCCAGTCGAAATCAGCGCTGATATTGTCGGAAAATGCCAGCTGGGCGGCAATCGGCGTGTCCCGGTTGGCCGGGATTTCTAGCCGCGCCTGCAACAGATGCACCGGATCAGGCAAAATCTCGGTCAGGATCGACAGGGCGTTGATGCCGGGGTCAAAGACGCCCATGCCGCCGGTCTCGAACACCCAATCCTGGCCGGGGTGCCATTTGCGGACATCCTCACGCCAGGTAATCTGGCCTGAGAGCACCTTTTTTCCAGCGAGCCAGGCTTTGGCAGGCTCCACCATTCGCGCCTCGCGGCTGTGCCATGTGGCGAAGATACCAACGCGGGCGCGCCGCGCGGTTTCGGCCAGCACCTCGCAGGCTGACAGCGTTGCAGCGGGCGGTTTTTCCAGCATGACATAGCGGCCTGCGCGCAGTGCCGTCAGCGCATAATCCGTCCGCGCCACCGGCGGCAGGCAGAGCGATACCACGCGGATATCGCTGCGTGCGTCCAACATTTCTGCCAGATCGGCGAAGGCTTCGACGCCGTCCACACTGCCGTTGCGCGAAACCGTGGCGACCAGATCCCAATCGGGCGAGGCCTGCAAAGCAGGCACATGCTGGTCCAGCGCGATCTTTCCTATTCCGACCAATGCAATTTTCATCAATGCGAATCCCGGCCAACCGGCGCGCCACGGCAGCCTTTGAGGAACCCCAGATCAGCGCCGGTATCAGCGCCTTCCACATGCTGGCGGTGCAGCCAGGCATATCCTGTATTTTCCTGCCCCGCCGGTGGTTGCCATTTTGCCAGACGCGCCGCCAGTTCGGCCTCTGACACATCCAGATGCAACCGGCGTTCGGCAACATCCAGCGTGATCATATCGCCGTTTTGCACCACCGCCAGCGGACCACCGGCCGCCGCCTCTGGCGCGGTATGCAGCACCACGGTGCCATAGGCAGTGCCCGACATCCGCGCATCCGAAATCCGGACCATATCGGTGATGCCTTTCTTGAGGATCTTCGGCGGCAGACCCATATTGCCGACCTCGGCCATACCGGGATAACCCTTTGGCCCGCAGTTTTTCAGCACCAGCACGCAGGTTTCGTCGACATCCAGATCGGGATCATTGATCCGGGCTTTGTAATCATCGATATCCTCGAACACGACAGCGCGGCCCTTGTGTTGCAACAGATGCGGCGAGGCGGCTGATGGTTTCAGCACCGCTCCCGCTGGGGCCAGATTGCCGCGCAGAACGACGATCCCGCCTTGGGCGGTCAGTGCCTTTTCCACCGGCAGGATCACGTCCTCATTATGGTTTTCGACATGGCGCAGTTCATCCGCCACCGGCCCGCCGGACACTGTCAGCGCATTTTCATGCAGCATCCCCGCCTCCATCAGGCGGCGCATGACGACGGGCAGACCACCGGCGTAGAAAAACTCCTCCATCAGATATTTGCCCGATGGCATCAGATTGACGATTGTGGGCACATCGCGCCCGCAACGATCCCAGTCATCCAGCGTCAGATCGATACCGACGCGGCCCGCGATGGCCAGCAGATGGATCACCGCATTGGTAGAGCCACCGATGGCGGCATTGGTGCGGATCGCGTTTTCAAAGGCGTCTTTGGTCATCACATCGGATGGTTTCAGATCATCCTTGACCATCTGCACAATCCGGCGGCCCGACAATTGCGCCATCACCCGGCGGCGACTGTCCACGGCAGGGATTGCAGCATTGCCGGACAAAGCCATGCCAAGCGCCTCGGCCATGCTGGCCATCGTGCTGGCGGTGCCCATCGTATTGCAGGACCCGGGCGAGCGGGACATCGACGCTTCAGCCTCCAGAAACGCCTCTGGCGTCATCTCGCCGGCTTTGACCGCCTCGGAAAACTTCCACAGATGCGTGCCAGAGCCGACACGTTCACCCCGGAAATAACCGTTCAGCATCGGCCCGCCGCTGACCACGATGGACGGCAGGTCCGTCGAAGCGGCCGCCATCAGCAGGCTCGGCGTGGTCTTGTCACAGCCCGCCAGCAGCACACAGCCATCCATCGGCAGACCGCGCATCTGCTCCTCGATCGCCATCGCGGCCAGATTGCGGAACATCATCGCCGTCGGGCGAAAGCCGGATTCCGACGCCGAAAATGCGGGCACTTCTACCGGCAGGCCACCGGCCTCGTAAATCCCGGCGCGGACCTTTTGCGCCAGATCGGCCAGATGCGCATTGCAGGGCGTGAGTTCCGACCAGGTGTTCATGATCGCGATCACCGGGCGGCCATCGAACATATCATGTGGGATGCCCTGATTTTTCATCCAGCCGCGGTGGTAAATCTGGTCGCGGCCGGTGCCGCCGAACCATTCCTGTGTGCGCAGCTTGCGGGGCCAGATTGCGGGGGTAAATGCCATATCTTTGATCCTGCCTATGCGCTAAACGCGTTTGCTTTTGTTGTAGACGTCGAAGATCACAGCGGCGAGCAACACCAGACCCTTGATCATCTGCTGGTAATCAATACCGATCCCCATCAGGGACATGCCATTGTTTAGCACCCCCATCAGGAAGGCCCCGACCACGGCGCCGACGATCTTGCCCACGCCACCCGACATTGACGCACCGCCGATAAAGGCCGCTGCGATCACGTCGAGTTCCAGCGCGAAACCCGCCTTGGGTGTCGCCGTATTCAGCCGCGCGGCAAAGACCAGACCCGCCGCCGCCGCCAGCACGCCCATATTGGTAAAGGCCAGAAAGGTCAGACGTTCGGTCTTGATCCCGGACAACCGTGCCGCCTTCACATTGCCACCCACGGCATAGATCTGCCGCCCAATCACCGTGTTTTCGGTCAGGAAAGCATAGATGATCGTCAGCACACCCATGGTTAGCAGCACATTTGGCAGACCCCGGAAACTGGCAAGCTTGTAGGTGATGAAAATCAGCGCGGCCGCGACGACCGTATTGCGGATGACAAAGAAGGTGAAAGGTTCTTCCTCGGTTCCATATTGGCGGTTGCTCGCACGTTTGCGCAGGCCGAGTGTCACGATGGCACCCGCCGCGACAATGCCCGCCACAATCGCCAGCACGTTGACAGCGCGCGCACCAAACAGCGCGGCCAAGCCCAAGCCCCAGCTTTCGGGAAACGGATCAGCGATAAAGCCCGTTGCGATGACCTGAAATTCGCGCGGGAACGGGCCGATGGATTGCCCTTGCAGCAGCCACAAAGACAGGCCACGAAACACCAGCATACCCGCCAAGGTCACGATGAACGATGGAATCTGCCAATAGGCGATCCAATAGCCTTGCACCGCGCCGATGACACCGCCGGTGATCAGGCAGATCACCACCGCCGGGAACAGCGGCATGCCCATCGACACGATCAGCACCGCCGCCAGCGCGCCCACAAAGCCCATGACCGATCCGACCGACAGATCGATATGACCCGCGACGATGACGATCAGCATCCCCAGCGCCATGATGATGATATAGCTGTTCTGCAACAACAGGTTGGTGATATTCACCGGGCGCAGCAAAGTGCCGTTGGTGGTGATCTGAAAGAACACCATCACCGCGATCAGCGCCAGCAACAGGCCATATTCGCGCAGGTGATTGACCAGATAGGTTTTCATATCGGTGCCGGGGCGTGCAGTTTCGGTTATGTCGGTCATGCCGTGCTTCTTTCTGTATGGGTGACGATCATCGACATGATGCTTTCCTGACTGGCCTCTGCGGCTGTCAGTTCGCCCATGAATCGTCCTTCGTTCATCACGTAAATCCGGTCGCACATGCCCAGAAGTTCCGGCATCTCGGATGAAATCATCACGACGCCTTTGCCTTGGGCGGACAGATCATTGATCAGCCCGTAGATTTCAAACTTGGCCCCGACATCGATACCGCGGGTCGGTTCATCGAGGATCAACACCTCTGGCCCCGAGAAAAGCCATTTCGACAGGACGACCTTTTGCTGATTGCCGCCTGACAGGTTCATCACCTTCTGAAACACGCTGGGCGCACGGATATTCATGCTTTTGCGATAGGTCTCGGCGACCTGCGTCTCGCGCGCTTCGTTCAGCAAGCCATTACGCGCAACGGCGTTCAGATTGGCCAGCGTGATATTGCGCTGAATTGAATCGTCAAGGATCAGCCCAAGCGATTTGCGGTCTTCGGTTACATAGGCCAGCCCTGCGGCAATCGCTTCGCTGACATTGCGCAGGCGGACAGGTTCACCGCGCATCCTGACCTCGCCCTGAATATCGCGGCCGTAGGAGCGGCCGAAAATGCTCATCGCCAGTTCCGTGCGCCCTGCCCCCATCAGCCCGGCAATGCCGACTACCTCGCCTTCGCGGATGTTGAAGGATACATCACGGATGGCAAAGCGTTCGGGGAAATCGGGATGCCGCACGGTCCAGTTATCGATCTCCATCAACATCGGCCCGGCGCGGCGCGGACGATCAGGATAGCGCGCCGCCATATCGCGGCCCACCATGTCGCGCACGATGCGGGCTTCGGTAATCTCGTCTTTGTCGGCATGCATCGTGGACACAGTCGCACCATCGCGGATGACGGTGATCGTATCGGCGACCCTGCGGATTTCGTTCAGCTTATGGCTGATGATGATCTGTGTCACACCGCTGGCCTTGAGTTCCAGCATCAGGTCCAGCAGCGCGGCACTGTCGGATTCCGACAAGGCGGCGGTCGGTTCATCAAGGATCAGCAGGCGCACATCCTTGGCCAGCGCCTTGGCGATTTCGACCAATTGCTGTTTGCCGACGCCCAGCTTTTCAACCCGGGCCGTGGGCGCATCGCTCAGCCCGACACGGGCCAGCAGATCACGGGTGCGGCTTGTGGTTTCATGCCAGTTGATGCAGCCTTTCACCGCGATCTCATTACCCAGAAACAGGTTTTCTGCGATGGACAAAAGCGGCACCAAAGCCAGTTCCTGATGGATGATGATGATCCCGCGCGCTTCGCTGTCCTGAATCGACTTAAACTCGGCCAGCGCGCCGTCATAATGGATTTCACCCTCATAGCTGCCTGCGGGATAAACTCCGGACAGGACCTTCATCAGGGTGGATTTTCCGGCACCGTTTTCGCCGACAACGGCGTGAATTTCACCTTCGGTGACCGATATCGACACATCATCCAGTGCTTTCACACCCGGAAAAGTCTTTGATATCGCGCGCATTTCAAGCAGGGGCTGCATGTTCTTGGCCTTTTGCCAGCGGGGGGCAGTCTGCGCGACAGGCGCGCAGACCTTCCATTTCAGATGTCAGTGATGTGCGGGATTACTGCAGTTGCTCTGCGGTGTAATAGCCCGACCCGACCAGGACTTCTTCCCAGTTGGAGTCATCGACCGACACAGGCTCCAGCAAATAGCTTGGGACCACAAGTTCACCATTGTCATAGGTTTCGGTGTCGTTGATTTCAGGTTCCGACCCGGACAACAGCGCATCCACCATGCCCACGGTCACGCGGGCCAGCTCGCGGGTGTCCTTGAACACGGTCGAATATTGCTCGCCGGCCTGAATGGATTTGATCGACGGGACTTCCGCATCCTGACCGGAAACGATGGGCATCGGCAGATCGCCGGACCCGTAACCCACACCTTTCAGCGAAGACAGAATACCGATCGACAGACCATCATAAGGCGACAGCACACCATGCACCTGATCTTCGGTGTAATGGGCCGACAGCAGGTTATCCATCCGGGCCTGCGCCACAGCACCATCCCAACGCAATGTGCCGACCGTATCCATGCCCATCTGGCCGGATTTGATCACGACATCGCCCGCATCAATCGCTGGCTGCAGGATCGACATCGCGCCATCATAGAAGAAATAGGCATTGTTATCGTCAGGCGAGCCACCGAACAATTCCACATTGTAAGGGCCTTCGCCAAAGCGTTCTTCGAGCCCGGCCATCAGCGATGAGGCTTGTTGCACACCGACCTGAAAGTTATCGAAAGTCGCATAATAGCTGACATACGGGCTGTCGCGGATCAGCCGGTCATAGGCGATCACCTCGACGCCGGCGAAATGGGCGTTTTCCAACGCGTTCGACAGGGTCGTGCCGTCAATCGCGGCGATGACCAGCACGTTGACACCATTGGTCACCATGTTTTCGATCTGGGCCAGCTGGTTGGGAATGTCATCTTCGGCATATTGCAGGATCGTGTCGTAACCGGCTTCTTCGAACTGGGCGACCATTGCCTGCCCGTCCGAGATCCAGCGTGCGGATGATTGTGTTGGCATCGCGATGCCGATCAGACCTTCGGCCATAGCACCCGTGGCCAGACCCGCCCCGATCACGGAGGCGGTTATCAATTTCAATGTCATGTCGTGCTCCTCCCAGAGACCTGCTGCGACCCGGTTACACTCATATCAGATGGGGCAGCGTCGATAGGGATAAGAAGAATTGACATGCGTATCAAATCATAAGATTGATAAAAAGCATTACATAAATGGTATGACGTTCATGTCTTTGGCCCGATTCAAACCCTCTGCCCTGCGTCTGCTGTTGCGGGTCGCCGAAACCGGCAAGCTGCAACTGGCGGCAGAGATGTTAGCCATCTCGCAGCCCGCCGCATCACGTATCCTGGCCGAAGTCGAAACCGAAATCGGCGCCCCGATCTTTGAACGCCTGCCGCGTGGCATGTTGCCCACCGATCTGGGCACCTCTGTGCTGCGGCGCTGTGCCCGAATTCTCGCCGCATATGAGGATATGGACGGTGAAATCAGCCGCTTGCGCAGCGGTCAGGCGGGCAAAGTGCGGATCGGTGCGGTCACCGGCCCCGCTGTCGGCTATGTCATGCCCGCCCTGCGCCGGATCTGGGCAGAGGCCCCCGATATCGAGGCGACCGTGCATGTCGCCCCTTCCGTCGATCTGGTGCGCGGGCTGGAAGAACGGCATTTCGATTTCATCATCGCACGCCTGCCCATCGGCCATGACGCGACTGATCTGGACCTCACCCCCGCCCGCAGCGAACGCGTGGCCTTGCTGGTGCGCCGGGCCCATCCGCTGGCAGGTCAGCCCGGCTGCAGCATGGCCGATCTGCGCGGCCATGAATGGGTGATGCAGGAACGCGGTGCGCCGATCCGGCAGGCGGTCGAAAACGCCTTTTCCCGCGCCGGTCTTGGCCTGCCGGGACGGGTGATCAACAGCTCTTCCCTGCTGGTCGCGCTGGCCGCCTTGTCGCAAGGCGATGCGATCACCCCGCAAGCGCAGGAAGTTGTGGATCTTCTGACACATGAGCATCTTGGCATGGGGCTGGTCACCTTGGATGTGGCCCCTGATATCATGGTGGAACCCTATTTCATCATCCGCCACCGGCACCATACCGCCACGCCTGCTGTCGCACAGGTCTATCAGCATGTGCTGGCGCATCTCTGACGCCGGTTATCGCGGCTGCAGTGTCGCTGCCGGGGCTGGACATCAGGCCCTGCGCGGTCAGGATCAGAGGACCCAATCGCGCAGGAGAATCCGATGTCCACCGACCCTTTGTTGCAGCCTTACCAGCTTAAACATCTGACCCTGCGCAACCGGATCATGACCACCAGCCATGAACCTGCCTATCCCGAAGACGGGATGCCGAAAGAACGCTACGCCGCCTATCATGCCGAACGCGCCAAGGCCGGTGTCGCGCTGACGATGACCGCCGGGTCAGCGGCCGTGTCGCGCGACAGCCCGCCGGTGTTTAACAACATCCTCGCCTATAAGGATGAGGTCGTGCCGTGGATCAGGCAATTGACCGATGCCTGCCATGATCACGGCTGCGCGGTGATGATCCAACTGACGCATCTGGGCCGGCGTACTGGCTGGGCCAAGGGCGACTGGCTGCCTTCCGTCTCCTCCTCGCGGCACCGGGAACCGGCGCATCGCGCCTTCCCGAAACTGGCAGAGGATTGGGATATCGCGCGCATCATCAGCGACTTTGCCGATGCGACCGAAAGGATGCAGGCTGGCGGCATGGACGGGATCGAATTGCAGGTCTACGGTCATCTGCTGGATCAGTTCTGGTCACCGCTGAGCAATGATCTGGACGGGCCTTACGGCGGGCAAAGCCTCGACAGCCGGATGCAATTGTTGCTGGACGTGCTGGCGGCCTGCCGCAAACGCGTGGGCAATGATTTCATCATCGGCCTGCGCTACACGGCGGATGAGGCGGCAGCGGGCGGCATCACGCCTGAAGAAGGCATCGCGATCTCCAAACGTCTGGCCGCGACCGGCATGGTCGATTTCCTCAACGTGATCCGGGGGCGCATTCATACTGATCCGGCGATGACCGATGTCATCCCGGTGCAGGGGATGAAAAGCGCCCCGCATCTGGATTTCGCCGGTGCGGTGAAACAGGCGACCGGCCTGCCCACATTCCACGCCGCCCGCATCCCCGATGTGGCGACAGCGCGGCATGCCATTCAGGCGGGTCTCTTGGATATGGTCGGCATGACTCGCGCCCATATGGCCGACCCGCATGTCGTGCGGAAAATCATCGCAGGGCGCGAGGATGACATCCGCCCCTGCGTCGGGGCCACCTATTGTCTCGACCGGATCTATCAGGCGGGCGAGGCTTTGTGCATCCACAACCCGGCCACCGGCCGCGAATTGACGATGCCGCATGATATCCCGCCCGCCCCCGCAGCGCTCAAGGTTGTGGTCATCGGCGCAGGACCGGCAGGGTTGGAGGCCGCACGCGTTGCCGCCGCGCGCGGGCATGAGGTGACCGTATTCGAGGCACAATCCGACCCCGGCGGTCAGATCCGCCTAACGGCACAGAACCCGCGCCGGCGCGAAATGATCGGCATCATCGACTGGCGGATGTCACAATGCGCCGCGCGCGACGTGACGTTCCATTTCAACACCTGGGCCGAGGCGGATGATATCACCGCCCTGACCCCTGATGTGGTCATCGTGGCGACGGGCGGCCTGCCCAATCTGCAACTCTTCGAAACAAAACAGGATCAGACGCTGGCAGTCAGCGCCTGGGACATCATCTCTGGCGATGTGAAACCGGGACAGGATGTGCTGATCTATGACGAAAGCGGCGACCACCCCGGCCTGATGGCGGCAGAGGTGGCGGCGAATGCAGGCGCATCAGTCGAGGTGATGACACCCGACCGCACCTTCGCCCCCGATATCATGGGCATGAACCTTGTGCCCTATATACGCGCCTTGCAGGACAAGGATGTCACTTTCACTGTCACCCGCCGCCTGTTGGATATCACGCGCGACGGCAACCGGCTGCGGGCGACAATCGGCACGGATTACAGCGGTTTCACATCAGAAAAGACCTATGACCAGATCGTGGTCAATTACGGGACCCTGCCGCTGGATGATCTCTATTTCGACCTCAAGCCGCTGTCATCCAATCGGGGCGAGGTTGATCACGACGCACTGATCGCAGGCCAGAAGCAAAGTATCAAAACCAACCCGACCGGCACATTCCAATTGTTCCGGATCGGAGATGCGGTCAGCGCCCGCAATACCCATGCCGCAATTTACGATGCACTTCGTCTGGTAAAGGACATCTGACCATCTTCAGAATAAAAGTATCCCCGCGCTGCGCGCATCGGGACAAGTAAGGTGGATGTCAATCCACCTTACCTACACCTTATACGACGGAAGGTGCTGAAACGCTTCTTTCAAAGCATCGCCCCAACCGTTTGAAATCGCCTGATAAACCTCGTCATCTTCATCAATGCGGATGGTCCGGCCAGCGGCAAAACTGTCCTTCTCATAGATCTGCAAATCAAACGGCAACCCGACCGACAGGTTCGATTTCACCGTGGAATCAAACGACACCAGCAGCAATTTCACCGCGTCTTCATAGCTCATGTCAGCATCATAGGCGCGCACAAGGATCGGTTTGCCATATTTCGTTTCACCGATCTGGAAAAACGGCGTGTCATGGGTGATTTCGATGAAATTCCCCTCGGGGTAAATCAGGAAAATCGTCGGCAAGCCGCCCTTGATCTGGCCACCCACCACGACAGAGGCAGAAAATTGTTCCGCCGATTGCTGCGCGCTTTGGGCACTATCGGCAATCACCTCTTTCAGCGTGGCCCCGACAAGGCGGGCCACCTGAAACATCGTCTTTTCGCGCAGGATGCTGGGATCGCGATCCTCGGTCGTGACCGATCGTTCGCGCAACAGGCTGACCATCGCCTGCGTGGTGGCAAGATTGCCCGCCGTCATCAGCGTGATCATCCGCTCATTGGGCACATGCCAATGGAACATCTTCTTGCTTGTCGAAAAATTGTCAACGCCCGCATTGGTGCGGGTATCCGACATGAACACAAGCCCACGGTTGAGCTGCATTCCAATACAATATGTCATGGCTTTGCCCAGTTCAATTCAATACAGAATCACTACTGCTGAACCTGCAAAGATACAATCAATGTCTCATTCGACGGACCCATCCGCAGACCTTTGACAGGCGCGGCACAGCTGGCATCGCGGCCAGAGGCGACACGGACATATTTCTCATCCGGCGATACCCCGTTCGAGATGTCGAACCCGACCCAGCCGAATCCGTCGATATGCGCCTCCGCCCAAGCATGGGCAGCATCCTGATCGACGATGTCATTGATCATCAGATAGCCGCTGATATAGCGCGCAGGCACACCTTTGGTGCGCAAGGCGGAAATAAAGATCTGCGCGTGATCCTGACAAACCCCGGCGCCGATCTTGATCGCCTGTTCCGCCGTGGTATCGGCATTGGTCACGCCGGTCTGATAGGGCAGCGCATCACGGATCGCATTGGACAGATCATGCAGGGATGCAATCGGGTCCTTGAATTTGCCCAAAGCGCGCGCCAGATCGCGCACCCCTGCCCCCGGCGCTGTCAGCGGTGTGGTCTGTTTGAAATGCCACAATGGCGCGCGGCCATAGACCGGCCCCAGGATGCCCGCCTTGTCATGCGTAGTGACCTGACCAGAGGCCGTGATATCCACCGCCTCGGTCCCCGGAATCACGCTGACCAGATCGGTGTGATTGCCGTAATGGTCCTGATAGCTGGCCTCGATCTTGCCGCCGGTGATATCGATCTGCCAGTCATCGACAGTCTGCATCACATTGCTCAGCGGGCGCAGCCGCAGCTTTTGCAGCGCGAAATCGACCGGCATATCATAGGCATAGCTGGTCTTATGGGTGATATTGAGTTGCATCAGTTGTTAAACCTGTAGTCGATCTCGATCTGCATACCGATCGCCGCAGTATCGTCCAGAATTGACCCCACAAATTCATGCAGCCCTTCGTCAAAGATGGACCCGATGTCGCGGTCTTTCAACCTTGCGTGCATCTTGCGTGCCATCTCATGCGATGGTTTCACCTCGCCGTAATCCTTGGCCAGATGATCCAGATTTTCCACCAATTGCCGCGCGCAATGGCTCAGCGACCGGGGCATCCGCCCGTCAAGGATCAGGAAATCGGCAATCGCGGGGGCTGTGAAGTCATCCTCGACCGCCCAGCGGAACGACCGATGCGCGGACACCGACCGCAGGATCGTTTCCCACTGGACGTTATCCATCCGGCTGCCGACAAAGCTGGGCGAAGGCAGCAACGCGTAATATTTCACGTCAATGATCCGCGCTGTGCTGTCGATCCGTTCGATAAAGGTGCCAAGACGGCAGAAATCAAAGATATCATTGCGCAGCATGGTCCCTACCAAAGCGCCACGCACCAGCGCCGATTGTTGTCGGATCGTCGCCAATACGGCAGGCAATTCCGTTTCCGGGATCGGCCGTTTGAGCACATCTGTCAGCACCATCCAAGTCTCATTGATGGCCGCCCAGACTTCGGTCGTCAGAGCGGTACGGACCAGACGCGCATTGTCGCGCGCGGATTTGGTCACCGACAAAACCGATGACGGGTTATTTGCATCGCGCAGCAGGAAATTCACCACATTCGCACTGGTGTATTTATCATGCCGCTCTTCAAATTCCTGCCGCGCGGCAGAGGTGATGATGACGGATTTCCATTCTGATTCCGCGTCATTGGACCGGGTCAGCGCAATGCGGAACCCTGCCTCGATCAAACGCGCTGTATTCTCGGACCTCTCAAGGAACCGGAACATCCAGTAAAGACCGCCTGCCGTTTTTCCCAACATGTCAGTCTTCCAATATCCAAGTGTCTTTTGTGCCGCCGCCCTGGCTCGAATTTACCACCAGCGATCCGGCTTTCAGCGCGACGCGGGTCAAACCACCCGGCGTGATATTCACCCCCGACGGCGAGACCAGTGCGAAAGGCCGCAGATCCACGTGGCGCGGGGCGAGGCCTTTTTTGGTGAAGATCGGCACAGTGGACAGCGACAAGGTTGGCTGCGCGATATAATTGCTCGGGTTTGATTTCAGCTTGGCCGCGAAAGCCGCCAGTTCCTTTTTGCTTGCCGCCGGGCCGACCAGCATGCCGTAACCGCCCGATCCATGCACTTCTTTCACAACAAGATCAGCAAGGTTATCCAGCACATATTTCAGCGCATCAGATTCTGAACAGCGATGCGTTTCAACATTCTTCAGGATCGCACGTTCGCCAGTATAGAACTCAACGATATCCGGCATATAGCTATAAATCGCCTTGTCATCTGCCACACCCGTGCCGGGCGCATTGGCAATCGTGATATTGCCCGCGCGGTAAACATCCATGATCCCCGGCACGCCGAGCATGGAATTGGGGTTGAACGTCATCGGATCAAGGAAATCATCATCGACCCGGCGATAGATCACATCGATCTGCTTGTAGCCACGGGTCGTCCGCATAGCGATATGGCCATCAACCACACGCAGGTCATGGCCTTCGACCAGTTCCACACCCATCTGATCGGCCAGAAAGCTATGTTCGAAATAGGCGGAATTGTGAATGCCAGGGGTCAGCACCGCGACTCGCGGCCGCCCTTCGCAGCTTGCAGGCGCTGATGCTTCCAGCGACCGGCGCAGGCTCTTGGGGTAATCGCTGACCGGCTTGACCTTGATCTTGCTAAACAATTCCGGGAACATCTGCAGCATCGTCTCGCGGTTTTCCAGCATATAGCTGACACCGGACGGCGTGCGCGCATTGTCTTCCAGCACATAGAAATCATCTTCACCGGTGCGGACGATATCGGTGCCGACGATATGGGTATAGACCCCACCCGGCGGGTTGAAATCCATCATCTGCGGCAGAAAGGCGGCATTCTTGGCGATCAGGTCAATCGGGACGATGCCTGCCTTCAAAATCTCCTGCCGGTTGTAGATATCATGTAAAAAGGCGTTGATCGCCCGGACCCGTTGTTCGATCCCGCGTGACAGGCGGGACCATTCTCCGCTCGACACGATCCGCGGCACCAGATCGAACGGGATCAGCCGTTCTTCGGCGTCGGATTGGCCGTAGACGTTAAAGGTAATCCCCGTGCGTCGGAAAAACGCCGATGCCTCTGCTGCTTTTTTGGCAAGCCGGTTATTGTCCTGCGACGCAAACCATTCATCGTAATCCACATAAGGGGGGCGTGCGCCTGTGGCGCTGATCATTTCATCGAAATGGGTGTTTTCATCATTCATAACTTAAACCTACCGGGTTCTGCACAGAGCGCAATGATATAACCGCGCGCGTTATTTTAAGTTCCGGTCACTTGCTTAAATTTTAAGCACAACACCCTAGCGGCTGATCACCAGCTCTGCTTTCAACCCTCCAAGCGCCGCACTTTGCCCCAGCCGCAGCACACCACCATGGCTGCGCGCAATATCCGCGACAATGGCAAGGCCAAGGCCCACGCCGCTGCCCTTGTCCTGATTGCGCGCAGGGTCCAGCCGGACGAAAGGGCTGATCGCCTCGTCATATTGCTCCGGCGGAATGCCCGACCCGTCATCTTCAACCCAAAAGCGCACTGCGCGTTCGGTCACCTGCACGCCGATCTCTGCCCGGCTGCCATAGCGCAACGCATTGCCCAGCAGATTGTCCAGCGCCCGCCGGATCGCCAGAGGGCGCAGATTGACGGGCACCTCCGCCCCCTCAATTGCCGCAAGGCTGACAGGCTGACCCATACGGGTCGCATCATGCAACACCGCGCGCACGATATCCCCCGGCACCACCCGTTCCAGATGATCCGCCGCATCACTGCGGGCGAAATCCAGAAATGTATCCAGCAGCTTTTGCATGTCATCGACATCGCGCAGCAGATCCTCCGCCTCGGCATCATCCAGCATTGACAAGCCCAGCCGCAGCCGGGTCAGCGGCGTGCGCAGGTCATGGCTGACACCCGACAGCATCATCGTGCGGCTCTGCGTCTGCCGTTCCAGCCGGTTGCGCATATCAAGAAAAGCCATGCCAGCCGCGCGCACCTCGACCGCGCCGGTGGGCGAAAACGGTGTGATCCTGCCTTTGCCATAATCTGCTGCCGCCTGCGCCATCCGCTTGATAGGGCGCAATTGATTGCGCAGGAACTGATAGGCGATGATCGTCATCAGCCCGCCCATCACGATCATGATGACCAGCAGTTGATGCGGGTTCGATGCGGACATCCGCCTGCGGCTCAGATCCATTTCCAGCAGCCCGTGCCGTGTCTGCACCCAAAGCGTGACGCGCCCGCGATCAGCCAACGACACCACCTGCACCGCATCAATCCCCTCGCGCAGTGTGTCCATGACCGTCGCCCCGGTCAGATCGGCAAAAGGGTTGATATCGCGGTCCGGCACATCGTCGGCTGGCAATTGCGTCCGGATCTGCAACGCCCGGCCCAAAGGCGCGATGGCCCGGCGCGCGCTATCGATGTTGTCGGCATCATTGGCGGTGTCGATGATGAATTGCAGATCGATATTCACAGCACTTGTCATCAGCTGCGTCACACCATCAAAATGGCGCTGAATAAAGACGACGGAGACCAGCAATTGCAAAAACACGACCGGAAACACCAGGATCAGCGCCGCCCGCGCATAAATCCCGCGCGGCATCATGTTCTTGATCCATCGCCAGTTCATGGCGCAACGCTAGCCTGCATCGCCCCCGGCGAAAAGTGCCGATGAACGCCGCCCCCACCTTCGCGCCCCGGACCGGGCTGCCAGTGATGCTGCGCGATGATCTGGCGCTGGTGCTGGCACCCAACCCGTCACCAATGACCCATCTGGGCACGAACAGCTATATTCTGGGCGGCGACAGGCTCGTCGTGATCGACCCCGGCCCGGCTGAACCGGCGCATCTGGCGGCTTTGCTGCATGTGATCGGCGACCGCGCGGTGGATTATATCTGCGTCAGCCATAGTCATCTGGACCATTCCGCCCTCGCCCCTGCCCTCTCCGCCCGGACCGGCGCGCCGGTCTGCGCCTTTGGCGACAGCACCGCAGGCCGCAGTGCCGTGATGGCGAAACTTGTCGCACAAGGCATGACAGGCGGCGGCGAAGGGATCGACCATGACTTTCGCCCTGACCTGCTGCTGGCAGATGCGGATGACCTGCACGGCGACTGGGGCCGGATCACCGCGATCCATAACCCCGGCCATATTGGCAATCACCTCTGCTTTGCTTGGCAGGACGCGCTGTTTTGTGGCGATCACGTTATGGGCTGGGCCAGTTCACTGGTGTCTCCGCCCGACGGTGATCTGACCGATTTCATGGCCTCTTGCCGCAAACTCGCCCGCCTGCCTGCCACCATATTCTATCCCGGCCATGGCGCGCCGGTCAGTGATCCGCAAGCGCGCCTGCAATGGCTGATCGATCACCGGCTGGGACGCGAGGCGCAGATCCGCGCCGCCCTCGCCCAAGGCCCTGTCACCGCGCGGGACATCACAGCACAGGTCTATGGCGTTCTCGACCCGTTGCTGCTGCTGGCGGCAGAACGCAACGTAATGGCGCATCTGATCGACCTGACCCAACGCGGCCTTGTCAGTGCCAAACCGGCAATCGGTGAAGCGGCCATTTTTGCCATTTCGGGGGTCAATCAGCCAATGTGACAGGAATTTGAAAAACCGGCCAAAAGCCTCTGGACGGCGCGGAATCACATTGCTATACGCACCCCATGTTCCGACGTAGCTCAGCGGTAGAGCAGTTGACTGTTAATCAATTGGTCGTAGGTTCGATCCCTACCGTCGGAGCCAATTCCTCTTATAATTGAGATAGCTACACAAAAGCCGCCCAACAGGGCGGCTTTTGTGTTGTCGTAATCCCAATAGAAAAGGGCGCGCTTTCGCGCACCCTCTCATGTCTTGTTTAGTCAGCGCGTCCCTGCACCACGGGGCCCTTTGATCCTGGCGCAATAATGCCGTTGACGAAGACCAGCGCCACGGCCATGGCCAATCCGATCAGATCGGTGACAAGCCCACCCGAAATCATGCACAGCGCCGCCACCAGCAAAGCCGCCCTGATCAACGGTCCGGCGCTTTTGCCCCAGAGCCAGCCTTGGATCGAACAGGCCAGCAGGAACACACCGATCATGGCCGTGGTCAGCGATTGTGCAATCTGAAGCCAAGGTGCATCCATCAACAGCGCGCTGTTGTAAAAGAACATGAACGGCACGATGAACGCGGCCAGACCGATCTTGAACGACGCCACTGATGTGGCCATCGGGTCTGCGCCGGAAATCCCCGCCGCCGCATAACTCGCCAAGGCCACAGGGGGCGTGATGGCCGACACAACGGCAAAGTAGAACACAAAGAAATGCGCCGTCAGCGGGTCAATTCCGAGCCGGATCAGGCCGGGTGCAACAACCGATGCGGCCACCGCATAGGCTGCTGTTGTTGGCATCCCCATCCCCAACAGGATCGCGATCACCATGGCGAAGAACAAGGCCAGCAATTGACTGACCCCGGCCAGCCCCAGCAGCAATGCAGAGAATCTGGCGCCCACCCCTGTCAGGGAAATCACACCGACAATGATACCGGCACAGGCACAGACCGCGATGATCTGGATCGACATCGTCCCCGCCAGATGGAAGGCATAGGCCACCGACCGCAGCCCCATCCGGTAAGGTGTCAGCCAGCTGACCACGGCGGCTGCCGCTGTCGCATAGGTCCCGGCGCGGATCACCGAATAGCCCATGAACAAGGCGGCGATCAGGATAATGATCGGCAGGAACAGGAAGACCTGTTTCAGCATCGCCTTGACCTTCGGCAGATCCTCGGACCGCATGCCTTTCATCCCGAGCCGCGCCGCCGACAGATCCACCATGAAATAGACCGAAGCGAAGTAAAGGATCGACGGGATGATCGCCGCAATCGCGATCTCCTGATAAGGAATGCCCGTGATCTCGGCCATGATAAAGGCACCGGCACCCATGATCGGCGGCATGATCTGGCCCCCGGTCGAGGCCGCAGCCTCGATCGCGCCGGATGTTCGCTTGTCATAGCCGACCTTATGCATCAGCGGGATCGTCAGACTGCCGGTGGCCACCACATTGCCCGCCGAGGTGCCGTTGATCATGCCCATCAGGCCCGATGCAAAGATCGCCACCTTGGCCGGGCCGCCGCGCTGACGGCCGGTCAGGGCAAAGGCGAAGTTAATGAAATATTCACCCACTTTAGAGGCCTGCAGGAAAGCCGCAAAGATGATGAACAGGATGATATAGGTCGATGACACGGCTGTTGTCTGGCCCAGAATGCCGACATCAGTGTAAACTTGGCTGAAAAACCGCTGCAAGGCGATCTGCGGGGAATTCAGGACACCGGGCGCCAGATGGCCCAGCCAGACATAGACCAGAAAGATCCCAGCGATGATCGGCAGTGCCAGCCCGGTGACCCGCCGTGTCAGTTCCAGGATCAGCGCGGTGCCCGCGAGGCCCGCCAGCGAAATCCCCAGCGGCGCAAAGGATGTGCCGGTCGAGGCGCGGATCGGTGTGTTGAAAATGGTGATCAGATAGCTTGCCACCGCGATCCCTGCGACCAGCAGCACCAGATCGGCAGGGTTGATCCGGTCGCGCGGTCGCTGATGGACCCAAGACAGCACGATGCCGCCGAACGTCGCCACCAGTAGTGGGATGCCGAAAAGCCAGCGTTCGTTGAACAGGATGGTCGGGTCCATCCCGTTCCATGCCGTGCCCGAGGCGATCAGGCTTTGGAACCAGAATGACACGCCGAGCGAGAACACCGCCGGCACCATCAGCGCATAGGCCAGATAGGTCAGCATCCGGTCGCGGCCATCTTCTGTGCGGTCGACAAAGGATGTGCCCGAAAACATCAGGAACCCAAGGCAGGTCGCCCCGGCGATATGCAGCGTCCGGTAGGTCCAGGATTCCATCGGCAATTGCGGCAGGAAGGGGATATTCACCAGACCGCCCGTCATGTTGCGGATCGACAGGCCGTTCAATGCCGCGATGTGAAGAAACGCATAGATCGCCAAAGCACCAGCGACGATCCAATAGGTCCGGCCTTCGTAAAGGCGGCGGTTATATTCAATGACTTCCTCATCGGCACCCGTGCCGACCAAGGGCCCGGTGTCATCATCCAGGGCGGTGGTGTTTGAAAGATCGGCGCGTGTCATGGTGCATGTTCCCTGAAAATCCCGGAGGTTGCGCCCCGGTATACTTGCCGGATGTTGGCCACCCGGTCTGGTCGAAAAGGGCCGGTGCTGTCTGCGCCGGCCCTGTTAGTCTTATTGCTTGATCATATCCACTGGAATGTCTGCGCCGTTTTCAACGAACCAGCGCGCGGCACCAGGGTGCCACGGGATCACCGTGTTTTTGTCCCAGTTTTCAAAGATCGTGGTCTCAGCCGAGGAATGAACCTGCATCATCCGCTCATTGTCTTCCATGACCACGCGGGTCGCTTCATAGACAAAGCTTTCCGGCAGATCACAATTGACGATGGCAAAGTTCCACATCGACACAGCTGCCAGATCTTCGGTCAGGCTGGCGTAGGTCCCGGCAGGAACGTCGAAATTCGCGACCGGAAACAGCTCTGTCATCATCGTGCGTTCTTCGTCGGTGAACGGGATGATATTGACGTCAGTCGATGCTTCAAGTTCGGCCACCTGTGGGATCGGCACACCGGCTGCAAAGGCGATCACGTCGATCAGACCATCCTGCATCTGGCCGCCCAGATCGTTCCAGCCGCCGTTGCGGCGATCAAATTCGACCCCCAAAGCGGTCAGCATTTCCGGGAAGTACACGTCAGCTGTCGCACCCGATGGGCCGAAACCAACGCGCGATCCGGCCGGGATCTCGCTCAAGGATGTGATGCCGGAGCTGGCAAGGGCGACCGCGTGGAACGGTGTTTCATACATTGGGAAATGCGCGCAGACATTGGTCATTTCCAGACCCGGTGCCAGCGGGCTTTCGCCTGCGATGCTGACCTGTGCAGGGCCCATTGTGGTCATGCCAAGGGCTGCTTCGCCGGTATGGACCAGCGCCATGTTCTGCATCGGGCCGCCGGTGACTTCGGCGCCGCCGGTGACGCCCAGTTCTTCGGCGATCAGGTTGGCATAGCCCGACCCGTAGACAAAGAATGTGCCGCCCTGCGACGCAGTCCCCACGGTAAAGCTGGTCGGCCAATCGGTCCGGTCAACCTCTTGCGCCACTGCGGGCAGTGCCGCAGCCAATGCGATGGCAGATGTGCCAAGAATGGATTTAATCATCGAATTCCTCCCAGATGAATGAGCGCTGAATGCAGCTGCGGAACGCCCGTCTGCATGCGCGATTAGTCGTGCGAAAATAGCGGCGGAACCTGTCTTGTCAAACTGTTATAACGCCGACGGCCCATATTTCATGTGCGATCCGGGCTGTGTGGCGCGGTCATCCCTGCCGCGGCCTGCGCCTTGTCGTCGCAGCATCCGGGCCTGCGGTTGCCCCGCTGCCCGGACCTACACGTCATGCGGGCGTTTCAGAAATCCTCCCAGCCATCGGTCTTGGCCGCAGCGCGCCGCCCGGTGGTGCCGGTCATCGCCGCGGCTGGCGCAGGCCGGGCCGGATTGGTCCCCGCAGCGCGCGATTTGCCCTGCAAAGGATGCAACGGCATGATGTTATCGGCCGTTTGCAGATGCTGGCCCTCTTCAGCCAGCCGGAACCGGGCCACAAGATCGGCCAGATTACCCGCTTCGGCATTCAAAGCATGGCTGCTGGCGGTGGCTTCTTCGACCATCGCGGCGTTTTGCTGGGTGACCTTGTCCAATTGCGTGACGCCGATGTTGATTTCGGCAAGCCCGGTGGATTGTTCCTCGGCACCTGCCGCGATTTCAGACACCAGGCCCGAGATATGGCCGATATGTTTGGCGATCTTCGTCAGGGCATCACCCGCCTGCCCCACCAGCCCGACGCCGGTTGTGACCTGATCAGAACTGCCTGCGATTAGCGTCTTGATCTGTTTGGCGGCTTCGGACGAGCGTTGCGCCAGCGCTCGCACCTCTGACGCGACGACGGCAAAGCCGCGCCCGGCCTCGCCCGCCCGGGCCGCCTCGACCCCGGCATTGAGCGCGAGAAGGTTCGTCTGGAAGGCAATATCGTCAATCACACCGACAATCTGCGAAATTTCACCCGAGGAGCGTTCAATGGCGGTCATCGCGGCCACCGCCTTATGGACGACAGGTTCGCTGGCATCGGCATCATCGCGGGCGCTGGCGACGATGTTTTCCACCTCGCGCGCGCCATTGGCGGCGGATCGGACGCTGGCTGTCAGCTCGTCCAGTGCCGCGGCGGTCTGTTCCAGCGTGGCGGCCTGATTTTCAGTGCGGCGCGACAGATCGTCTGAGGCGCTGCTCATCTCATGGGCGCGTTCGCGGATGCCCACGGCGCTGTTGACCACCGACCCGACCGTGCCGTGCAGATTGGCCACCGTGCGGTTATAATTGTGACGCAGCTGTTCATAGGTTTCATCGAACGGCGTGTCGATTGTCGCGGTCAGGTCACCATCCGCCAGCGCAACCATCGCCTGGCTGAGTTCATCGACCACGCGGGCCTGTTCGGCCTGCACCAGTTTGCGGTCTTCCTCCGCCGCGTCAGAGGCGCGCAGCTTGTCGCGAAAATCGACCAGCACATGCGACAATTGGCCCAGCTCATCACTGCGGTTGGTATCTGCCACCTCGAAATCATAATCGCGGTCAGAAACCCGCACCATGCCCTGCCGCAGCCGGTCCAGCGGGCGCAGCACCGACCGCGCCGTCCACAGGCCAAGCACGGCAGCGATCAGCATCACGATAGCGCTGATCACCAGCATCTTGTCGCGCACGGCGATCACCGGTTCCATCACCTCTGACAAAGCTGTTTCACCGACGAGGCGCCATTGCGTCCCAAAGACATTGATTTCGACCACATCGGCCATCGCAGGCGTGCCTGCTATACCGGGGATATTGGCAAGGAACACCGAACTATCGGTCAATGCGGCCTGTGCCTGCGGCTGGTCAGACATATCCAGCCCGGCCTCAAAGCCATTTTCGAGCCGCGAATGGCTGCGCGTCTTGCCATCGGCACCAATCACATAGACCTGCCCGGTTTCCCCCAGACCGACGGGATTATTGACCACATCGTCGATTTCATGGGCTGATACCTGCACCGCAACCACGCCAGTCAGCGCGCCAGCATCATTGACGACCTGCGCGGCGAGAAAGGCAACAACGCCATCCTGCGCGGGTGCGTAATCGCTGTATTCAACGCCGTAAACCTGATCGGCTGTCCCGTCGAGCGCGGCACGAAAGGCCGCGCTGAGCCCGGTATCGCGGAACGTGCCGGTCTGCACATTGGTCGCCAGATCCTTGTTCTTGGCATAGGAATAGATCACGTCGCCCGCCGGATTCATCAGGATGATGTCATCAAACCCGTCAATCTGTGCCTGCGTGCGAAAGAACGGATGAAACTGGCCGTGCTGCGTATTATAGGGAAATTCCGCGACAGCCTGATCGAGCAGGTATTTTTCGCCCTGCGGATGCGGGTTGCTGTCGATGAATGCGGCGCGGATCTGTTCGGGGTTCCCAAGCAATGTGTAGGACGACCCCAGCAATCGCGTGGCATTGATGACGGATGGCGAGCTGCTGAGGCTGCGCAGATCGGTCTGCAATTGATCATACCATCGTTCGACGGATTGACTGCGTTCTTCGGTCAGCACCTCCAGCTTGCGTTCCATCAGATGCAGGAAACTATGGCGGAAATCGACATAGCCAAGCACCGCCACCACGACCGAGGCACAAAGCCCGATACTGGCGATGATGACAGGCAGTTTTCGTGACAGTGAGATTGAATTTAACGATAGCATACGCATGTGACGCCTCTTGATGCCGGATGAAGTTCGTAGCGTTATCGCATCAAGCAATTAAAATAAGTTTAAGCGCCCGAACGCTCCCTCGCCTTGTCCGGCAAGGCCGGAATCCGCGCCAGATCGCAGCTTGCAAAAGCGGCTGGGGCTGTCACAAAAGAGCAGCTTTCCCAATTCAGGTACTTTGTGATGACGACTACTGTGCAGGCCGCGCTCTGGATGATCGGCGCGATTGTGGCTTTTACCACGATGGCGATCGGCGGGCGCAGTGTCAGTGCCGAACTCGATACGTTCGAACTGATGCTTTATCGCAGCGTGATCGGGATTTTCATCGTGCTGGCGGTCGCGGGTTATGCGGGGACGCTGCACCAGATCCGCGCGCAAAAGCTGGGGCTGCATTTCGTGCGCAATGTCTGCCATTTCATCGGGCAGAATCTGTGGTTCTTCGCGATCATGACAATCCCGCTGGCGCAGGTTTTCGCGCTGGAATTCACCACGCCGATCTGGGTGTTGCTGCTGTCGCCATTGATCTTGCAGGAACGGCTGACCGGGATCGGGCTGATCGCGGCACTGATCGGTTTTGTGGGCATCCTCATCGTCGCCCGCCCTGACCCCAGCAATATGAGCCCCGGTCTACTGGCCGCTGCGGGCTGTGCGGTATTTTTCGCGTTAAGCGCGATCTACACCCGCAAGCTGACCCGGACCGAAAGCGTTACCTCGATCTTGTTCATCCTGACCACATCGCAAGCCGTCTTTGGCCTGATCTGCGCAGGTTATGATGGCGATATCGCCGTGCCGTCGCTGGCGCTGATGCCTTGGGTCGTCATCATCAGCATCGCAGGTCTGGTCGCGCATTTCTGCCTGACCAAGGCGCTGGCTATCGCCCCGGCCAGCACAGTCATGCCGATGGATTTCGCGCGTCTGCCGACCATCGCTGTGGTCGGCATGGTGCTGTATAACGAACCGCTGGAACTGCTGGTCTTTGTCGGTGCTGCGCTGATCTTTCTGGGCAATTACGTCAATATCCGGCAATCCCGGCGGGCGATGGCAAACTGAACTGTTCGGTTCATAAATTACCCATCATCAGGTCGTTTCATAATAAAGTTACGCTACGGCACAGAGCGATGCTGACGTCGGGTCATTAATTGACGCAGGTGCAGCGGCCTCCTTATCCATATTGGATATCAATGTGTGATATTCATGGGGGGAATAATGGTATGAAAACCACACTGACACTGGGGGCAGCCCTGCTGCTGACAACATCGATGGCGCATGCGGGCGGAATTGAACGCGCGGTGCCGTCCATGGCATTGTTGTTCGAGGATGGAAATTATCTGGAATTGTCATTCGGCCATGTCACGCCCAATGTAAGCGGGACGCAGGCGATCACGCTGGGTGCCGGGTCGCGCGCGGGCGCAAGCTCTGGCAATGTGACCGAGGATTACAGCCTGTTCGGCTTTAGCTATAAGAACCAGATCAACGACAATATGGCCATCGCGCTGATCATCGACGAACCTTATGGCGCGAATGTCAATTATGCTGCCGATACGGATTACGCCTTTGGCGGTGGTCTGTCACCTTTGGGATCGACCGCGACGATTGAAAGCACCGGCATCACGGCATTGCTGAGCTATGAGATGCCGAACAATGTCACGGTCTATGGTGGCCCGCGCGTTGTGCGCACCGCTGGCGAAGTGGCCTTGTTCAACGGCTATACGATGGATTCCTCGCGCGAGACCGACTTTGGCTATGTCGTCGGTGCCGGCTGGGAACGGCCTGACATTGCAGCACGTGTGTCGCTGACCTACCACAGCGCTGTGACCCATGATTTCCGCGCCGATGAATTTGCCCCCGCCCTTGGTGTGACGGTCCCGACAGAGTTCACGACGACCATTCCGCAATCACTGACCCTTGAAGGTCAGACCGGGATCGCCGCCGACACATTGCTGTTCGGGTCGATCCGTTGGGTGCAATGGAGCGAATTTGACATCTCTCCCACAATCTATGGCCAAGGTCCCGGCAATCCGACTCTGGTTGATTACGACGATGATGTCGTGACCTATAATCTTGGCGTCGGGCGTCGTTTCAGCGATCAGTGGTCGGGTGCGCTGACCGCGGGCTATGAGGCGAGCAATGGCGGTTTCTCGGGCAACCTTGGTCCGACCGACGGCAACACAGCACTGGGCGTCGCGGCGACCTATACGATGGGTGACATTCGTATCACAGGTGGCGTGCGGCATATCTGGATCGGCGATGCAGAAACCGCGGCACCGGCACCCGTACCGGCTGGCACGACTTTGGGCAATTTCGATGACAATTCGGCCTGGGCGCTTGGTCTGCGGGTTGCCTACAACTTCTGATCCGAGGCGCTGAACCTGCCGGAAAACCCCGCCCCTTACTGGGCGGGGTTTTTTCGTTGCATCCCCGCATGATCCGGGTTGCGCTTTGCGGTGCAAAGCAGTCAATTCCCCGCCATGAGACCATTGCAGAAAACCATGTCGGGCCGCGCTTGGGCGGAATTATTGTTGCTCTCCCTGATCTGGGGGGCATCGTTCCTTTCGGTGCATGTCGCACTTGAGGAAATCGGGCCGCTGACCTCGGTCGCGCATCGTACCTTCTGGGCGATGCTGATCCTCTGGGCCTATGTCGCGCTCCGCCGCCTGCCCTTGCCGCGCAATCCGGCGATCTGGGGCGCGTTCTTGATCATGGGTCTGCTGAACAATGTGATCCCGTTCAGCCTGATGGCCTGGGGGCAATTGTATATTGAAACCGGGCTGACGGCGATCATGAATGCCTCGACCGCGATATTCGGGGGCATCACGGCGGCAGTGTTTCTGGCGGATGAGCGGATGACATTGCGCAAGGCGATTGGCGTCGGCCTTGGGTTCTTTGGCGTCGCCACGGCGATTGGCCTGTCGGCATTGACGCAGTTTGATATCCGGTCCTTGGGGCAATTGGCAGTGTTGGGCGGTGCTTTCAGCTATGCCATGGCAGGCGTCTGGGCGCGCAAAACGCTGGCCGGGCTGACGCCGCAGGTCGCGGCGGCGGGGATGCTGGCGGGGTCGAGCCTGATTGCTGTGCCGCTTGCCTGGGCGCTGGAAGGGCCGATCAGCCTGAACCTGCAGCCGCAGACATGGGCCGCCATCGGATATTATGCGGTCGTGGCGACAGCGCTGGCCTATCTGCTCTATTACCGCGTGCTGGCAATGGCGGGCAGCGGCAATCTGATGCTGGTCACCTTGATGGTCGCGCCCATCGCGATCACCCTCGGCGCTGTCGTGCTGGGCGAAGCTTTGCCGCTGCGCGCCTATGCCGGTTTCGCGCTGCTGGCCTCAGGTCTGGTGATCCATGATGGAAGGCTGGTCAAGGCCGTCCAGCACCGCCTGCGCCGCGCGCAGGCCGGGGGCTAGACCACCGCGCCCGAGCCTGTCCATCGTGGTATCCATCGCGGCCTGCTGTGCCGTGGGGTCCGACAGCACGGACAGGACGGCATCGGCAATAGGTCCGGGCTGGCAGGCCTTGCCGATGAATTCTGGCACTGTGCGGGTGTCGCTGACCAGATTGACCAGGGTGACGGTATCAACCAGCAACATGCGGCTGATGATGATCCGGCTGAGCCAGGCCATATCATAGGCGATCACCATCGGCGTGTTATTGGCGGCCAGTTCCAGCGACACCGTGCCGGACGCAGCAAGCGCCACATCAGCGCGGCGGAACCACGCGGGTTTGTCCGGCGAACCGGGCGGCAGCACAGTGACAGGCACGGGCCAGTCGTGGGCCTGCACCAAATCATGCACATTGGCGGTGGTCGGAATGATGAAGCGCGCATCGGGGATTTGCGCCGCGATCCGCGCCATCGCCTGCCCGAACCGGGGCGCGAGGCGGCTCACCTCCCCCTTGCGACTGCCGGGCAGAACCAGCACGGCAGTGCCGGGGCCAAAAGCTGCAGCCTCCTCGGCGCTGGCAATGTGATCAGTCACCACCGGATGGCCGACAAAATCGCAGCGCATGCCTGCGGCCTGCATCAAGGGCGGCTCGAACGGGAACAAGGCCAGCACATGGTCGATATGCTGCGCCATATGCGCCGCGCGTTTGGGCCGCCATGCCCAGACCGTGGGGGCGACGTAATGCACCGTCCGGATGCGCCTGCGCGCCTTGACCAGTTTTGCCACACGCAGGCAGAAATCGGGGCTGTCGATGGTGATCAGCACATCGGGTGCCGTGTCGACCACAGCATCGGCCATCTGGCTGATCCGGGCTTTCAGCGCGAAATATTTCGGCAAGATCTCGGCCAACCCCATGACCGACAATTCATCCATCGGAAACCGGCTGACCAGACCTTCGGCCTGCATCAGCGGCCCGCCGACGCCGTCAAACGTCACATCCGGGCGCAGCTGTTGCAGCCCCGCCATCAGCGCCGCGCCGAGCTTATCGCCCGAGGCCTCGCCCGCGATGACGAAAACCTTCATGCGCCGCCCTTTGGCCGGACCCAGAAACAGGCCCCGGCGCGTCCCAGAATATCGGTGATCTGATCGGGGTTCAGCACGATCACGCCGCCCGCCTCGACCACGATGCCCGCTAATCCGGCGGCGACAGCGCCACGCGCGGTTTGCGGCCCGATGACGGGCAGATCGGCGCGGCGATCCTGATCGGGTTTGGGTGCTTTGAACAGCACAGCGCCGCGCGCATCAATCGGCGCACCATCGGCCCCTGACAGCCATTCCGCAGCACCGCCCAAAAGCGAGCCCATCGCATCGACCGCACCCCAAAGCGGGTCATCGCCGGGGGCAAAGCGTGCGATCATCGCATCGGTGCCTTGCGCATCTTCGCGCGCGATCACCCTGCCCTGTTGTACGATACAGGCCTGCCCGACATCCGCGCGGCCCATCGCGGCGATGGTCTGTTCGCCCAGCACGGCATCCAGCCGGATCTGTGGCGACACCGCACCTGCCAGAATGCCCGGCGCAGGCAGCAGATCAGGGGCCAGCTCATGCACGGCGATGATATTGAACCCGGCATTTTCCAACATCGCGATCACGCCACGCAACGCGCCATCATCGCCTTTACCCATAGCCGCTTGCAATTTTGCAACCAGAGGGGTAGTTGCCGCGTCGATCTGCGCCGGATCAATCGGCGGGCGTTTTACCGCGCCAGCCATGCAGATATCGGTGACGCCGCGCGCGGCCAGATCGGCCAGAAAACTGCCCAGATGTTCAATCCGAAAGGTCAGATCCGGCGTGATCTGCGGCGGAAAGCCCGCCAGCGCACAAATCAACGGTCGCACAGGCAAGCGCGCCAGCAGCGCGGGCGGCAGATCACCTGTACCTGCGATCAGCGCCAGCATCAGCCGGGCGTCAGGAAATTGCGGTCGGACGGGCCCAGGATGAAGCGGACCATATCCTGCACATAGGGGCTGGCGCTTTCGTCGCCCAGCTTACGGGCACGGTCCTGAAAATTGCCTTCGCCATCTTTCAGCATCTGGAACGCGGCCCGCAGGGCGGTGATATCCGCGCGATCAACGCCTTTGCGTTTCAGCCCGACAAGGTTCAGCCCGTCCAACACGCCGCGTGGGGCCTGCACCAGACCATGCGGCACGACATCGGCGGTGACCATGGTCACTGCCCCGATAATCGCGCCCTGCCCGATCCGGACGAATTGATGCACGCCACACAGACCGCCGATGATCACGTCATCCTCGATGATACAATGGCCCGCGACCGCAGAGGAATTGACGATGATCACCCGATTGCCGATCTGCGCGTCATGGGCGACATGGCAGCCCGCCATCAACAGGCAATCATCGCCGATGCGGGTGATCCCGCCGCCCTGCGCCGTGCCGGTGTTGATCGTGACATGCTCGCGGATGCGATTGCCTTTGCCGATGCGTAACTGGGTCTTTTCACCGCCGAATTTCAGATCCTGCGGGATTTCACCGATCACGGCGAAGGAAAAGATCGTGCAGCCGTCGCCGATATGGGTGTCACCCTCGATCACCACATGGCTTTTCAGCACCACGCCGTCGCCCAGCACGACATCCGGGCCGATCACGCAGAACGGACCGATGCTGCAATCCGCACCAATCTGTGCGCCTTCCGCGATCACCGCAGAGGGGTGAATGCCCACCATCAGCCTTGCATATCCATCATCGCGGTAAATTCCGCCTCGGCGGCCAATTCGCCATCGACCGTAGCAATCCCTTTGAAACGCCAGACCTTGCCGCCGGGTTTACCGCGAGTGGTGGTGATCTTCATCTCAAGCACATCACCCGGCACGACCTTGCGGCGGAATTTGCAGGCGTCAATCGCCATGAAATAGACCAGCAGGTCACCATTGATAAGGCCCAGAGTCGTGCCGACCATGACGGCGGATGTCTGGGCCATCGCCTCGACAATCGTCACACCGGGCATGATCGGGTTGCCGGGGAAATGGCCCTGAAAATAGGGTTCGTTCATCGTGACATTCTTGATGCCGGTAGCCGAAGTGGTCCCGTCGATGCTATGCACCTTGTCCACCAGCAGAAACGGATAGCGATGTGGCAGGATTTTCTGGATCAGCTGGATATCGGCTGTGGTCACGGGGTCGGACATGGTTTTTCCTTGTTCTTGCAGCTTTGACACCCTGACTAGCAAGCCACGCGCGGCACGGCAAGCATGGCTATTCTGCGCCGTCGCCCAGCTCTGCATCGATGCGCGCGACGGCATCGTCAGTGATATTGGCGGCACGGACGGACAGGATCACATTGCGCTGTTCCAGCACCATGGCAGCGCCGCGTTCGATCATGATATTGGCGACAATCGCCTGCACCCGTTCTTCAAAGGCGGCGCGGGCGCGGGTCGCCTCGGCCTGCAATTCCACGGTCTTCGCCTCGCGGTCGCGCCGTACCTCTTGCACGCGGATGTCAAAGGCTGCTGCTTCGTCGCGGAACACGTCAGCGTCCATCGTGGCGCGGCGTTGGGTCAGGCTGCGTTCTTCTTCGGTCAGCTGCGCGACGATGGCGTCATTCTCCGATTGCAATGCGGCTGTCTTCTCGGCCAGATCAGCGGAAATGCGGCGGCCATATTCGGTTTCGAAAAACAGCCGCTCGCTGTCGATGATCAGGACCTGCGGCCCGGATGGCTGTGGCTGGGCTGCTGCAGGCAGCGCCAGCAGCAGCCAGACAATCATCGCGCGCCAGAGCATCATCAGAAGCTGGTCGAGATCGTCACGTCAAAGAACCGTGTTTCATCGCGGTCCTGCACGTCAAGCGGTTCGGTGAAATTGAACCGCAACGGGCCAATCGGTGTTGTCCAGAAAATCGAGGCACCGATCACCGACCGCCCGGTAAAGCTGTCATAATCAACCTGTGTGCTGTCATATCCGGTTTCCCAGACCGAGCCATAGTCAAAGAACACGCCACCAGACAACCCGTATTCACTGGGCAGACCCAGCGGGAATTCCGCTTCCAGCCGGGCGACGGCATAGGCATTGCCACCCAGCGCATCGTCAAAAGGTTCGACGGAGCGCGGGCCAACCCCGCCCGCTTCGAACCCGCGCAGCAACCGGCTGCCAAGGAAGAAACGGTCAGTGACCCGGCTTTGTCCTTCCTGATAGCTCAGATAGCCGCCTTCGACGGTGGCACGCAAAGTCACCTCTTCGTTCAGGATCATGCGTTCGGCACCGGCCAGCGCTGTGGTCTTGATGAACTGGCTGTCACCAAAGCCGAATTCCTGCCCAAACCGTAGAATGACCCCGGCGGTCGGGTCCAGCCCGGTGCGGCGGTTGTCAAAGGTGTAAGTATAGCCAAGCGAATTGGTGGTGACGGCACCGATATTCGCTTCGTCGCGGATGATCGGGCTGGCATCGTCCGACACGCCGGACAGATCGGTATAGTTGAACGCGTAAAACAGGCTCAACCGGCCGTTTTCACTGATCGGAAAGGCCAGTGACGGGCTGAACCGGAAGGCGGCGGTGTCATAAAGCGCGTTTTCATTGTCGGTTTGCAGATAGGACAATTCAATGCCGCCGCGCAGATCGCGGCCCAGCAATTGTGGTTCGGCAAAGCGGAATGAAAAGCGCTGGTTCGTTGCCGCGGTCGAGACATCGAAATCCAACCGCTGACCGCGCCCTTGAAAGTTGCTTTGACCGTAAGAGGCCAGCAAGCCCAGACCCGTATCCGTATTGTAGTTCGCGCCAAAGGACAAAGTGCCGGTCGGACCTTCGGTCACTTCGACATCGACGATAACCTGATTTTCGCTGGAGCCCTGCCGTGTTTCGACGGCAGCATTCTGGAAAAACCCAAGGCTGCGGATCCGGCGCGCGGAATCGGAAATTTCGCGCGGGTTGAACGGATCGCCTTCGACAACGCGGACCTGATTGCGGATCACCCGGTCAAGCGTGGTGCTGTTGCCCTGAATGTCGATCCGTTCGACGAAAACGCGCGGACCTTCGGTCAGCACGTAATTCAGATCCAGCGTCAGATCACGGTCATTGCGGGTGATCCGGGGTTCGACTTGGACAAAGTTGATGCCCTTTTGCACGGCCAGCCGTTCCAGACGGGTGATATCGGTATCCACCGGCACCGGCGAATAGACCGCACCGGCGCGCACCCGGATCGCATCCTGAAAATCGGCAGGATCGACGCCTTCGATGGCGCTGCTGACGGTGACATTGCCGAAATTGAACCTTTGCCCTTCGCGCACATTGAAGGTCACCAGATAGGCATCGCGTTCCGGTGTCAGGGTGACATCAACATTCTGCACTTCGAAATCGGCATAGCCGCGCGAGCGGTAGAAATCGGTCAGCAATTGCCGGTCCTGCGCGACCCGGTCGGGCGAATAGGTGTCGCGCGTCACAAGGGCACGCAGAAAGCCCGCCTGTTTGGTGTCCAGCACGCGGCGCAGACGGTCGGCCGAATAGGTGCGGTTGCCAAGAAAGGAAATCCGCTCAATCTCGGTCACGCCGGATTCGGTGATTTCAAACACCAGATCAACGCGGTTTTCCGCCAGACGGATGATGCGCGGTGTGACCACGGCATTGATCCGGCCCTGGCTGGCATAGGCCTGCGTGATCGCGGCGGTATCGGCCTCGGCCTGCACCGGGTTAAAGGCGCGGCGCGGTTCGGATTGCACCAGGCTCAGCAATTGCGCGTCACGCAGGCGGCTGTTGCCTTCGATGCTGATGCGGTTGATCGTTGGGAATTCGACAACGCGAATGACCAGAGTGCCGCCTTGCGGGATCACTTCGACAGTTTCAAACAGGCCCGATTCCCGGATACGCTGGGTCGCATCGTTCAGCTCGGCGGTACTCAGCGCCTCGCCCGCGCGCAGGCCCGCAAATGTCAGGATCGTGCCATCGGCAACACGCTGGTTACCTTCAATGGCAAAGCTGCTGAAAGACTGGCTTTGCCCGCTGGCAGGCCCCGTGGCCAGAACGGCCATCCCGGCCACTGTTGCGACCACGCGCGCCGTTGCCACGCCATGCGCCCAAGCGCGCCCACCAATTTTCTGCATTTCGACCGCCTGTCCTGAATTCCCAGTTGCAAACGGAGTAGCTGGATTGATTGTCGTTGTCAAAAAGACAAAACCATAGCGACCGTTTGATTTCCGCTGATTATCGCCGGTTCAGGGACAAAAGATTGTGTCATTGAGCACAGTAAAGGACATCATCGTCAGGATCAGCGCCAGACCAAGGAACATGAACACCTGCACGGCGCGGTCGCTCGGCTTGCGCCGGGTCACCGCCTCATAGGCATAGAACATCAGATGGCCGCCATCCAGCACCGGGATCGGGAACAGGTTGATCAGGCCCACCGCCGCCGACAAAGCCCCGATAAACCAGATGAAACTTTGCGTGCCTTGCCGCGCCATTGACCCGCTGGTTTCGGCAATGCCGACCGGGCCAGACAAGTTACAGGTCGAAATTTGCCCGACGATGATGTGATGCAGCGCGGAAATGGATGTGGTCGCCGTATTCCACAACCCTTCGGCGCCAAGCCGTGTCGCCTCGAAAAGCCCCACGCTTTCGGTCTGCGCATCGAAAAAGAATTGCCCGGTGATCCCGATCCGGTAGGTCTGCGCGAACCCGCCACCCGGCTGCGGTTCATCCGTCGCGCGCGGCGCAAGCGTGACATCGCGGGTTTCGCCGCCGCGCCAGATTGTCAGGTCCAACGGCGCACCTTCGGCAGCAATCACCCTTTCCTGCAATTGGCGGAAGGCAAAGACCGGCGCGCCATCAACCGCCGTGATCACATCGCCGATCCGCAGCCCGGCATTATCCGCAGCAGACCGCGGTGCCAGCGCCGAAATCAGCGTCGGCATCAGGTAAGGCCCGGTCACATCAATCTGCTGGCCGTCACGGATGATCGTATAGGTCAGCTCTTCCTGCAACGGCAGCAATTCAAGCAATGACTCCTGACGGTCGGTATCGTTGAACGGGATGCCTTCAATAGCGATGATCTGGTCGCCGCTTTGCAATTCGGTTGCAAATTGCGCGGGCAGATCGCGGGCCTGACCAAAGGTCACCGGGTCAATCGTGCGGCCCTGATACATGATCGAGCCGGTAAAGATCGCGATGGCGAGGATGAAATTAAATACCGGCCCCGCCGCAACGGTCAGCACGCGCGCCCAAAGCGGCGCGCCATTCATTGTCTGGCGCGCAAATGCCGGATCGACGCTGTTGTCAGACCCGACACTGGCCGCATTGGCATCGCCCAGAAATTTGACATAGCCGCCCAAAGGCAGCGCCGCGATCTGCCAAAGCGTGCCGTGTTTGTCCATCCGGCTATAGATCACCGGGCCGAAGCCGAGCGAGAACACCTCTGCCTTGATGCCGCACCAGCGGCCGACGATGTAATGGCCATATTCATGGATCGCCACGATCACCGACAAGGCGACGACAAAAGCCACGATCATGAAGGCGAAATTGCCAAACATCGGCACGAATTGCGTCAGATCCACGGTGTCACCCTAATGTCTTAATGATTTCGCCCGCATAGATCCGGGCCAGCCTGTCGGCCTCTAACACGTCATCTAGGGTCATGTCCCGCGATTGCAGCCCACCTTGCGATGACATTTTGTCGAGCGTCCCTGCAACGACCGCCGACATCTGCAAAAAGCCGATATCGCCCGCGATGAACCCATCCAGCGCGCGTTCTTTTGCCGCATTGAACACAGCGCCGGATAAGCCCCCGGTTTCCATGACAAATCGCGCGAGGGCTAAAGCAGGATATCGATCCTCATCAGGGGCCTCGAACGTCAGCGATCCGATTTTCGCCAGATCGAGCCGTTCGACCGGCAGATGTTTACGCTCCGGCCAGTGCAAAGCATAGCCAATCGCGTGGCGCATATCCGGCGGGCCGACATGGGCCATCAGCGCGCCATCGTTGAAACCAACCATCGCGTGGATCAGGCTTTCGCGATGCACCAACACCTCGATCATGCTGGAAGGCAAGCCAAAGAATTCTTTGGTTTCAATCAGTTCCATCGCTTTATTGAACATCGACGCGCTATCAATCGTGATCCTTTGCCCCATGTCCCAATTGGGATGGCTGGACGCCTGCGCCAAAGTCGCCGTTGCCAGTTGCTCCTTGGGCCAGTCGCGGAACGCGCCACCGCTGGCGGTGATGATGATCCGTTCGACGGCTTTCATATCCTCGCCCGTAAGTGCTTGAAAAACAGCGGAATGTTCGCTGTCCACCGGCAGGATTGTGGCCCCCGCCGATCTTGCCCGCGCCATCAGCAAAGGGCCAGCGGTGACAAGGGATTCCTTGTTCGCCAAGGCCAATGTGGTGCCATGATCCAGCGCCACCATCCCCGGCATTAGCCCTGCCGATCCAATGATCGCGGACAGCGCCCAATCAACAGGCCGCGCCGCAGCCTCGGCAATGGCACCGTCACCAGCGGCGACGTCGATGCCAGTGCCGGACAATGCGGATTTCAATTCGTCATAACAATCAGGATAACAGGTCACCGCAAGATCGGCGCGTAACGCCTTGGCATCATGTGCCAATTGCGCGACGTTTCGGCCACCCGTCAAAGCCACGACATCATATTTCTCCAGATCGCGCGCGATCAGATCCACCGCGCTTTGCCCGACCGATCCGGTTGCGCCGAACAAAGTGATCCGCCTCAAAACGCGACTCCGGGGATGTCGAAGATATCGGCGATGACGATCATGAAGATCGCCCCACCCAGCAAAGCATCAAACCGGTCGAACAAGCCGCCATGGCCGGGGATCAGGGTGGAGCTGTCCTTGACCTTCATCCGGCGTTTCAAAGCGCTTTCCGCGATATCGCCCATCTGCCCGGCAAAGCTGAGCGCCACCGACAATGGCACGATCACCAGCCCGACATTGGTGAACAAGGTGAAAAGATAGCCCGCAAGCGCCGCGCCGAGCCAGCCTGCAACCGTTCCGGACCATGTCTTCTTGGGGCTGATCTGTGGCCAGAATTTCGGCCCGCCCAGACTTTTCCCGACGAAATAGCCGAAAATATCGGTGACGATCACCACCACCATCAGCCACAGGATCCATGTGAAACCGAAATCATTGCGGAAATGGACCAATCCCCAACCGGCCAACTGAATGCCAAAGGCGAAGATGAAAAATGTCTTGATCTCGGTGCGCAATTGCGTGGCCCCGATCACCGGCGCGATCAGAAACATCAGCAAGGCCCAACTGCTGTCATAGGTCAATTGTCCCGACATGACCGAGGCGACCAATGCCGCCAGCAACATGCCTTTGGTCGGTTCCGCCGGGCGGATCATCATCCACAATTCCCAGACCATGATGGCAGAGACGAAGACCACCAGCATCTGAAACCAGACGCCGCCCAAGATCACGCCCGCCGCGCCCACCGCCGTCATTGCAGCGCCCGAGGCAAAACGGATCGTCAGATCATCCCATTTCGCAGGGTTCGGTGCCGCCCCTGACATGATCAGGCCAGCACAGCGCCAAAACGACGCTCACGCTGGGCATAGCGGGCAAGCACCCGGGCGAATTCAGCCGCCGTGAAATCCGGCCAGAGCGTATCGACAAATTCATATTCCGCATAGGCCGATTGCCACAGCAGGAAATTGGAAATCCGCGCCTCGCCGCTGGTGCGGATCACCAGATCGGGGTCGGGCAACACATGGGTGTCCAGAAACCGCGCCAGCGTTTCGGCATCGACATCCTTATGGGTCAAGCGGCCCATCTCGATCTCATAGGCCAGACGTTTGGCGGCGCGGGTCACTTCATCCCGGCCGCCGTAGTTCAGCGCGATGGTCAGATGCACCAGATCATTGCCAGCGGTCAGCAGTTCCAGATTATCCATCAGGCTGACCAGCTTGTCATCCAGACGGATGCGGTCACCGATAAACCGGACGCGCACGCCGCTTTCATGCAGATCCATCGCCTCGCGCTGGATATATTTGCGAAACAGGGTCATCAGACCTGCGACTTCGGTCTGGGTGCGTTTCCAGTTTTCCGTCGAAAAGGCAAACAGCGTCAGATATTTGACCTTCTGCGCCGGACAGGCCTTGAGGATTTCGCGCACCCGGCGCGCACCCGCATGATGGCCCAGCAGCCGGGGACGCCCGCGCTGCTGGGCCCAGCGGCCATTGCCATCCATGATGATCGCCACATGGTTGGGGCCGCACGTTTCGTCACTGTCCTGGCGCATAGCGGCCCCTCTTGTCGCAGGCGTTTACACCTGCATGATTTCCGCTTGCTTGGTCTCAAGCGTTTCATCGACGGTCTTGATATGGGCGTCGGTGATTTCCTGCACCGTGGTTTCCCAGAATTTCTGGTCATCCTCGGACAGGCCATCGCCCTTGGCCTTCTTGATCTGGTCCATGCCGTCGCGGCGCAGGTTGCGGATCGAGACCCGCGCGCTTTCGGCATAATTGCCCGCGACCTTGGTCAATTCGCGGCGCCGTTCTTCGTTCAGTTCGGGGATCGGCAGCATGATGATCGTGCCGTTGAGCTGCGGATTGATCCCCAGCCCGCTGTCGCGGATCGCCTTTTCGACCTTGTTCACCAGGCCCTTGTCCCAGACGTTGATCGTCACCATCCTTGGTTCCGGCACGTTCACCGTGCCGACCTGGTTGATCGGCGTCGGCGATCCGTAAGCATCCACCATGATCGGTTCCAGCATAGAACCAGAGGCGCGCCCGGTGCGCAAAGACGCCAGTTCCACCCGCAGATTGGCAATGGCCCCGTCCATGCGGCGGGCCAGATCATCGGTATCAAGTTCAAAATCGTCAGACATGGTCTATTCTTCCTTCGCAGTCACGCTGCGTTAACTTTCTCTAGGGCAATGCCGCCCGGTTGTATAGCAAAGCGTTAATCGCGCACGGTGGTATAAGTCCCCTCGCCCGCCAAAATCCCCTTGAACCCGCCCGGTTCATCCAAAGAGAACACAATGATGGGCAGATCATTGTCGCGCGCCAAGGCGATGGCGCTGGCATCCATCACGCCCAAATGCTTTTGCAGCACCTCGTCATAGCTGACCACATCGTAACGGACCGCATCGGCATGTTTGACCGGGTCTTTGTCGTAAACGCCGTCAACCTTGGTGCCTTTAAAGATCGCTTCGCAATTCATCTCATTGGCGCGCAGGGTCGCGGCGGTGTCTGTGGTGAAATAGGGGTTGCCGGTGCCTGCGGCAAAGATACAAACCCGCTTTTTCTCCAGATGTCGCACGGCGCGGCGGCGGATATAGGGTTCGGCCACTTCGTTCATCGTGATGGCGGAAATCACGCGGGTATGGATGCCCAGTTCTTCCAGCGCCGATTGCATCGCCAGCGCGTTCATCACCGTGGCGATCATCCCCATGTAATCGGCGGTGGTGCGTTCCATCCCTTGGGCAGAGCCTTGCAAGCCGCGAAAGATATTGCCGCCACCGATGACCATGCAAATTTCGACGCCCATATCATGGACGGATTTGACCTCGCGCGCGATCCTTTGCACCGTCGGGGGATGCAGGCCAAAGGCGGTATCGCCCATCAGCGCCTCGCCCGAGATTTTCAGCATGACGCGTTTATAGGTCGTTTGGGCAGGTTCGGTCATGGTGTTTCCTTGTGGCGCGGGTTCGTGCGCAAAATGTCGTAAAACGGCCTCGGGTTCAATGCCGCTTGTCACAATATGCAGGACCCGTCAGTAAGGGCGCGTCATGATCAAGATTACCCCAGATAAACCCGTGCTGATCGCAGGCCCCACCGCCTCGGGCAAATCCGCGCTGGCGTTGCAGATTGCAACGCGGCAAGGCGGCGTGGTGGTGAATGCCGATGCGTTGCAGGTTTTCGCAGGCTGGCAGATCCTGACGGCACGACCGGGTGCCGATGATCTGACGCGCGCGCCGCATGCGCTTTACGGTCACGTCCCCTTTGATGCGCCCTATTCCGTGGGCCATTGGCTGCGCGATCTGACCCCTTTCCGGCAATCCGGGCCGCGCCCGATCATCGTCGGCGGCACCGGGCTGAACTTTTATGCCCTGACCCAAGGGCTGGCCGATATCCCCGCCACGCCCGATGATCTGCGCACGACAGCCGATCTGATCCCCCTGCCCGATCTGATCGCCGGGCTGGACACAGTGACATTGTCGCGGATCGATCACCAAAACCGGATGCGAGTGCAGCGCGCTTGGGAGGTGCAGCAGGCCACGGGCCGGTCCCTTGCCGATTGGCAGGATGCCACGCCTGCGCCGTTGTTGCCGCTGGCGGATTGTGTCGCGATCACGCTGGATGCGCCGAAAGACTGGCTGGACGACCGGATCACCCGGCGCTTTGATCAGATGCTGGCGCAGGGCGCGCTGGACGAAGCCCGCGCCATGCTGCCCCATTGGGACCCCGCGCATCAATCATCCAAGGCGATTGGCGCGCCGGAACTGATTACGCATTTGCAGGGCCGGATGACACTGGATGACGCGCGAGAGGCCGCGATCATCGCCTCGCGCCAATATGCCAAACGGCAGCGGACATGGTTCCGCGCAAGGCATAAGGATTGGCATCACCTGCCCGCCGATCAGTTTGATAATTCTGCCACAATTTCATTGTCTACGGATTAGCGGATTGTCCGCACCGGACTTTCCCGACAGAATCACCTGCGTTTCTGGTATGAAGGGTTTGTGATGAATATGATGCATCAGGCGCCGCAGGCGCTGGCGCTTTCGCCGTTGACCCATGCCGGTGCCGCGATGCGCTGGCGCAATGAGGCGATGCGCAGCCATCCCACCGGGCGGTTGATCCTGATCAGCAAAGGTCAGGGCCGGATCACCGTCGCCGGGCTGACGAATGGCTATAGCCCCAATAACCTGATCTATCTGCCGCCCCAGACCATGTATGGGATCGAGGTTGGCCCCACCACCCACGGCCAGATCCTGACCCTGCCCGATCATACGGACTGGCCCGCCCAGCCGGTGCATCTGCGCCTGCTCGATGTCTGGTTGCAGAAAGAGGCGGTGCAATATGTCGAACAGATCGAAAAGGAATTGCAGCCCGCAGGCAATCCGAAAGCGGCGGATCACTGGCTTGGGTTGCTCGCGATCTTTGTCGGCAGGCAGGCGCGCGCGCAGATCGCCACGCCCAATGACAGCCGCCGCGACAGCGCCGCAGCCAAGCTGGTCGCGCGCTATACCCATCTGATCGCACGCGATTACCGGCTCGACCGCAGCGTGGCGAGCTATGCCGCTGAACTGGGCGTCACGCCCACCCATCTCGCGCGCAGTTGCCAGCAGGTGGCACAACGTTCGCCTCTGGCCTTGCTGCATGATCGCATCCATTATGAGGCCTGTGTGCTGTTGCGCGATACCCAGATCCCGATCAAGGATATCGCCGCATTGCTCGGCTTTCAGTCCGCCGCCTATTTCACCCGCAGTTTTCAGGAAAAGGCCGGGCAGACACCGTCCAGCTTCCGGCGCAGCAGCGCTCGCCTGCCAACACGCTGACGCAAGCGCGGGATTGTGCAGAAAATCGCAACGATTTGATCGGGCTTTGCTGACAGCGTAGCCGGTCTGTGTCAGGTTGCGCCTGACCCTGCCTGAAGGAGCCGACATGACCACGCGATCCCCATCCGTGCATCCGATTGCATTGCAATACAGCCGCGATGCCGCTGCCGGTAAGCTGAGCCGCCGCGCCTTTCTGGCGCGCACCACGGCGCTGGGGGTATCTGCCTCGGCGGCCTATGGTTTGCTTGGCCTGAGCGCACCGGCGCAGGCGCAGGATGTCCCGCGTCAGGGCGGCACATTGCGGATGCAGATCGAAGTGCGCGCCTTGAAGGACCCGCGTGTCTTTGACTGGCCGCAACTGGCCTTTGTCACCGCAGGCTGGCTGGAATATCTGGTCGCCTATGAAAATGACGGCAGTTTCACGCCAATGCTGCTGGATAGGTGGGAGGTGAATGATAACGCCACTACCTATATCCTGCATATTCGCCCGGGCGTGACATGGAATGACGGCACGCCCTTCACGGCGACGGATGTGGCGCGCAATATCACCGGCTGGTGCGATACCAGCCTGCCCGGCAATTCCATGGCCGCACGCTTTGCCGTGCTGGTCGATCCCGCGACCGGGCAGGCGCTGGACGGTGCCATCGAAGTCATCGATGACCTCACCGTGCAGCTGAACCTGCCAGCACCCGATATCACCCTGATCGCCGGCATGTCGGATTACCCTGCCGCGATTACGCCCGCCGGGTTTGACCCTGACACGATGCTGGAAAACCCTGTCGGCACCGGCCCCTATCTGCCCGAAAGCCTGATCGTGGGCGCGTCCGCCGTGCTGGTGCGCAATGCAGATCATGACTGGTGGGGCTATGCGGCAGAAAAAGGCGCCTATCTCGACCGGATCGAATATCTTGACCTCGGCACCGACCCCACGCGCTGGGTCGAGGCGGCGATGGCCGATCAGATCGACATGACCTATGAAACCGTCGGTGATTTCGTCGATAGTTTCACCGCGATTGACTGGGAGGAATCGGCCGTTGCCTCATCCTCGACCATCGTGATCCGGCCCAATCAACGGGCCGAGGTGGATGGTATCCGCCCCTATGCCGATAAACGCGTCCGGCAGGCGATTGCCATGGCCGTGGATAATGCGATCTGTCTGGAACTGGGCTATGCCGACCGGGGCGAGGTGGCGCGCAACCAGCATGTGGGCCCGATGCACCCCGCCTGGGCCGATGTGCCCGGCTTGCCGCATGACCCGGCGCGCGCGCTGGAATTGATCACAGAGGCCGGGATGGCCGATTTCGAGATGGAGCTGATCTCGATCGACGATGATTGGCGCAAGAATACCACCGATGCGGTCGCCGCCCAATTGCGCGACGCCGGTTTCAATGTGCGCCGCACCTCCATCCCTGCCGCCACATTCTGGGCCAATTGGAGAGAATATCCTTTTTCCTCAACCGATTGGGGGCATCGTCCGATTGATACCCAGATCCTTGGGCTGGCCTATCGGTCTGGTGAGGCCTGGAATGAAAGTGGCTTTGCCAATCCAGAATTCGACGCCCTGCTGGCCGAGGCCAACGCCCTACCCGATGCCGACAGCCGCCGCGCGGTGATGGCGCAATTGCAGGCGATCATGACCGAAGAAGCAGTGACGCTGCAACCTTACTGGCGCACGATGTATCGCCATGCCAAGCCGGGTTTCCTCGGGTGGGACATCAATATCGCCTATCTGCCGCAATTATACCGGCTGGGCCTGAAAGACGCGTAAAGCGGCCTATTGGCCCCAGACAGCAACCACATAGGTCTGGGTTTCGGCAAAAGGCGGGATACCGCCATGCCGCGCCACAGCCCCCGGCCCCGCATTATAGGCCGCAAGCGCCAGCGGCCAACTGCCAAAGGCCTGATGCTGCATCCTCAGATAGCGCGCGCCGCCGTCCAGATTGGCGGCAGGATCGCGCGGATCAACGCCCAGATCGCGCGCCGTTTCCGGCATCAGCTGCGCCAGCCCGATGGCACCTTTGTGTGACACAGCCTGCGGGTTCCAGCCGCTTTCCTGCTGGACCAGCCGCAGGAACAGATCCTCTGGCACGCCGTGGCGCAGGGCCGCGCTGCGCGCCAGTTCAAGATAGGGGCCGGTATAACGGCCCTGATAGCTGGCCATCGGCGGCGGCACGATGGCCCGGGGCGGTTGCAGGCTGACCGAACGGGAATATTGCTGTGCCGCACGGCTGTCGAGCAATTTGGTCTGGTTTTGAAACAGCGCGGCGCGGTCCTGCCCTGCCGCCGCTTGCGCCATAGCGCAAAGGGCCAAAACTGCGGTTATTCTGGTAAAGGATTTCATGTGAATAAGCCTCTGAACAGCGACAATCTAGCTGAATGACGCCGATTGGCCAAGCTACGAAAATCTTTGACCGGCGTTAAACCGCGCTTAACCTTGTTGTGGTAAAGCGGGTCTGTCACAAAAGCGCGAATAGAATCGAAGGAGATGCCATCATGGCCGGATCAGTGAACAAAGTTATTCTTATCGGCAATCTGGGTGCCGATCCTGAAATCCGCAGCTTTCAGAATGGCGGCAAGGTGGCCAATCTGCGCATCGCCACGTCAGAAACCTGGAAAGACAAGAACAGCGGTGAACGCCGCGAAAAAACCGAATGGCACACGGTTGCGATCTTTTCCGAAGGTCTGGTGCGGGTGGTCGAACAATATCTGAAAAAAGGCGCTAAGGTCTATATCGAAGGCAAGTTGCAGACCCGCAAATGGCAGGATCAATCCGGCGCGGACCGCTATTCCACCGAGGTGGTGATTCAAGGTCTGGGCGGCACGCTGACTATGCTTGACGGTCGTGGCGAAGGCGGCGGCGGTGGCGGTGGCGGTTATTCCGGCGGTGGCAGCAGCGGCGGCAATCAGGGCGGCTATGATGACGGCGGCTATGGTGGCGGCAGTCGCGGCGGTCCATCGGGCGGCAGCGATATGGATGATGAAATTCCGTTTTGATGCCGGATGAACATCGCGCCTGAATTCCAGATCCTGATCCTCAACGCGGTGATCCTCGGGATCGCCTATCTGGGGATCTATCCCGGCCTGCAGGAGAAAACATTGCAGCGGATGATCGCCGTTGATCTGGTGCTCACGACCCTCGCCCTGACCGTGGCGGGGGCTTTGTTCTGGGGCTCAGATGTGGCGTTTAATATGTTGTTTTTCAATGTGAATTGGGCTGTCTTTACCATCCTGACATTGATGCTGATGGAAGCGCCGCTGTTCTATGTCTTCGCCCGCAAGCATGGGATCAGCCTGACAGGCCGCTGATCCGCCCGCTGCGCGGACGGAGCGCGCCGCGCGGGAGTATTTGGACCAAAGCGAGCGAACCTTCCCCGCGGGGAAGGTTTTGACCATCGTTCGCGAACGCTCACAGAGTCGTGGTTATCTTCCCCGCGGGGAAGGTTTCAGCCCCTGCCCGCTCAGGATCGCAGCGCGTCGCGCAGCAGATCGAGCACGGCCTCACCCGGCACATCGGATGTGATGAACGCATCACCGATCCCGCGCGCAAGGATAAAGCGCAGCTTGCCGTCCTGCACTTTCTTGTCCTGCCCCATCAGATCCAGCAGCGCCTCTGCCCCCGGCAGATCGCCTTGGATGTCGCTTATATCGACCTTCATCCCCATCGCCCGCAGATGGGCGCGGATGCGGCTGGGGTCTTCCTGGCTGCACAGACCCAGCCGGGCGGAAAGTTCAAACGCCAGCGCACAGCCGATGGCGACCCCTTCGCCATGCAGCAGCCGGTCGGAATAGCCGGTCGCGGATTCCAGCGCATGGCAGAATGTATGGCCGAGGTTCAGCAGCGCCCGGTCGCCCTGTTCGGTCTCATCGCGCTGGACGATATCCGCCTTCATTTCGCAGGACCGTGTGACGGCGCGCACCCGCGCATCCATATCGCCTGCGGCCATGCCGGGCGCAGATGTTTCCAGCCAGTCGAAAAAGGCCGCATCACCCAGCAAACCGTATTTCACCACCTCGCCATAACCCGCGAGGAAATCCCGTTCCGGCAAGGTGCCCAGCAATGCGGTATCTGCCAGCACCAAGGCCGGTTGGTGAAACGCGCCAACCAGATTCTTGCCATGCGGCGAATTGATCCCGGTCTTGCCACCGACCGAACTGTCGACCTGCGCCAAAAGGCTGGTCGGGATCTGCACGAAACGCACGCCACGCCGCAGGATCGCGGTGGCAAAACCCGCCAGATCGCCGATCACCCCGCCACCAAAGGCGATGACGCTATCCTTGCGTTCGACCTTTTGCGCCAACAGCCATTCGGTGACATGTTCGAGCTGCGCCCAGCTTTTGGTCGCCTCTCCGGGTGGCAAGGCCAGCGCGGCAGAGGTCAGACCCGCAGCCGACAGAGCATCCTGCAACGCGGCCAGATGCAGGTTTGCGACATTTTCATCGGTGATGATGCAGACATGCCTGCGCCCGCCCAATGCCGCCAGATGCGCCCCCGCCTGCGCGATCACACCGGGGCCGATATGGATGTCATAGGCGCGGCCGGGCAGATCGACATGGACTTTGGTGGTCATAACGTCTCCAGAATATCGGGGCGGCCGGCCAGCAGGCGCAGCGCGCTTTGTGTGGTTTCCTCGATCGAGGCGTGAAAGCTGATCGGCAGGCGCAAACCCGCCTCGGCATAGGTCGCACGTCGCTCATCCAGCAGGCGGGCCAGCGTGCCTTTGGGGTCAGGGGTGCGCAGCAGCGGCCTTGTGTCCTTTTGCCGGACCCTTTCCCACAATGTGTGCAGATCAGCATCCAGCCAGACCGCAATCGCATCGCGGGCAATCATCGCGCGGTTTTCGGCGGCCAGAAAGGCCCCCCCGCCGGTCGAGATGATGCCGGGCGCACCGGTCAGCAACCGGCGCAGCACCTCGGTCTCGCGGGCGCGGAAAAAGGTTTCACCATCGCGGGCAAAGATTTCGGGAATGCTCAGCGCGGCGGCCTGTTCAATGGCACTGTCACTATCGACAAAGGGCACCGCCAAGGCCGTAGCCAGCGCGCGTCCGATGGCGGTTTTCCCCGCCCCCATCATGCCCACCAGGACCACCTTGCGCCTGAGCCGATATGCTGCGCCCGGCACCATGCCGTTCCCCTTTGCTGCCTTGTCGGCCATCACATGCCGAATTGTAATATTTCTGAATGAATGCCGTGATCTTGTCGGAAAGACCATATATAAACGCAAGATAGGTGGCGTGCAGACCACAGATCAGGGCACAGTAAATCGGGGCAGGCAATGTGGCGACTTCTCAAGGCGATCTTCTTTCTGGTGATCCTGCTGGCAATCGGCTTTGTCGCCTATGCCTATCTCGGGCCGATGCTGTTTCCCGCCGATTTCGCAGCCCCCGCACAAGAGGTAAACCGCCCTGTCACGCTTGAATAACACCAGCGCATTGGCGTTTTGCGCTGTGCTGGGAATGTCACCTGTCATGGCACAGGACCCGCTGTCATCGATTGACTGGCTGTCGGCCGAGGCCGTCACCGCGATTACGCCCGATGAAGCCCCGGTCGCCGACAGCGCCATCGCGCCCGAGATCAGCGTCACACCGCTGGACCGGCTGTCAAAGGACCCGGTCGGGCTGTTGCCGACCGATGTCACCGGCCTTCCGCGCAATATCTGGGCCGCCAGCAGCGAAGACACGCTTGTCGAACTGGTCAGTCTCGACCGGCGCGAATCGCTGCCTGCAATCCGCGAATTCGTCAAAGTGCTGATGCAGGCCGAAGCCGACCCGCCGATGGGGGCAGGCCCGGATGGCGCCCTGTTTCTGGCGCGGGTCGATAAGCTGGTCGAACTCGGCGCAGTCGAACAGGCCAAAGCCTTGGTCGAACTGGCCACGCCCGATACCGGCCCGGTGTTTCAGCGCTGGTTTGACGTGTCCTTGCTGATGGGCACCGAAGACGCCGCCTGCCGGGCGATGAATGATATGCCCGCGCTGGCCCCCAGCTATATGGCGCGGGTGTTCTGTCTGGCGCGTGGGGGCGACTGGGCGGTCGCGGTCTTGTCGCTGAACACGCACCGGGTGCTGGGCGATATCAGCGCTGCGGAAAGCGACGTGCTGGAACGGTTTCTGGACCCCGAATTATTCGAAGGCGAACCGGATTTGCCGCAGCCAAATGTGGTGACACCGCTGCTCTTCCGCCTGCATGAAGCCTTTGGCGAACCTTTGGTCACCGCCAACCTGCCGCTGGCCTTTTCGCATGCCGATCTGCGCGGCAATAATGCCTGGAAGGCCCAGTTGGAAGCGGCAGAGCGTCTGGCACGTCAAGGGGCTGTGTCGGAAAACGTGCTGCAGAATTTCTATACAGCGCGCACGCCCGCCGCCTCTGGCGGGATCTGGGACCGGGCCGCGGCGGTGATCCGGCTTGATGAGGCCGTGACCGCAGGCGATGCACAGGCTGTGTCGCGCGCGCTGCCGGCCGCCTGGGATGCGATGAAACAGGCCCGCACCGAAGTGCCTTTTGCCAAGCTCTACAGCGCCGCCTTGCAAGAGATGGATCTGGAGGGCGAGGCCTGGCATATCGCCCATCGCGTCGGGCTGCTGTCTGCCGATTTCCGGGCCGTGGCCGATAATCTTGTGGCCGATGACGACGGGTTTGACGCCTTTCTGATCGCCATCGCAACCGGCCAGCCAGAGGATGTGCCGGTCACATCACCCCGCGCTTTGGCCATTCAGGCGGCCTTTGCCGGTGCCCCGGCCCCGCCTGAACTGCAATCTTTGGTGGCCAATGGCAAAACCGGCGAGGCGATGTTGCGCGCTGTGATCCTGTTCAACGAAGGCTATGCCGGTGACGCGCGGTCGCTGACCGATGCTTTGGCTTTGTTCCGGCTGGTCGGGCTGGAGGATGTCGCGCGGCAGGCGGCCTTGCAATTGATGATACTGGACCGCGCAACGTGACCAGCCCCGCTGCCATGGCCCGCTGGGTGCAGACGTTTTTGCAGGCCCAGGCGGCGGAACTGGATGCGGCGACCAATACGCAACTGGCCTATGCCCGTGATCTGCAAGTCTTCGCAGACTGGCTTTCGGACAAGGGCCTGCATTTCATGCAGGTCACGCAGGACCAGATCGAAAGCTATCTGATTGATTGCGAGGCCGAAGGGCTGGCGAAATCCACCCGCGCGCGCCGGTTGTCGGCGATCAAGCAATTGTTCCGTTTCGCCTTTGACGAAGGCTGGCGCGCGGATAATCCCGCGATGCAGATCAAAGGGCCCGGACGCGCGCAGCGCCTGCCCAAGACGCTTGAGCTGGCCGAGGTGGACCGGCTGCTGGACGCCGCCCGCGCCAGCAAGCGTGATGCCCTGCGCAATACCTGCCTGATGGAATTGCTTTACGCCACGGGGATGCGGGTGACCGAACTGGTCAGCCTGCCGGTGGCCGCTGCACGCGGCGATCCACGGATGTTGCTGGTGCGCGGCAAAGGCGGCAAGGAACGGCTGGTGCCGCTGTCGCCGCCTGCCCGCGCGGCGATGGCCGCTTATCTGGCGGCGCGGGATGCGGATGAAGAGGTGGCGCGCAAGGCAGGCAAGCCCGCGTCGAAATATCTGTTCCCATCCCATAGCAAGGCCGGGCATCTGACGCGGCACCGCTTCTTTGCCTTGATCAAGGAATTCGCGGTGACTGCCGGGATTTCGCCCGCACGCGTGACACCGCATGTGCTGCGCCATGCCTTTGCCACGCATCTGCTGGCGGGCGGCGCTGATCTGCGGTCGATCCAGACGATGCTGGGCCATGCCGATATTTCCACGACCGAGATCTATACCCATGTGCTGGACGCGCGGCTGAGCGAGCTGGTTTTGCAACATCATCCTTTGGCAAAACCGGACAAGGCTTGATCCGGTCCGGCGCGCAGGCGATAAGACAAAAAACCACCTGAAAGCATATGATGGAACCCGCGACACTCGACGCTACTTTCTGGGCCACGGCTGGGGCTATTGTTGTCCTGCTGATCCTTTCGGCCTTCTTCTCTGGCTCTGAAACAGCATTGACCGCCGCGTCGCGCGGCAAATTACGCTCTGCCGCTGACAAGGGATCGACCGGCGCGGAACGGGCGCTGAAAGTGACTGAGGACAATGAACGGCTGATCGGGTCCGTCCTTCTGGGCAATAACGTCGTCAATATTCTCGCGACATCTCTGGCCACGGCTTTGCTGACGACGATTTTTGGCCAGAACGGCGTGGCCGCCGCGACCTTGATCATGACCTTGCTGGTCTTGATCTTTTCCGAGGTGCTGCCGAAAACCTTTGCCATCACCAACCCTGAAAAGGTGGCCTCGCTTGTCGCCCGCCCGATTTCGGTGATCGTGCTGGTCTTTGCGCCTGCCGTCACTGCCGTGCGGTTCCTGGTGCGCGGCGTGCTTTATATGTTCGGGGTGCGGACCGACCCCAACAGCAATATTCTTGCCGTGCGCGAGGAAATCGCCGGGGCCTTGCAGCTGGGCCATTCCGAAGGGCTGGTCGAAAAGGAAGACCGCGACCGCGTCTTGGGCGCGCTTGATCTGAATGAACGCACCGTGGAAGAGGTGATGCTGCACCGGTCCGGCATCGAAATGGTCGATGCCGATCTGCCGGCCGAGGATATTCTGGCGCAGATCCTGCAAAGCCAGCATACGCGCCTGCCGCTGTATCGTGACAACCCCGAGAATATCGTCGGCGTGATCCATGCCAAGGATCTGTTGCGCGCCATGCAGAAATTGCTGGGCGGGGGCGAGGTCGATGGTCAGGGGCTGGCCGCCTTTGACGTCATGCGCGTCGCGATGGAGCCTTATTTCGTGCCCGAAACCACCACGCTGGGCGATCAGATGCGCAATTTCCTCAAGCGCAAAACACATTTCGCGCTGGTCGTGGATGAATATGGCGGGCTGGAAGGTCTGATCACGCTGGAAGATATCCTTGAGGAAATCGTGGGTGAAATCGCCGATGAATTCGACGAACACGCGCCCGATCAGATCGAGGCCACCCCTGACGGGGCCTATATCATCGATGGCGCGATCACGATCCGCGACCTGAACCGGGCGCATGACTGGCAATTGCCCGATGATGAGGCCAATACCGTCGCCGGTCTGGTGATCCATGAGGCGCAGATGATCCCCGTCGTGGGGCAGGTGTTTTCCTTCCACGGTTTCCGGTTTGAAGTGTTGGCCAAGGAAGAGAACCGGATTGCGACGTTGAAAATACGGCAGTTGTAAGGGGTGGATGAGGTCCCGGAGCGGGTCCGGGACTGCGTGGGGTGCCCCTTACCGCCCTTTGAACAAGGTGCCGAGGATGCCGCGCACGATCCGCTGCCCGGTTGCGCCGCGCAACTCGCGGGTCACAGCATGGGTCAGCGCGCTGCGCAGATTATCAGGGCGAGGATCTGTGCTGACCTTCCCCGCGGGGCGATAGCGGCGGGCGCTGTTGAATTCGCGGTCTTCCGCGACATCCTCTGCGGCCTGTGCGGCAGCAACAGTGCGCCGGGCCAGCATCTCGAACGCAGAGTCGCGGTCAATCGTGGTATCATATTTGCCCGCCATCGGTGACGCGGCGAGGATCGCCGCGCGTGTGGCCGGGTCAATTGTCCCCAGATGCGATGCGGGCGGGCGGATCAGCGTGCGTTGCACGATTTCGGGACTGCCTTTGGCATCCAGAAAGGATGTGACCGCCTCGCCTGTGCCGACCTGCTGGATCGCATCTGCGGTATCGAAAGCCGGGTTGTCGCGGTAGGTTTCTGCGGCGGATTTCAATGCCTTACGGTCATTGGCGGTGAAGGCGCGTAAGGCGTGCTGCACGCGGTTGCCCAACTGGCCCAGCACAGTCTCTGGGATGTCGTCGGGATTTTGCGTGACAAAATAAACGCCCACGCCCTTGGACCGGATCAGGCGGGCGACCTGTTCGACCTTTTCCACCAGCGCGCGCGGCGCACCGTTGAACAGCAGATGCGCCTCGTCAAAAAAGAACACCAGTTTGGGTTTGTCGGGGTTGCCGATTTCAGGCAGGTTTTCGAACAATTCCGACAGTAGCCAGAGCAGGAAAGTGGCATAAAGCCTAGGCGAGCCGATCAACTGATCGGCGGCCAGAATATTGATCTCGCCCCGCCCGTCGCGCAGGCGCATCATATCAGCCAGATCAAGGGCGGGTTCGCCGAACAATGCGGCACCGCCCTGATTTTCCAGCACCAGAAGCTGCCGCTGGATCGCGCCGATCGAGGCTGTCGCGACATTGCCATAGCGCAGCGACAGGTCCTTTGCGTTCTGGCCTACGAACACCAGCAAGGCTTGCAGGTCTTTCATATCGAGAAGCGGCAGGCCTTCTTCATCGGCCACGCGGAAGGCGACGTTCAGCACACCTTCCTGGACATCACTCAGGTCCATCAGTCGGGCCAGCAGAAGTGGCCCCATTTCAGCCACGGTCGCGCGGATCGGATGGCCTTGCTGGCCAAACAGGTCCCAGAACGTCACTGGAAAAGCATCGTATTGCAGATCCAGCCCGATGGTCGCGGCGCGTTTGATGAAGGCATCGTGCAATGTGCCGTTCGCCGATCCGGCCTGCGCCAGACCGGACAGATCGCCTTTCACATCGGACAGGAAGACCGGGACACCGGCAGCGGAAAATCCTTCGGCCATGATCTGCAATGTGACCGTCTTGCCGGTGCCGGTCGCGCCCGCGATCAGCCCGTGGCGGTTGGCCTTGGCCAGCAGCATGACCTGCGGGTCGGCATGATCCGCGCCGCCGCCGCCGATGAAAATATGTTCCGACATGCCTGCCCCTTTGCGCAAACCTGACCCCAAAATACATTCTTAACCTTTCTGTGCCAGATTGATTCTGCCGGGTCTGCGATGCGGGTCAGGCTATTCTCCCTGTAAGACTGGCCGCGCCTTCGGGTGCGGCTTTTTTTGGCATGGCGTGGTGGCGGGTCCGGGGCCAAAAGACGGATTGAATTTTGGTTGACCTTCACGCAGCCATTGCGTAGTTTTTGCGCAATAGTCGGCCAAGTCCGGCAGGGAGAATAATCAAAGGGTCCGGAAACGGGCCCTTTTTTTTGGATAATTGTCAGCGAAAGACCGCCAGAGATGTGGTTTTTATTCCTGACTCTGCTGTGCAGCCATGTTACGTCATCCACCAAACAAAACAGGATTTTTGCGATGCGCACGACCTTTACCGCACTGACGATGGCCGGCTTGCTGGCTTTTGGCACGCAGGCTTTCGGGCAGGATGACGCCCCGGCCGAAACGGAAACTCAGACACCGGACGCTGTCCTTGAACTGGGCGAGGCTGTGGAACCCAGCGAAGGCCAGATTTATGTCTCTGACAATTTTGGCGATTGGGAATTGCGCTGCATCCGCGCGCCCGAGGGCGAAGAAGACCGCTGCAATATGTATCAGCTGCTGGAAAATGCCGATGATGCGCCGGTTGCCGAATTCAACCTGTTCCGCCTGCCCGAGGGTGGACAGGCCGTTGCCGGTGCCAATGTCGTGGTGCCGTTGGAAACACTGCTGACCCAGCAATTGACGCTTGCCGTTGATAGCGGTGAGGCGCGCCGCTATCCGTTCAGCTTTTGCAACGCGGCAGGCTGTGTTGCCCGGATCGGCTTTACCCAGACCGAGGTTGATGCTTTCAGAAACGGTGTCTCCGCGACCCTGCGTGTGGTGCCTGCCGCGTCACCGGATGAAGAATTCCTGCTGACCATGTCGCTGTCCGGTTTCACCGCCGGGTTCGACACGCTCGACCCGGTGGAATAACCTAGCGGAATTTGCGCAAGGCCAGCACCGCGTTCAGCCCGCCAAAGGCGAAAGCATTGGACAGCGCGACGTCGACTTCGGCGTCGCGCGCCACATTCGGCACCACATCTAGCGCACATTCAGGATCGGGTTCTTCATAGCCGATGGTCGGCGCGATGACACCGTCACGCAGGGCCATGATACAGGCCAGCAATTCCACCGCCCCGGTGCCGCCGATCAGATGACCATGCATGGATTTGGTGGATGAGATCATCAGCTTATCCGCATGCCGCCCGAAAACATCAGCGACAGCCGCGCATTCGGTTTTGTCATTGGCCGCGGTGCCGGTGCCATGCGCGTTGATGTAACCCACGGAATCCTTGGGAATGCCCGCATCCCTGACCGCCCCGGCAATCGCCCGTGCCGCCCCCTGTTTGGACGGCATCACGATATCAGAGGCGTCCGAGGTCATGGCAAAGCCAATCACCTCGCACAGGATATCGGCGCCCCGGGCGCGGGCGTGATCGTAATCTTCAAACACAAAGACTGCCGCACCTTCGCCTTGCACCATGCCGTTGCGGGTGGCAGAGAACGGACGGCAGCCGTCCCGCGACATCACGCGCAGCCCTTCCCAGGCTTTGATACCGCCGAAACACAGCATGGATTCCGCGCCGCCGGTGATCATCACCTTGGTCATGCCGCAGCGGATCATGCTGAACGCCTGCCCCATCGCATGGTTGGACGAGGCGCAGGCCGTGGCCACGGTAAAGGTCGGGCCCCGCAGGTTCCATTCCATCGACACATGGGAGGCCGCGGCATTGTTCATCAGCTTGGGCACGATGAACGGATGGACGCGGTTTTTGCCTTCTTCATAAACCGCGCGGTAATTTTCGTCCTGCGTGGTCAGCCCGCCGCCCGAGGTGCCAAAGATCACGCCGGACTGATCCGCGAGCGCGCCGTGAAATTCCAGCCCCGATTGTCCGACCGCCTGCCGCGCGGCGAGCAGCGCGAATTGCGTGAACCGGTCATAAAGTGCGATCTGCTGGCGGTTGAAATGATCGGTTTCCTGATAACCCTTGATCTGGCCGCCGATCTGGATCGCCAGACGGTCGACATCGCGGATATCCAAGGGGCCGATCCCGCAGCGCCCTTCGCGCATCGCTTCAAAGGTGGCGGGCACATCGGCGCCCAGAGGGTTGATCGTCCCGGCCCCGGTAATGACGACACGTGGCATTACTTGGCCTGATCCGTTTGTAATTGTTTGACTGCCGCGATGATCGCGCCGACCGAGGAAATGTCAAAATCGCTTTCCGACGGGTCATTGGCGTTGAACGGGACGGTGATGTCAAATGCCTCTTCAATCGCGAAGATACATTCCACCAGCCCCAGCGAATCGATCCCCAGATCGGCCAGTGACGCGTCCTGCGCGATATCGCCCGGCTCCAGCATGGCCTGATCGGCGATGATGGCGATGATCTTTTCGTCTGTTGTCATGGTGAGGCTCCGTTTCTTGCAGCGTCTATGTAGAAAATGTGACGGTTTCGTGAAAGAGGCGATCAACGCCCGACCAGATCGCGCAAAAGGCGTGGCAGGCGGCGCAGCGCCTTATAGCTGTCGATATGGGTCTGCATCTTTGTCGCCGGATAGCCCATCATCACCCGGCCCGCTGGCACATTGGACAAAACAACCGATCCGCCGCCCAGAACCACGTCATTGCCGATCTTGAGATTATCGGCGATCCCCGCCTTGCCGCCGACGACCACACGGTCGCCGATCACGCTGGACCCGGCGACACCGGCCTGCGCGCACAGCAGGCAATGTGCGCCGATGCTGACATTATGCCCGATCTGGACCAGATTATCGATCTTGGTCCCCTGCCCGACCGATGTCGCGCGGATCGTGCCGGCATCCACCGTGGACCCGGCCCCGATTTCGACGTCATCCCCGATCACGACACCGCCCAGCGAATGAATCCGGTGCCATGTCGGATCATCCGGCGCGGTCATATCGGCGGCGCCCAATGTGTCACGCGCGATTTCGACATTGGAGGGTTGTTCGGTGACGAAGGAAAATCCATCGCCGCCGATCACCACATTGGGCTGCAGAATCACCCTTTCGCCCAAGGTCACCCGGCGTTGCAACCGCGCGCCCGCATGGATCTGGCAGGCTGCACCGATGGTCACCCCTGCGGCGATGCTGACCTGATCGGCGATCCATGTGCCAGCCCCGATGACGGCATTCGCCCCGATCACGCTGAAAGCGCCGATTGTGACATCCGCTGCGATGGCTGCCGTGGGATCGATCAGCGCCTGCGGGCTGATGCCGGTCTGGCCCTGCGGCGCGTCCAGCATCTGCGTCAGCCGCGCCATTGCCAGCCGCGCACGGGGCGCGATGATCGCGGCCTCAAGCCCGAAAGACTGCCAATCGGCATCCGGCCAGACAATGGCGGCGCGCGCCGATCCCTGACGCAACGCCGGGCCATAGGCGGGCTGCATCGCCAGCGCCAGATCATCCGGCCCGGCGCTGGCGGGTTCTGCCGCCTGACTGACCTGCAAATCCAGATTGCCATGGGCCTGAACCCCGAGTGCGGCCGCAATGGCCCGAATGGAATGTGTCATGCTATCCTCTTGCCATCCAGCGCGCATGTAGCCGACCCTGCACGCGATCACAGCACATCAATCATGCAGGGTTCCCACTGAAAAGACCATCTGCGCAAATTATTGCCGATTTTCTTTTCGTTCATCTTTGTCGGATAAACAGCGCTTGGTCAGTGATCAGAATTATGCCATACGTCTGCCACATCCTGGGGGCATGATGGCAATCCGTGAATAAGCGGAAATCAAAGAAAAGCGACGGGACAGGCGCATAATATGGATGAGAACAAGATTTCGGGCATGACCCGACGCGGGCTGTTGGCAGCCCTGGCAGCGACAGCTGTCACAGCAGCACCAACCTATGCCAATGCGCAGGGCTTTCTGCGCGGCGCTGGCGACATTCGCCGCATAGCCATGTTCAACGGACGAACTGGCGAAACTCTTGATACAATTTACTGGATTGAAGGCGAATATATCGCCGAAGCTGTGCGCGAGATCAACATGCACATGCGCGACTGGCGCACCAATGAAGCGGTACAGATGGACCTGCGCACCATCGATATCATGTCCGGCGCGCTGCGCCTGATGGAAACCAATGAACCCTATCTGCTGCTGTCCGGCTATCGTTCGCCTGCGACCAATGCGATGCTGGGGCAACGTTCGGGCGGTGTGGCGCGCAATTCGCTGCATATGCGCGGACAGGCCGCCGATCTGCGGTTGCGCAGCCGGAACATTTCCCAAATGGCAAGTGCGGCGGCGGCATTCAACGCCGGTGGCGTCGGGCGCTACGGCGGGTCCAATTTCGTCCATATGGATTGCGGCCCGGTGCGGACCTGGCGCGGCTAAGACATTCATCCTGTCACGTCATCAACGGCTGCCTTTCCGGCGGCCGTTTTTTGTTGCCGCACCGAAAAAACCGACCAAAACCATGTCGGTTTTCCGTCAAAAAGCCTTGTTTTCTCGGCACCTATCGTTATGTCCATGGCAATCGATCAATTCTTTGCTGACCGGGAATAATACGTGGCTAGTACTTCTTCAAAGACTTGGGTAACCCCCGCCGGCATCATTCCTGTTATCATCGCAGGGGCGCTTTTTGTGCTGCTGTTGCAGGCGCTGCCTGCGGTCGCGAATGGCGATGTTCTGCGCTATGTCTGGCCTTGGGTGCCCAGCCTTGGCGTCAACATCAGCTTTGTGATTGACGGATTGGCCCTGATGTTCGGCCTGCTGATCACCGGGATCGGCGCGCTGGTCATGCTCTATTCCGCCAAATATCTTGCCGGGCATCCGCAACAGGCGCGGTTTTCGCTGTATCTGACCAGTTTCATGCTGGCGATGCTGGGTGTCGTTTTGGCGGATAACCTGTTGGCTTTGTTCGTTTTCTGGGAATTGACGACGATCACATCCTATCTGTTGATCGGCTTTAACCATGACAGCGCGAAATCGCGGCGGTCTGCCTTGCAGGCGCTACTGGTCACCGGCACCGGCGGTCTGGCATTGCTGGCGGGGATCGTGCTGATCGGCAATGTCGCGGGCACATTCGAGCTGTCGGAAATCCGCGCCATGCCGGGTGTGCTGACGCAGAGCGTGTTTTACCTGCCGATCCTGATTCTGGTGCTGTTGGCGGCATTCACGAAATCGGCGCAGATGCCGTTCCATTTCTGGTTGCCCAATGCGATGGCGGCCCCGACCCCGGTCAGCGCCTATCTGCATTCGGCGACGATGGTGAAGGCGGGGATTTACCTGATGGCCCGCACGCATCCGTCGCTGGCGGGGACGGATGTCTGGCTCTGGACGCTGACGATTGCGGGTGCGGCGACGATGGTCTTTGCCTCGGTCATGGCGTTGCGGCAGACCGATCTGAAACAGGCACTGGCCTATACGACATTGATGGCGCTTGGCGCGCTGACGCTGCTGCTGGCCAATTCGTCGGGCTATGCGATCACGGCGGCGGTGGTGTTCCTGCTGATGCATTCCTTTTACAAGGCGGCGCTGTTTCTTGTCGTCGGCATTCTGGATCACCAGACCGGCACGCGGGAAACGACGAAGCTTTACGGCCTTGGCCGCGCCATGCCGGTGACCGCCTTTGCCGCTGTTCTGGCGGGGCTGTCGATGGCAGGTCTGCCACCGTTTCTGGGCTTTATCGCCAAGGAATTATCCTATGCGGGCGGGGTCGAGGCGGCGTCATCCCCTTGGCTTGTCGCCGGGGCCTTCCTGATCGCCAATGCGCTGATGTTCGCGATTGCGGCCATCGTCGGCTATCGGCCTTTCTTCAGCAAGGCCGGCAAAAAGCTGGAAAATGTGACCGAGGCGAAATGGCCGATGCTGGCCGGACCGCTGGTGCTGGCCATGTTGGGTGCTTTTTTTGGGATCTTCCCCTATTGGTTGCAGAATAGTCTGATCCACCCGACCGTTGCATCGATCCTTGGCAGTACGGTGGATGCGAAAGATCTGCATCTTTGGGCCGGGTTCAACCTGCCTTTGGTGCTGAGCCTTGCGACCTTTGCCCTTGGCTTTGTGCTTTATGCGTTCAGCACGCCGTTGCGTGCGATGTTGATCCGGATCATCGACAATGGCCCGAACTTTGACCGTGGCTGGGATAAATTGCTGGCCGCTGTACTGGCCTTTGCCAAATGGCAGACGCGGGTGATCCAGACCGGGCAGCTGCGGTTCTATATCATGGCGACCTTTATCACAGCACTTGTCGCCATGGCAGGGACGATGGCGATCAAACAGGCGCTGGTTCTGCCCATCGTCTGGACCCCGGTCAGTCTGACCGATGGGATGGTCTTTGGGCTGGTGATCACCGGCACGGGCCTTGCGATCTGGACCCAGTCACGCATCACCGCCATTGCCGGGCTCGGCGTGGTGGGGATCGGGATCGCGATGATCTTTATCCTGTATTCCGCGCCGGATGTGGCGATCACGCAATTGCTGGTCGAAACGCTGATCGTGGTGCTGTTCGCGGTTGCTGCATTGCGCCTGCCCAGCCTTGGGTCGGAACCGTTGAGCAAGCGCTGGCTGGATGCGGCTGTCGCGATTGGTCTGGGTGTGACCGTCACGCTGATCATGCTGATGGTCACCGCAGGCCCGATTGACCGCAGCTTGTCCGATTTCTTTGAGGCGGCCAGCTATCCGGATGCGTTCGGCCAGAACATCGTCAATGTCATCCTCGTCGATTTCCGCGCGCTGGATACATTTGGTGAAGTTGCGGTCGTGCTGGTCGCTGCGATTGGCGTCTTTGCGCTGCTGCGCAGCAAACCCGAGAAGGACGAGGCATGAAATCTATCATTCTGATCGCCGGGTCGCGGTTGCTTGTGGCCCTGCTGACGGTGTTTTCCGTCTATATGCTGCTGCGCGGGCATAATGAGCCGGGTGGCGGATTTATCGGCGGGCTGCTGGCGGCTGTCGGTTTCGTGATTTTCGCCATCGCCTGCGGAACCGAGGATGCGCGCAAGGCGCTGCGGTTCCGCCCGGCCAGCATCGCCGCTGTCGGGCTTGGCATGGCGCTGTTTGCCGGGCTGATGGCCGCGATCTGGTCAGATGCGTTTTTCACCGGGCAATGGTTGTTCATCAACGCCACGCCAGAGGATAAGGGTATCCCGCTGTCATCGGTGCTGATCTTTGATATCGGCGTCTATCTTGTCGTGCTTGGCTCTGTCCTGACGATTGTTTTTGCCTTGGAAGAGGAGGTCTGATGGAACCGCTTTTGTCGATCCTGATCGGTGTTCTGGTGGCGGCTTCCGTCTATCTGATGCTGGCGCGCAACCTGATGCGGTTCCTGTTCGGTCTGATTCTGTTGTCCAACGCGGCCAATCTCGCGATTTTCGCCTCTGGTCGGATGACAGCCGGTGGGCCGCCGCTGGTGCCTGATGGATTCGATACGCCGGTCGGCACCGTCGCCAATGCGCTGCCGCAGGCGCTGGTCCTGACGGCGATCGTGATCGGCTTTGGTTTGTTTGCCTTCGCATTGATTTTGGCTGTGCGCGCTTATCGCAGCCTTGGCACTTTGAATACCGACGAAATGCGCGTCGCTGAACCGAAAGAACAGGGATGAGCTGGTATCTATCGCTTCCTTTGATCCTGCCATTTGCGACAGCGGTCATCGCTTTCCTTTTGCGCGACCGTGCCATTGGTGCCTGGGTTTCCGTTGCCGGATCGGCGCTGGGGCTGGTTGCCGCAGGCGTATTGATGGCACTTGTGTTGGATCAGGGTATTGTCGCAGGACAAATGGGCAATTGGCCTGCCCCTTTCGGGATCACATTGGTGGCCGATCTTTTGTCGGCGGTCATGGTGCTGATCACGGCGATCACGGCATTGGCGGTGGCGATCTATGCGCTGTCGGATGTGGATATGCGGCATGGGCGGCTGGGCTATCACGCTTTGTTCCAGATCCTGATCGCTGGCGTGACCGGTGCTTTCCTGACGGGCGATCTGTTCAACATGTATGTCTGGTTCGAGGTGATGCTGATCGCCTCTTTCGGGTTGCTGATCATCAATGGCGGCAAGGAACAGATCGACGCTGGCGTGAAATATGTCGCGCTGAACCTTATTTCCACGATCCTGTTTCTGACCGGGATCGGGCTGCTGTATGGCCTGACCGGCACGTTGAACTTTGCCGATCTGGCCCTGAAGGTGGAAGAGGTCGAAAATCAGGCATTGCTGACCGTCATCTCGATGATGTTCATGGTGGCCTTTGGGGTCAAGGCGGCGGCATTTCCGGTGTTTTTCTGGCTGCCTGCCGCATATCACACGCCCAGCTTTTCCGTCTCTGCCGTTTTTGCGGGCCTGCTGACCAAGGTCGGGGTTTACGCGCTGATGCGGGTGTTCACTTTGGTCTTTGACCATGACATCGGCTATACCCATACGATCCTTTTGTGGGTCGCTTGTTTCACCATGGTGACAGGCGTGTTGGGCGCAGCGGCGCAGTCGGATTTCCGCAAGATCCTGTCGTTCCATATCATCAGCCAGATCGGCTATATGATCCTGGGTCTGGCGATCTATACGCCTTTGGCGCTGGTCGGCGCGGTGTTCTATCTGGTTCACCATATCATCGTGAAGGCGAACCTGTTCCTGATCGCGGGCATCAGCCAAAGGCTGACCGGCGGGTCCGATGTCTACAAGATCGGGGGGCTTTATAAATCCAGCCCGTTTCTTGCGGCCCTCTTTCTGATCCCGGCGTTTTCGCTGGCGGGTTTCCCGCCGTTGTCAGGGTTCTGGGCGAAATATATCATCGTGAAAGCGTCACTCGACCAAGGTTTGTGGATCGTCGCCTTTCTTGCCTTGGCGGTGGGTCTGATGACGATCTATTCAATGACCAAGATCTGGGCAGAGGCCTTCTGGAAACCGCATCCTGACGGGATCGAGCCGAAACTTTCCACCCTGCCCGGCCGCAGCGCGCTGCTGATCCCGGTGATCTTTCTGGCGGTGTTGACCATGGTCATCGGGTTGATGCCAGATCCATTCGTGACATTCGCTGAACGGGCGGCGGAGCAATTGCTGGATTCGACGGCCTATATCACCACCGTGCTGGGCGAAGATGCGATGCCAGCCGCCCTGCCCGATACGGGTGATGTTCCGGCGACCGAAAATCCGGAGGTAGAACAATGAATATGTTTATCCTCAACATCGCGCTGGCGATCATCTGGGCCGCCTTGTGGGGCAGCCCGACCTTGCTGATGCTGGGCGCGGGCTATGTGCTGGGTTTTTTCACGCTTTGGTTCGCGTCGCCTGTGTTCGGCCTGAAAGGCAGCTATTTCCTGCGATCCTGGCGGGTTGTGCGGCTGATCCTGTACTTCATCTATGAATTGATCATGTCGAGCCTGCGCGTCGCTTATGACGTGCTGACACCGGACGATTACAGCAACCCCGCCATTCTGGAAATGCCGCTGGATGTGAAAACCGATTTTCAGATCCTGCTGATCACGAATCTGATTTCGCTGACACCGGGGACCTTGAGCCTTGACGTGTCGCCCGACCGCAAGACCCTGACATTCCATGCCATGTATGCCGACGATCCAGAGGCGCTGATCGCGGATACGAAAAACGGCATGGAACGATTGGTCAGAGAGGTATTTGAAGAATGACTGCCACCGGTTTTCTGGATATCGCGACCTATATCTCGGTCGCTTTGATTGCCTTGTCGCTGGCGATTGCCTTTGTGCGGCTGGTGCTTGGCCCGACGCTGGCGGATCGGGTTGTGGCGCTCGATATGATGACCACCCTGATCATCGCCTTTTGCGGCATCGTCGCAGTGCTGACGGCGGTCGCCGCCTTTCTGGATGTGGCGATTGTGATGGCGCTGGTCGGCTTTCTGGCGACGGTTGCGCTCGCGCGCTATGCCGAACGCCGCGACCCCGAAAACAAGGCGCATGCAGATGATTGAGATTATCGTCGGATTATTCCTGCTGATCGGCAGCTTTTTCGCGCTGGTCGCGGCCATCGGGATCTACCGGCTGCCGGATGTGCTGATGCGGATGCATGCCTCGACCAAAGCGGGGACTTTGGGCAGTAGTCTGATCCTTGTGGGCTGTGCGTTTTATTTCACCGATGCGGCGATCACCACACGCGTGATCGCCACGATTGTGTTTCTGATGCTTACAGCACCGATTGCCGCCCATATGTTGGGACGCGCCGCGGCACGCGGATATAAGCCGCATCGCAAAAACAGATAGCCCTTAATGGTCAGGGGCGTCCTTGGCCAAGGTCGATTTATTCTCATCGCGGTGCATCTTGGGATCGTGCAGCCGATCAAGGGTTTTCTTGCGGCTGACCATCGCCACGACGATGACGGCGAGAAACGTGAAGATCGACAAAGCGATCAGAAAAATACTGCTGTCCATAACAAATTCCTTTCGGGTTGTGGTGTCGGGACAACCGTTGACGGGCCAAAGCGTTCCCGGCCCCCAGATGTCCCATTACCGAGGGAACGAAATGCCTTGTTGCGGGTTTTATTATAAATGAAGCCACGCCAGCCAAGCTGGCCTATGAACGGAGGCCCAAAGATGAGCCATTCAGAAAACAATGTTGATCGTCAGGTCAAGCGCCACAAAGGCCCGCTTTACGGGATGATCGCCGTCGTCGTCTTTGCCGCCGTACTGCTATTCTGGTGGTTGGGCACCGAAGTTGACGAGGCCCCCGGCATGGAAGGTGAGGCCGCCCCTGCGTCGCAGACCTCGCCGGATCAGACCACCGGCACAGACCCGATCATCGATGGTGAGACAACGCCGGTCGAGACAACACCCGTTCCGGGTGACACTGTCGTCACTGAATAATCAACACGATATAACGAAAAAAGGGGCGCGTTGATCGCGCCCCTTTCCTGTTCATGGCTGCGGATCAGGACCCGACGACGCCGCCGTCATCCTTGGTGATCACGACAGTCGCGGACCGTGGCACGGTGCCATTGTAATCCGGGAAGCCAGAGCCGAAGTCACCAGCTGCAAATTGCTCGGGCGAGGCATTGGCGCCGGGGTGCTGGAAGTTCACGAACATCGTTCTGCCATCGGGCGTGGTCACGACACCGGTGGTTTCCTGACCCCATGGGCCGGTCAGAAAGCGCTTGATCTCGCCGGTGGCAGGATCGGCGCAAAGCATGCCGTTCATGCCCAGTTCGGCGTTTGGTCCGGTATGATCGGGGCCGACATCGCCCATATCGGTCTGGATCCACAGGCGGGAGTCGGCATCGCACCACAGCCCGTCCGGGCTGCCGAAGATGCTGTCGTCATCCAGAGTGCCACCATCCGCCAAGGCAGAGCTGTTGGCAGGACCGGCGACCACGAACAGGTCCCAATCGAACGACATCTTTGTGTGATCGTCGTTGTCGTAGTTCCAGCGAATGATTTGGCCATAGTTGTTTTCGGCACGTGGGTTGGCGGCGTCAACTTCTGCCTGGGTCCGGCGGGTGTTGTTGGTCAGCGCGAAATAGACAGTGCCGGTGTTCGGATCGACAGCGCCCCATTCGGCGCGGTCCATCTTGGTCGCGCCGACAAAGTCAGCCGCCAGACGGGTGTTGACCAGAATATCGGCCAGATCGGCAAAGCCGTTTTCCGGTGTCAGCCCGTTGCGGCCAGCCGCCAGTGCCAGCCATTCGCCGGAGCCATCATCGTTGAACTTGGCGACATAGAGCGTGCCTGTGTCAAGGATCGCACCATCGGTTTCGCCTTCGACGAAGACGTCGTCAGAGACGAATTTGTAGATATATTCAAACCGTGCGTCATCGCCGGAATAGCAGACAACAGGCGCGCCGGCGACTGGGTTGGCGAAGACAACGCCTTCATGGGCGAAACGGCCCAGAGCGGTGCGTTTGATCGGTGTCGCCTCTGGGTCCATCGGGTCGATTTCGACCATCCAGCCAAAGGTGTTCGGCTCGTTGCGGTAATCTTCGGTTGCAGAGGCACCCTTGGCCGCAGCGTCGAAACGAACATATTCATCCGCGCCGGATTTCGCCATATGCCAGCCGTAACGACCGCCCAGAGGATCGTCAGACACGCCATAGCGGGCATGTTCGCGCGGCATGTCGGCATCGGTGTTCGAGAAATAGCCAGCCCAGTTTTCCTCGGCGGTCAGATAGGTGTTCCAAGGTGTCACACCATGGGCGCAGTTGTTGACTGTGCCGCGAGTCATTGTGCCATCGGGGCTGAATTTGGTCTGCACATGGGCAGACCCACGCACCGGGCCACCGATTTCGATCGGCGTAACGCCAGTCACCTTGCGGTTGCGCGGATCGGCGACAACAGCCCAGCTGCCATCGGCCTGTTTGCTGGTGCGGTAGATGCTGACGCCATGGGCGGCGACTTCCATCCGGACTTCGTCATCGTCGCGCATGCCATCGGCATCATAGACGACATCGCTTTTGCCCATCGGTTGGCCTTTATAGCCTTCTTTCTCGGCATGCAGGAAGCGTGGTTCGATATATTCGTGGTTCACCGCGATGATGCCATCCTCGGAGGACCCATCAATCGGGAAGAAATGGATACCGTCATGGCACTGGCCGATCTGGTGTTCCTGTTCGGCACCTGTGTTGGCACCGGCGCGGTAGGCAGGCATATCGCCGGAGATCGGCTCGCCTGTAGGCGCCAGGATGGAGAAGCTGTAGCCTTCGGGCAGCACGACGCTATCGTCAAAGGACACGGGCACGGGGGTAAAGCCGATCAGGCTCGACGTCGTCTGCGCCAAGGCCGCCTTGCCGGTCAATGAGGCACCGATCAGGCCTGTGGTGATGGTCGCCAGACCACCCATCAGGAAGCCGCGGCGTTTCATGCGGGCGTCCATCACATCATAGAAAGTACGGTTCGCGGATGTGTTGCACTGCGGCTCATCGCCATGCTCAAAACCGGGTGCGTTGGTGTGATCGGGGAAATCTCGCTCGAAATCTTTCATTTCTGGCTCTCCATATTGGTCAGGGTCTCGGCCCGTGCGGGTCGATGCAGGCTGGGTAGCCCGGCCAGATGACAGAAACATGACGCGCCACCGCAGAATGTAGGTGATCGGCGACTTCAATTCCTGATTGTCGGCGGCTCTGCCCCTTTCTTGAAAGGGCGCAGCTCCGTCACAAAACCGTAACATCGTGGCGCTACGGGATCATCTTATGATACAAAATGTCGCAGCCGATCCAAGCTATGCCCTGCAGGCCAAGCGTATCGCCAAATCCTTTGGCGATACGCAGGTCCTGCGCAATATCGACCTTGATCTGGTGCCGGGCGAGGTTGTGGCATTGCTGGGCCCCTCGGGCTGCGGCAAGACCACATTGCTGCGGATCGCGGCGGGGCTTTTGCCTGCGACAAGCGGACAGATGCAGATCGCTGGCAAATCCGTGGTTGATGGCAGCAAATTCAACGCTGCCCCGGAAAAGCGTGGCATTGGCATGGTGTTTCAGGATTACGCGATCTGGCCGCATCTGAGCGTGCTGGACAATGTCGCCTTCCCGCTGCGGATGCGCAAACTGGGCCGCAGCGCGCGGGAGAAACGCGCGCATGAGGCGCTGGACCGTGTCGGTCTGGCACATCTGGCGGATCGGTTTCCCGGCACGCTGTCAGGCGGACAGCAGCAGCGCGTGGCGCTGGCCCGCGCGATTGTGGCGGAACCGCCGCTGGTGCTGTTTGATGAGCCTTTGTCCAACCTTGACCGCGAATTGCGTGAAGGTCTGGCACTGGAAATCGGTGCGTTATTGCGCGAACTGGGTCTGTCAGCGATCTATGTCACGCATGACCAATCCGAAGCTTTCACGATCGCGGACCGTGTCGCTGTCATGCTGGGCGGTGAGATCGCGCAGATCGCCGTGCCGGAACATCTGTTCGCGGCACCAGCCTCGGTGGCGGTGGCGCAGTTTCTGAATATCGGTGCATTGATCGACGGCAGTGTCAGCGCCACGCGCGGCTTTACCTGCGCACAGGACCGGATCAATCTGCCCCATCTTGCCGGGATGTCACCCGAAGGACCGGCACGCATTCTGATCCCGCGCACCGCCGTCCGCCCCGATCCGCAGGGCGCGCTGATGGCGCAGGTGTTGCGCTGCCAGTTTCAGGGTGACCGTTACCTTTTGCATCTGGGATTGGGCGGCGCGGGCGCGAGCCTTGTCTGCCCGACCGACCGCCCTGCCCTTGTGAACAGCCAGATACCGCTGTCGATTGATCCTGATCGGCTGCGTGTTTTTACAAATTAAACTCATGTAAAAGGACCATAACATGAACCGTACGACAGTTCTTGCCGCGACTTTTGGCCTGATCGGCAGCTTTGCCCAGGCCGATACTTTGACATTCTACACAGCCGGACCCGGCGGTCTGGCCGATGCGCTGGCGCAGGCGTTTCAGGCCGAAACCGGGATCACCGTGAATGTGTTTCAGGGCACCACCGGGCAGGTCATGGCGCGGCTGGAAGCTGAAGAAGCCAATCCGCAGGCGGATGTCGTTGTCTCGGCCAGCTGGGGGTCCGCTGTCGATATGCAGGAACGCGGGTTGCTGATGGAGTATATGTCGCCCAATGCGGAAAATGTGCCCGATAGCCTCAAGACCAGCCATTATACCGCGCAGGGGATTTCAGCGCTGGCGCTGGTCTGGAACAGCCAGAGCGACGTGCCGCGCCCTGCCGAATGGTCCGACCTGACCGATGAGGTCTATCGTGATATGATCACCATGCCCGACCCTGCGCAATCAGGCACCGCCTTTGATCTGGTCGCCGGGCTGGAAGCCGCGATGGGCGAAGAGGCCTGGGATCTGCTGGCCGCACTGGCCGATAATGACATGATCGTGCCCGGCCCGAATGCCGCAGCGCTGAACCCGGTGTTGCAGGGTGCCAAGGCCGTGGTCTTTGGCGCTGTGGATTACATCAGCTATGGTCAGGCCGCTGACGGAGAAACCATCGAAGTCATCGTGCCAGCAAGCGGCACGGTCATCGCGCCCCGTCCGATGATGATCCTCAATTCCACCGCCCAGCCAGAGGCTGCACAGCAATTCGTTGATTTTGTGCTGTCGGATGCCGGTCAGGAGATGGTTGCCCAGACATGGATGATGCCCGCCCGTGCCGATATCGCAGGTCTGCGCCCCGGTATCGCCGATCTGTCGGTGATCGCCGTCGACGAAGATGCCGTTGCCGCCCGCCGCGATGAGATCATCGCGCGTTTCAACGACACTGTCATCAACCGCTGATCCGGACCGGATTGACGTGCATGGCCCCGAGCATTTTCGGGGCCATTTGCATGCACCAAGGAAGATAACACATGCTGCGCGCGCAATCTGTTCTGACACTTCTGGCGGCGGCGGCGCTGCTGATCCTTGTTGGCTTGCCGGTTCTGTTCATCCTGATGCAAGCAATCTTTCCCGAATTTGCGCGCGGATCATTCGAAGGCGCTTTTGCCAGCCTCGCGATCCTGACCGAGAATGACCGGCTGATCACGCAAGCGCGCAATACCGTCAGCCTTGCGTTTTCGGTGATGCTGGGCTGTCTGATCTTTGGTCTGCCCATTGGTGTGCTGCGCGGACTGTTCCATGTGCCCGGCGCGCGTGTCTGGGATGTGGTGTTCCTGATCCCGTTTCTGATCCCGCCGTTCATCGCCGCGATTGCCTGGATGATGACCTTGCAGCCGCGCGGCTATCTGTTCCAGCTTGTCGGTTTTGATCTGGGCGGGTTCCTGTTCAGCTTTACCGGCGTTGCCTTTGTGATGACGCTGAACCTGTTTCCTTTGGTCTATTTCGCTGTTTCGCGCGCGTTGGAAATGGTTGGTGGCCGGTTTGCCGCGGCGGCGCGGGTGCATGGTGCGCGGCCAATGCCTGCGTTTTTCCTGATCACCCTGCCGTTGTCGATCCCGGCGATTGCCGCCAGCCTGCTGATCGTTTTTGCCCTGTCGATCGAGGAATTCGGTACCCCCGCCGCCCTTGCATCCCGCACCGGGTTCGAGGTGCTGGTGACCGGCATCTATACCCGCCTGTCGGACTGGCCGATTGATCTGTCCGGTGCGGCGCTGGGGTCGGTGATGCTGATGGCGATGGTGCTGGCGGCCTATGTGCTGCAGAACTGGATCGCGACGCGGCGATCCTATATCAGCCAGACTGGCAAGCCTGCCGATCTGGACAAGGCCGATCTGGGGTCCTGGCGCTGGCCGGTGCTGGGGTTGTTCATGCTGGTCGCGGTGATCGGCGTGGTTATTCCGCTGATTGCCATTGCGGTGACGTCAGTCATGGGCACAATTTCGGGCGGGCTGCTGTGGTCAAATTTCGACCTGCGCCATTATGCGCCGATATTCGAGGCGGGCAGCAACGCGGGACAAGCCTTGCTGACCAGCGGTTGGCTGGCTGTGCTGACCGCCTTTGCGACGGCCATCATCGGTGGGCTGGTCGCCTATATCGTCGTGCGCGGTACGGGCCGGGGCCGCGTGGTGATGGACGGGTTGTCGGTATTGCCCAATGCTATTCCGGCCATCGTGCTGGCGGTGGGGATCATTCTGGTCTGGAATTCACCCTATCTGCCGGTCACGCTTTATGGCACGGCGGCGATCCTGCTGATCGCCTATATCGGCATTCTGCTGCCCTATCCGATCCGCTATGCCGTCGCACGGTTGCGGCAAATCTCCGGCTCGCTGGATGATGCGGCCCGCGTTGCGGGGGCGGATCAGATGCAGGCCCTGCGCCATATCATCCTGCCGCTGATGGCGCCGTCGCTGATTGCCGCGATGATGCTGGTTTTCGCCATCGCCTCGCGCGAGCTTGTCGCCTCGATCATGCTGGCGCCTGCGGGGCTACGCACCGTCGGGACATTTGTGTTCGCGCAGTTCGAGCAAGGATCGGTCCAGACCGGCATGGCGATGAGCGTGATTGCGATTACCATCACCTCTGGCATATTGCTGGGCGTGAACCTTTGGTTGGCGCGGCAAGGCAGCAGCGCGTTTTCAGGATAGGCTGATGGTGCTGATTGCCCAGATCACCGATCTGCATCTGCGTGATGATGGCGCATATCCGGCGCATGATCCCGCCGATGCCCTGCGCCGGGCCTTTGCGCAGATCGCCGCGATGGCGATGCGCCCCGATGCGATCATCCTGACCGGCGATATCATCGACCGGAGCGCGCGCGGCTATGACGCCGCGCTGGGATTATTGCGCGACGCACCGGTGCCGCTGTTGCCAATGCCCGGCAATCACGACCCTGCACCGGCCTTTCGTGCCGCTTTTGCCGATTGGGTCGATTATGCGCCGGATCATCTGAGTTTCACCCGGCAGATCGGAGACCTGCATCTGATCGCCTTGGACAGCACATTGCCGGATGGCAGTGGCGGGGTTGATCATGCGCGGCTGGCGTGGCTCGAACAGGCCCTCGCCCGCGCGACCGGGCCGGTGCTGTTCGCCCTGCACCATCCGCCGTTCCCGACCGGCGCGCCGCATCTGGACAAGGCGGGGTTTACGCAGGCTCGGGCGCTGGCCGGTCTGGTCGCGCAGGGCGCCGTTTGCCGGGTGATTGCGGGCCATGCGCATCGCGCGATGCAGAGCCTCTGGGCCGGCTGTCTTGCCAGCACGGCCCCGGCGATTGGCCATGGGCTGAGCCTGTCGCTGACTGGCGCTGATCCGCATAATCCGGTGCAAAGCGAACCTGCGTTTGAGCTGCATCTGATCGCGCCGGATCATATGGTCACCCATTGGGTTGGCGTCACTTAAACCACGTCGTCTATCGCCCGGTCAGGCTGTGCCAGTGCTTTGCATAGGTGATCAGGCTTGCGCTGTCAGTCGGCGGCGCGACCGATTGCGTCTGTGTCGGGGCGGCATGCCGCAGACACAGCAAGGTCGCCCCGACAGAGGTGCCGGTCGCGGAATCTGCCACCGCGACCTCGCCTGACGACAGCGCAGAGAGCATGTCGAGATAGTCTTGATTGCGGGCAAAGGGTCCCTCGACGATGACCGGACCGCGCGCGCCGGTCAGGTCCAGACAGATGCGGGTCATCAGTGCCAGATACCAGGCCAGCGCCAATGCCTTTTGCCCCGGCGTGGCGGGGTCGGCTGTCCAGCGCATGACCTGCCCCTGAAACGGGCCGGAGCCGGGGTCGACCGCAGGCAGCAGCATAAGTCCGCGCTGCAGGACATCGGCGCGGTCCATTATGTCCGGCGCGGTGTTGTCGCCCTGACGGATCAGATCATATTCGCGTCCGCCCATGAAGCGGGCGGATGGCACCGCCTCTGCGCGGGCAGAGACATTGACCAGCACGTCGCGGCCCGGGTCGGGTGTGATGGGATCGCCGCCAACCGCCATGCAGACGACCCAGGTGCCGGTCGAGACGACGGCGAACGGGTCTGATCGCCCCAGCAGATGCGGGTAAAGCGAGGCGTTGGAATCGTGGATGCCCACGCTGACGGGGGTCTTTGTGGTCATGCCAGTGATCTTGGCAATTTCGGGCAAAAGCTGTCCCAATTGCTCATCTGGTCTGCGTGGTGACGCCATCTTGTCGGTCAATCCGAGCCGGGCCACCAGCGGCGAAATCTGCCCTTTCCACGGGTCCCACAGATCGGTGTGGCAGCCCAAGGAGGATACATCACAGGCCATCTGCCCGGTCAGCCGCCAGCCCCAATATTGCGGATAGGTCAGGACATGCGCGGTGCGGTCCCGCAGACCGGGGTCCGTCGCAAACATCCAATGCAATTGCGCGCCAAGGTTCAGCCCATTGGGCAGGCGTGGCGAACCGGTCAGGCTGAAATCGGGGCGCAGCCTGTTGTATTCAGCGTCCAGATCATCCGGGCCGTCATGTTCGTAGTCCAGCATCGGCGCGGCAAGCCCGCCCGCGTGATCCAGCAGCACCGCCGCCGCGCCATGGGTGGTAACCGAAATTGCATCGACACCCCAATTCGCATGAAATTCCGCCAGATTGAGCAGAAAGAAATCCCAATGCCCGTCCAGATCGAAATGCGGCCAAGGCGGGCCGGGCAGCACCTTGTTGGGGCGGGTGACGACGCTGATCTCGCGCAGGGAGCCTTCCTCGACCAGTGCCAGTTTGGCATTGGTCTTGCCCACGTCGATGACGGCGATCTTCCTCATGGCATGTGAAAGACGGGCGTCAGCGGCGTGGCGACGGGCGCATTATCCAGCCCGGTTTCCATGATGTCCGCCATATGCGCCCACCAGCGCTGCATCACAGGATGATCGGGCAGCGCATCCATGCCGTGACCCTCCTTTCGCCACAGCACACCGAACAGGATATGCGTGTCGCGGTCCAGATGGATGGAATAATCGCTGACCCCCGCCTGATGCAAAAGATCAACCAGTTCCGGCCAGATCGCGTCATGGCGGCGTTTATATTCATCCTCCATGCCGGGGTTCAGCTGCATTTTAAACGCGTATTTTTCCATTCATCTTTTCCCGAACAGCCGTGGCAGGGCGATGACACTGATCAGCAGGGCACCGATGAAAATGCTCATCACGATCCCCGGCACATTCAGCAGGCCAAAGCCGAAGGTCACCATGCCGATGATCAGCGCGGCCAGCACGATGCCCGGAATACTGCCCGACCCGCCAAGAATATTGACCCCGCCAAGCACGACCATGGTGACGACCTCAAGCTCGAACCCCGCGGCGATGGAGGGTCTGGTCGAACCAAGGCGCGAGGTCAGGCAAACCGCGGCAATCCCCGACATCAACCCGGTCAACAGAAACAGGATGAATTTCACCCGCGCCACCCGGATGCCGGAAAACTGCGCCGCCGTGGCATTGTTCCCGATGGCATAGACGGCGCGACCAAAGCTGCTGCGGTGCAACAAAGCCCAGTAGATCACCGCCAGCACTGTGAACAGAACCAGCTCAAAACTGAACACCCACCAGACATAGCCCTGCCCGAAATAGGCGAATCCGGGCGGATAGCCGGTGAACGCCTGATCGCCCAGCACGATATAGGCGATGCCGCGAAACAGGCTCATCGTGCCGATGGTCACGACGATGGATGGCAGCCCCATGCCCGCGACTAGAATGCCGTTGAACGCACCGCACAGCACCCCGGTGCCCACGCCGACGATCACCAGCACCGGCACCCCTGCGCCGGCCTGCATCGCGACCCCCATCGCAGTCGATGCCAGCGCGATGATGGAGGCAACAGACAGATCAATCTCGCCCGAGATGATCAGCAGCGCCATGGCCAGCGCGATCATTGCCTTTTCGGTAAAGTTGAAAGTCGCGTCGGACAGGTTCCACGCATTCAGGAAATAGGGCGAGGTGAAGGAATTGGTGACAAAGATCGCAATCGCCACGGCCACAAGGATTGATTCCCAGGACCGCAAGGCGCGTACCGCAGGCGATTGCAGCCGGTCAGGGATGGCGCGGGCGGTATGTGGTTGTTGGGTCATGTGGGCTCTACCTCTTTGAGGATGATGCGGCCTTTGGGGCGGTTCTGGGTGGCGTTTAGGGCGACGGCAATCACGATGGCACTGCCGGAAATCGCCATCTGCCAGAAGGGCGAAATACCAATCACCGGCAGCGCGTTATTGATCACGCCCAGAAACAGCGCGCCCAGAACTGCGCCGATCACGCTGCCCGCGCCACCCGCGATGACGATCCCGCCGATCACGCAGGCCGCAACAACCTGCAATTCAAACCCGGCGGCCACATCGACATAGGCGACGGCATAGCGCGCAACCCACAGATAGCCCGTCAGCCCCGCCAAAGCGCCAGAGATGACAAAGGCAATGCATTGCGTCCGCCCGACATCGATGCCAGTGTAAACCGCCGCATGCGGATTGCCGCCCACGGCATAGAAAGACCGGCCCAAAGGCGTGCGCGTCAGGATTACGAAGAACAGCGCGATAGCGAGTAACGCCACCCAACTCATCACCGGCAGGCCCAGCAGCATAGTGCGTGGGAGGGCTTTGAATGCCGTGCTCATCTGGTGCGCGTTGACCCATGCCCCGCCGGTCATCAGAAAGATTGTGCCGCGATAGATCGTCATCGTGCCAAGTGTGACCACGATGGAAGGGATACCCAGTTTCCACACCAGCAAACCGTTGAACGCACCCAAGGCACCGCCCATCAGCACCACGGCGATCAGGATCAAGGGCAGCGGCACGCCCATGCCATTCATCAGCGCCGCTGCCATGCCGCAAAGTGCCAGATTGGCCGCGACCGACAGATCAATGCATTTGGTCAGGATCACGATCATCTGGCCAATCGCCAGCAGGATCAGCGGCGAGGTGTCGTTGAACACATTGACCAGATTGCCGGGCCGCACAAAGGCGGGGAAACGCGCAGCCACCCCGCCGATCAGCAGGACGATGGCAAAGGCCAGCAAGACATCGCGGTTTTTGAGAGTATTCATGCAGCCTCTGCTATGCCTGCGGCAGCGCGGACCAAACGTTCGGGGGTCATTGCATCGCCTGTGACTTCATCCACGATCCGGCCTTCGCGCATCACGATGACGCGGTCGGACATGCCGAGGATTTCGGGAATTTCGGAACTGACCATGATCACCGCCAGCCCTTCGGCGGCAAGTTCTGCCATGAATTCATGCACCGCCGCCTTGGACCCGATATCGATCCCCTTGGTCGGCTCGTCCAGAATGATGACGCGGGGTTTGGTCGCCAGCCATTTGGCGATCACCACCTTTTGCTGGTTGCCGCCCGACAGCAGCCCCAGTTCCTGATCCAGACTGGCGGCGCGCAGGTCAAGCCGTTGGGTATAATCGCGGGCGAGCTTGAATTCCTCGGCCAGCCGCAGGAACCCGTTCCGGCTGGTGCGCGACAGTGACGGCAGGGTGACGTTCTGGAAAATCGGCAAACCCCTGATCGCACCCTGCCGCCCGCGATCTTCGGGCACATAGACGATCCCAGCGGAAATCGCGTCATGGGTAGACCGGATCACGCGGACCTTGTCATCAATGCGCACAGCCCCTTTCGACGGTGTGGTGATGCCGAACAGGGCCTGCATCACCTCTGACCGCCCTGCCCCGACGAGGCCGTAAAAGCCAAGGATTTCCCCCTGATGCAGGGTGAACCGGATATCGGCAAATTCGGTCGGATGATCATAGCCCGCCACGGTCAGAACGGGCGGCCCGATATTGGGCGTGCGGGTGGGGAAAATCTGATCGACGCTGCGGCCGACCATCATCTGGACCAATTGGCCTTCGGTGACGTCCTTCATTGCACCTGCGCCAACGAATTGCCCGTCACGAAAGACAGTATAGCGGTCGGCGATCCGGAAGATTTCATCGAATTTATGGCTGATGAACAGGATCGCCTTCCCCTGCGCCTTCAGCGTCTCGACCAGATCATAAAGCTCGTGGATTTCCTTGTGGCTCAATGCCGCTGTCGGTTCATCCAGCACCACGACGCGGGCGTCAGTGGACAAGGCGCGCGCAATCGCCACCAGATGTTTGGACGCAATGCCCAGATCACCCAGCCGCAGATCAGGGTCCATCGACGACCCGATCCCCACCAGCAATTCGCGCGCCCCGTCACGCATCGCGCGGCGGTCAATCAGGCCGAACCGTGTGCGCGGCGCATGGCCCAGCCAGATATTCTCGGCCACGGATAATTCGTCAAACAGCACCGTTTCCTGATGGATCGCGGTGACACCAGCATCGGTGGCGGCCTGTGCATTGGCAAATTGCACCACCTCACCCGCGACGGTGATCGTGCCTTCTTCGGGTTGGTAGATGCCGGTCAGCACTTTGACCGTGGTGGATTTACCGGCACCATTTTCGCCGATCAGGGCGGTGACTTGACCGGGGTAAAGGTCAAGCTGGACGTCCTGCAAGGCTTTGACACCCGGAAATGACTTGGAAATGCCGCGAAGCGACAGGATGGGTTCCATCAGACTGGCCTTTGGGAAATGGGGCCCCGGCAAAGTCACACCTTGCCGGGGCAGAAGCGATTAGAAGATCGACTTGAATTCGTCGATATTCGAGGAATCGTAGGTGAACGGATCAGACATCGCTGCCTCATTGTTGTCGTCCAGCACGGCCTCGCCGATCCGGCCCATCGAAATGGTCGCACCCGGTTCGGCGGTCGCTTCGCCTTTCAGCAGGTTGTAGGAAATCATCGTTGCAGCGTAACCCAGATCAATCGGGTTCCAGATCGCAAAGCTGATTGTTGCACCGGATTCCACAGCCCCCGCCATTTCCGACGGCAGACCAAGGCCGGTGACATTCACCTCGCCAATCTTACCCGCATCGGCGACAGCCTGTGACGCCGCCAGAATACCCACCGTCGTCGGGGCGATAATCGCCTTGAGATCAGGATAGGTGGACATCAGGCCCTGCGCTTCGCGGTAGGATTTATCGGCAAGGTCATCGCCGTAAACCGTCGCGACAAGGTTGATGCCGGGGTAATCAGGCAGGACCTTCGTCGCCTCTTCAATCCAGATATTCTGGTTGGTCGATGTCGAGGTCGCCGACAGGATCGCCACATCGCCGCCATCCGGCAGTTGGTCGGCGGCCAGTTTGATGATCGTATTGCCGATCAGTTCCGGCGATGACGGGTTCAGATGCATCTGACGACCCGCAGGGGCGACACCGGAATCCCATGAAATCACGGTGATGCCACGGTCCATCGCACGTTGCAGCGCGGGGGCCACCGCGTCGGGGTCATTGGCGGAAATTGCGATGGCATCGACGCCTTGCGCGATCAGGGCGTTGATCACCTCGATCTGGCCTTCGGCGGTGGTGCTGGTCGGGCCGGTGTAGATGATTTCGACATCACCCAATTCGGCAGCGGCTTCCTCTGCGCCTTCGTTGGCGGCTTCGAAAAAGCCGATCCCCAGCGCCTTGACCACCAGCGCGATCCGCACGTTTTCGGCAGCAGCAGGCTGCGCCAGCATCAAGGATGCAAAGGCGGCAGAGGCCAGCGCTTTCTTCATAATAGACATTGTTTCGTTCCTCCCAGTTAAAAATCCGTCAGGCGTCGCCTGCCCGGTCCTCCGTCCTGTCAGCGGCCCCTGTGCGGGCCACGATCAGCTTGATATCCGCCGCGTCCAGCATGGCGGCGTCGCGGTCACTGATCCCTTCGTCGGTGATGACGGTATGAATGCGTGACAGCGCGCAGAGCAGCAGGCTGGAGCGGGCGGAAAACTTCGTGCTATCGGCCAGAACCACCAGTTCATCGGCCTGATTAATCAGCTTTTGTTCGGCCTGCACCAGCATCGGGTCCCCCTCCATCAACCCGAGCGCGCCAAGGCCACGACAGCCCATGAACATGCGGCTGGCATAGAAATTGCGGCTGCCATCCTCGTCAAAGGGCGACAGGATGATGTTCTGTTCGCGGTAGATTGCACCGGCAGGCAGCAGAACCGTATTTTTGGAATGTTTCAGCAGATGTTCCGCGATTGGAAAGCTGTTGGTAAAGACCTGGCATCGGCGCGCCGTCAGCGGATGGACCATCTGGAATGTCGTGGTGCCACCGTTGATGATGATCGCCTCGCCATCTTTGCACAGATCGACTGCGGCGCGGGCAATCGCGCGTTTTTCAGCCAGACGGATGGTTTCGTTGAGGCTGAAAGGCCGGGCATTGATGCTGACGAATTGCGATGGCGACACTGATTCCGCCCCGCCGCGCACCCGGCGCAGTTTCTTTTGCAGATGCAGTGCGGCGATATCGCGGCGGATCGTGGCCTCGCTCGCCCCTGTCAACGTGACCAGATCGGCGACCGTGACAACGGGCCTGCCTTCGATGGATGACAAGATGATCCTGTGGCGTTCGCTTTCGTGCATTACCGTCTCCCCTGTTGCCTAGTTTCCAACTAAAACAATCATTGTCAATCATTTTCAGTCATCACAATCATTTCTGCGGCGCAGCATGATTGAATATGATTGTTATTGATTGACTTTCATTGCGAACTCGGCGCAATTTTCAGCCAGAGGTCAGAGGAGGATATCATGACAGCACCCGACAACCATTTGAAAAACCTGTGGGATGACGCGCAGGCCGCTGGCATGAGCGAGTCGAAAAAGCTGCTTTACCGCTCCAACCTGCTCGGCTCTGACAAGCGCGTGACGAATTACGGCGGCGGCAATACCAGCGCCAAGGTGATGGAACGCGACCCGCTGACCGGTGATCAGGTCGAGGTGTTGTGGGTCAAAGGCTCCGGCGGCGATATCGGGTCCATCAAGATGGACGGGTTTTCGACCCTCTACATGGACAAGCTGCAAGCGCTCAAGGGCATGTATCGCGGTCTGGACCATGAGGATGAAATGGTCGGCTATCTGCCGCATTGCACCTTCAACCTCAACCCGCGTGCCGCCAGCATCGACACGCCCTTGCACGCCTATGTGCCGCGCAAGCATGTTGATCACGTCCATTCTGACGCGATCATCGCCATCGCCGCCTCAGTCAATTCGCGCGACCTGACGACCCAAGTGTTCGGCGACGACATCGGCTGGCTGCCATGGAAAAAGCCCGGCTATGAACTGGGGCTTTGGCTGGAAAAGCTGGCAACGGAAAATCCCCAGATGCGCGGTGCGGTGTTGGAAAGTCACGGCCTGTTCACCTGGGCCGATGATGCCAAAGACTGCTATCTGACCACGCTGGAAATCATCAACACAGCCGCCGATTGGCTGGCAGAACAATCCGCAAGCAAGCCCGCCTTTGGCGGCGTCAAACGCCCGGACCTGCCCGCAGAGGAACGCCGCGTGGTGGCGGCACAGCTGATGCCGGTGATCCGCGGGCTGATCTCGGGCGACCGGCACAAGGTCGGCCATTTCGATGATTCTGCTGCGGTGCTGGAGTTCGTCGGCTCTGAAATGCTGGACACGCTCGCCCCGATGGGCACCTCCTGCCCGGACCATTTCCTGCGCACGAAAATCCGCCCGCTGGTGGTGGATTTCGACCCGGCCAACCCGGATATCGCCGCAACGCTGGCCAGCCTTGCCCCCGCGATCGAAGATTACCGTGCCGATTACGCCGCCTATTACGACCGCTGCAAACATGACAACAGCCCCGCCCTACGCGACCCCAATGCGGTGGTCTATCTGGTCCCCGGCGTCGGCATGATCACCTTTGCGCTGGATAAGGCGACGGCGCGGATATCGGGCGAATTCTATGTCAACGCGATCAACGTCATGCGCGGCGCGTCTGCTGTGTCCACCTATCAGGGCCTGCCGGAACAGGAAGCCTTTGATATCGAATATTGGCTGTTGGAAGAAGCCAAGTTGCAACGGATGCCGAAACCCAAATCCATGGCTGGTCGCATCGCCCTCGTCACAGGCGGCGCGGGCGGGATCGGGTCCGCCACCGCCGAACGGCTGCTGAAAGAAGGTGCCTGCGTCATGCTCGCCGATATCGACGGTGCGGCGGTGGATGATGTGGCGGCTGGCATGGCGAAAGCCTTTGGCGCAGATGTCGTGCGCGCCTGCGCCATGGATGTCACGGACGAGGCGCAGGTCATTGCCGCTTATGCACAAACAGCATTGGAATTCGGCGGCGTCGATATTCTGGTCTCCAACGCCGGTATCGCCTCCTCTGCCCCGGTCGAGGACACCACGCTGGCCTTGTGGAACAAGAACATGGATATCCTGTCCACCGGCTATTTCCTTGTCAGCCGCGAAGCGTTCAAACTGCTGCGCAAACAAGGGATCGGCGGGTCGGTCGTCTTTGTCGCCTCCAAGAACGGTTTGGCCGCCAGCCCCAATGCCAGCGCTTATTGCACGGCGAAAGCGGCCGAGATTCATCTGGCACGCTGCCTCGCACTGGAAGGCGCAGATGCGGGCATCCGCGTCAACACCGTCAACCCCGATGCCGTGCTGCGCGGATCGAAAATCTGGTCCGGCGAATGGCTCGACCAGCGCGCCAGCACCTATCAGACCGACAAGGACGGGCTAGAGGAAATGTATCGCCAACGGTCCTTGCTGAAACGGTCGGTCCTGCCCGAGGACATCGCCGAAGGCGTCTATTTCCTCGCCTCGGACCTGTCCGCCAAATCGACCGGCAATATCCTGAACGTCGATGCCGGCAATAAAGAAGCGTTCACGCGCTAGGGGATGATGATGACCAACACCTATGAGTCCGCCCGCGCCCAGTTCGCCGATTGGGGCGTGGATACCGAGGCAGCCTTGGCCGCGCTGTCCACCGTGCCGATTTCCGTGCATTGCTGGCAGGGCGATGATGTGGCGGGGTTCGAGACGAAAACCGGCACATCGGGCGGCGGCATTCAGGCGACCGGCAACCATCCGGGGCGCGCGCGCAATCCTGATGAATTGCGCGCCGATCTGGATTTCGCTTTCGCGCAGATCCCCGGCAAGCACCGGCTGAACCTGCATGCCTGCTATCTGGACAGTGACGAAAACCCCGACCGTGACCAGATCGCATACCACCATTTCACGCCTTGGGTCGATTGGGCAAAGGGTCAGGGGCTGGGGCTGGATTTCAACCCGACCTTCTTTGCTCATGCGAAAGCCGATGACAACCTGACCCTGTCGCACCCCGATGCGGGGATCCGCGATTTCTGGATCGAACATGGCAAGCGCTGCCGCGAGATTGCCGCAAGAATGGGCCGGGAACTGGGTTCTGCTGCGGTCAATAACATCTGGGTGCCGGACGGGTCCAAGGATACGCCGGTCGACCGGATGGCAGCACGGCGCCGGCTGGAAGCGTCATTGGACGCGATGATGGCCGACAAACTGCCGAAAAGTGAACTGATCGACGCTGTGGAATCCAAACTCTTCGGGATCGGCGTGGAATCCATGACCGTCGGCAGCCACGAATTCTACCTTGGCTATGCGATCCGCAAGGGCATGGCGCTTTGCCTTGATATGGGCCATTTCCACCCGACCGAGAGCGTGGCGGACAAATTGTCATCCGTCGCCCTGTCGGTCGATGATATCCTGCTGCATGTCTCGCGCCCGGTGCGCTGGGACAGCGACCATGTGATCCTGCTGAATGATGATCTGCTGGCGATGGCGCAGGAACTGGTCTTTGCCGATCTTCTGTCGCGCACGCGGATCGGGCTGGATTTCTTTGACGCGACGATCAGCCGGACCGCGGCCTGGGTCATCGGCGTGCGCAATATGCAAAAGGCGCTGCTGCGCGCCTTCCTGCTGCCGCAAACGCAGTTGAAGGCGATGGAAGACAGCCTTGATTTCACCGGACGTCTGGTGCTGAGCGAGGAAGCCCGTGACCTGCCATTTGCCGCGATCTGGGGCGAATTTTGTGCGCGCGCTGATGTGCCGGTTGGGGCGACTTTGCTGACGGATCTGCAATCCTATCAGCAAGGTGTTTCCGGGCGCGGGTGAAATAATGAATGATGATCCAGGTCGGCGAACCGGTCGCAGGGACCTGTCTAAAAAAGCCTAGCCCAGTTTGTCACTTATGAATGCGGCTCAGGTGCAAAGGCGTTACGCGGCATGCGCCTTTGCCGCATTCTCCTCGATCACAGTGCAATTGTCTGCGGCCCATTGGCACAGGGTGAACAGCGGGCCGACCAAAGTCTGGCCCAGATCGGTTAGCCTATATTCCACCCAAGGCGGGTTTTTATCCGCATAGACCTGGCGCGCCACCAGCCCGTCACGTTCCAGCCCGCGCAGGGTCATCGTCAGCATCCGTTGCGAGATATTTTCAACCTCGCGCCGGATCTGGCTATAGCGTTTGGGCTGTTCGGACAGGATCAGGATCACCAGCACGGTCCATTTATCACCCACCCGCGACAGGATGGGTGAGATCCTTTCGCAATCGCCGGGCACAGACATGTTCCCTAGTTTCATTCACGTGTCTCCTTGCGGGTATTTCTACATCCTTTAGATGCCTAGGGCACTAATAGTAACCACAAGGACAAAACACAATGTGTGAGCTTTGCAAGGCCGGTTTCCCGCGCCAACATAACCACCCGACCCGCCGGACATTCCTGCGCAGCGCCATGGCCAGTGCCGCTGCGGCGGCGTTTCTGCCGGCCTTCATGACACGCCCCGCCATGGCGCAGGACCTGCCCGCTGGCGTGGGTGAGGCTGGCCGCCGCACTCTGATCAAAGGCGGCCATATCCTGAGCCAGGATTCGACCATTGGCGATTTCACTGGGGATGTGCTGCTGGAAGGCAGCCGGATTTTGGAGGTCGCACCATCGATTGACGCAGGCGACACCGCTGTGATCGACGCCACAGGCCGGATCGTGATGCCGGGATTTGTCGACACGCATCACCACCAGTTTGAAACATCATTGCGGTCCTATCTGCCCAACGGGATCATGTTCGGCGATCCGACACGGCCCGATGAGCCGAATTATCTGGATGATATCCTTGGCAAATTCTCCAAGGTTTACCGGCCAGAGGATGTCTATATCGCGCAGCTTTTTGGTGGTTTGAGCCAGTTGGATGCCGGTGTGACCACCGTCCATGACGTCTCACAAATCCACCATTCGCCCGCCCATTCCGATGCGGTGATCGCCGGGATGCAGGCCGTCGGTCGGCGCGGTGTGTTCGGTTATTTTGAAGGCTATGGTCCCGATCTGGCCTATCCGCAGGATGCCCGCCGTCTGCGGAACGAGTATTTCGCATCCGACGATCAATTGCTGACCATGCTGATGGGTGGTGAAGTCTATCTGCCCGGTGTTGATCCGCTGGAACTCTGGCGGCTGGGGCAAGAGCTTGACCTGATGATCGGGCTGCATGTCGTCGGATCGCTTGGGATGCAAGAGACGATGGATAATCTGATCCCGCATTACACTGACAAACACCTGTTCATCCATATGACCGGCATGTCCGACGCCGCATGGAATCGTGCGCAGGAAGTCGGCGCGCATGTCTCACTGTCGGTGCCGATCGAGATGCAGATGCGCCACGGCACGCCGCCGATCCAGAAAGCCATCGATATGGGCATGGCGCCATCTCTGTCGGTCGATGTCGAATGCACGATGACCGCCGATTTCTTTACCCAGATGCGCGGCGCGATGACGGTGCAACGGATGTTCGCCAACGAGATTGCATTGGAACAAGGGCCAGAGGCGGCCCCTGCCCTGATGGATGTGCGCGATGCGATCACCTTTGCCACGATCAATGGCGCGGCTGGGTTGAAGCTAGATCACAAGGTCGGGTCGCTGACGCCGGGCAAAGAGGCGGATATCATCCTGCTCAACGCTGACGCGCTGAACGTGGCCCCGCTGAACAATGCGGCAGGCGCGGTGGTGACGCTGATGGAACGTTCCAACGTGGAAACCGTGCTCGTCGCGGGCCAGATCAAGAAATGGCAGGGCGCGATGGTCGGCCATGATATCGCCGCTTTGCGTGATCAGATTGTTGCTTCGCGTGACTATCTGTTCGAGGCGGCAGAGGTCGATATCCCCTTGTTTGACTGATAAATCCTGGCCCTGTGCTGCCCGGGAACGGATGCGCGCAGGGCCATTTTGCAGGCTGTGCCGCGCGAAAAGTGCAAAATAGCCTGCAAAAAATTCTTGCCCCAATGTATATAATAGTATTTATTTTCCCGCAGGTCCGGAGGGGACCAACGAGATCTCGGGAGGATTTCTTATGCTGAAACGTATTTTGATGGCCAGTGTGGCTGTCACGAGCTTTGGGGCCGTTGCGGCCCATGCGCAGACCATCGGCTTTTCGCAGATCGGGTCTGAATCCGGTTGGCGCGCCGCCGAAACCACTGTCACGATGCAAGAGGCCGAAGCACGCGGCATCGATCTGCGCTTTTCTGACGCGCAGCAGCGGCAGGAAAACCAGATTGCGGCACTGCGGTCGTTCATCGCACAAGGTGTCGACGGTATCCTGCTGGCCCCGGTCGTCGCAACCGGCTGGGATTCGGTCCTGGAAGAGGCGGCAGAGGCTGAAATTCCAGTCGTCCTGCTGGACCGCATGGTCGACAGCGACCCAGAGCTTTACCTGACCGCTGTCGGGTCCGATCTGGTGCATGAAGGTCGCGTTGCGGGGGAATGGCTGGTCGAAACTGTCGATGGTGCGGAATGCCGGGTCTTTGAATTGCAGGGCACAACCGGGTCTTCGCCCGCGATTGACCGCAAGGCCGGTTTTGAAGAAGGCATCGCAGGGGCCGATAATATCGAGATCGTGCGCAGCCAGACCGGCGATTTCACCCGGACGCGCGGCAAGGAAGTCATGGAAAGCTTCCTGCAGGCGGAAAATGGCGGCGCGGATATCTGCGCGCTTTACGCCCATAACGACGATATGGCCGTCGGTGCCATTCAGGCGATCAAAGAGGCTGGACTGACCCCAGGCACCGATATCCTGGTCGTCTCAATTGACGCCGTGCCGGATATCTTCCTTGCGCTGGCTGCGGGTGAGGCGAATGCCACGGTGGAACTGACCCCGAACATGGCAGGCCCTGCATTTGACGCGCTGGAGGCTTATTTCGCCGATGGCACGATGCCTGAAAAATTCATCCAGACAGAATCGCGGCTTTATACCCAAGCTGATGATCCTGCCGGTGAATATGAGGCCCGCAAAGATCTGGGTTACTGATATTGTAACGCCTGTTGCCGGGGCGCGGGGAAACCTGCGCCCCGGCGTCATCTTTGCCCCTGCCCTGCACGAGGCCCCGAATGCTGCTTGCGACACGCGACCTGACCAAGACGTTTCCCGGAACAAAAGCGCTGGACGCTGTCAGTTTCGGCCTGAAAGCGGGCGAGGTTCACGCCCTGCTGGGCGAAAACGGGGCCGGAAAATCGACCCTGATCAAATGCCTGACCGGCGCATATAGACGCGATTCCGGTGATATTCTGTTCGAAGGCCAGCCGATATCGCCACAAAGCACGCTGGAAGCGCAGGCGATTGGCATCGGCACGGTTTATCAGGAGGTCAATCTGCTGCCCAACCTGACGGTGGCGGAAAACCTGACCCTTGGCCATCCGCCGCGCCGGTTTGGCATGATCCGCACGCGCGCGATGATCGCGCAGGCGGATGAAATGCTGGCGGGTTATGGCCTTGATATCGATGTGCGCCGGACGCTTGACCAATATTCCGTCGCGGTGCAGCAGATCGTGGCGATTGCCCGCGCGGTGCATTTGTCAGGCCGTGTGCTGATCCTTGATGAACCCACCGCCAGCCTTGATGCGCGCGAAGTGCAGATGCTGTTCGATGTGGTGCGCGACCTGCGCGCGCGCGGGCTGGGGATCATCTTTATCTCACATTTTCTGGATCAGGTGTTCGAAATCTCGGACCGTCTGACCATTCTGCGCAATGGCCAGCATATCGCGACACATGAGGCGGCGGATGTGGACCGGATGCAATTAATCACCTTGATGCTGGGCCATGAATTGCAACAGGAAACCGCCACAAAGCTGCGCCCGATGGCGGACAGCACAGATGCGATCCGCTTTACCGGCGTCGGGCGGCGGGGCCGGATCGCGCCTTTTGACCTGACCGTCCACAAGGGCGAAGTCATCGGGATGGCGGGCCTGCTTGGTTCTGGTCGCACGGAAAGCGCAGAGGTGCTATTCGGCGCTGTCCCCAGCGACAGCGGCACAGCGGAAGACAGCAATGGTACAGTGGACCTACGCAATCCACGTGCGGCGATTGCCGCCGGTTTTGCCTTCGCGCCCGAGGATCGCAAGACCGACGGGATCATCGCGGAACTGAGCGTGCGGGAAAACATCATCCTCGCGCTGCAAGCGCGGCGCGGATGGGCGCGCCCGATCCCGCAGGCCGAACAGGTCCGCATGGCGAATGAGTATATCGCCCGGCTGGATATCCGCACACCGGATGCAGAAAAACCTGTGGGCCTGCTGTCAGGCGGCAATCAGCAAAAGGTGATCCTTGCCCGTTGGCTCGCGACCAACCCACGGTTTCTTATCCTTGATGAACCGACGCGCGGGATCGATGTGGGCGCCCATGCTGAAATTCTGCGGCTGATTGAAGAGGTTGTGGCCCAAGGCATGTCGATCCTCGTGATCTCATCCGAGCTGGATGAACTTGTCGCCGTTTCCCATCGCGTGATCGTCGTGCGCGACCGGCAGCATGTGTCCGAATTAACGGGGGAAGATGTGACCAGCGATACGATTGTCCGCGCGATTGCAGCGCCAGAGGTGGTGGCATGAAGACCGTTCTGCGCCGCATTGCACCCCAATTGCTGACATTGGCCGCCGTGATCGTGTTGGTCAGCATATACTTCCCCAGTTTCTGGCAGATCGTCTATGTGAATGACCGCCTTGTCGGCATCCCGATTGACGTGATCAAACGGGGCGCTCCTGTTGCCCTGTTGGCCATCGGCATGACATTGGTCATTGCCACGCGCGGCATCGACCTGTCGGTCGGCGCGGTGATGGCGATCTGCGGCGCGAGTGCGGCCTGGTCGATTGATCAGGGCTTCGGCCTGTGGTCCGCGCTTGGCATCGCGCTGGTTGCGGGGCTGGTCTGCGGCTTGTGGAACGGGTTGTTGGTCGCTGTCTTCAACATCCAGCCGATTGTCGCAACATTGATCCTAATGGTGGCAGGGCGCGGCGTTGCGCAGCTGATCACCGGTGGGACAATCCTGACCTTTGACAATGATATGTTTTCCTATCTGGGATCAGGCACATTGTTCGGCATCCCGGTGCCTGCAGTGATCTGGGTGCTGACGGGTATCGGCTTTGGCCTGTTGGTGCGGCGCACAGCGCTTGGGCTCTTGGTGGAATCCATCGGGGTGAACCTGCGCGCCAGCACGCTGACCGGGATCAACAGCCGCGTCTTGCTGATCGCCGTCTATATGGGTTCTGGGTTTTGCGCCGCTTTGGCGGGGATCATTGCCACAGCGGATATCCGCGGGGCAGATGCCAATAACGCGGGGCTTTGGCTGGAGCTTGACGCGATCCTTGCCGTGGTCATCGGGGGTAATTCGCTGCTGGGTGGTCGGTTTTCGATCCTCGCCTCGATCCTTGGCGCGATGATCATCCAGACGATCAACACCGGCATTCTGCTGGCGGGCTTCCCGTCCGAGTTCAATCTGGTGATCAAGGCGGTGCTGGTGATCGTCATCCTTGTGCTGCAATCACCCAAAGTGCTGCCGCAACTGGCTTATCTCTGGCCCAAGCGACAAAGTGCCGGAACGGGGACAAAGACATGAACATCCGCGCGCTGCCGCTTTATGCGACGATTGCCATCTTTCTGCTGGCCTATCTGATCTGCTATATTCAGTTCCCGGCGATGCTATCCACGCGGGTCATTGGCAATCTTCTGACTGACAATGCCTATCTCGGGATCGTCGCGGTGGGCATGACCATTGTGATCATCTCGGGCGGGATCGATCTGTCGGTGGGGTCTGTCATCGCCTTTGCCGGTGTCTTTATCGCGGTGGTTTTGCGCGATACTGGGCTGCATCCATTGGTGGCCTTTGCGATGTTACTTGCGATCACCACCGCCTTTGGCGCGGCAATGGGTGGGATGATCTATCTGCTGGCAATGCCGCCTTTCATCGTCACGCTGGCGGGCATGTTTCTGGCGCGCGGGGCGAGCTACATGCTGTCGATTGACTCCGTCCCGATTGCCGATCCGTTCTACGACATGATGCAGCGCGCCTATTATCTGATGCCGGGCCGGGGACGTTTGACGTTGCTGGCGGTGATCATGATCGCCGCTGTGGCCGTGGGGATGATCGTGCTGCACCGCACCCGCTTTGGCACCAATGTCTATGCCCTGGGCGGGGGCGAGGCGACGGCGCGGCTGATGGGGGTCGCGGTTGGCCCGACGACCGTGGCGGTCTATGCGTTTTCGGGCTTTATGGCTGGGCTTTCGGGCATCGTGTTTTCTATCTACACCTCTGCCGGTTATCCGCTGGCGACGGTCGGGGTGGAACTGAATGCCATTGCCGCAGTGGTCATCGGCGGTACACTTTTGACTGGCGGCAGCGGCTATATGTTTGGTACTTTGATCGGTGTTCTGACCATGGGTCTGATCCAGACCTATATTGTCTTCGACGGCAGCCTGTCGAGCTGGTGGACAAAAATCGTGATCGGCGCTCTGCTGCTGATGTTCATCCTGCTGCAAAAAGGACTGCTGCGTTTACGCATTAACAAGTAGCTAAGGAGAAATCATGTCCGATCTGTTGCGCGATGCCCTGAACGAAACGCTGGTGCGCAATAGCCATGGGCAAGTTGTCGAAGGGATCGGCAGCGCGATTGTCAGTGGCAAATATCCGCAAGGATCGATCCTGCCACGCGATGAAGAACTGGCGGGCCAATTCGGTGTTTCACGCACCGTGTTGCGCGAGGCGATGAAAACCCTGTCCGCCAAAGGCATGATCGTCGCCCGCACCCGCGTTGGCACCAAAGTTTGCGACCGGCAGCAATGGAACCTTTTTGATGCCGCAGTGCTGGTCTGGCATCTGAATGAATATCCCGACATGGGGTTTCTGGATCAGTTGTTCGAGATGCGGCTGACGATGGAACCTGCCGCCGCCGCCATGGCCGCGACCCGCGCGACTACGGAAGAAATTACCTTGCTTTACGATCATGCCGAAGCGATGCGAACAGCAGAAAGTGACAAGACCTTTGCGATGGCCGATCTTGCGCTGCACCGCGCGATTACCAAAGCCTCGGGCAATGTGTTCATGCATTCGGTGGGCACTTTGATCGAGGCGGCTTTGCTGACCACGTTCCGGCTCAGCTCGCCCGCGTCAGAGCCGGTGACGCAGCAGGATGTCTCTGCCGCGCATCTGCGCATTGTCGATGCCATCGCGCGGCGTGATACCGGTGGCGCGGAACAGGCGATGCGCGATGTGATCCTTTATGGGCAAAGGCGGATCAGCGGCGCGGTGCGCTGAGCGCGCCGGTCTGACCCTAGACCGCCATTTCCGGCGCGACGAGATGACCGCAGCCGATATCCGTCAGCGCCAGCCGGGTGACGTCATCGCCGATCCGGCGCATTGGCGATGGTGGCTCGCTCGCTGGGCGCAGATATGCGCTACGCTGGCGAGTTGGGTCGGGGACCGGCACCGCATCCAGCAGACGTTGCGTATAGGGATGGCGCGGATTTCCGAAGATCTGGTCGCGCGTGCCCATCTCGACGATCTGGCCCAGATACATCACGGCCAGCCTGTCGACGACATTTTCGACCACTGCCATATCGTGGCTGATGAACAGATAGGCCACGCCGAATTCGGCCTTCAATTCTTCCAACAGGGCCAGCACGCGCGCCTGCACCGACACGTCCAAGGCAGAGACACTTTCATCGCAAATGATCAGCCGGGGCCGCAAGGCAAGCGCACGAGCGACGCAGATCCGTTGCCGCTGGCCGCCGGAAAATTCATGCGGATAGCGCGTCATCTGGTCACTGGTCAGCCCGACGCGGCGAAAGAGTTCTGCCGTGCGATCACGTCGTTCGCTGGCCGTGCCGATCCCGTGGATCACCAAGGGTTCGGCCACTGCATCGCCGACCTTCATCCGTGGGTCGAGGGCGGCCATAGGGTCCTGAAACACCATCTGCACATCGCGGCAGATATTTTTGCGGCCCTGCGCGGTCAGACCTGACAAGGATTTGCCATCCACATTGATCTGCCCCTGATGCGGAACCAAACCAGCCAGCGCCTTGGCAATCGTGGATTTGCCACAGCCGCTTTCGCCGACAAGGCCAAAGGTCTCGCCGGGCTGTATGTCGAAGCTCACGCCTTCCACCGCATGCACGCGGTGGGTGGGACGGCCCAGAAAATTCGCGCCGATGTCGAAATGCACTTTCACATTGACCAATCGCGCCACCGGGACCAATGCCTTGGGCGGCAAAGGTGCCGCACGCGCGGCCCCTGCCCCCAGCCGTGGCACAGAAGCCAGCAGATCGCGGGTATATGCCGCCTGTGGCGCGGCGAAGACGTCAATCGTCCGCCCTTGTTCAACCATCCGGCCCGCCTGCATCACCACGACGCGATCCGCGGTTTCGGCCACCACGCCCATATCATGCGTGATCAAGATAATCGCCGTGCCGGTTTCCTGCTGCAAGTCTTTTAGCAGTTCCAGCACCTCGCGCTGCACGGTCACATCCAATGCGGTCGTCGGTTCATCCGCGATCAGAAGCGCGGGACGTAAGGCCAGCGCCATGGCGATCATCACCCGCTGGCGCATCCCGCCAGATAATTCATGCGGATATTGGCCCATCCGGCGTTCGGGCTCGGCAAGCCGCACTTGCCGCAAGGCCCCAATCGCCGCCTCGCGCGCCTGATGGCGCGACAGCGGCTCATGCGCCCGGATCGCCTCGATTAATTGCGTGCCGATGGTCTGCACCGGGTTCAGCGATGTCATCGGTTCCTGAAAGATCATCGCCACCTGCGCGCCGCGCAAAGGCCGCATCTGGTTTTCGGTAAGTTGCGCCAGATCGGTGCCACCCAGCAGCATCTGCCCGGACGTCACAGTCACATTGTTCGGCAGCAAACCCATCAGGGCGAGCGAGGTGATGGATTTCCCCGAACCGCTTTCCCCTGCAATCGCCAGGGTTTCGCCCGCACGCAGATCGAAACGCAGGTCCGAGACAAGGGGTTTCACCACCCCCCTGTCCCGGACAGAGACGGTCAGATCGCGGACCGACAGCAACGGATCAGACATATTCATGCGAAAACCGAGCGTGGGAAATAGAACGATACCACCCAATTGGGCATATCGACGATTTCCGATATCCGCAGATCGCCACAGGTCGACACCAGCATATAGGCATCGACCGCCGCCATGCCGTGCTGTGCACAGAGCAGATCGACCATCTGTTCAACCGCCTGCCGCGCGCCTGTCATCAGGTCAGGGCCGATGCCAGTCGTCACCTCATAGCCATCCGCGTCGATATGGCGGGTCACCGGACCCGGCGTGGTGAAACGCGGCATTTTTAGGTTGGCACCTTTCACCAGATCCAGCGTCAGCGTCACATCCATCGGGCTTTCGATGGCGGTGCCGCAAACCTCGCCATCGCCTTGGGCGGCATGGGTGTCGCCCACGGAAAACAACGCCCCCGCGACCTCGACCGGTAGGTAAAGCACCGTGCCTTTTGCGATATCACGGATGTCGAGATTGCCGCCCGTCCGACGTGGTGGCACGATGGAATGCAGGCCGGGTTCGGCCTGCGCGACACCGATAGTGCCGGTGAACGGCTTCAGCGCGACCTTGCCATGTGCGCCCCAAAGCGCGGGTGCCAGACTGACCGCATCGTATTTCCATAAGGTCAGTGCCGGATCGGTGAACTGATCGGCGAGCAGCCCGAAACCGGGGATATTCGCCGTCCAGCCCCAGGCAGAGCCATCCTGCACGCGCGGCGCAAAGTCATGCAGCGTGATTTTCAGCGCATCGCCGGGTTCGGCCCCATCGACATAGATCGGGCCGGACACCGGATTGATCTTGCCGAAATCCAGCGCTGTGACGTCAGCTACTGTGCTCGACGGGCCAAGCTGGCCCGCCGATGAATCCTGACAGTGAAACAGGATCGTTGATCCCGGTGCGACCACCTCGGCCGGGGCAATGGAATTGTCCCAGCCGAAATGGTGCTGCGCCCCGTGGATCGTGTAGTCGCAGTTTTTGCACATTTTATTATTCAGTCACAAAGACATAGTCATAGTTGACAGGGATCGACACCGGATCGACATAGAGCGCGTCATCACCACCCATGCGGGCCGATTTCATCGTGTAGCGCTGTTCGTTGAACACTGGCACCCACGGGGCTTCGGCCATCACGTCCTGATAGACCTGCGACCACATTTCCAGCCGTTCTGGTGCGGCAGGGTCGATGAAGCTGTCAGCTTCGACAGCCATGGCATCGATCCCTTCATTGCAGAATTTCGACCAGTTCCAGCCCCCCTCGCCCGCGCCGGCGCAACCGAGGATCGGGCCATAGAAGTTCGACGGATCCGGGAAATCCGCGATCCAGGCCATGCCGCCGGACCAGATCATCGGCGCCTCACCCGCGCCGCCAGCCTCGATCACATTGGCCTGTGCCAGGCTGCGGATTTCCAGCGTCACGCCGATCTCTGCCAGATCCTGCTGGATCGCCTGGGCGATGCGCGGGTTAGGGTCAGTGTTCATCACGTAAAGCTCGGTGGTGAAACCATCCGCGAAACCGGCCTCGGCCAGCTTGGCCTTGGCAGCTTCGACATCATAGGCGAAACCATCGAACCCTTCGCTATAACCCGGCATGCTGGGTGGCAGCGGCTGGGTGGCGGGCACAGCGCGCCCGTTGATGATCTGAACGATCCGTTCCTTGTTGATCGCCATATTCACCGCCTCGCGCACGGCAAGCTGATCGAACGGGGCAACGCCGACATTCAACGTGATATAGCCGGTATGCAGCTGGCCGCCTTCGATCACGCGCGCAGCCTGTTCGGGATCAGCCATGACTTCGACGAATTTCGCAGGGGGGATGCCGTCACCCGGCACGTCGACTTCACCCTGTTGCAAGCGAAGAAGTGCTACAATCGGCTCTTGCCCGACTTCAAAGGTGATCCCATCAAGATATGGCACGCCTTCACGCCAGTATTCGGCGTTCTTTTCAAAGACGACGCGCTGGCCGATGGTCCAGTCAGTCAGTTTGAACGCGCCCGTGCCGACAGGGTTCTTGCCGAAATCATCGCCCATTTCCTCGACCACCTCCTGCGGCACGATAGAGGCAAAGTTCAGCCCCATCACATGCAGGAAGGTTGCATCAGGCCGTGACAGGGTGATCTGCACGGTCAGCGGATCGATCACTTCGACCCCCGCCAACGTCTCTGCCGCACCGCTTGAAATCTCGTCAAACCCGACAATCGACGCAAAGAACCCTGCGCCGGGGGATTGCGTGGCAGGCAAGGTCACACGGTCGAGCGAATATTTGACATCTTCCGCCGTCATTTCACGGCCGTTGTGGAAGGTCACACCCTCGCGCAGCGTGAAGGTAAAGACTGTGCCATCCTCGGACACCTCATAGCTTTCGGCCAGACCGGGGCGCAGATCGGTGGTGCCGGGGACATAATCCATCAGCCCGTCAAATAGCGATTTGATCATCGACCAGTTCTGCCAATCATAGCCGATGGCTGGGTCGAGCGTGGCGACATCATCCTTATAGGTGATGGTGATCATGCCACCCGGTGTCGCCTCGGGGTCAGGTGTGTAATCCTGCGCCGCCAGCGGCAGCGCCATGGCAGCGATAAGAGCAGTCGAACAAAGCAGTTTTTTCATGATGATCTTCCTGTTGTTGAGGTTGGTTTGTGCTTCACCGCATCTTGATGCGCGGATCGATGAAGGGGGTGATGACGTCAGCCAAAAGATTGCCCAGCACGATGGCGGTCGCCGACACCATGGTCACCCCCATGATGATCGGGATATCGACACGCTGGATTGCCTGCCAGGCAAGCTGGCCGATGCCGGGCCAGCCGAACACGCTTTCGACGACGACGAGCCCGCCCATGAAAATACCGATATCGATCCCGATCATCGCGATAATCGGCAGGATCGCATTGGGCAGGGCATGGCGGGTCAGAATGCGCGCACGGGTCAGCCCCTTGGCGCGGGCGGTGCGGATGTAATCCTGCCGCAGCACCTCGATCATCGATGACCGCATCATGCGCGAATACCAGCCTGATCCCATGATCCCCAGCGTGACCGCGGGCAAAACCAGATGCGCGAAGGTGCCGTAACCGCCGATGGGAAACCAGCCAAGCTGGACGGCAAAGACGTATAGCAGCAGCAGACCGACCACGAATTGCGGGGCAGAGACGGCGACAAAACTGGTCACCATCAAAGCCTGATCCAAGGGCCGCCCGCGAAAGATCGCTGCGATCACGCCCAAGGTCAGCCCGATCAGCAATTCACAGAAAATGCCCCCCGCCATCAACAGCAAGGTTGCGGGCAGGCGCGAGGCGATCAGCGCCGACACTTCGGTGCGTTGCAGGTAACTGCGGCCCATATCGCCTTGGACAAGGCCCGCCAGATAGCGACCATATTGCACCAGCAACGGCTGATCCAGCCCCAGTTGCTGACGGATATTTTCCACCGTCTGCGCCGTGGCCGACCGCCCCGCGATCTGGCGCACCGGATCGGCAGGCAGGACGTAAAGCAGAACGAACGTGATGAAACTGACGCCCAGCAGGATCAACAGGGCCTGAATGACGCGACGCAACAGATATCCGGCCATCAATCCTGCCCTCTTTGTGTGGGGTCCAGCACATCGCGCAGGGCGTCACCGACCAGATTGAACGCCAATGCCAGCAGCAGGATCGCGGCACCGGGGATGAACACCAGCCACGGCGCGGCCTGAAAATAGGTCTGGTTTTCAAAAATGATATTGCCCCAGCTTGGCGTTGGCGGCTGCACACCGACACCAAGGAAACTCAGGGTCGCCTCCAACAACACGGTGACCGAAATCCCCAACGTGCCCCAGACAATCAGCGTCGGCACCAGATGCGGGAGGATATGCCGGAACAGGATGCGCGATTGCGATGCGCCCAAGGTGCGTTCGGCGGCGATGAATTCACGCTCTGACAGGCTGGTGGTTTCAGTATAGACCACACGCGCAGTCTGCACCCAGTTCACCAATGCGATGACCATCGCCACGATCCAGAGCGAGGGCTGGAAAATCGCCGCCAGACAAATCGCCAGCAACAGCGCCGGAAAGGCCATCATCAGATCGGTGAAGCGCATCAGCACCGATCCAATCCAGCCCCGCAGAAACCCGGCAGTCAGCCCGATCAATGTGCCGATGATCAGCGCCGCGCCATTCGCCACCACCCCGATGATCAGCGAGGTGCGCGCGCCGTAAAGGATACGGCTGAACAGATCGCGCCCCAACAAGTCCGTGCCCATCAGAAAGTCGCCGCCCGGCGGCATCGGTGCGCCTTGCAGGGTCAGACCATCGAACAATTGCTCGTTCGGGCCATAGCGCACCAGCCAAGGTGCAAAGATCGCGCCACCCACGACGATGAAAATGATCGCAAAGCCGAACAAGGCAAGCTTGCGGCGCAGCAACCGCCGCCACACGCCCGCAGGCGAAACGATGACCGGGGTGATATCAACCATGATCACTCTCCTGTGGTCCGGCGTTGGAGACGATGCGTTCTGCCGCTTCCTCGAAACTCACCCGCCAGGCCATCGCCATCGCGCGCAACTGATCATAGGCGGCATCTTCCGACTTGCCCCGCGCAGCCAGCAAGGCCACGGCACGCACCACGGTTTGCCGCTGGCCCAACCGCGCGCGCAGGCTGGTAATCCGGTCGGCCATCTCCGCGCGTGCGTCAAAAGTCGCGCGGGCGATCAGCAAGGCGGAATAGACGCCGCCAGTTCCCACAGGCTTCAAAATCTGCGCGTCAGCGCCGAAATTCATCAGCCATTCGATGCGCCCCGGCGCCTCGGACCCGACAAGGGCGATAGTGGGCATCGGGGCCTGACCCGCAGGCCAGGGGAATTGATCGTCATAGGCGGGATCAACATCCAGAAACAGATAATCAGCCCCGCGCGCCGCCACTGGCAAGCTGGGCCAATGCGGGGTCACTTGCAGGCCAATCGCCTCTAACTGGCGGGTCAGGGCGACCACGGTGGCATGTGGCCGGTGCAGGATCGCAGCATTTGCCCCGCCCAATTCAGGGATCTGCAAGCGGCGCATCATGTGACCACCCGCAAGGCAGGACGTAACGTCTCGCGGCCCATTGTCAGATAAGGATCACCCTCTACCGGCCCCATGGATTTCAGCGCGACAAAGGCACCCTGCTGCACCTGCGCGATGACGACTGGCAGGCTGGTGTGATGCGTGCGCGCATTGATCCCAAGCTGCGCGGCTTCCGGCAGGGCGAGCAATTGCGCCAGCGGCCACATCTCGGCCCCCGGACGCCCATGCAACAAACGCGCCAGCATCATGACAGAGGCATGGGCTGCCGCCTCGAAAGACGACCCGAAGTCCCTGCCCTCGCCCTGCGCCAGACCGGGCTGTCCGCGAAACCACGGCCCGGCAGCGATCACGCCTTCGGCAGCAGCACCAATCGCAGGTAATTCGCATTCGGTCAGGTTGCAGGACAGCACCGGGCAATTCCCTTGCGCGAAATAGAGATCACGGGCGCGCAGGTCGGCCATCCCTTGCAAGAACGCATATTGCGATGGGCCGATCAGTTGATTAAGTACGAAATCGGGCCGCATCTCGGCGATCTCGGCCACGATCCGCGCCACATCGGTGGACCCCAGCGGCAGATACCGTTCGCCCAGCACCGACCCGCCAGCGCGCATACCGATTTCGCGCGCCAGCCGGTTCATTTCCCAGCCCCAGATGTAATTCGACCCGGTGAGATAGCTCCGCGTGCCGTGCCGGGCAAAGGCGTGATCCAGCAATGGCAACAGGTGCTGGTTCGGGCAGGCGTGGGTATAGACGATGCGGTCAGATGTTTCGAACCCTTCATGCGGCACCGGATACCATAGCGCGCCATCCGCCCGCTCAAGAGCGGGGATCACTTCCTTACGGCTCCATGATGTGGTGCAGCCAATGACATGGCGCGCGTCCGTTTCGCGCAGGATGTCTTCGCAGAGCGGCGCATAGGCATCGACATTGCCCTGCGGATCACGCGTGATAGCCCGAAAGGCGATATCAAACGCAGGGTCAACATTGACCTGCGCGATGGCCTTGAGTGCACCGGTCAGGCTCGCCTCGCCCAGCAGGCTATAGGTGCCGGAGCGCGAGAACAGGATGCCAAGGTCGATCTTGCGTTTCAATGCGATGCCTCAAACGAAAAAAGCCCCGCTTTCCCAAACGCAGATAGCGTTGCGGGAAAAGCGAGGCGTGAATGCCGATATGTCTTGATCAAGATCGCCCGAGATTTGACTTTATGTCAACTGCAAGACAGAGCAGGCGATCTCGATCGGTGTGATGGCTTAAAATTTAAGCGCTTTTGGTGATATCTGCCCCGAACAGGGCGATATGGTTGAAACCTGCCTTCAGGCTGATGCGCGCACCTTCTGCGTCTGCACGCCAAGCCCGTCGATGCCAAGGCGCAGAACCTCGCCGCCTTTGAGGTAATGTGGTGGCTTTTGCCCCATCCCGACACCGGGCGGCGTCCCGGTTGAGATGATGTCACCCGGTTGCAGGCTCATGAACCGTGAACAATAGGCGATCAAATGCGGCACCTTGTAGACCATCGTCGCGGTGCTGCCGTCCTGATAGCGCTTGCCGTCCACCTCCAGCCACAGGCCGAGGGCGTCATGATCAGCGATTTCATCCGGTGTCACCAGCCAGGGGCCGGTCGGACCGAAAGTGTCGCAGCCCTTACCCTTGTCCCATGTGCCGGCGCGTTCGATCTGATATTCGCGTTCAGACACGTCATTGATCACGCAGAAACCGGCGACGTGGTTCATCGCATCGGCTTCTTCAATATAGGCACCGCCCTGCCCGATCACGACACCCAGTTCGACCTCCCAATCGGTTTTGACCGATCCACGCGGGATCTGGATATCATCGTCAGGCCCGCAGATGGCCGAGGTCCATTTGTTGAAAATCACTGGCTCCGGCGGCACGTCAAGACCGCTTTCGGCGGCATGATCGGCATAGTTCAAGCCGATGCAGATAAATTTACCCACCTGCCCGACGCACGGCCCAAGGCGCAGATCGTCCTGCGGCGTGCCAGCAACAACCGGCAGGCTGTCGATATCCAGCGCCTTCAGCCGCGCAATCGTATCGGGCAGCAGCGCCGCACCGGCGACATCTGGCACATGAGCAGACAGATCGCGCACGTGACCTTCCGCGTCCAGACATCCGGGTTTTTCCTGACCGCGCGGGCCGTAACGCAATAGTTTCATCTGCTCTCTTTCTTCATTTAATATGGCGCAGCCCCGGACCTGATCCGGGAGCTTGCCCCGGACCCCGATCCGGGGCCGCTAGTTCTGATCAATCGTAAAGAACCGCCTGAATGTCAGCATCATCGATATTGGACTGATCATAATAGTAAAAGCCCGTGTCGATCACCGCTGGCAATTCTTCCCCGTTCATCGCCGCAATTGCGGCCTTGACGGTTTCATAGCCGATCCCCACCGGGTTCTGCGTGATCGCGCCTGCCATCAGACCCTCGCGGATCGCATCGGTCTGCGCCTTGCCGGAATCATAACCGATGATGGTGACACCTTCGGTGCCCATTTCACGCACCGCATTGACGATCCCGATGGCCGATCCCTCATTGGTGCCGAACATCCCGTCCAGATCAGGGTTGGCGGTCAGGATCGCCTTGGCGACTTCGGTTGATTGCAACTGATCGCCTGCCCCATATTGCACGCTGACAATATTGATATCGGGATAGGCGGCTTCCATCTGGTTCAGAAACCCGTCGCGCCGGTCAATCCCGGTGCGGCTGGTCTGGTCATGGGCGACGACGGCAACATTGCCTGCGCCGCCGATCAGTTCCGCCATCTTGTCAGCGGCCAAAGCAGCGGCAGCGACGTTGTCGGTCGTGGCCGTGGTGACAGGAATATCGCTGTCCACACCGCTGTCAAAGGCAACAATCGCGATGCCCGCATCGGCGGCCTGCTGTAGCAGCGGGATAGCGGCCTGACTGTCGAGCGCGGCAAAGCCGATGGCAGACGGGTTATTGGCCAAAGCGGCAGACAGCATGTCGATCTGGCGGTCCACCATGGTTTCGTTGTCGGGGCCCTCAAAAGTGATACGCACCCCTTCTTCTGCCGCGGCCTGATCGGCACCGGCTTTTACTGCCTGCCAGAACTGGTGCTGAAACCCTTTCGAGATCAGCGGGATATAGATTTCATCCTGAGCAAAGGCAGCAGGTGCCGTGCTCATGGTCAAAGTGGCGGCAAATGCGCCGAATAAAACGCGACGTGACAACATGTGGTTTCCTCCCTTGGTTGTCGGTTGTCCCGGCCACCTTTTGCCGGGGATCGTGGTAAATGGTGTCAGGCAGACCGTCTGCGGCGCAGCATATCGGCATAGACCGCCAGAATGATGATCGCGCCGGTGACAACGGTCTGCCATTCCTGCGCGACGGACAGGACCCGCAGGCCGTTGGTCAGCACCGCCATGATCAAGGCGCCGATCAGCGAGCCGAGGATCGAGCCGCGCCCACCGGACAGCGACGTCCCGCCGATGACCACCGCCGCAATCGCCTCCAATTCATAGCCGAGCCCCAACGCGGGCTGCGCCGAATTCAGCCGCGATGCGATCAGCAGTCCGGCGATGCCAACGATGGCACCTGACAGCGCATAAATAGCAATCTTCCAACGGTCGGTATTCACACCCGACAGCCGCACCGATTCCTCGTTCGACCCCAGCGCGAAACAATAGCGCCCCAGCACCGTGCGGTTCAGGATATAGGCGGTGACACCGGCGACGACGAAAAGGATCAGCACGCCATTGGGGATCGGCACAGCCGGGAATATCTGCCCGATCAGCGACCCGCGCGAGATTTCGCTGAACCCCGGCGTATCGTTGAAATAGATCGGGCGGGTGCCGGAGATCACAAGACTCATTCCCTTAAGGATCAGCATCATCCCCAATGTGGCAATGAACGGCGGGATTTTCATCTTGGCAACAAAGGTGCCGGAACAAAGCCCGCAACCCGCACCGGTGGCAATCGCCGCGATCACACCCAGCCACAGCGGCAGACCAGCATAGGTCAGCACCACCCCGGTGATCACCGCGCAAAAGGTCATCATCGTCCCGACCGACAGATCAATCCCGCCGGTGATGATCACCAGCGTCACCGCAATGGCCAACACCCCGTTGACCGATGTCGCCTGCAGGATCGCTATCATATTCGAGGTCTGCATGAAATTCGGCGAGGCTATCGAGAAACCGATCAGCAGGATGATCAAACTGGCAAAGGCCAGCACCCGCTGATGCGTCCCCGTCGCGATCATCCTTGCGGCGACAGATTTCGGGGCGTCCTGGGTTGATATGCTCATTATGCGTCCTCCGCTTCGACCACAGCACTTTCGCGCTGCGTGGCCAATGTCATGATGTCCTGCTGGCTGGTGCCTGCGCCGCCGGGCAGAATGCCGGTCAGGCGCCCCTCGCACATCACCGCGATCCGGTGCGACAGGCGCATCACCTCCGGCAATTCCGATGAGATGACGATGATCGCGCGACCTTGCGCGGCGAGTTCTTCCAGCAGGGCGTAGATTTCGGACTTTGCGCCCACGTCAATGCCGCGCGTCGGCTCATCAAAGATCAGCACATCGCAATCACGCAGCAGCCATTTCGCGATGACCACCTTTTGCTGGTTGCCCCCCGACAAAAGCCGCACATCCTGCAGGTCAGACGGCGTGCGGATACGCAACTTGTCGATATAGGACAGCGCAGTTTTCTGCATGGCGGCTTCGTTCAGGATGCCTGCCTTGCTGGTGAATGTCGCAAGGCTCGACATTGCAATATTGGCCCGCACCGACATATCCACGGCAAGCCCCAGATGTTTGCGATCTTCCGACAAATAGCCGATCCCGGCGGCAACAGCGTCACAGGGACTACGGATATCGACCGGCTGACCGCCCACCAAAATCTCGCCCGCGTCGCGTTTATCCGCGCCAAAGATGATCCGTGCCACCTCGGTCCGGCCCGCGCCCATCAGCCCGGCAAAGCCAAGGATTTCGCCCTTGCGCACATCAAAGCTGACGCCGCGCACATCCCGGCCGCGCGACAGGTTGCGGACTTCCAGCGCGACCGCGTTCCGGCTGGTGTCTGGAAATTCCGGGATCACATGCGCCAGATCGCGGCCCACCATCAGCTGAATGATCTTGTCCAAAGGTGTCGTCGCCGCATCCACCGTATCGATATAGGCCCCATCGCGCAGCACGGTGACACGGTCGGCGATCCGTTTGATCTCATCCATCCGGTGGCTGATATAGACGATGCCAACGCCATCAGCCTTCAGCTTGTTGATCACCGCGAAGAGTTCGGTGATTTCGGCATCATTCAGCGCGGCGGTCGGTTCATCCATCACCAGAACGCGGGGGTTGTAGGAGAGCGCCTTGGCAATCTCGATCAATTGCTGGCGCGCAATGGTCTGGGTGCCGACCATGGTGCGCGGGTCCAGCGCGAGGCTGAGAGAGGCGAAAATTTCCGCCGTCTGCCGGTTCAGCGCCGCCTCATCCAGCCGCCCGAAACTGCGGCGCGGTTCGCGCCCGATCAGCACATTCTGCGCGGCGGTCAAGTCATTCATCAGGCTGAGTTCCTGATGGATGATCCCGATCCCCAGATCCTGCGCCGCGCGTGGGCTGTCAGGCGTGACCGGCGCGCCGTTCACAAACATCTCCCCGCCGTCGCGGGCATAGATACCCGCCATGATCTTCATCAGGGTCGATTTGCCGGCACCGTTTTCGCCCATCAGGGCATGGACTTCGCCCGCGCGCAGATCGAACTGCACGCCTTTGAGCGCGTGAACACCCGGAAAGCGTTTCTCGATCCCTCGCATTTCGACCAGAAATGTCATGTGCTGCGGCCCTCCCAAGCCTTACCTCCTCCCGCTTTGCCGTCAGATCGTCACGCCACCATCCACAAGTACCGCTTGGCCGGTCACGAAACGGCTGGCATCCGACAAAAGATGCACAATCGTCGGCGTTAGATCATCAACCGTCGCCAGACGGCCCATCGGCTGACGCGCGATGAAATCCTTTTCCGCCTGCACCGGGTCCGGTGCGGCGGCGATCCGCCCTTGCAAGGATGGCGTGTCCACCGTGCCGGGGCATAGCGCGTTGCAGCGCAGGTTCCGCGTCACGAAATCGGCGGCAATCGCCTTGGTCAGCCCGATGACTGCTGCCTTGGTTGCGCCGTAAGCGGTGCGGTTCGGGAACCCTTTCACCGATGACGCCATCGACGACATATTGAGGATCGCGGCACTGCCAGTGTTGTCAGCCTGCCGCAGCAACCCCGGCACAAAGGCGCGGCACATCCGCACCATCGACGTGACGTTCAGATCGAGCGCAAAGGCCCAGTCATCATCCGTCAGGTCCAGAATGCTGCCGTGATGCACCACACCCGCGCAATTGAACAAGCTGTCTAGGTCGGGCAGGTCATCAGCCAGCGCTTTGATCGCACCCGCGTTGGTCACGTCAAGCAGCCGGGTTTCAATGCCTTTCACGCCGTCCAGCGCCGCCAGCAGGTCCGCATTGACATCCGTCGCAATCACCCGCGCGCCTGCGGCGGCACAGGCGCGCGCACTGGCCGCCCCGATGCCCTGCCCCGCTGCCGTGATCAGTATCGTCTTGTTGTGCAACATATCTTCCATCCTACATTACCGCGCCGATCTGCCAGGGCACGAATTCGACCCCGCCAAAACCCAGCTCTTCGCTTTTCGTCTGCTCACCGGAGGCGATGCGGATGAACATCTCGAAAATCTCATGCCCCTTCTCATCCAGGCTGACACCATCGGTGATGATATCGCCGCAGTTAATGTCCATATCCTCGGACATGCGGCCATACATTTCAGAATTGGTCGCCAGCTTGATACAAGGCGTCGGCATATAGCCCGACACCGACCCGCGCCCGGTGGTGAAGGCAATCAGATTGGCGCCTGATGCGATCTGGCCAGTGACGGAACAGGGGTCAAAACCGGGGCTGTCCATAAACACGAACCCCTTGGTCGTGATCTGCTCGCCGAACAGGTAAACCTCTGCCAAGGGTGCCGCCCCGCTTTTAGCAACAGCACCCAGCGATTTTTCAAGGATCGTCGTCAGCCCACCACGTTTGTTGCCGGGGCTGGGGTTATTGTCCATCTCGCCTTGATTACGCGCGGTGTAATCTTCCCACCAATGGATGCGGTCGATCAGTTTGCGGCCCACATCCTCGGACACGGCACGCCGGGTCAGCAGATGTTCTGCGCCGTAAATTTCGGATGTTTCCGACAGGATCGTCGTGCCGCCATGCTGGACCAACAGATCCGACGCCTTGCCCAAGGCGGGGTTCGCGGTGATCCCGGAATAGCCATCCGATCCACCACATTGCATCCCCAGCATCAGTTGCGACACAGGCGCAGGCTGGCGGGTCGCCTGATTGGCCAGTTCCGCAATCCCGCGCAATTCCTCCAGACCCTTTTCAATCGTCTTGCGCGTTCCGCCTTCCTGCTGGATCGTCATATAGCGCAGCGCACCATCGGCCCGGATCGGGCGTCCGCCGACAAGGGCCGATACCTGCATCACCTCGCACCCCAGCCCGATCAACAGAATACCGCCGAAATTGGGGTGCTGGGCATAGCCGGACAAAGTGCGAAACAAAGTGGCGTAGCCTTCGTTGTCGCTGGCCATCCCACAGCCGGTGCCATGGGTGATCGGCACGATCCCGTCGATATTGGGAAATTCATCCAACAGGCCAGATTTCTCCGCCGCTTCCGCAATGAATTTCGCAACTGACCCGGAACAATTCACCGAGGTCAGAATGCCCAGATAATTGCGCGTGCCGACGCGGCCATCCGCGCGGTGATAGCCGTTGAATGTCCGCGCCTCTGCGACTGGCGCAAGCGGAACGGCCTGACTGGCATAGGCATAGTCCTGCGCGTGATCGCCCATGCCAAGGTTCTGCACATGCACATGATCGCCCGCCGCAATATCCGTCTTCGCCTGACCGATGATCTGCCCATAGCGCAGCACATTGCTGCCAGCAGCAATCGGCGCGACAGCGATCTTATGCCCTTGTTTGACCGATTGCACAGCCTTCAGCCCCGATACGTGATCAATCTCACCCGCTGCGATATCGGCCAAAGCGATGGCGACATTATCCTGTGGGTGCAGATGGATCAGTCGAGGGGTCTGGGTCATGCATCGCTCTCCTCTGGTCAACAAACGACCCTGCGCTTAAACAGAACGCTAGCTTGACTAAACACACCTGTCAACTAACATGCCAGTAAGGGAGCAATGCATGGCCGCAGAAAATCTTGTCGTGGATATCGACAGCCTTGATGGGCCTTTGGGGCAAAGGGTCTATTCTGTGCTGCGCAACGGCATCCTTGATCTGACCTTTCCGCCCGGCATGGTGTTGCGAAAAGCGGCGCTTTGCGAGCAACTCGGCGTCTCCCGATCTCCGGTGGCCGAGGCTTTGGGGAAATTATCCTCCGAAGGGCTGGTGGATATCATCCCGCAATCCGCGACCCGCGTGGCGCAACTGTCGCTGAACGAATTGCGCGAAGAGAGTTTTCTGCGCGAGGCGGTCGAGGTCGCGGCGGTCGCCAAAGTCGCGGCGGACCGGACAGAGGAGCAACTGACCCGATTGTCGCGCAATCTGCGGCTTCAGGCCTTGTTGACCGAAGACCGCGATTATCAGGGTTTTTTTGAGGCGGACGTCGATTTCCACGCCTTGATCATGGAATTCACCGGCTATCCCAAAGTTGTCGCCGCCGCGGGCCAGCTGTCGCTGCAATTGCGCCGCGCTAGGATGCTGCTGTTGCCCAAGGAAGGCCGCCCCGAAGAAACCGTGCAGGAACATCAGGCCGTGCTTGACGCGATCCGGGCGCAAGACCCCGATGCCGCGCGGCAGGTCATGTCGGCCCATCTGGGACAGCTGATCACAAGGCTGGCGCCGCTGGAACGCCAGCACCCGACCTATTTCCGCCCGACCTGATTAAGGAAAATCGATGCGACTGACCCAGACCCGCAACTTAAACGATAGAACCGCCCGCCCGATTGCCTTGACCCAATTGGGTTTCGGCGGCGCACCTTTGGGTAATCTGTATCGCAAAGTATCGGACGTGGATGCCCAGGCGACATTGCAGGCGGCCTGGGATGCGGGCATCCGCTATTTCGACACCGCCCCGCAATATGGGCTGGGCCGGTCTGAAATGCGCTTTGCTCAAGCCTTGCAGCGGTTTGAAGGCGATCTGGTGCTCTCTACGAAAGCAGGCCGGGTATTGCTGGATTGTGCCCCGGAAGAGGTCACACCAGAAGCCTTCGTCGATGTGCCGCAAAAGCGGATTGTGTTCGACTATACTTATGACGGGATCATGCGCAGTTTTGCCGACAGCATGGCCCGGCTTGGTACAGATCAGATCGACATCCTGATGCTGCATGACATCGATGCAGGCACACATGGCGTTGCCGGGGTCGAGGATAAGCTGCACGAATTGTTCAACCAAGGCGGCTATCGCGCCCTGACCGAATTACGCAGCACCGGGCGGGTCGCGGCGATTGGTGCCGGGGTAAACACATGGCAGATCTGTGAAAGGCTGCTGCAAGAGGCGGAGTTCGACTGCTTTCTGCTGGCAGGCCGCTATACACTGCTGGAACAGGACCCTTTGGACAGCTTTCTGCCGCTCTGCATCGCCAGAGATGTGGGGATCATCCTCGGCGGGCCCTATAATTCCGGCATCCTCGCCACCGGCGCAATCGAAGGCGCAAAATATAATTACGCCCCTGCCCCGGCAGATATCCGCGCCAAGGTGGATCGCATCGCCGCTGTCTGCGCCGCCCATGATACCGATCTGATCACCGCCGCCTTGCAATTTCCGTTGGCGCATCCGGCGGTCAAGACAGTCATTCCGGGTGCCGCGACACCCGATGAAGTACGCCAAAATGTCCGCATTTTTGAAACTGACGTGCCACGCGGCCTATGGTCCGATCTGAAATCCGAAGGGCTGATCCGGCAAGACGCCCCCGTCCCCATGGAGGCAATCAATGCTGCGTAACATTCCCCAGATCCTGTCACCCGACCTGCTGCACAGCCTGCGCGCGATGGGGCACGGCGATGATATCGTCATCGCCGATGCCAATTTCCCCGCGACCAGCCTCGCCCGCCGCTGTCACCGGCTCGACGGAATCAGCGCCACTGATTTGCTGGAGGCGATCCTGTCGCTGCTGCCGCTTGATACTTTCGTGCCAGACCCGGCCGTGGTGATGCAAGTGGTGGGCGATGCAGATGCGACCCCGCCGATTGTCACCGCTTTTCAAAGCATCATTCACCAACGCGCAGATCATCCCGTGACCCTGTCGGCTATCGACCGCTTTGATTTCTACACGCGGGCCAAGGAGGCCTTTGCCATCGTCCAAACCGGCGAGACGCGGCTATACGGCAATATCATCCTTAAGAAAGGCGTGATCGGCGCATGATCATCGACGCGCATCAGCATTTCTGGCAGATCGCACGCGGCGATTATGGCTGGCTGACCCCGGATCTGCCAAAGCTTTACCGCGATTTCATGCCATCCGATCTGGCACCGATTTTGCAGCGCAATGATGTGAAAGGCACTATTCTGGTGCAGGCAGCGCCCAGCTTTGCAGAAACGGAATTTCTGCTACAGATCGCAGAAAAGACGCCCTTTGTTCTGGGTGTCGTCGGCTGGGTCGATTTCACCGATCCCGATGCCCCGGCCACAATCGCCCGGCTCGCCGCGCATCCAAAACTGATCGGCTTGCGCGCCATGATACAAGACATCCGTGATGATGACTGGATGTTGCAAGACAGGCTGACACCAGCCTTCGAGGCAATGATCGCCCATGATCTGGTGTTTGACGCGTTGGTCCTGCCAAGGCATCTATCGCGCCTCAAGAGACTGGTCGCCCGGCATGCAGAGCTGCGTGTGGTGATCGACCATGCAGCCAAACCCGCCATTGCAGACCGGCAGTTCGACTCATGGGCCGCCGACATGGCCGCCTTGGCCGCGCAGGAACAGGTATGCTGCAAATTATCCGGCCTGCTGACCGAAGCTGGCGAAAACGGCAGCAAGGCAGACCTTGAACCTTACATCGCCCATTTGCTGCGTATTTTCGGCGCGGGACGTCTGATCTGGGGCAGCGACTGGCCGGTCCTGACCCTTGCCGCAAGCTATGACAGCTGGCTTGAGATCGCAAAGGCGCTGATCCCTGACGACGCGGTTCCGCACGGTATCTTTGGCGGCAATGCGGCAAAGGTTTATCGATTATTTGACTGACGCATCTGAGCCAGAAGTCCAGCCCCCGGCAATATTGAAGCCGTCCTCTCACCGTCAATCAGCACTTGCGTTTTCACCCAATTGGCCGCTCTGATCGCGTCATAATCAAATTATATTACAATCATGAAACAAATTCGTCCTGATGAGGCATAGTTTTGCTACGCACATCAAGGCTTTGATAATCTTGCTACTTATGATTGAGTGCCACGTCTTTTCTGAGCAAAAACCGTTCACAAAACGTCACCACGCAACGCCCGCCCTTTTCAGATACGGCGGATCACGTTATGTTCACGATATATTTATTATTTATAAAATTTAGAATTCTGAGGCTATCATGAGTAACGATTTTACGTGGCGCTTAGTCGAGTGCCGTAAATGTGGACATATGTTGAGGTTCGGAAAAACGCGCTGCGGGTATTGCCAGCATCCGACACCATGGCTCAACCGATATCCGGTTTATCTGCCGGTCGTCATAGTCGTCTCACTCGGCTATATTGCCTTTCACTTCGTTTAAGGTCGGCTTGACCGAGAGTGTGTGGGGTTTACCTGGGATAATGGCGCGGTTTGGCCGTTAGGTCAGTTGCGATAGTACTCCCGATACCATTTCACAAACCTAGCAACCCCGTCGCGCATATCCGTCTGCGGCGCATAGCCGGTCAGCGCCTGCAGCAACCCCGCATCGGTCCATGTTGCGAGGACATCTCCCGGCTGCATCTCCATGTTATTGCGGGTTGCAATCTTGCCGGTGGCCGCTTCAATCGCGGTGATGAAATCGTCCAGCCGCACCTTGGTGGAATTGCCGATATTGACCACCCGGTAGGGAGCGACGGGTGACAGGCTGTCACCGGCATGGGGGCCGCCCTGCCCCGGCACGGCGTCGAACAACAGCCGGATCGCGCGCACCAGATCATCGACATAGGTGAAATCACGCCACATATCGCCGTGGTTATAAACATCGATCGGATCACCGTTCAGGATCGCCTTGGTGAATTTGAACAATGCCATATCGGGCCGCCCCCATGGCCCATAGACCGTGAAGAACCGGAACATCGTGATGGGCAGGTCGTGGATATGCGCCCATGAATGCGCCATCGCCTCATTCGCCTTTTTGGTCGCGGCGTAGAACGACATTTGCGTGTCAGCCTTGTGCGTTTCCGCATAAGGCATCTCGATATTGGCACCATAGACCGAAGAGGTCGAAGCCATCAGCAGATGCGCGGGCCGCACAGCCAAAGCCGCCTGCATCAGGTTGAAGGTTCCGATGATATTGGCGTCGATATAGGCGCGCGGATTGTCGATGGAATAACGCACGCCCGCTTGGGCTGCCAGATGGACGATGATATCGGGCTGCGCGGCGGCGACGGCCTGCGTCAGGGTATCAGCTTCTTCCAGCAGCGCCTCTGTCGCGGTGAAACCTGCATGCTGGCCCAGCAAAGCGTGCCGCTTTTGCTTGAGCGTCACATCGTAATAATCCGACATCCCGTCATAACCGGCGACCTGCCAGCCTTCCTGCAACAGCAATTCGGCAAGATGGAAGCCGATGAAACCAGCCGTCCCTGTGATGAAGGCGCGTTTCATTCAGCGGCACTGCGACTGGCGCTACTGTCGGTCAGAGGCTGCGCCCGCCCGACCCCGTCATAATCGACAAAGCCAGCCGCCAGCACATCATCGCGGTCATAGATATTGCGCAGATCGGCCATCCGCGCATTGGTCATGCCATCGGCCAGACGTTTCAGGTCCAGCGCGCGGAACTGGTTCCATTCGGTCAGGATCAGCAGGCAATCAGCGCCCTGCGCGGCCTCATAAGGATCAACCGCCCATGTCACGCCGGGCAAGAGCGCCTCGCCTTCCTTGCGGCCATGCGGATCGACCACGCGGACCTTCGCGCCGCCACCGACCAGCGCGGGGATGACAGTCAGGGATGGCGCGTCACGCATGTCATCGGTCTCGGGCTTGAAGGTCACGCCGAGCACCGCGATTACCTTACCATTGACCGACCCACCGCAGATATCCATGACCTTGTCGATCATCCGCCGCTTGGTCAGGTCATTCACCGCGATCACGGTTTCGGTGATCCGCTGCGGCACACCATGTTCCTGCCCGATCCGCGCGAGGGCGCTGGTATCCTTGGGAAAGCACGACCCGCCATAGCCCGGCCCGGCATGCAGGAATTTATTGCCGATGCGCCCGTCAAGGCCCATGCCCTTGGCCACCGATTTCACATCCGCGCCCACCCTTTCGCAAAGGGCGGCGATCTCATTGATGAAACTGATCTTGGTCGCGAGAAAGGCATTGGCGGCATATTTGATCATTTCCGCCGATTCCAGATCCGTAAAGACGATCGGAAAATCGCGCAGGAATAGCGGGCGATAGACATCGCCCAGCACCTGCTGCGCGCGGTCACTTTCGACGCCGACAACGACGCGGTCAGGCTTCATGAAATCGTCAATCGCCGCCCCTTCGCGCAGGAATTCGGGGTTGGAGGCGACGTCGAATTCCGCATCAGGCCGGGTTTGGCGGATCACATCCGCGACCTTGCGATTGGTGCCGACAGGCACGGTCGATTTGGTGACAACGACTGCATAGCCCGTCAGGGCGCGCGCGATATCGGCAGCGGCGGCCATCACATAGGTCAGATCGGCATGACCATCACCGCGCCGGGTCGGTGTGCCGACCGCGATGAACACGGCATCCGCACCATCCACAGCGGCGGCAAGATCGGTGGTGAACGTCAGCCGCCCGGCTGCGACATTGCGCGCCAGCACGGCATCGAGGCCCGGTTCATAGATCGGAACCTCGCCGCGTTCCAGCATCGCAACCTTTGCGGGCAACTTATCCACGCAAACCACATCGTGACCAAAGTCAGAGAAACACACCCCTGAAACAAGGCCGACATAGCCCGTGCCAATCATTGCTATTTTCATAAACTCGAGACCTTTAACATTACAGGCGCAGGTGGCAGAAAACTGTCACCAACGCGGACTATTTACCATATCGGACCGCAGCCGTATTTACCCTTCAGCGCCTTGATCACGCGCCATAAGGGTATCATGTTGTTCCATCTTAAGTTTGAGAAAACGTCAAGCCAGGGATATTTTTTGAAACGCCGTTTGAGGATCCGCAATGATGTATCGCGGATATTATCCTCTAACGCCATCAGAATGCGGCGAACTGGTGAACCCCATAGCGTGCAGGTTCCCTTACAGTGATTTAGATCAAAAGCCGCCCGCCTGACCGTCTTTGCGCGGGTCAGAGCCCGCCGCATAGCCGCCAGCATCACGTTTCTCGATCAGCTGCGCACCGCCAAAGCCAAAAGCGCTGTCCGGTGTTTCCACCGAAATCTCATGCCCCAGCGCGGCAAGTTCAGCGCGCGTGGTCTCGGACAGGGCGGATTCGCAGGCCACTTTTCTGCCCTCAATGAACCGCCAGCGTGGCGCGTCGATGGCCGTTTGCACGTCTTGATCCCAGACGTGCGTGCGCATCACCATCTGCACATGGCCTTGCGCCTGCATCGGGCCGCCCATGACGCCAAAGCTCATCTTGGGTTTGCCGCCTTGCATGAGGAAACCGGGGATGATGGTCTGGAACGGGCGTTTGCGCGGGCCAACCTCATTCGGATGGCCGGGTTCCAGAGTAAACCCAGCACCACGGTTTTGCAGGCTGATCCCGGTGCCAGGCACGACAACGCCCGATCCGAAACCGGAATAATTCGACTGGATGAACGACACCATCATGCCCGACGCATCCGCCGTGGTCAGATAAACCGTCCCGCCGGTCTTAGGCGCGCCGGGGCCGTAATTCTGGGCGTGGTCACGCGACACCAGCTTGGCGCGGCCTTTCAGATAATCAGGGTTGATCAGGTCCTCTGGCGTGACTTTGGTCATATATTTCGCATCGGCGACAAATTTATGCAGATCGGCAAAGGCCAGCTTGATCGCCTCGATCTGCAAATGCAACGCCATCGGATCATCGGCCTGAAGCTCCGCCAGATCAAGATGTTCCAGAATGCCAAGCGCCATGAGTGCGGCGATCCCCTGCCCGTTTGGCGGGATTTCATGCAAGGTCACGTCACGGTAATCAGTTGCAATCGTCCCGCACCATTCGGGCTGATGCGCGGCCAGATCAGCCACGGTCAGGGTCGCGCCATTGGCTCGGGCATCAGCGGCGATTTTCTCGGCCAAGGTGCCTTCGTAGAAATCACGCCCGCCGCTTTCGGCGATCCGCTGCAGCGTATTTGCCATATCCGCACTGCGGAACCTTTCACCGGCCTTGGGCACCTGCCCGCCCGGCATGAACATATCCGCAAAGCCCGGCTGACCCGACAACACCTCTGCACCGCGCTGCCACAATGTGCCGATCACCGGCGATACGGTAAATCCGCTTTCGGCATAATTGATCGCGGGCGCAAGGACCGTCGGCAGGTCCAGCTTGCCGAAACGGCGGGTCAGTTCCGCCCAGGCACTGACGGCACCGGGCACCGTGACGCTGCCCCAGCCGCGATAGGGGACCTCTGTCTGACCACGAAAGTAATCAGGCGTCCAGGCTTCGGGCGATGCGCCGGATGCGTTCAGACCGCGCAATTCCTTGCCATCCCACAGGATACAATAGGCATCACTGCCCAACCCGTTGCCGGTAGGTTCCACAACCGTCAACGTGGCCGCCGCCGCAATCGCCGCATCAACAGCATTGCCGCCGCGCGCCATCATTGCCAGCGCTGCCTGCGTCGCCAACGGATGAGAGGTGGCCGCCACATTCTCGGCAAGCACCGGGGAACGGCGGGACGGGTAAAGCGCATCATGGCGAAGAGGCATCAGGTAACATCCTTAACTTGTGTATTTTTACGTCTGTCTTTCAAAATCCCGCGGATGGCCCAGGCGATGGACAGCAACGCGGCAACAAGAAACACAAGGCTGACAGGGCGGGTCAGAAACAGTGACCAATCATTTTCGGTCATCAAAGCACGGCGCAGATTGGTTTCAGCAATCGGGCCAAGGATCACGGCCAGCACCAATGGAGCGAGCGGATAATCCAGCGCCTTCATCGCATAACCAAAAATCCCGATGGCGATAAGAAGCGACAGATCACTGACCCGGTTGTTCAGGGCGAATGTACCCACGATGCAGCAGACCAGCACAGTCGGCACGATCACCCATTTGGGCACCTCGGCGACACGCAGAAAAGCACGCATCGACACGACACAGATAAACAGCATCATCAGGCTGGACACAGCCATGGCGATGAACATGCCATAGACAAGGTCCGGGTTATCCATGATCAACCGTGGCCCGATGGAAATGCCATGCACCATCAGGGCGGCCAGCAGGATCGCATCTACCGCAGACCCCGGAATCCCGAGAGAGATCATCGGAATAAGCCCGCCACCAGCAGTAGCCGAATTGCCCGATTCCGAGGCGACGACGCCTTCGGGATTGCCTTGGCCGAAACTTTCCGGCGTTTTCGACGCGCGCTTGGCCTGATCATAGGCAATCAGGTTGGCGATCGACCCGCCCGCCCCCGGCAGCGCACCAATCGCCACGCCGATCATCGAGGACCGGATCAGGTTGACAGGCCCAGCCAACACTTCGCGCATCACGGCGAAATTGTTGAACTTGATCTCGCCCTTCACCAGCTTTTCGCCGCTATGGATCGTCTTGGGGTCTTCGACTTCGCTGGCAAGTTGCGAAATTGCATAAATCCCGATCAGCACGATCAGAAACGGCAGGCCAGCGCGCAAGGCGTCGATCCCCATGTCAAACCGTGGGCGTCCCATCATCGGGTCCGTGCCAATGGTGGCAATCGCCAGACCGATCAAACCCGAAATCAAACCGCGTTGCAGCGAATGGCCCACAAGGCTCGCCACAATCGTCAGCGCGAATACGATCAGGCTGAAATATTCCCACGGCCCCAACCTGACCGCAAAAACCGCCAGCGGCGGTGCTGCAACAATCAGCACCAGTGTCGAAATGACAGTCCCAAAGAATGACGCCCAGACACCCAAGGCCAACGCCCGCCCCGGTTCGCCCTTGCGGGCCATGGGATAGGCGTCGAATGTCGTGGCAAGCGCCGATGGCGTGCCCGGAATACCCAGCAAGGCGGCGGATATCAGACCACCCGTATAGCCGCCCACATAGACCGCCAGCATGACCGACACGCCCTGCAACGGCGGCAAGGCAAAGGTCAGCGGCAGCGTCAGCACAATGGCCATGGTGACGGTAAAGCCGGGAATGGCCGCAGCGACGATCCCGGCAATGGCGCCGAAGAACATCATGATCAAGGTCGAGAAAGACAGCACCTCAGAGGCGCCAAGAAGAAACGCGTCCATAGAATGTTACCTTCCTCTGGGCAAAAAGACGTTGAAGACTTCGGCGAAAAGCCAGTTCAGCCCGAATGAAAAGATCAGCGACAGGATCACGCAAAGCACCACTGCTTTTTTGGTCCTGGGCGATAATGTCAGCAAGAAGACGAGCAGGAAAACCAGTGTCGCGATGGGATAGCCGATGATCGGCATCGCCGTGATATAGATGATCAGGAACGCGAACATCAGCAGCACAAGGTACCGGGTTCTGGCCCATAAAACGACCTGCGACGCAAAGCGGGGATAAGCCTCGGCCGGGATCTGGCGAACTGACCCGACAATGGCGCTGACCAGCAGCAGGCTCAAAAGCACATGCACCAGCATGGGGAATGCGCCTGCACCCAATGCCTCGAACCGCGATGTCGGGATGCTCAGCGCCTCAATGAACATGCCGATGGATGCCGCCAGCAGCGCGACATAGGACAGAAGGCGCGCGATCTCGCCCGCCTCCTGCGTCAGAACCTGATCACGATTGTCGTTCAAGGCGCGATAACCTCGGCCAGACGCTCAACAGTGTCGCTCAGATTGCTAAGATATGCGGTGTAATCTTCACGACCACGGAACATGACGTCAGCACCTGAATTGTTGATCTGCTCGATAAAGGTTTCATCCATCGCCAATTGTTCCAGCGCAGCCTCTAGTGTCACCTGCACATCCTCCGGCACGCCCTTGGGCACGACAATGCCACGTGTGATCAACAGATCCAGATCAGCGCCCATTTCCAGAAAGGTCGGCACATCGGGTGTTTGTGCAATCCGCTCTTCCGTCCCGGAGGCAAGGAACAGCAGATCACCGTTTTCCGCGAATGAAAGCGACGAAGAAATATCGCCGATGGCCACATCAAGATTGCCACCCACAACAGCGCGGATACGTTCACCCGTGCCTTCATAGCCGACATAGCGCCATTCAAAATCAAACGCCTCGGCGATCATGGCAGCATGCAGATGCGGCACACCGCCCAAAGTCACACCGACGGTCAGCGCATTGGGATTTTCCTGCGCATAGGCGACCATTCCTTCAAAATCGTCAAACGGCTGGTCGGTGGCCGCCACAAGATATTGCGGTGACGCTGTCATCAGCGCGATCAGGTCGAAATCATCCCATGCCAGATCCGTCATCCCGACCGCAGTCGCGGTCAAAAGCCCCTCATGCACCTGGCTGATCGTATAGCCATCTGCGGGGCGGCGCACCGCCTCGGCCAGACCGACCGTGCCACCAACGCCGCCAATGTTGATCACCGGCATTTCGGCGCCAAGATATTCAGAAATGTTATTCGCAATGATCCGCATCAGGATGTCGCTGCCGCCACCGGGGGCCCAGGGCACGATGAATTCAACCGGCCGTGTCGGATAATCCTGTGCAAATACGGGCTGCACCATCATCGCCGCTGCCAGTCCGGCGCCCGCGATAGTCCGTGTGAATTTCGTCATGGGTGTCTCCTTGTTGGTTGCCTTAAATATTGGCCTTCCCCTTGGCTACAAAGAAAGCAAAGGCGCATAAAGCGATTTTATTTGATGTTTAGATAAAGCTTTGCTTAATCTACACCCATGGATATACGTCAACTTCAGACAATCATCGCCGTTGCCGACACTGGCAGCCTTGTCACGGCAGCCGGTGTTGTGAACCTCACACCATCGGCAGTAAGCCAGCAAATTCAATCACTTGAGGGGGAACTTGGTGTAGACCTATTCGACCGCAAGAAACGCCCTTTACAACTGAATGCCAAGGGCGAGGAATTCCTGCGCGCGGCCCGTGACATCGTGCAGACAATGACCGAAACCAGAATGATCATTTCTGGCGGCCGCACCGCCGGTATGCTTACTTTCGGGGCGATCCGCACGGTTTCTACGCATCTTGTGTCCGAAGCCTTCGTCCGGATGCGGGCAAGCTATCCTGACCTGACCTTTCAGATGAATGTCGGCATGTCCGAACGGCTATTGTCCAATGTGGCAGCAGGAAGGTTGGATGCCGCCCTTGTCGCGGAACACGTCGGGGTTCCTGCGGGTCTTGTCTGGCGGCCAGTCCTGACAGAACCGCTGGTCATGATCGCCCCTGCCGGGAATGAAGGCCGGTCCGAAGTCTGGCTTTTGCGCAATCTGCCCTTTATCCGCTATGCGACCAGCGTGCCGCTTGCCCGTCAGATCGAAACCGAGCTGTCGCGCATGTCGGTGACGCCACGCGAAATTGCTGTCACCAATACCATGCCTGCGGTCGTCGGCATGGTGCAGGCCGGGCTTGGCGTGGCGATCGTGCCGCAAATCGCCATCTACAACGTCAGCCCGCAGTCGCTGTACTGGCAGCCCTTCTGCGACGGCGCGATCACACGTTGCGTTGGGCTTGTGCAGCGGCAGGTGTCGTCCCGCTCAAAGGTATTGGCGCAGCTGTATCAAGTGCTTGTGGATCACGTTGAAACCAGCGCGCCGTAGTTTCGGCACTGCTGTACTGATCAGCGAAGCCTGACTTAAGCTATGCTTTTCCACTTCACCGGGGTCACGTTGACAATATGATCACCCACATTGACCATCAGATCGCCGTCCTGGATATTGATCTGAAGCTTCATTGACCGGTTTGCCAGTGCGGCCAGTCTGGCCGTGTCATCCTCGGAAAAATTGGTGACTTCAAGATTATCGAACCGGGTCGTGCTGTTCTTGACCTTGTCCCACCACATATCGGCGGTCCTGCCGCCATAAGGGTAGATGAACACCTTATCCGCCTTGCCACAGGACTGACGTATCACCTTTTCGCTGGGCAACCCGAGAGCAACCCAGACGTCAAGTTCGCCGCTCAGGCTTTTCTGCCAGATGTCCGGTTCATCATCGGTCGACAGGCCCTTTGTCATTTCCAGATGCTCATGCGCATTGAGCGCAAAAGCCAAAATCCGTACCATCAGCCGTTCATCGGTCTCTGACGGGTGTTTGGCAACGGTCAGCTTATGGGTCTCATAATAATGCCGATCCATGTCAGAGACTGACAATTCAACTTTATAAATAGTGGCATTTTGCGCCATGACGTGTCCTAAATCTTCAATGATTGGGATGCGTACTGCGTCTGGTCACGTAGTGAAAGCAGATAACCATCGGCGACTGCCACCACGCGCGCCTTTTGCTTTATCCGTCACATTGCGGATGACGATTTCAGCGTCACGCTAAAACCGTCAGACGTCATTTCAGGACCAGGGGCCCCCGCGTCCGCGATTGCGTGTCGTGGGAACACCGCTTCTGACAAAAGGCTCTGCCGCGACCTGCGATGCGCCCTTGGTTTGCCCCGCCATCGCGCGCAATGCGGCAATTCGGTTCTCGGTCGCGGGATGGGTCGCGAACAGGTTGTCGTGTTTATGCGCATGCAGCGGATTGATGATGAACATATGCGCCGTCGCCGGGTTGCGCTCTGCCGCGTGATTGTCGATCTGCGCCGCACCCACGGCGATTTTTTCCAACGCCGATGCGAGCCAGAGCGGGTTGCCACAAATTTCCGCACCGGCCTTATCGGCGGCATATTCCCGTGTCCGGCTGATCGCCATCTGCACCAGCGCTGCGGCGAAAGGTGCAAGGAACATCAAGGCCAATGTGCCGATCATCCCGAGCCGTTCACGCGAACCGCCAAAAAACATGGCAAAATTGGCCAACATCGAAATTGCACCGGCGAAGGTGGCCGTCACTGTCATGATCGCCGTATCGTGGTTGCGGATATGGGCCAGTTCATGCGCGATGACGCCCGTCAGTTCCTCGCGACTGAGGCTGCGCATCAGGCCGGTCGTCACCGCAACGGCTGCATTCGCCGGGTTGCGCCCGGTTGCAAAGGCATTGGGTTGCGGCGTGTCGATCAGATACACTTTGGGCTCCGGCAGGCCCGCGTTGCGTGCAAGATCGGCAGTCATGGCATGCAGGCCAAGACGGTCACCCCGGATGACAGGCTGGGCATTATGCATCCGCAGGATCATCCGATCCGAGTTCCACCAGGTATAGACATTCATCGCGGCGGCAACGACCACTGCGATCAGCGCGCCCCCGGCTCCGCCCAGCAGGTAGCCAATGCCCATGAACAGCGCGGTCATCGCCGCCATCAATATCGCTGTCTTCACATAACCCATCTTTGTCTCCGAAAAGTTGTCACTGTGACACGCGGTAGATATGGGTAAGCGACTGGACGCGTGCAAGCACGTCCAGCACGCAGCGGTCATGACAGGTTAGCAGGCAGCAAGAACGGCTTTAACCAGCACCAGTTCAGTTGGCGTTTTCAGCCAACCAATTGCTCATTTCTTCCATCTCTGCGACCTGTGCCGCGATAATTGCTTCGGCAAGCGCCAGCATTTGCGGGTCCTGACCATGGTCAATCAGCACTTCGGCCATGTCGATGGCGCCCTGATGGTGGGCAATCATCCCGCAGGCGAAGGCGATGTCGGCATCTTCATTCATCATCCCGTCATGCATGGCGGGCATGGAGATCATCATCCGGCGCATGTTTTCCTGCACGTGCTCTGGCATGGCCGCAAGATCGACCCCGTCCATATCCATCATGCCACCATCCGTTTCGGCATCCATGCTGCCATGCCCCATCGCAGAATGGTCCATATCGCCCATCGCGGTCTCAACATTGCATTGTTCGGGAAGCTGGAACTCTGCCTCTTGCGCGGCGGCAGAGAATGACAGCGCAAGCGTCGTTGCCGCCGCTGTGAGGATTGTCTTTGTATATGTCATTGTGGTTCTCCTGATTTTCTATCTGTCTGGGCGCGTCCACCGCGCCTTGTCGTTTCAACATCGAACAGCATGCCCCCCGATAGGCGACAACATCGCTAGGGAGATATGGGGATTCCAGCTACTGGAAGGTCAAGCGCCGCCGCGAAGATTTATTTTGTGGCGCGGACTTGACCTTCCTGCCGCTGGAATCCCCATGTCTTGTTCCAAGGGTCTTTGGGACCAAAACTTGGCACAAGAAGGATTTGAATATGATGGATCGACGGATATTCTTGGCATCGATGGTAGGAACCATGGCTTCTGCCTCCGCTGTGATGGCTGCCTCGCCCCAAGGGAGAACCGATATGATAGAGGTTGTCCGGTCACCCGATTGTGGCTGTTGCGGTGCATGGATCACCCATCTGCAAGAGCATGGCTTCAGCGTCGCGGAGGTGTTGTCCGACGACATGACCGCCGTAAAAGATCGTCACGCCGTCCCGGCACAGCTGAGATCCTGTCACACCGGCGTTATCGACAGCTACGTGATTGAAGGGCATGTGCCGGCGCAGGATATCCAAAGACTGCTTGAGGAACGCCCGCAGGCAGACGGGCTTGCCGTGCCCGGCATGCCCATTGGTTCACCGGGGATGGAAATGGGGGATCGGACTGACACTTATGACGTTGTTCTGTGGTCAGGGTCCGAGACACAGATTTTTTCGACATATTGAGGGAACGCAATGGCACAGACACCACAGAGAACGGCCAGCCTTCACCGGATGGTCACGCCCGAGCATACCTGCCCCTACGGGCTCAAATCGCTGGATCTGCTGAAACGGCATGGTTACATCGTCGAGGATCATCATCTTGAAACGCGCGAACAAACCGATGCGTTCAAGGAAAAACACGATGTGAAAACCACCCCACAAACCTTTATCGACGGGCAGCGGATCGGCGGCTATGACGATCTGCTGGCACATTTTGGCAAGGACTTGCCGGATGCGGATGCAACCACCTATACGCCGGTCATCGCGCTTTTCGCGATGGCTGCGGCGATGGCTGGGGCCACAAGCTGGGCTTTTTCCGGGCAGGTCATCACCATCCTCGCCGCCGAATGGTTCATCGCCATCGCCATGTGCCTGCTGGCCTTGCAAAAGCTCAAGGATATCGAAAGCTTTTCGACGATGTTCCTGAACTATGACCTTCTGGCGCAACGCTGGGTACGATACGGCTACATCTACCCATTTGCAGAAGGGCTTGCCGGTGTTCTGATGATCGCGGGTGCGTTGATGTGGCTGTCAATTCCCGTCGCCCTGTTTATCGGCACGATTGGCGCGGTCTCGGTTTTCAAGGCCGTCTACATTGACAAGCGCGAGCTGAAATGTGCCTGCGTCGGCGGCGATAGCAACGTTCCTTTGGGGTTCGTTTCCCTGACCGAGAACCTGATGATGATCGGCATGGCCGTATGGATGCTGATAAAAATCGGGACTCTCGGCCATTGATTATCGCGAAATCACCCTGCCCGCGCGACCAGAAGCTTGTCGATCCGCCGCCCATCAAGATCGACAACTTCGATAGTCCAGCCTTGAAGGGTCAGCACCTGACCAACCTCGGGCAGATGCCCGATTTCTTCGAGAACAAGCCCCGCAACCGTCTCAAAATCGCGATCTGGCCCGATATCGAGTGACAGCATTTCGGCAAATTCATCCACCGGCATCCAGCCAGCGACCAGATAGGATCCGTCGGCGCGGGTGACCACCTTTGGCTCATCTGTCACGTGATCAGGGAATTCGCCTGCGATGGCCGTCAACACATCCATCGGTGTAATGATCCCCTCAAAATGCCCGTATTCGTCATAGACCAGCACCATATGCGCGGGGGCGGTGCGCAGACGGTCCACCACCTCCAGCGCGCTTTTGCCGTCGCGGACAACCGGGGCTTCGCGCAACAAGGCACGCAGATCGAAAGGTTCGTTCATCAGGGCGGGGGCAAGAATATCGCGCGTCGTCAGCACGCCGATGATATTGTCGACCTCACCGTCCCAGACCGGCACGCGCGACCTGCTCAGATCATGTAGCCGCTGCAGCAATGCGGTCTGATCAATATTGGCATCCAAGGTCTCGACCTCATTGCGTGGGGTCATCAGGCCCCGCGCGGTGCGGTCGGCCACGCGCATCACGCCAGCGATCATCTGGCTTTCGGCACGGTTCATCGCGCCAGAGCTTTCCGCCTCGGCAATGATCAGGCGGACTTCTTCGTCGCTGACACCGCGGGATTGTTCGCCCGATTGCCCCAGCAACCGCAGAACCAGTTTGCCCGAACGGTCAAGCACCCAGATCAGCGGGGCCGCGACCCGTGCAATGATCCGCATCATCGGGGCCATCCGCGCGGCTACCTGTTCTGGCGCACGCAAAGCGATCTGTTTGGGCACAAGTTCGCCGACGATCAAGGACAGATAGGTGATCGCCACCACAACCGAGCCCACGCCCAATGGCTGCGCCAAACCGACGGGCATCCCCGCCTCAGCAAAGGTCGCGGCCAGACGTGCGCCCAATGTCGCGCCCGAAAACGCCCCGGCGAGGATACCGACCAGCGTAATGCCAATCTGGACGCTGGACAGAAACCGGCCCGGGTCTTCGGCCAGCCTGATCGCCGTTGCCGCACCCTTGCTGCCTTTATCCGCCAGCATCTTGAGCCTTGCTGGCCGGGCCGACACGATGGCCAGTTCCGACATGGCCAGAAGCCCGTTGATCAGGGTGAGCGTGACTACAATCGCGATTTCGAAATACATTTTTTCCCGTTCTTGCCGGATCATCCGGCTGTTGCTGTCATAAGAGTGTATTGTGTTGCACTGGCCGGGGCCATGGCAAGCCTGTCAGGGCCTGAAAACCCGCAACAGGCTGGCGATCGCATCCCAGATATCCAGCACCCGCGCATAAAGATGTTCGCGCGCGACGAAAGGCTTGCTGCCGCTGGCGGTCAGTTCAACCTCCAGCGTGTCGATCAGGCGCAGCAGGCGGCGGCGGTGGATACCAAGGCGGCTTTGCACCGGATCGGCAAGGATGCCTGCAAAGGCCGCGAAGATCGATCCGATCATGATCAGCACGGCCACTGTTAACCCGACCAGCACGGGCGATGCGCCGGGGCGGAACATGCCGTACCAGACACCACCCAGGCTTTCGCCCAAAGGAAACTGGGTGACCGCAGTCGTCCAGGCCAGCGCATCGGCCACGCCGGGCGCCATCGAGATCATGCCGGGTGTCAGCGCATTGAAGACCAAAGCACCCACCGCGATCGTGCACAAAGCCGTCGTCATGTCTGCCACGGCCGAGCGTGTGCTGGCGTAATCGGCCAAGGCTGTTGCAATGCGCTGACCAACCGCCGCCGCCGCCGCCGGATCGGGCCGCTGACGGATCATTTCGCGAAACTGCGGTGCGGCCAGAACGGCCCGCGCCAATGCAGATGGATCCCGTGCGGCAGCATCTGCATCCAACGGCAGGCCCAACAGATCGGTGACAATCAACGCCTCGACCCGCCGCGCAACAGCGGTGCGCAGCAAGGTGCGCCGCCGCGCGAACCACTGGCCGATGCGGCGAAACCCCAGACGCCGAAAAATATAGGCCATCAGCCGCGTCAGTAGAAATATTGGAGCGAGCATCACATTCAAAGGTGCGCGCAGAATATCCCACCCACAGGCCGAGGCATGCAGCCAGAACGTCCCCGGCCAGGTGAAATAACGGCCAACAAAGCCGTCGACCTGATGGCGCAAGCCCGTGAAATATGCATGTGGAACTGCCGCATTGCGCGGTCGGCTATGTGATGATGAGACCATGATGGGTGCCCATCATCTCCTGTTGTTTATTGCCGGACACAAAGGCGTGCGGCTGACCCAGTATGCATGTCGTAGCGCCCGCCAGTGACTGCAAGATCCTACATTAAATCTTTTTAAGATGTGGCTGCAAAAATATTATTTTTCCAGACGGCTTGCACAGTCTCGGACCAATGCACAAATCCGGGATTGATGGGCAGATCATCTGCCAAGAAGGACCTCTCCGTTGGATTATATTTATGTTGTCGCCGGTCTGATCGGCTTGTTTTTTGGTGGTGAGGCGCTGGTGCGCGGCAGTGTCGGCATCGCCCGCCGGCTTGCGATCCCGCCTTTGCTGATTGGTCTGACAGTCGTTGGTTTCGGCACATCGACGCCCGAACTGCTGGTTTCTGTCGATGCCGCGTTGCGCGGTGTGCCGGATATTGCGCTGGGCAATATCATCGGCTCGAACATCGCGAATATCCTGCTCATTGTGGGTCTGACGGCACTGGTCTGGCCGATCACCGTCATGGGCGCGACATTGCGGCGTGACACGTTGGTGATGATTGCCGCGGCTCTGGCGCTGGTGCCGATCTTTGCGCTGGGGCAGATGGGACAGCTGTCCGGTGTTATTCTGGTGGCAGGTCTGATCGGATATCTGATCTGGGCCTATCGCACGCCCGACGATGCTGAGGCCGAAGATGCTGACCTGCCCGCGCCTGCGTCAACCTTGGTTTCTGCGCTCTGGGTCATTGGCGGTCTGGTCGTGCTGATGGTAGGCGCGCGGTTCCTGGTTGATGGCTCCGTCTCCATCGCTCGCGGCTATGGCATTTCAGAGGCCTTTATCGGCCTGACGATTGTGGCAGTCGGTACGTCGCTGCCAGAACTCGCGACATCCCTGATCGCGGCTTTCCGTCGCCAGTCCGAGATTGCGATCGGCAATATCGTTGGTTCCAACATCTTCAACGTGCTGGGTATTCTGGGCATCACCGCTGTCATCGCGCCGATCCCGGTTGCAGGCCGGTTCCTGAGCTTTGATCTGCCGGTGATGATCGCCGTGTCGCTGGTGCTGACAGCGCTGTTGCTGACCCGCCCCAAGATCGGCCGCTGGATGGGTGTCGCCATGCTGGCAGGCTATGTGATCTATGTCTGGGCAGCGCAGGGGTGATCCTGCGCAGCGCATCATCGTGGCGAAAGGCTAATACAGCAACGCTTTGCCGGCTGGTGGTGGTGCTTTTGCTGGCGCTGTGCGCCGCGCCGACGATGCCGGCGCAACTACTCAGCGGCACGGATCGTCCGGTCGCTGACAGCCAGATTACCGCGATTGATGGTGTTCTGATACAACAGCGCCAGCTGCTCCGTGCGCCGCTGGGGCAAGATGATCTGACTGATTTTATTGCGCCAGTTGCGGTGCCCGAGACTTCGCCAACAGGCCGGGTTTCGGTCATCTGGTCGGCCTCTGCACGCGCCAATCGGGCCGCGAGCCACAATATCCTGCCACCACTGCGCGGCCCGCCTGCCGTCTGACACACGTTTCGTCAGATATACTGTCAGGCAATCATGGATATTGAATATGCGCCGACCAGCATGGGTCATCATGACCTATGTCGTCCTGCTGCTACTTGCAGTGGCGACAGCCCTTCCCAACTTTCTTCCTACGACCGCCCGCAATGCGTTGCCCGACTGGGCGACCAGCCAGACCGTGTCGCTGGGTCTTGATCTGCAAGGCGGCGCGCATCTGCTGCTGGCCGTGGATCGCGACGATCTGGCCCAAGCGCGCTTGCAGGATCTGCGCGAAACCCTTGTGGCCGAGATGCAGGCGCTGAACCAAAACCAATCCGCGATCAGCAGCGACGGGCTGACGCTGAGCCTTGCTGCCGATGACGCCTTGTTCGCTGCCATGCAGGACCGTGCCGCCGCGACAGCCGAGCCGGGCATGCCGGTGGATTACACAGTGACGCTGACTGATCGCGTGATGCGGCTGGCACTGACATCCGCCGGTCTGGACCGCGCCGCAACAGCCGCCGCCGACACCAGCCTTGAAGTGATCCGCCAGCGTATTGATCAGGTCGGCGTGTCCGAACCGGTGATCAGCCGTGTGGGTGATGACCGTATTCTGGTGCAGATGCCCGGCGTCGAGAACCCGGCGCAGTTGCGCGATCTGCTGGGGTCGACCGCCAAGATGAGCTTTCAGATGGTCGCCCCCCAACCCGGGCCGGGTGTGTCTTTGTTGGCGATGCGTGATGGCAGCGGCACAATCCCTGTCGAAAGCCGCGTCGCCCTGTCCGGTGACAGGCTGGATCAGGCGGCGATGGCTTTCGATCCCGACACCGGCCAACCAATGGTAACCTTTGCCTTTGACCGGCAAGGGGCCGTGACCTTTGCCGACATCACAGCCGCCAATATCGGCCAGCGCTTTGCCGTTGTGCTGGATGGGCAGGTGTTGACCGCGCCGGTGATTCAATCCGTCATTCCCGGCGGCCAAGGCCAGATCACCGGCAATTTCACACCGCAAGAGGCGCAGACCCTTGCAGTCCTGCTGACCTCGGGCGCCCTGCCCGCCTCGCTGGAGGTGATCGAGGAACGCAGCGTCGGGGCCGCACTTGGTGCAGATTCGATCCGGTCCGGGCTGGTCACGGGCATTGTCGGTCTGGCGCTGGTGATGACGATGATGGTCGTGCTGTACGGCGGCTGGGGACTGCTGGCCAGTGCGGTGCTGGGGATCAACGTGATGCTGACCCTGACGGCATTGGGCGTTCTCGGCGCAACGCTGACCTTGCCGGGGATTGCGGGCATCATCCTGTGCCTTGGGATCGCGGTGGACAGCAACATCCTGATCTTCAGCCGCATCCGTGAAGAAACCGCAAAAGGCGCCGTCGCGATCAAGGCGCTGAAACAAGGATATGCGCAGGCCTGGGCAACGATCTTTGACGCCAATATCACTACGCTTCTGGCGATGGTGCTGCTGTTTCTTTTCGGTGCTGGTGCCGTGCGCGGCTTTGCCATCACGATGAGCCTTGGCATCGTGATTTCGATGTTCACCGCTGTCGTGCTGATGCGGATGATGATGGAAGCCTTGGTGCGGCGCCGCAAACCCGCGCGGCTGACGATTGCGCCGCTGTTTGGACGGGTCCGGGCACCCGGTGCGTTTTCCTTCATGCGGCGCGGGCGGCTGGCGCTCGCAGTGTCGGCGATGCTGTCCATCGGCGCGATTGTGGCGTTGATTGCGCCCGGACCCAACCTCGGGATTGATTTCACCGGCGGTCTGCAGATGGTGCTGCGATCCGACACAACCGTGCCGCTGGCCGATCTGCGCGCGGCGATCACGGCCAGCGTGCCGGGTGACGCCAGTCTGCAAGCCTTTGGCGATGTGAATGAGGCGCTCATCCGTGTCCAAGGCGTAGCGGGACAAGCGACTGTCGCTGCTGTCGAAACCGCAGCAGCGCAGGTTGTGCCGGGTGCTGTCTTTGACCAGATCGATCTTGTGGGCCCGACGGTCAGCGGCGAACTTGCCACCACCGGGCTGATTGCCCTGTCGCTCGCCATTCTGGCGATGCTGGCCTATATCTGGGTGCGGTTTGAATGGCATTTCGCGGCAGGTGCGATTGTCGTGCTGTTCCTCGACATTACCAAAACCTTTGGCGTGATCGCCCTTGCGGGCTGGGAGGTGAATCTGACGACCATCGTCGCCCTGCTGACGCTGATCGGCTATTCGGTGAATGATAAAGTGGTGGTCTATGACCGCATCCGCGAACATCTGCGCGCGGGTGGCGATATTTCACTGGCGGACGTGATTGACCGCAGCCTCAACCAGGTGCTGGCGCGCTGCATTTTCACATCGGGCACAACATTGGCCGCATTACTGCCGATGGCGATCTGGGGCGGACCTGCAGTGGCTGGTTTCGCCTGGCCGATGATCGCAGGCGTCGTGATCGCAACGGCATCGTCGCTCTTCGTGGCGGGGCCAGTGTTGGCATGGCTGGCCGCGCGCAGCGGCGTGGCCCGCCAAGGGTCCGAGGTGCCGGGGGCAGCGACGTGAATGGCTGATCGCAATACTGGTTTATCAGTTCCGTCCTTTTCTGTAATTGACAGACCATCGCCAATAGCGCTGCGACCTAACGAAAGGCTTTGCCATGACACTGCGAATCCGACCCGCTGAACACGCCGATCTTGATCAGATGTGCGATCTATTGCTGGCTGATGCGGAAAATCGCTGCACCGCCAATCCGGGGCTATGGAAACTCGACGAAGATCCGCGTGGCAAAATCATATCCACGATAAAGGCGGCGATGGAGGCGCAGGACCCTCCTATCCGGCACCAATGGCTGGTCGCACAATCAGGCGACAATATCGTGGGCGTCGCGCATTCGATCCTGCTGCCGGTTCCGCCGATCTATGCCGGGGCATTCGGACCGCCCGGCCTGATCATGGAGGATTGCTATGTCGCACCCGGCGCGCCGCCAGCAACGCAACATGACCTGCTCACGGCGGCAGAAGCGGATCTGATGGCGGCCGGGGCGCTGATTCTGCTGGCATCCAGTGTGGACGGCGGAACATTGGAATCCGCTTATGCCGAACAGGATTATGCCCCGCTGACAAAGTATTTTGCCAAGACCGGCCTGACCCGGCAAACGGCGTTCGCCGATGTGCGGCAAGCCACCGTCGATGACGTTCCCGGCATTGTCACCGCAAGCGCGGTTCACCGGCGTGTTCTGGAGGACCTGCACCCGCTGTTCTGGAAACCACATGCTGATGCCGATACACGTTTTGACGCATGGATGCGCCGCAGCCTGACGCTGCAAGACCGCGATATGTTCGTGTCAGACGAAGGCGGGATCAGTGGCTACGCGATCTCGCAACCGGCGACCGCACTTCATTTTCCGATGCCGCATGACATCACGGAGATTTGCGTGATTGATGACTTCTTTCATGACACCTTCACGTCCCCGCAGAAACGCGGTGCCGCTGCTGACACGGCGGTCGCACTCTTTTCCGCAGCAGAGGCTGCGCGTGCCAAGCGCCGTGATCATTCCGTTCTGGTTGTCTGTCCGGCCGAATGGCAATCCAAAATCCAGATTTTGGAACAGCTTGGATATCGTAACGCAATCACCTGGCACATCAAGATGCTGGTCTAAAGCTGGGTATTTCCTGCCGCGGCGATCAGTATTCACAGCATGACACTACTGTCACAATTCATTGTTAAAGGTCCCGGATATTTTCGTGTCAAAAGGAATTCCGACATGCGCCCCACCGCTACTGCACTCACCACCCTTCTTGCCCTGCTGCCTTCAGTTCTTCTTGCGCAGGATGTTTCGGGCAAGCTTGTCCTTTATACCTCTCAGCCAAATGAGGATGCACAGCAGACTGTCGATGCCTTCATGGCCGCCTATCCAGGGGTCGAGGTGGAATGGTTCCGCGATGGCACGACACAGGTCATGGCCAAGCTCGCGGCAGAATTTCAGGCCGGTGCGCCGCAGCCGGACGTGCTGCTGATCGCCGATTCTGTCACCATGGAAGGGCTGAAAGCCGAAGACCGGCTGATGGCCTATCCCGAGGCTGACACCAGCGCCTATGCCGATGGCGTGATGGACCCAGAAGGTTTCTGGTTCGCGACAAAGCTGATCACTACCGGTATCGTCTATAACACCTCTGCCACCATGGTGCCGACATCCTGGGCCGATCTGACCGCGCCTGAGGCCGAATACAATATCGTGCTGCCATCGCCGCTGACCTCGGGTGCGGCGACGATCCATATGGTGTCAATTGCCGGGGTACCTTCCTTGGGCTGGGATTATTATCAGGCGCTGGCTGATCAGGGTGCCATCGCACAGGGCGGCAATGGCGGTGTCTATCAGGCCGTCGCCGGTGGTGAGAAGCTTTACGGTTTCGTCGTCGATTTCCTTGCCATCCGTGGCAAGAATGACGGCGCCCCGGTGGAATTCGTCTTCCCCGAGGAAGGTGTCTCCGCCGTCAGCGAACCTGTGGCGATCCTGTCGACCGCGCAGAACCCCGATGCGGCAAAAGCCTTTGTCGATTTCATTATCTCGGTCGAAGGACAGGAACTGGCCGCCGCGCAAGGCTATCTGCCCGCGCATCCTGACGTAACCCCGCCCGAAGGTTTCCCGCCGGTGAGCGAGATCAATCTGATGACCTTCGATCCTGCCGCTGCATTGGCCGAAGACACCGACAACAAGATGCGCTTTACCGAAATGTTCGGCGGCTGATTTGACCGCTGAAACAATCTCCCGGGGCGGTTCGCGCCGCCCCGGCTGGCGCTATGGCGAAGGGCTGACGCTGACCACCACGGTCGCAGTCGTGACATTGCTGGTGGGCGTGCCGCTCGCACTCTTGTTTCGCACCGGCCTGACGGATGATGCAGGTTACACGCTTGGCCCATTGTTAGCGGCGATGGACAGCACTGCCTTGCAACGTGCGCTGTGGCATTCGGTGCAAAGTGCTGGGCTGTCGGCGCTTTGCGCGACCATATTCGGCACACTTTTGGCCTTGATCATCGGCCTGACCGATATCCGCGCGCGCGGTCTGCTGGTGTTCCTGATCCTGCTGCCGATGATGATCCCGCCGCATGTCACCGCCATCGCCTGGCTGCAGGCCATGGGTCCGGGCAGCCCGCTGTTGAATATGTTCGGCCTCGCGCCGCCGCCCGGATCGCCGCATCCGATGCATGGGCTGGGCGGATTGGTGGCGCTGCTGACAATCCAGCACACAGCCCTAGTGTTTCTGATCCTGCGCGCCGCCCTGCGCGGTTTCCCGCGCGAAATGGTCGAGGCTGCACGGCTGTCCGGTGCCGGCATGGGCCGCATTCTGTGGCGCGTGATTCTGCCACTTTTGGCGCCTGCTCTGCTGGCGGGGTTCATGCTGGCCTTCACCGCTGCCTTGGGCAATTTCGGCATCAATGCGCTGATCGGCGTGCCTGCGCGCTATACCACCCTGCCCGTGCTGATCTGGCAGCGGCTGGCGGCTTTCGGCCCCGGCATGTTGTCCGGCGTCGCCGTGATCGCGATCATTCTGGCGCTGCTGACGCTGGCGGTGCTGAGCCTGCAATTATTCCTGACCCGCCGCCTGCGCACGCAGATGAGCGGTCTGGCCCAGTCCCCCTTGGCGCATCCTTTGGGCGCGTTCCGCCCTGTGGTCGAAGCCGGGTTGTGGCTGGTCGTCGTCGCCACTTTGGTGCTGCCGCTGACGGCGCTGGTCACCACATCTTTGGTGCCGACCTATGGTGTGCCTTTGTCCCGCACGACCGCGACTTTCGCGAATTATGCGGAAGTGCTGTTTCGTCAGAGCGTGACGGCCCGTGCCTTTGCCAATTCGACGTTCATCGCCAGCGCGGCGGCCATTGTGATCGCGATCCTCGCCATCGCCCTGGGGCATTTCATGACCCGCGGGTCGCGCAGCGGCCAACGCGCGGCCAGCCTTGCCGCTGGGCAGGCAGAGATGGCCTATGCGATCCCCGGTCTGGTGATTTCGGTCGCCTTCATCCTTGCCTTTCTCCAACCGCTGCCGGTGCTGGGCCTGCGGCTTTACAATACGCTGTGGATCATCCTGCTGGCCTATGTCGCGGCCTTTCTTGCCATCGGGCTGAAACCTGTGGTCGCGGCCTTTTCACAGATGGACAGCAGCCTTGATGATGCAGGCCGGGTCGCGGGCGCAGGATTCGGGCGGCGGATGCTGCGGATATCCGGCCCACTGGCCGCACCTGCCGCCGCATCAGGCGCAATGCTGGTGTTTCTGACCGCTTACAACGAGGTGACAGTGTCATCACTGCTGTGGTCGACGGGGAATGAGACGATTGGCACCGTCATCTTCAACTATGAAAACGGCGGCTACACGACGCTTGCGTCAGCCATGTCAGTCGTCACCGTGCTGGCGACAATCATGCTGATGCTGGGGCTGAACCTCTTTGCCCGCCGCGTACCGCCGGGTGTGATCCCATGGCGGGCCTGAGCGTTAGTCCTGTGGCAAAACCCAGCCGCCGTTGATCATCAGATCGACATTTTCCCCAACGGCGGGCTTATCCTGCAGACTGATCGGCAATGCCTCGGGCAACCCGTCAACCTCGACCAAAGCATCCCAGTGATTACCGCGAAAGGTCAGGCGGGCGATCCGCGCCGCCAGCCCGCCGGCACCCAAGGCAATCTGTTCGGGCCGCAGCATTAGTCGCGCCGCACCTGTCTGCGTGCCGACAGGGCAATCCGCCGTAACCACTACCGGACCCAGCCTGACCTGCGCCTTTGTCCCCATGACGCCGACAACCTCAACCGGCAGAACCACGCCTTTGCCGATGAAACCCGCGACACGGTCGCATACCGGGCGGGCATAAACCTCTTCCGGCGGGCCGGATTGCAGGATCCGCCCCTCCCACATCACCGCGATCTGCCCGGCGAGGGCCATCGCCTCATGCTGGTCATGGGTGATGTAAAGCGTCGTCGCCGCACTGCGGCGGTGAAAGGCGGCCAGTTCCTCTTCCATACTCGCGCGCAGATGCGGGTCGAGGTTGGCCAGCGGTTCATCCATCAGGATCGTCCGTGCGCCCTGCGCCAGACAGCGCGCGAGCGCCACCCGCTGCCTTTGCCCGCCCGACAGTTCGGCAGGCATACGTGCGGCATGCGGTGTCAGCGCGACAGTTTCCAGATGGCCCGCCGCCGCCTGCTGCGCCGCCTTGCGCCCCATCCCGGCGGTTTCCAACGGAAAAGCCACATTGCCCGCGACACTCATATGCGGCCAAAGCGCATAGGATTGAAATACCACGCCCACGCCGCGATCCTCGGGGCCGATATGCAGGCCCGGCCCGGCGACCACTTTGCCATTGAGGGCGATTGTGCCGCTGTCGGGCTTTTCCAGCCCCACGATCAGCCGCAATAATGTTGATTTCCCACATCCTGACGGGCCAACGACAACAAAAAATGTGCCTGCAGGAATGTCGAGAGTGACGTCTTCCACCGCCATCTTGCCCGAAAAGCTGCGTGACACCGCGTTCAGTTGGATGCTCATAGAGTTGGTCCCAAAGCTGTCCTGGCGCACGCAACCGCGCCGCCGGGAAATGACGAATTCACCGACTCTCTATCCGCATTTTTCATGACATGCGATTGACGCATCGCAAATTCTGATCACCGAATGCCATGCCATGCCAGATCAGTGACGGAAGAGGATCGCATGAGTGCACGAAAAACTTTGCCGCCCAATGGCGTGATCAATGTCCGGCAAAACCACGCCACCCTGCCACGCTGAACCAAATCCGATCCGCTGCGTTGCATCTGCATACCAGTCCAAAAATCCGGAGCATGAGATGCAGTCTAAGCTGAAGATCAACAACGCCGAATATCATCTGGATCACGATCCACGCACCTCGCTTCTGGATGCTTTGCGCAATCACCTCGGCCTGACGGGCACCAAGAAAGGCTGCGATCACGGCCAATGCGGCGCTTGCACGATTTTGGTGAATGGTCGGCGCATCAACTCATGCCTCACCCTCGCCTGCATGCACGATGGTGATGAGATCACGACAATTGAAGGGATCGGCACGCCAGATGAAATGTCTGACTTGCAGAGTACCTTCATAGACCATGATGCCTTTCAATGCGGCTATTGCACGCCGGGCCAGATTTGCTCAGCTACTGCGATGTTGGAAGAAGCACGCCAAGGCTGGCCCAGCCATGTCACCGATGATCTGACGCAAAGCGCTGATTTGTCCGATGCAGAGATTTCCGAACGGATGAGCGGCAATCTGTGCCGCTGTTCGGCCTATCCCAATATCGTGGCAGCCATCCGGCAAATGGCAGGTGAAACACAATGAAGACCTTCACCTATAGCCGGGCAGAGTCACAGAGTGACGCCGTTCAATCAGCACAAGCCGGGACCGCTTTTATTGCCGGTGGCACCAACCTTCTTGACCTGATGAAGCTGGAAGTCATGACCCCGGATCATCTGGTCGACATCAACCACCTTGACCTCAAGCGGATCGAAGAAACCGCGGATGGCGGCCTGCGTATCGGGGCGCTGGTGTCCAACAGCGATCTGGCGAATGACATGCGGGTCAGGACAAGCTGGCCGCTTTTATCACAGGCGCTGCTGTCCGGTGCCTCGGGCCAGTTGCGCAACAAGGCGACGACCGGCGGCAATCTGCTGCAACGCACACGCTGCTATTATTTCTATGACACCGACACCCCCTGCAACAAAAGAACCCCCGGCAGCGGCTGTGCGGCGCAGGGCGGTTTCAACCGGATCCACGCGATCTTTGGGACGAGCGAGGCCTGCATCGCCACCCACCCCAGCGACATGGCCGTCGCCTTGCGCGCGCTCGGGGCAAAGGTTGAAATTCTGCGCAATGACGGTGAGGTGCAGAAGGTTCCCTTGGGCGAGCTTTACCGCTTTCCCGGCGACAATCCTGAGGTCGAAACGATCCTACACCCCGGCGACCTGATCACCCATGTGCTGCTGCCAGCGCCTTTGGGCGGCACGCAAATCTACCGCAAAGTCCGCGACCGCGCCTCCTATGCATTTGCGCTGGTCTCAGTGGCGGCAATCATGAGATTACAAAACGGCAAGATTTCCACAGCACGGCTAGCCTTCGGCGGCGTCGCCCCCTTCCCTTGGCGCGTGCCGGAGGTGGAGGACCTGATAGAAGGCCAAGCTCCATCGCCTGCGCTATGGACACAAGCGGCTGACCTGCTGCTGCAAGACGCCAAAGGTCAGGGCAGCAATGATTTCAAGATCCCGCTGCTACGCCGGACATTGGCGGCGGTACTGGAACAAGCGACGAACGGAGCAGACATATGAGCACGCATCTGAAGATGGACGAACCTGATCACCGCCGCCGGCTTGACCATATGGCGCAAGGTATCATCGGCACCGGGATGAACCGACCCGATGGCAAGGCCAAGGTGACGGGTACTGCCCCTTTTGCCTATGAGGTTCAGCCGGAGGGAATGGCCTATGGCGTGCTTGTGCGCGCGGCGGTCACCTGTGGCACGCTAAAGCACGTCGACAGCGACAAGGTCGCCGCATTGCCCGGTGTTCTTGCCGTGATGCATGGGCCAAAGTTCCTGCGCAATCCGGCACAGGGCACCGCCGACAAAGCCCCGGTGCAAGGCAGTGAGGATATCGCCTATTGGGGTCAGCCGGTCGCGCTTGTTGTCGCTGAAACATTTGAACAGGCCCGCCATGGGGCACAGATGCTGCAGCTCGAGATCAAGGCCAAGTCAGGACAGGTCGACCCCGAAACGGCCACTTTCGAAACACCCGAGAAAAAGCAGGACAGCCAAGGCGATCTGGATCAGGCGATGCAGCAAGCGGATTTCACTGTCGATGTCACCTACACCACCCCGGGTCACAACAGCGCCGCGATGGAGCCGCATGCATCGATCGCCGCATGGGACGGCGATCAGTTGACGCTGCGTGGCAGCTATCAGATGCCCAATTACAATATCAACGAACTTGCCTCTTCCCTTGGGATTACGCCCGAAAAGGTCAGAATATTGTCGCCTTTCGTCGGCGGCGGCTTTGGCTCGAAACTCGGCATTGCACCCGAAGCGGTCGCCGCGGCACTCGCAGCGCGGGAACTGGCACGCCCGGTGGGTGTTGCCTTGAGCCGCAAGCAAGTGTTCGAGGCGACAATGCGCCGCTCAGAAAGCCGTCAACGTGTCAAGCTGGCCGCAGATGCGCAGGGGCAGCTTACGGCCATCGGGCATGACGCCTATGTTTCCAACCTACCGGATGAGGATTTTTCCGAACCTGTGACGCAGGCGACGCCGTTCACCTATCAGGGTGAGAACCGCGTCATCGGCCATCACATCGCCCGGGTGAACCGGACCTGTGCAGGCTCTGTCCGCGCGCCAGGGGAATCCATCGGCCTGACCGTGCTGGAAAATGCGATGGATGAACTGGCTGATGTGCTGGCGATTGATCCGGTCGAATTCCGGCTGAAGAATATTCCGGACAAGAACCCCACCTCGGGTCTTCCTTTTTCCTCTCACAAGCTTGCCGAAGCATTACGCACTGGACGCGACAGGTTCGGATGGGACGCACGCAACCCAAAACCCGGATCTTGCAGAGAAGGCGAATGGCTGCTCGGGATGGGCATGGCATCGGCGGTGCGCGTCAATATTCTGGCTGAGGCGCGTGCGCGCGTGACCCTGTCTCCTGGCGGAGAGGCCCACGTAGAAACCGACATGACCGATATCGGCACAGGCACCTATGCAATCCTGACGCAGATTTGCGGCGAAATGCTGGGCCTGCCAGCCGAAAAGATCACGGTGTCGCTGGGTGACACCTCGCATCCGCGCGGGCCGGGGTCTGGCGGGTCTTGGGGCGCGTCTTCGGCAGGCACCGCCGTCTTTCTCGCCTGCGAGCAAATTCGCGCGGAGATCGCCAAAAAGCTGGATGCGGATGAGACAGATCTGAGTTTCAAAGATGGCCATGTCATATTTGAAAACCGTCAGACGCCCCTGACCGACCTCATTGACGCAGCCATCACAATCGAAGGGCATGTCGAACCGGGCAAAACCATGAAGGACGTGACCCAAGCCACCTATGGCGCGCATTTCGCTGAAGTCGCTGTCAATGCCGTGACGGGAGAGACCCGGGTACGGCGCATGCTGGGCGTGTTCGCTGCAGGGCGCATCCTGAATGAAAAAACGGCGCGGTCCCAGTGCCTTGGCGGGATGACCTTCGGGATCGGTATGGCCCTGACCGAAGAGTTGGTCCATGATCCGCGACATGGTCAGATCGTCAATCACGACTTTGCCGAATATCATCTCCCGGTGAACGCCGATGTCCCGCAACTCGATGTCGTCTTTCTTGAAGAGCGCGACGATTACGCCAACCCGATGCAATCAAAGGGCATCGGCGAACTGGGCATCTGCGGTGCGGCGGCTGCCATTACCAATGCGATGTTTAACGCGACGGGTGTGCGTGTCCGCGATTATCCCGCCACGCTGGACAAAGTGCTGGCCGGTTTTGAGGATGGTTGTTGAGCTTGGGGAAGATGCGGACATCCGGGTCGCCCTGATACCCAGAGTTACAAAACCCGATACGCAGATTTAGGCATTGTGGCCGCTGCGATCTGCCCACTTTATGGCGCGGATCTTGCGATATCATCATGCGCCAAATCGCGCGTCACGGTGTCAAACACTGTGCAATGGACTTGGCGGCACGTGGATGTACCGCTATCACAATCCTTCCAAAGCCACGAAGGACCCAGTCATGACCGCCATCGCAGATCGCATTGCCCGCACCATCGCCGCCGAGATCGCAGCGCGCCCGGATCAGGTTACCGCGACAATCGCTTTGTTGGATGGCGGCGACACCGTGCCTTTTGTCGCGCGCTACCGCAAAGAGGCCACAGGCGGGCTCGATGATACACAATTGCGCAAACTGGCCGAACGGTTGGAGTATTTGCGCGATCTTGAAAAGCGGCGCGCGAGTATCGTTGCGGAAATCACGTCGCAGGGAAAACTGACCGATGCGCTGGCCCGCGCGCTGGCCACGGCCGATACCAAATCTGTGCTTGAGGATCTTTATCTGCCGTTCAAGCCCAAGCGGCGCACCAAAGCCATGATCGCGCGTGAAAACGGGCTGGAACCCTTGCTGCGCGCGATCCTTGCCGACCGCGCGGCGGACCCTTTGGCCTTGGCGACAGCCTATATCAGTGATGTCGTTCCCACCGAGAAAGACGCGCTCAACGGCGCGCGCGACATTCTGGTCGAGGAATTGGGCGAAAACGCCGCCCTGCTGGGCCGCCTGCGCGATTTCATGCAGAAAGAGGCGCTGATCACCGCGCAGGTCAGCAAAGGAAAAGAAGAGGTCGGCGCGAAGTTTTCCGATTATTTCGCCCATAGCGAACTTTGGGCGACGATCCCGTCGCACCGCGCGCTGGCGATCCTGCGCGCCTCCAAAGAAGAGATCGTGACGATCAATATCGCGCCAGAGCCGGAAACCGGCCTGCCGCGCGTGATCGGCATGATCGCCGCCGAAATCGGGATCACCGGCGACGGCAAAGGTGATACTTGGCTACGCGAGGTTGCGCGATGGGCCTGGAATGTCAAATTGAGCCTGTCGATGTTCATGGACCTGATGACCGACCTGCGCCGCCGCGCCCATGATGCCGCGATTGATGTCTTTGCCCGCAACCTGCGCGATCTGCTGCTGGCGGCACCGGCTGGCGCGCGGGCAACATTAGGCCTTGATCCAGGGATCAGGACCGGGTGCAAAGTCGCCGTCGTGGATGAAACGGGCAAGCTGTTGGATACAGCGACGATCTATCCGTTCCAGCCACGCATGGACCTGCGCGGTGCCGAAGCCACGCTGACCCAGATGATCCAGAAACATGGCATCGCCCTCATCGCCATCGGCAATGGCACCGCCAGCCGCGAATCCGAACGCTTGGTCGCTGATGTGATCAAAGCCCTGCCCGCAGGCACACCCCGCCCGACCCCGGTGATCGTGTCAGAGGCCGGGGCATCGGTCTATTCCGCCTCCGAACTCGCGTCACAGGAATTCCCCGATGTTGATGTGTCGATCCGTGGTGCCGTGTCCATCGCGCGCCGCCTGCAGGACCCTTTGTCTGAACTGGTGAAAATCGAACCACAGGCCATCGGCGTCGGCCAGTATCAGCATGACGTGGACCAGCGGCGACTGGCGCAAAGCCTTGCCGCTGTGGTCGAAGATGCAGTGAACGCAGTGGGTGTGGACCTCAACATGGCCTCTGCGCCGCTGTTGTCGCATATCGCAGGGCTGGGGCCGTCGCTGGCGCAGGCGGTTGTGGCGCATCGCGATGCGCACGGGCCATTTGCCAATCGCAAAGCCTTGTTGAAGGTCGCGGGGCTTGGCCCCAAGGCGTTCCAGCAATGCGCCGGTTTCCTGCGGATCAGCGGCGGGACGGATCCGCTAGACGCCTCATCCGTCCACCCCGAAGCCTACGGCGTCGCACGCAAGATCGTCAAAGCCTGCGGGCGCGATATCCGCGAGATCATGGGCAACAGCAGCGCCCTGTCCAGCCTACGCGCCGAACAATTCGTGGATGGCGATTTTGGTCTGCCCACCGTGCGCGATATTCTGACCGAGCTGGAAAAGCCGGGCCGCGACCCGCGACCCACCTTCAAAACCGCGACCTTTGCTGAAGGCATCGACAGTATCACCGACCTCAAACCCGGCATGTCGCTGGAAGGCACCGTCACCAATGTCGCGGCCTTCGGGGCCTTTGTCGATATCGGCGTGCATCAGGACGGGCTGGTCCATGTCAGCCAACTGGCCGATAAATTCGTCAAAGACCCGCATGAGGTGGTCAAAGCAGGCGATGTCGTGCGCGTCCGCGTCACCGAAGTGGACGTGCCGCGCAAACGCATCGGCCTGACCATGCGCAAAGACAACGATGCGAACCCCGCCCCGCGGACGCGCGATGCGGCCGCAGCAGGCGCTTCGCGGACAGCAAAGACCGGCAAAACACGACCTCCCGAAGCGCAAAGCCAGGGTGCATTCGGGTCCGCCCTGGCGGATGCGATGAAACGCCGACCAAACGGCGCGTGACGTCTGAGGGGTCTTGCCAGCAACGGTCCCGATGAGCAGCCCTTGCCCTAAGCAGCAGTGAATATCTGCATGGGCAGGGGCAAAGCGAGAGGCAATACCGTCGAAACAGACGACTACATTCATATTCTCGGCGGATGAATCAAACTGTGAGATCTGCAGGATCCTGTCGGTTCTGCGTTGCTCAGCTTTTCTGGGGATTTAGTGGCGGACAGACAGTCAGCCAAACAACAACAAGCATTCATTTAGTCCGTATGATAACAGAGAAATAATTTACTTGGTTAATAAAAATGTGTAGCAATATGATTAGCATATTTTTAACAGAGTGTTGGTTGCGGGAGCTCGACTTGGACACTGTTTAGCACGCCTTCGAACGGTCGTCATGAGTCGATGAAAGACAAAATCAAGCTACGGTGGATGTAATTTTCTCGTTCTAAAGCGTTATACAATTCATCTGAGGGCCAATCCTTTGGCGTCCAGAAATCGAAAGATGAGATCGAAAAACGGATGCAATTCGTGAAACATACCGTCACTGGCGGATCGAAAAAACCACCGCGATACTTTCCCGCTGTGATAAATTGCACCAAAATTATGTTACCTTGCCTAATCCCCGGCTAACGTAAAACCGATCCCGCGCACAACTCGTAAAGGATCAACCCCGATCTGCTTCTTTATACGGCTGCGCATTCGAAAGATGTGCAGTTCATTAGACCGAAGGGAAGTGACTCTGTTGCCAAAAACGAGTTTTGCCAATGATTGCTTATCCAACACCGCCTCGGGTGCGTCGAAAAAAGGACCAATCACACAATGATCTGTTTTGCTCATTGTCGCACAACGCTCACCTTGACAAAGCCTAAATTGCTGGCAATCTAGGGTAAATACATTCGTAGATCTAAGGTCTTTGATAGCAATCGGGCGCTCGCGGCGTAATGTGGACCTGACAGTAATAAAGCAGTTGGCAGTACTAGACTGCTGATTCAAAAGTCCAATGGTCTCAGTTTTCGCGCTGAGTGTAGGGACATAGGGTAATATAGCTAGAGTTTCGGTTGCCTGATACGCTTTTATTAGCGCAGTTGTATCAGGGTGGGCTGTGGCCAAAGTGATATCATAAACTACTATATCCGGCTTTACGTTAGCCAAGACAGTCAGAGCTATCGATATTTCAGGGCTATGGAACAGCTCTATCAAGGCGAGATCGCAGGCAGCAACAAGCGCGTAAGTCGGTTCGCTTGGTGAAAGCCAAAGCAGCTTCGAACGCTCTGTGCTTTCAGAGAGAACAACTGGTAGAATGCGTGCTTTATCCCAGCGCATATCCGGCGCCGCGCACAGTGCGGATCAGGTCGTCGCCGCCGTGACTGCCCAGAACCTTGCGCAACCGGCCGACATGCACGTCAACGGTGCGGGTATCGACATAGATGTCGCGGCCCCAGACGCGGTCCAGCAATTGATCCCGGCTCCAGACCCGGCCCGGCTTTTCCATGAAGGTGGTCAGCAGGCGGAATTCGGTCGGGCCGAGGCGCAGCTCATTCGCGCCACGGAACACTTTGTGGGTTTCGGAATCCAGCACGATATCGTCGTAAACCAGCCGCTCGCCCATTGTCGCAGGCCGCGACCGGCGCAGATGCGCCTTCACACGCGCCAGAAGTTCGATGATCGAATAGGGTTTGGAGATGTAATCATCCGCCCCGGTTTCCAGACCGCGAACTTTGTCCACCTCTTCCGACCGTGCAGAGAGCATGATCACGGGTGTCATGCGGAACGCCGGGCGGCTTTTGATCTGGCGGCAGATTTCGATGCCGGATGTGCCGGGCAGCATCCAATCCAGCAGGATCAGATCGGGCTGTTCTTCTTCGATCAACAACAGAGCTTCGTTGCCATCGGCGGCTTTGATGACGCGGAACCCTTCGCTTTCAAGGTTGTAAGCCAGCACTTCACGTTGTGCTGGCTCATCTTCGACCACAAGGACAGAAGGTTGCAGTTCGACCATCAGATGGCACTTCCTTGCAGTTCCAATGCAGTGTCGTCCTGCTTGGGCCGTTCATCCTCAGGCAGCTTGCCAGTCACGGCATAGATCGCCTGTTCGGCGATGCCGGTGGCATGATCGCCGATCCGTTCGATGTTTTTGGCGATGAAATGCAGATGCATGCCCACGGCGATATTGGCATGGTCTTCCATCATATGGGTCAGAAGCGAGCGGAACAGGGTGTTGTATATCTGATCTGCTTCGACATCGCGGTCAATGATGTCATGCGCTTTGGTCACATCGCGCTGGATGAAAGCGTCCAGCGCATCATTGATCATGCTTTCAACAAAGGAAGACATGCGCCCCAAGTCAGACAAGGTGCCGCTGATCGGGCCGACGCTCGACATCGCCTTGGTCCGCTTGGCGATATTCTTGGCATAATCGCCGCAGCGTTCCAGATGCGAGCTGATTTCCATCACCGACAGCACCAGCCGCAGGTCTTTCGCCGTCGGCGCGCGCAGGGCCAGCAGACGGGCTGCATCGGCTTTGACCATCAGGTCAAGCTCATCGATGATCCCGTCGCCTTTGCGCACCTGTTCGGCCAATTCGGCGTCGCGGGTTTTCAGCGCCTTCGCCGCATCGCTGAGCGCCTGTTCCACCAGACCGCCCATTTTCATGACCGTGGCCTGAATGCTTTCAAGGTCGCGGTCGAAGGACGCGACGATATGTTGATCGTTCATAGCTTTGATCCTTATCCGATCCGGCCGGTGATATAGCTTTCGGTGCGTGGGTCTTGCGGGTTGGTGAAGATCTGATCGGTGGTGTTGAATTCCACCAGATTGCCCAAGTGGAAGAACGCGGTCTTTTGGCTGACGCGGGCCGCCTGCTGCATAGAGTGGGTCACGATCACGACCGAAAATTCCTGGCGCAATTCATCGATCAGCTCTTCGATCTGGGCTGTGGCAATCGGATCAAGCGCAGAGCAAGGTTCGTCCATCAGCAGCACTTCTGGTGCTGTCGCAACGGCCCGGGCAATGCACAGACGTTGCTGCTGACCACCCGACAGGCCGGTGCCGGGGGAATTCAGGCGGTCCTTCGCCTCGTTCCAAAGTGCGGCACGGCGCAGCGACTTTTCAACGATGATATCCATGTCGGCCTTTGTTTGCGCCAGACCGTGGATTTTCGGGCCATAAGCCACGTTATCATAGATCGACTTGGGGAAAGGGTTGGGTTTCTGGAACACCATCCCGACCTTGGCACGCAATTGCACCGGATCGACGCGGGCGTCATAGATATCCTGCCCATCCATCGTGATGCTACCGGTGACGCGGCAGATGTCGATCGTGTCGTTCATCCGGTTGAGGCAACGCAGGAAGGTCGACTTGCCGCAGCCCGACGGGCCGATAAAAGCAGTGACCATCTTGTCACCGATTTCGACATTCACGTCCTTGATGGCGTGGGTATCGCCATAAAAGACCTGCACACCGGAGGCAGCGATTTTTGTTTCATTCATTTCAGAAGTTCTTTCAACTCGTCTCAGATCATCCATGGTGCGGTCCTTTACCAACGGCGTTCAAATTTGCTGCGCATATAGATGGCGATCCCGTTCATGAAAATCAGGAAAGTCAGCAATACCAGAATGGCAGCAGAGGTCCGGCTGACAAAGCCGCGTTCGGGGCTGTCGGCCCAGATAAAGATCTGGGTTGGCAGGGCGGTGGCGGCTTCAAACGGGCTCGAAGCAGCCGAGGTGATGAACGCGTTCATCCCGATCAGCAGCAGGGGGGCTGTTTCACCCAAAGCCTGTGCCAGACCGATGATCGTGCCGGTCAGGATACCAGGCATCGCGAGAGGCAGCACGTGCTGGAACACCACCTGTTGTTTTGAGGCACCCACACCCAAGGCCGCTTCGCGGATCGAGGGTGGCACGGCCTTCAGCGCGGCGCGGGTCGCGATGATGATTGTCGGCATTGTCATCAAGGCCAATGTCAAACCACCCACGAAGGGGGCAGAGCGTGGCATCCCGAGGTAGTTGAGGAAAACCGCCAGCGCCAGCAGACCGAAGACCACCGAAGGCACAGCCGCAAGGTTGTTGATATTCACTTCGATGAAGTCGGACACTTTGTTCTTGGGTGCGAATTCTTCAAGGTAGATCGCAGCACCGATCCCAGCGGGAAAGGCGATGATGAAACAGATCAGCAAGGCCCAGAACGACCCGACCAGCGCCCCACGCAGACCGGCAAGTTCAGGAAAGCGGGAATCGGCATTGGTGATCAGCGAAAAATTCAGCGGTTTACTGATCGCGCCAGCATCAACCAACTCGTCCCACCAACCCACGGCCTGATCATTGACGCGGCGCAAAGCTTCTGGCGTGTCGCGATTGATCGACCCTTTGTGCAATTGGTCGAATGCGTCAGAGGCGGGGACGGTGATGCTGATGGTCTGCCCGATCAAGGACGGATCGGCAACAACCCGGTCGCGCACATAAAACTGCGCCCCGTTTGACAGGATCTGCTGCACAGCACGCCGTTCTGAATCGTCATCAACACTCGGCAGCTTTGCGATCATCGCATTGGTCACGACATTCTGGAAACCGCCACGGGGCAGGTTTTCGACGGGGACTTCAGCAGGATCGATAAAGACATCCAACGTGATATGCGTCTGTACAAAGGCGGTGTGGCCGGTGCGGATCAGCGAAGCGAACAGCAAGAACATGACTGCAAAAGCGATGGAGATTGCCACGAGACCAAGACCTTGCAGCAGCACGTCTTTACGCTTGCGGCGGGCGATAGCCGGTGACCGGTCTGTCAGCGAAATCTGGTGTGGGGCGGGTATGCCCGTGTTAGGAGAGTCAACCATTTATCAATGCCTCAATCATAGATTTCGCGGTATTTGCGGACGATCCGCAAGGCCAGCACGTTGATGCCAAGTGTGATGATGAACAACATCATTCCCAGCGCAAAGGCTGACAGCGTCTTGGGGTTGTCGAAGGCAGTGTCGCCAATCAGCAGTGTCACGATCTGTACCGTCACGGCTGTGACCGAATCGAGCGGATTGATCGTCATCCTTGCGATCAGACCGGCGGCCATCACCACAATCATGGTTTCACCAATCGCGCGGCTGACGGCCAGCAGCACACCACCGACGATGCCGGGGATGGCGGCAGGGAACAGGACGTTCAGCATGGTTTCCGACCGTGTGGCCCCCAGCGCCAGGGCGCCGTCACGCAAGCTTTGCGGGACTGCAGCCAAGGCGTCATCGGCGAAGGACGAAATGAACGGGATCAACATGATCCCCATCACCCCACCAGCCGCCAAGGCTGTGTTCGATGCGACGTCAAGCCCCAGCGTTGCACCTGTGCTGCGCAGCCAAGGGGCCACGACCAGGATCGCGAAGAAGCCGTAGACAATCGTTGGCACACCCGAAAGGATTTCAAGGAAGGGCTTGATGACCGAGCGTGCGCGGCGCGAAGCGAATTCGTTCAGATAGATGGCGGTCATCAGACCGATGGGAATGGCAATGATCAAGGCCACGCTGGCGATCACGAATGTCCCAAGGAACACCGGAATGGCACCAAAGGCACCTTCGGCAGCGATCTGGTCCGCGCGGATCGGGATCTGTGGTTCCCAGTTCAGACCAAACAGGAATTCCGTGATCGGCACCATCGAGAAGAATTTGCTTGTCTCATAGGCGAGCGCGAAAACGATCGCAACGGTGACAAAAATTGCGAAGATCGCGCAGAAGCCCATCAGCCGCAGAATGATGCCTTCGCTGCCCTGGCGGGCGCGGAATTCGGCGGTCACCGTGCGGCGGGCAAAGGCGATCAGTGCTGCAACCGCGATGACCACGACGATCACCAGCGCGATATCTGCAGTGCGGCTATATCCGACAAGACGTTCCGCCGCTTCGATCTTCCACGGTTCGGGCGTGCCGAACACCCGCCCGCTGGCGAGAGAGTTGATTTCGGCCATGATCAACTGGATCGCGCCAGTACCAAGGCCGTCAAACGTGCCTTCCGGCAGGCTGGCGGCGACCAGACGCTGGATCAATGGATCAGCCAGCGCGATCCACACGAGAATAAGAATGAAAACCGGCACGAGAACGACCAGAGCCGAAAACATGCCGTGGAAACCGACCAGAGAGTGCAATGTTGCGCCCCCGTCACGAATGGCCTGAGCGGCCCTTATGTTCATCACATAACCGATGGCGGCGGCGACAAACAGGATGATGAAAGCGAGCAGGATCATGCAACTGGCCAATCTGTTGAAAAAAACCTGCCCCGCGGCTTTCGCGGGGCAGGCCTGGAGACTAATTTACTCGGTTTTGGCGGCCATTGTTTCGCCGGCGATCACGGCAGCCTGTGTGGCAGCGCGGATATCGTCAGCCAAAGGCACCATGCCACGCTCAGACAGGTAACCGCCCTGAGCCAGTGCATCCTCGGACATGTATTCTTCGATGAATTCCTGCATGTTCGGGATCACACCGCGGTGTGCGTTCTTGATGTAGAAATACAGCGGACGCGACACAGGGTAAGAACCGTCAGCAACGGTTTCAAAGCCTGGCTCGATGCCGTTCAGCTTCACACCAGCCAGTGTATCCAGGTTTTCGTAAACGAACGAATAACCGAAGATACCCAATGCGTTTGGATCAGCCTGCAGACGCTGCACGATCAGGTTGTCGTTTTCACCGGCTTCGATGAATGGCCCGTCGGTGCGCATGCGCGAGCAGTTTTCTTCGACCCAGTCGCCGTCAAAGCCACCGTCAGCGACATAGTCCAGCTCTTCACAGCCAGCATGCATCGCCAGTTCAACCCATGCGTCACGTGTGCCGGATGTGGGTGGGGGGCCAATAACGACGATGTCGATGTCGGGCAGGCGCGCATCGATTTCAGACCAACGGGAATAGGGGTTGTCGGCCCATTCGCCATCGACAGGAACCTGTGCTGCCAGTGCCAGATACATCTCGCCCAGAGTGATGTCCCACTCAAAGTCGGATGCGTTGTTGTAAGCCATCGACAGGCCGTCAAAACCGATCAGCGCTTCGGAGATGTCGGTGACGCCGTTCTGGACGCACAGGTCATACTCACCAGCCGTCATAGCGCGCGATGCGCCGGTCAGGTCAGGATGAGCTTCACCGATGCCGCCACAGAAAATCTGCATGCCGCCGCCGGTGCCGGTGGATTCAACGATTGGCGATGGTGCGCCAGTGTTGTTTGCGAATTGCTCTGCAACAGCTTGGCTGTATGGGAACACGGTGGACGAACCCACGAGGCGAATTTCGCCGCGGCCGCTTTGCGCGGACACTGCTGTGGCGGATGCAGCGGCAAGCGCCAGCACCGACACGGAAAGTTTGGTGAATGTCATGGTAACTCCTGATTGTCGTTTCGGACCGACAGAACCGGCCTCACTCACCGGATAGTGCGATTCTGTGAAGGCGATGTAACAGTTATATGACGATTTTGTAACAGCCATCTCTCGTGCTGTGTTCAGGCATCCGAGGTGCTTATCTCAGTTGCATCAACAACCACCTTCCGCAGCATTTCATGTTTCGAGAGCGCCGATTGTTGTCGGTGTTGGGGCGTGGCATTTTGGACCCCGCCTCCCGCCAAGACTTATCAGCACGAGACAAACTGCGCGATCAGTGCCGACTAGCGATAATTATGTGACTTTGATTAAAGGATAATCTCAGGCAATGATCTTTTTCCGCAGGGATATGGTTCGTTGCGCCCCGGGCACGGTCGAGCCGCAGTCTCCCGATCCGGATGCGTGATTGCCTGCAACCAATCCGCGCGGATTCGACAAAGATTGGCCAATAGGATGAGGTCAGCCCTCAGTAGAGGCACCACGAAAGTCAGCGCCGCCCGGCTTGCACCGGGCAGCGCTGTTCGTTTTGTAGACCATACTCAGAAGCGGTATTCCTTGGACTTGAAGGAAATACCCCGCACCGCTTCGGGCATATCCGAGATTTTGCGGATATCGGCCCAAGTCTGTTTGTAGACAGGGATCACCAGTTCATTCACGCCTTCGCCAACGATGTTGCCCTGCGTGCCCCGCGGCGAGCCGAACAGCATGAAGGTCTCACCGCGCTTGGCAGTATCGGTCGGATAGGCCATCGCCTGCGTGGCCCCGTTGTTGTTGAACACCTCCACCAGATCGCCGGGGTTGATGTTTTTCTCGGCCATATCCTCGGGATGCATTTCGAGGAACGGATAGGGCCAGCGATCCATGACAAAATCGTTCTCCTGATCAAGAAACCAGTTCTGCCAGTTGAGGTTGGACCGTCCGTTATTAATAAAGAACGGATAGGCGGCCTTCTCGGCATCTTTGCCCGGTGTCGCCAGCCCACGCCATGGGCCAGCCATGAACCGCGCGCGTCCGTCATCGGTTGAGAAAGCGCCATCCTTGTAAAGTCGGTCGGTACCAAGGATCGTCTCGCCATCCAGCCCGGCAGGCGGTTCTTGAAAGCCATTCGTTCCCATGGCACGCAGGCGCGCATAGGTGACATCGGGATGCGCCGCCTGATACCCATCGATAAAGGCATCCTCTTCACTGTCCCAGTCATAACCCTGGAATTGTGCGGCGTAATCGGCTTCGCCCATATTCGACAGCACCCTCTCCATTGCCTGCGCGATACCAGCGGCGATGAGGCAATCTGGCTTGGCGTGGCCCGGCGGGTCCATATATTTTTCCGCCAGACGCATCCGCCGCTCGCCATTCATCGAAGTGAGGTTCATTTCCCCCTGTTGTGCGGCTGGCAAGACGACATGCGCCTGACCGCCCATCTCGTTCTGGATGATATCGACATTCACCGCAAAAAGCCCACCTTCGGCAATTGACGCGACAATGGCATCGACAAGTGCATCCTGCCCCTGCCCTGCGAACGCATCCATCGCCTCTTTCACCATATTGGTACGGCGATTGTAGGCGCGTTTGAACTCGGTCGCGTTCAACGTTGTGCGGTAATGGTTGCAGGCCCAGATGTGATGTACACCGCCTTCGCCATTGATGATGAGCTGGTCCACATAGGCAGCAGGCCGTCCAACATGGCTTTCATTCGGGCGGAAATAGCCCTCCTGATGGCCACCCATCCGCACGCAACCGCCACCAAGCTGTCCAATATTGCCTGTGGCGAGTGCGATATTCACGATAGCGCCATTAGTGCGGTAATTGTCATTGCCCCAAATGACACCTTTCTCATAGCCGATCATCGTGCGGCGGCGGGAGCCATCCTCTTTCGGCTGTCCGATCCATTCGGCAGCCTTGCGGATATCTTCGGCAGGCACTCCGCAAATTTCGGCAGCCTCATCCAGCGACAGGCGTACGGCGTCTACGGTATCCTCAAAGCTCGACAGATGGCCGGGCTGGCCGTCAGACTCCCCCCCTGCGGGAAACTGAGCAGGGCGATCAACGGCTTCACGCAACGTATGCGCCTCGATGAACGTCTGATCCTGCCAGCCCTGATCGACGATATGGGTGAAGATCGCATTGGCCAGCGCCAGATCCGTGCCCGAGTTGATTGCCAGATGCAGCACGTTCTCAGCGCCCGCGGTATCCTCGGCAGCATTGACGCTGACCGTGCGGCGCGGATCGATAAAGATGACCCGTGCAGGCGCATGGGCCTCATCGGGCATCAGGTCCGATTTCTTCCCCATCGACGCGCCCTGCAGGTTCGGCACCCAATGGTTCAAATAATAGTTCGTCTGGCATTCCAGCGGATTACAGCCCCATGCGACGAGCGTATCAGCCAACTCGGCATCTTCGTAGGCATTGTTGAGTTCACCCACGCCCATGTCGCGTGTCGCGTGAACCTCGGAATTATAGGCGGGCCGGTTGTGAATGCGGACGTTCTTGACCTTCATGCTCTCGAAATAGAGTTTCCCGGTGCCCCAGGTGTTCTCATAGCCGCCGCCCGAGCCGCCGTGATCAAACATCGACACGATCAGGTCATCCTCAGACCCGTCTGTCACGACCCGTGCCGTCACACGGGCCACGAGATCATAGGCATCATCCCAGCTTGTCTGCTGGTAGGACCCGTAGCGCCATACCAGCGGATCAGTCAATCGGTGGCCTTGTGTGCCGGTCACGGTGGAGGGATGGTTCTCCGCCATACGCGCGCCGCGGACCGAGCCAAGCCCGGAATTCACCACGCAATTCACATCAGGCTTGATCACCAGATGCACATCGCGCCCATCCTGTTTCACGATGTTATACATCGACGGCGCATACCAAGCTTCGGTATCCTGAAACTGCTGCTCGCTAAGGTCCACCCCAAAGATGTTTTGCGCAGGTTCGGTGCCGCCCTGCCGGTTGATCGGCCATGTATAGGCCTTGTAGCCGCAGCCAACGATACAATAGTGGCAAACGGCATTCACTTCGGTCGCGTCGGCAGGAATGATCGGCAGACGGTCGATTTGTCTTTTATAAGCCATGGTATTTCCCCCTCAGAGCACGTTGGACAGACGGCCGTAGATCAGCTCGTCCACGCCCTCGGCATATATCTCGCCGTCATCATCGACGCGCAGGTTGAATTGCGGCAGGTTGCTGGTGGAATGGCCCCAGACCTGCTGACCTCCGGCCTCGACATCGAAGCGCGAGTGATGGCCGGGGCAATTCATCGTCCGGTCGTCGCCATTGTAGTTCAAGTACCAGCCTTTGTGCGGACAGAGCACGGAATAGGCGACGATATCACCATCCGGGCCTGCACCACCTTCGACAGCCTGTCCAAGCTTGAGAAGGACACCGGGGCTGTCATCATCGGGATAGGCGATGTCAAAAGGTTCATTGACCACCAAATCGGTAAGGTTGGCGAGACGGTTCGACGGGTAATCGACCCGTGCAAGTGCGGCCTGCGCCTTGGCCTCTTGCGTGCCTATGAGTGTCGTGGCAGCTGCGCCTGCGCTGGCCATAATGCCCCCACGCAAGAACTGTCGGCGGCCGGTATCGACCAGTCGATTGCATTTCATGGCTTGGCTCCTCCCTAGCTTTGGCAACAATGTAGCGGACCTAACCGGCATTGCGGCAGTATGAAGCGGTGAAACCGGGACTCTGAACTATCTGAAATTGAATGGTTTTGCGGCAGTGTTCGGAATTCCGAACACTGCCAGTGGCCAGCCTTCAGGACAAACCAAGCTTTTGCATCTTCTCCCAGAGAGTCGTGCGAGCGACACGCAACAGCCGCGCCGCCGCGCCAATCTGACCCTGTGTCTCCTCCAGCGCTGCGACGATTTGCGCGCGTTCGGCTGCGTCCCGTGCTTCGGCCAGCGAGCGCAACACATGCCCCCCAGCAAGCCGTTCTGGGAACAGGTCGGTCGGTTGCAAAAGTTCGCCCTGCGCGGATTGCATGGCGCGCATCAGCCGTGATCGCACCTCACGCCCGCCACCGGGCCAATCGTGATCGCGCACTGCAATCTCGGTCAGCGCACTGATCCCGCGCAAAGGTGAGGCGCGCCGGGCGTTGAGCGTATCGAACATTTGGTCAAGCAGCCAGAGCGCATCATCGGGGCGGTCACGCAGTGGGGGGACAGCGATCTCAGCAGCGGCGAGCCTTGCATAAAGATCAGGCCGGAATTGCTGTGCCGCAACCCTTTCTTCAATCAGGGGATCGGCGGCTGAGATGATGCGCGCAGTGAAACCGGCATCGAGCCTCTCGAACAGGCGCGACTGCACTGGCCTGGTCATCCTCTCGATTGCGTTGAGAAAAAGCACGCCGTCTCCCAGCCGCTCGATTGCCCCACCAACTCCAAAAAGCGCAGCCTCAACATGGGCCTCGCGCGCAAGATTGACGGTCATGAACGGGGCTGCAAGCCGGTCCGACAGGCTGTGCAGCCGTGCTGCAATCAGCCCCTTTGCGAGCCCGGGCCCACCCAACACGATTAAATGCGCGTCATCTGTGGCAAGCTTCTGCACCAGCGCTTCTATGCGCCGTGCCGCTGGCGAAAGGCCAATAAGCGGCGGCAGCACCTCGACGCTTTTCGCTGGCATCAGTCGCACCAGTCGGTCAAGAAAACGGGCCATATCAAAGGGTTTGGTGATATAATCCGCCGCACCCGCCTGTATCAGCCGCACTGCCTGCCCTATCTCGCCCTGCCCCGTGATGAACAGAAACGGAGGCGGGCTGGAGGTCCGGCACAGCGTGGCATAGATGTCCTCGCCATTGCCATCGGGCAGCCGGATATCGCAGACGACGGCATCAATGGGCGCACGCGGCGTCCGCAGCGCCCCCACGGCACGCGCTACCTGTTTGATCCAGAGGACCTCAGCCCCTTCAATCTCAAGTCGCTGAGCGATGGACCCGCCCATGATCTCATCATCCTCAATGAGCGCAATGCGGCGGCCTTTTAGCATAGCTGTGTGCCTTCTTTTACGGGAAAGGTCAGCACGATCCGCGTGCCTTTGCTCTGCGGCGCACAGTCAATCTCGCCGCCTTCCTTCAACACCAGATCGCGCACCAGCCGCAGCCCGGTGCCACCGCCGGGTGGGATCGCGGTGGAGGTGAGCAAGCGCAGGCGGGCCGCTTCAGGCAGACCTGGCCCATCATCGGTCACTGTTACCACCAGCGCATCAGGCCTAGCTTGCACCTCCAGCCCGATTTTCCCGCCTTTGTCCGCCGCTTCAGAGGCATTGAGCAGCAGGTTCAAAATGATCTGCCGCAGAGAGCCCGCATCATGCCGTGACAGCAGGTCCGGCGCGCCCGAGACCTGCCAGTCAAGCGACTGGCCTTGGCGCGCCGTCTCGGGGCCGATGAGCAGTCGAAGGTCATCAAAATCGCTCGCGCTGAGCCGCGTGCCGCTGTGATCGAGCCGGTTTTCGTCGAGCGTCGCCCGCACCACATCGCGCAGATGTTTTAGCCCCCTTTCGAGAAGCGCTGCCGATTGCCGCACGACCTGCGGTCGCTCCGCATAGCGCGTGATCGTGTCGGTGGCGTTCAGCAGCCCACCCAGCGGATTGTTGATCTCATGCGCCAGCGAAGACGACAGCCGCCCGAGGCTTACGAACCTCTCGCGTTCTGCAAGCCGCCGCTCCGCCTCGACCCGCGCTTCGACCGCATGCGTCATCGCATTATAGGTCAGAAACAGACGAGCAAGTTCAGTATCGCCTTTTGGTACATCCGTGCTTGGGATCGGGCGGGGCTGGCCATCGGTGGCGTCCATCCCGCGTACCAGAACTGTCATGGGCCGCAACATCCGGCGCATCGCCAGATAGCCACCCAATGCCAACACACCCGTTGCCAAGGCATTGCCGATCAGCAGGTAGAGCCCCGCCTGCCGCCGCTCGGCGACAAGATCGGCGACGTCAAGCTCGGTTGTAATGCTGCCGACAATGCGCCCCTGATAGAAGAGAGGTGCCGCGACACGCAGATGCTGGTCAGCGCCGCTGATGCTGACGGCATCGAGCGATTGGGCATTGGCATCGAGCCCATCAATGGCACTGTCCACCGGAACACGGCGCGGATCGCTCGCGGCCAGCACGCGCCCGCTCTCCTCGGCCACAACCGTCAGCACCATGCGCGGTGTTTTGCCCGCAGAGCCCGCCCGGTCGAGCGTATCGTAGATTTCCCAGATATCATTGCGCAGCACGAGTGGGCCAAGCGCGACCGACAGCCCTTCGATATGCAGCGCCGCCAGTTCCTGCAGCCGCGCATCCTGAACACGGCCCAAGGCTGCGAGCACTTGCTGCGAGGCGACAATCCCTACCAGCACCATCATCAACGCCGCGATAAGTGGCACTCGCAACGTCAGCGGCAGGTGGCGCAGCCTCTGCATTACCGCGCGCCGTCGAAATCGCGCAGCCGTCTGGCAATCCCGTCGAAGAGGGCGGGCGTACCGGGGACCATCCCGTCAAGCTGGAGCAAAGCCAGCGCGCGACGACCTTCTTCCGTCGCAGACATATTGAGCAAGCAACTCTGAAACGCGCGTAGATTCGGGGATGCCATTCTGTCTGCCCTTGCGCAGAATGGCGGAAAGCCCAGCCATTCAGATCGCGCAATTACTTTCGTCTGCGCGGTCAGGTCGGGCTCGACGCTTGCGAGCGTTTCCCAGACGTAGCCATCAACGCTGCCTGACCTTACAAGGCCGGCACCCACCGCCCGCACCACATTGCGGTGCCCATAGGTGAAGATCGTACGGGCAAAAAAGTTTTCGGGCCGCTGTCTAGCGCGAGCGAGGTCGGAGGCGGTGACAAGATAGCCCGAATTGGAATCAGGGTCGGAGAAGGCATGCATGCTGCCTTCCAGATCGGCCAGAGCACGCGCATCATCGGTAGGTGCTGCGATAAGATACGACCGGTAACGCGGCGCACCCCGCCAAAGCGGCACGGCAACGAGCGACAAAGCGGTCTGATGCTGGAGGTAGGGATAGCCGCAAAGCCATGCCGCATCGACCGCACCTCCCAGCAACAGCCCGGTCACCTCCTGATAAGTCCGACGCTGCACAAGCTCGACTGACCTGCCCATTGCAGCACCGAGCGTGGCGCGCAGCTGTTCAATGATTGCTGCGTCATTGTCGCGGAACACAGGCGTCAGCCCGAGCCGAAAGCTCACCTGTGCGCCAAGGCGCGGCGCCGCCAGCGTCAGCGCCGCTGCTGCCCCCGCAAAGCTGAGTGACGCCCGCCGAGTGAATGCCATGATCAAATCTCCCGCCAATACAGTTGATACCAGCAACGTGGGAAAGGCAATTGGGCGGGAGAGTTTGCAATAGTAGCGTTCGCCCATAGCCAACACCAATTCGGTTGAACGCTAGCCATAAGAATTCATCAGGTTCCTTTTTTGGCACGTGATGGGATGTTTGCAGCCTTTCCAATTTCGGTATCCCAGGGTTGATAGGCACCCTAATTTGCATCGGGCGTTCTCGGACATATGGGCATCGTCGGTCAGTTTTAGGGTGAGTCGGGCGCGTTGTTCAGCACCAGGTCGGCGATGGAGGAACTCACGCCTCGAACAGCAGCCGGATAAAACTTTGACGTGGCAAGAGTCTGGCAGCGTTATAGCGATCGGGGTTATCTGGTCGAACCTGTTAGCTGCGAATTTGGCAAGAAGTAGGCGCAGGGTAGCCGTCTCGGCTTAGCAGCACCGTAATACCTAGCCGAATATGCCAATGACAATTGTTGCTCTTCAGAAAATGATTTTTACAAAACCATCACATATATTTTACGTCACTGTTTCCTCCGACAGTCAGGGACAGGGCATCATCCCGCTGTCACAAAGGAAATTCACCATGAAAATGATTGCGTCACTGACCGCTATGGCTGTCGTCCTGGCCACGCCCAGCTTTGCTGAGTTCGCGTTGTCCGAAGGCTATGTCGACACTGACGGCGACCTGATCGCCGACATCCCCACCGACGAAAGCCAGTGGCTGGACCCTGACACTTTGGTGTTTGCCTATACACCTGTCGAAGATCCTGCCGTTTACGCAGAAGTCTGGCAGCCCTTCCTTGACCACATGGAAGAACTGACCGGCAAGACCGTGCAATTTTTCCCCGTGCAATCCAACGCCGCCCAGATCGAAGCGATGCGCGCGGGCCGTCTGCATGTCGCCGGTTTCAACACCGGGTCAAACCCGCTGGCCGTTGCCTGTGCCGGTTTCCGTCCATTCGCCATGATGGCCGCCGAAGATGGCTCTTTCGGCTATGAGATGGAAATCATCACCTATCCTGACAGCGGCATCGCCGAAATCGCCGATCTTGCTGGCCGCACCTTGGCCTTTACCTCGGAAACCTCGAATTCCGGCTTCAAGGCACCATCCGCCCTGCTGGAATCCGAATTCGCGCTGGTCGCTGGCACCGATTTTGAAACCGCCTTTTCCGGCGCGCATGACAATTCGATCCTGGGTGTCGCCAACCGCGACTATGACGCTGCCGCCATCGCCAATTCGGTGCGCAAGCGGATGGAAGCCCGCGACGTGATCACCGCCGATCAGGTCGAGATCATCTATACATCCGACACTTTCCCAACCACCGGCTATGGCACCGTCTATAACCTGCACCCCGATCTGCAGGAAAAAGTGGCAGAGGCTTTCTTCTCTTTCGACTGGGCCGGCACCAGCATGGAAGAAGAATTCAGCGCTTCGGGTGAAGCACAGTTCATCCCGATCACCTTCCAGGAAAACTGGGCCGTGATCCGTCAGATCGACGCGGCGCTGGACGTGCAATACACCTGCGAATAACGCAGGCCCCACGGATTGACGCGGGCGGTGCAAATCGCCCGCGTTCCCCTTTTTCAGGATATCCCATGCTGATCCTTCAATCGCTTTCCAAGACCTATAAAACCGGCGACACGGCCCTGTCTGACGTGTCGCTCGAGGTGCCCAAAGGCCAGATCATGGGGCTGATCGGCCCCTCTGGCGCGGGCAAATCCACGTTGATCCGCTGCATCAACCGGCTGGTCGAACCGACCGGCGGCAAGGTGCTGCTGAACGATGTGGACCTTGTAGGTCTTGGCAAGCGCGACTTGCGCCAGCAGCGTCGCCGGATCGGGATGATCTTTCAGGAATATGCTTTGGTTGAACGGCTGACCGTGATGGAAAACGTGCTGTCAGGCCGTTTGGGCTATGTCCCGTTCTGGCGCAGTTATCTGCGCAAATTCCCCGCAGATGATATCGCGCGCGCCTATGCGCTGCTGGACCGTGTCGGGTTGATGGAACATGCCGATAAACGCGCCGATGCTTTGTCCGGTGGTCAGCGGCAACGCGTGGGCATCGCCCGCGCGCTGGCGCAGGACCCCGAATTGCTGCTGGTCGATGAACCGACGGCGAGCCTTGACCCCAAGACATCCCGTCAGATCATGCGCCTGCTGATCGAGATTTGCGCCGAACGCGGTCTGCCCGCCATCGTCAATATCCATGACGTCCCGCTGGCCCAGCAATTCATGCAGCGCATCGTGGGGCTGCGCGCCGGGCGCGTTGTCTTTGACGGGCCGCCTGATCTGCTGACGCAGGATGCCTTGACCACGATCTATGGCGAAGAAGATTGGAACGCGATGCGCAAGGGCGACGAGGAACAGACCGCCGCCGAGGCCGACGCGCGCGACCGTCTGGCGGCGCTGGTCATATGAGCAGCTATCCCACCAGTTGGAAACGCCCGCCGCAAATCGTCAAGGACCGGCGCTGGCGGATTGCGCTGCAAACCGGCATTGTCATTTATCTAATCCTCGCCATCGGATCGGTAGAGGTGAACTGGACCCGCGTCTACGAAGGTCTGGAACGCGGACAGCGCTTTATCATGGGGTTCCTGCAACCGGATTTCACCAGCCGCTGGCGTGATATCAGCACGGGTCTGGTCGAAAGCCTTACGATGACGCTGACCTCGACCGTGGTCGGTGTTGCGATTTCCATCCCCATCGGGATCGGGGCGGCGCGCAATATCGCGCCCCGCTGGATTTATGCGATCTGCCGGTCGATCATCGCCATCAGTCGGGCGTTACAGGAAATCATCATCGCAATCTTTCTGGTGGCGATGTTCGGGTTCGGCCCTTTCGCCGGCTTCCTGACGCTGTCATTCGCGACCATCGGCTTCATCGCCAAATTGCTGGCCGATGATATCGAGGAAATTCAGGAGGCACAGGCAGAAGCCGTCCGCGCCACCGGCGCATCCTGGTGGCAGGTCGTCAATTACGCGATCCAGCCGCAGGTGATGCCACGGCTGATCGGGTTGTCGCTATACCGGCTTGATATCAATTTCCGCGAATCCGCTGTAATCGGGATCGTCGGTGCGGGCGGCATTGGCGCGACGCTGAACACCGCGATCAGCCGCTATGAATATGATAGTGCCGGGGCAATTTTGCTGATCATCATCGGGATCGTGATGGTGGCGGAATACAGCTCCAGCTATCTGCGAAAGTTCCTGCAATGACCGAGCTGACCCATCATTCCCAAGTCTGGACCTATCGCACCCCGCGCATGCGGCTGCTGATCTGGGGTGGCTGGCTCGCCTTGGTCGCGCTCT